>NZ_JAELTT010000036.1 GCF_016428975.1 Dyella sp. ASV21
CTCGACTTGGGGCATTCCCGTGGCGACATCGCCCTATACATGGGCTTGCGCGCGGATTTCCACCTGGACGACGCCCTGCGTCACGCTGGCCGTATCGATGCCACCCTGGTACGCACTGCCCTGCCCCACCACGCCAGCGGCGCCGCCGTACTCGGCCCGGGCAAGGAGCACGGCGCCAGCCTTGGTGGTGCCGAGGTGGTGCCGCTGCTCGATCGTCTTCTGTGCATGTACGACCTGGTGCTCTGCGACCTGGATTACCGCCAGCTTGACCAGACAGCGCAAAGCGTATTGAAGATGGCGGACGAGATCTGGTTGCTGACCGACCAGACCATCGGTGCGATGGTTTCGCTGGACAGCTGCCTCAAGCAACTCGAACAAGCCGGCCCGCGCGACCTGCGCGTTTCATTGGTGGTGAATCGCTACGACGAAGATACGGGGCTGAGCGCCGCGCGCATTGCCGAGCGCTTCCACCAGGCCGTACTCGCCACCTTGCCGGATCGCTCCCGCGCACTTCGCACCAGCGCCAATCAAGGAACGTTGCTGCATGAAAATGCACCCACGGATGCGTACGTACGCGCGCTTGCACCCTTGATGGCACGTTTCCGCCTGCGCGTGAACCACACCCTTTCCGCATCGCCCTTGAAACAGTTGACCCAACGGCTTGGGGGATCCTTATGGAAACACCGCTGAACTCGCCAGCGGCACAATTGGCAGCCGCGCTGCGGCGCGCCGACGTTTCATCGCGATTGGATGCCGCGCACCTCCCTTTTGAACACACCCAGCAGTTCCAGGATGTGCTCTCCGCCGCGCACGAGTACCTGCTCAACCGCATCGAGGACCAGCGCATCGACCTGGCCTCATGGGCGCGCAACACGGTGGTCAAGTACGTGGAGACCGAAACCGCCAGCTTCGTGCAGGAGTGGCGCATTCCGGTCAACGAAGCGGAAATGCAACAGGTATCGAGCGCGCTGGTAAAGGAGCTGACCGGCTTCGGGCCACTCGACGACCTGCTGCTCGATCCGGCGGTCGAAGACATCCTGATCAACGGCTACGACCACGTCTATGTTTCGCGGGGCGGCATCCTCAAACCCGAGAACATCCGCTTCAGCGACAACCATCACCTGCTGCGCATCGTGCGCCGCATCCTGGCGCCGCTCGGCCGCCGCCTGGACGATACCAACCCGATGGTGGACGCGCGCCTGCCCAATGGCGGCCGCCTCAACGCCATTATCGAACCCCTGTCGGTGGACGGCCCGTGCGTGTCCATCCGCAAGTTCCGCAAAGACCCTTTTACTCCCGACGAACTGCTCGAGAAGGGTGCCTTCGACCGCCCGATTCGCGCCCTGCTGGAAGCAATGGTGCTTGGCCGATGCAACATCATCGTCTCCGGCGGCACCAGCTCGGGCAAGACCTCCATGCTCAACGCGCTGGCCAGCTTCATTCCACACAGCGATCGCGTCATCACGGTGGAAGACACCGCCGAACTGGCCCTCAACCATCCCCATGTAGTGCGCCTGGAAAGCCGCCTCGGCAGCTTTGACGGTGACGGACAGGTCAGCATTCGCGACCTCGTACGCAACAGCCTGCGCATGCGCCCCGACCGCATTGCGGTGGGCGAGGTGCGCGGCACCGAAGTATTGGAAATGCTGCAGGCCATGAACACCGGGCATGACGGCTCGATGTCCACCATCCACGCCAACTCGCCGCGCGATGCTCTTTACCGCCTTGAGATGCTGGCAGGCTTCGCCGGTTTCCAGGGCAGTGAAGCCAGCTTGCGGCGGCAGATCGCCAGCGCGGTGGATTTCATCATTCAGATCGCCCGACTGAGCAACGGCCGCCGCGTGGTGACGTGCATCACCGAAGTCACCGGCGTGGGCGACAACATCATCACCACCCAGGACATGTATCGGCACGACCCATTCGTGGATCGCGACGGCAAGGATGTGGATCGCTGGCTCAGCCTGGGCCTGCAACCACATACGGCCAAGCTCGAGCCGTTCCGGCAAATGCTGCGGCAGGCCGGCGGGTTCATACCATGATCCAGATCCTGGCGCTCTTCAGCATCGTCCTGCTGCTGCTCGCCGGCGCCCTGGTGTTGTGGTCCGGTGGTAGCTTGCGCCTATTGCAGCGACGCAGCCTGGAGAGCATCGAGGCACGCCTGGTCAGTCACGGCGGCCCTGAACCGCGCAGCCTGCCACCGCCGCTGCCAGGCGCGCGCAAGCGCGCGTGGCGCCAGCGCGCCGATGGCTTTCTATTGAAAGCCGCCTTGCCGGCCAATCCCCGCCTCTATATCGCGATGGCCGTGCCGGGCGTACTGCTAGTGCTGCTGGCCTGGTGGCGTATTGGCAGTGCGTGGGCACTCCCACTGTTCGCTGGCCTGTATCTGGCGCTGCTGTGGCTATGGCTGCGGCGTCGCGTTGAAAAGCAGCAACACCTGCTTTTGGCGCAATTGCCCGATTTCCTGGACGGCATGATCCGTATGACGAGCGTGGGCAATAGCCTTCCGATGGCCTTCCAGAGCACCGCCAAGTCGGTAAGCATGCCGCTACGTGGCGTGCTTGATCGTACCTTGCAGGGCATGCATGCCGGTGTCGATCTCGATCAGGCGCTGGCCACTGCTTCGCGTCCCTATGCACTGGAGGAACTCGCGCTGCTGCATTCGGTGTTGGGCATCGGCATTCGTGTGGGCGGACGCGCGGACCACATCCTGCAGCGCATGAGCGATTTCATGCGCGACCATAGCCACGCACGTCAGGAGTTGAAGGCGATCACTTCGGAAACGCGCATGTCCTCCTGGGTACTGGCGCTGCTACCGGTGGCCGTGTCGGCCTTCATGACCTTGACCGACCCGGGCTTCTTCATGCCTATGTTTCACACCGAGCTGGGGCACAAGCTCCTGCTGGGCGCGCTGTGCCTGGAGCTTGTCGGGGGGTTCCTGCTTTATCGATTGGCAAAGTCACTGTAGCCGAGGGAATGCATCGATTTTGGCGCACATCGGCATCGTGACACGGGGGATGCGTAGTGGACATCGATTGGATTATTGCGGGCGCCGTGCTTGCCTTGCTGGCAGGTCTGGGCTTGCTTGCGCGTGAAGCGTGGCGACGCCATCGCCTGGAGCGACGCGAATCGCAGGCGATCGACCTGGCACTGATCGGACCACCGGTGGTCGTGGCGCCGACGCCGGAGGACAGCAGCGGCGTCCACTGGTGGCAGCACGCCATTCCCTGGCTTAGGGCCCTGGGCGAACGCTTCGAAAGTGGGCGCCTCGGGCAGGCATTGATCACACCGGAAGACCGGCTTCTGCTCGCGCAAATCCATCGCAATACGCCGCAGGGTCGCGCGGTATTTCTTGGCCTGCGCATTGCGCTCGCCGCGCTCACGCCCATTCCCGCACTGCTGTGGTTTGCGCCCCACAATGGATTCGACCTTCTGCTGGTGGTGATAGGCGCGCTGGCCTTTGGCCTGATCGCCCCCAAGCTCGTGCTGGGGGTGATGGCAAGCCGGCTGCGCAAACGCGTGGACGACGAACTGCCGCTGCTGGTCGATCTGCTACGCCTGCTGCAAGGCGTGGGCTTCAGCGTCGACCAGAGCATGCAGATGGTGGGCGATCGCTTCCGCGAGGCGCTGCCGATCCTGGCGCGCGAGTTGCGCGAGGCCAACGTCAGCTATGCGCGTGGACGTACGCGCCAGCAATCGCTGCATCGCTTGTGCGAATTCGATAACGACAACATGCGTGGACTGGTGCAGATCATCGTGCAAGTGCACGAGCACGGCGGCGCGGTGCAGGAGCCGCTGCGTCAGTTCGTCGATCGCATGCGCGAGCAGCGCAAGCTCTACATGAAAGAACAGAGCGGAAAACTATCCGTGAAGATGACCGTAGTGATGATGCTTACCTTGTTGCCTGCGTTGATGCTGGTGCTGTCCGGTCCGGCGATCATTTCGCTGATCGACTCCATGACCAAGTTCCGGGGACACTGACGATGACCGTTCGACCTTTCCGTCTTCTCCCTTGCGTGCTGGCGCTGACAGCCCTCGCGGGGCTCAACGGCTGCGGCAAGACCCTGGGCGGCTACCCCAATCATGCCGTGACGCCTTCGCTGGTCGGGCCTGGCAATTCGGCACGCGATGACCGCACGGTCTACATGGACCTGATTCGCACCATGCAGCAGCAAGGCGCCTACTACGCCTCGCTGGCGCACATCGACGCGTACCGCCAGCGCTTCGGCGATACGCCAGAACTTCGCCGGTTGCAGGCCGATGCGCTGCGTCAGACGGGCCAGTTGGACGCGGCTCGCACGCTCTATCGCGGCCTGCTCAGCGGCGGGGATGCCGCCGCCGCGTGGCATGGGCTGGGCTTGGTCGATGCCCAACAGGGCAACACCGCCGCAGCAGAACAGGCGTTGCAGAAAGCCACCACGCTCGAACCGGTCAATGCGAACTATCTCAGCGACCTTGGCTATGCCCGCTTGAATGCGGGGCAGCTCGACGCAGCCAAGGATCCGCTCGCCATGGCGGCGGAGCTGGACCCCACCAATCCCAAGGTGATCGCCAACCTCGCGCTATGGGCCCTGCTCAGTGGCGACAGCAGCCGGGCAGACGCGATCATGCAACGCGGGGAGTTGTCCGACACCAGTCGCGCCAGCGTGCGCCGGCTCGCCACGCAGCTCGCGTTGCGCAAGCCGCTCAGCGCGATTCCCGCCAGCGGAGGCAAGCCCAGCGCTACGGCAGCAAGCACCAACGTCACGCGCCCCAGCGACGTCCCCGCCAGCATGCTGCAGCGCTTCACTTCCGACGCCACTCCCTATGAGGCCCGGCCATGATCCGTTTTCCCTTGCGCGACAAGTACGTGTTGGCCCTCTGCCTATCTGGCGTAGCCATGGTTGCCCAGGCCCAACAAGCGCCGCTCACCGGACAGATGCTGGCGCCCACGGCCCCCACGCCATCGACGGCGGTCACCGCCGCGCCCGAAGCGCCTGTACCCGCCGTCGCCGCGCCGACCGCCGAGAGCGCCGCAGCGCCATCCACCGCTATCGGTAGCACCACGCGCATGCTGTTGGCCATGCAGGCCGACGGTACTCAGGCCGGCAAGCTGCTGCCCATTCCCGGGCAAGAAGCCTCCGCCAGCTACGTGCGCTATCTGAAGAGTTTCGAACACCCGATTCCGGTGTTCTTCGACACCACCGTGCCGAGCAGCAAATCCGGCACCGGAGGTCAGTGACGCCATGCGCGCGCCCTCGCCCGTACCACGACACGCCCTATCGCAGCGCGGCGCCACCGCCATATCGCTGATGCTGATGATGATTGCGCTGGCTGCCATGCTGGGGCTGGTCGAAGTGGGCTATCTGTACTGGGCCAAACGCGATACGCAAAAGGTGGCCGATCTCGCCGCGCTGGCCGGGGCGCAACAGTTGTCCGCCTGTAACAGCGGCAACACCGACAACAGCGCCGCACGCGGCAACGCCACCACCGAAAATCGATTCACCGGGACGCTGGCCATCAACTGCGGCACCTGGGACCCGGTGGCCAACAGCGGCATCACCGATCACTTCGCGGCCACCACCGGGAGCAATACGCCCAACGCCGTCAAGGTAGTGGCCTCACGCCCCGTGTTGCCGATCTTCGGCTCCGGTGCATTGCCGACGGTAAACGCCGAAGCCGTCGCCATGGGCTTGCAACCGGTCGCCGTATTCTCCGTGGGCAGCACCTTGGTTAACTTCAGCGGCGCGGCCCCATTGGGGCAGTTGCTGGCAGGCATCGGCATCAACATACCCAGCGCCAGTCTGGTGGGTTACAACGGCCTGGCTACGGCGACCATCACGCCTTCCGGCTTGCTTAACCAGCTAGGCGTATCCGTACCGACCAATATCACCGTTGGCGGGCTCAATCAGCTGCTTGCTTCCTCGTTGAATGCGCACGCACTGATCGACGTGCTCAACGCTACTGTGAATGCCGCCGGCCAGCAGCAACTGCTGAGCGCCAACGCCAGCCTGGTAAACGCCATCACCACCTCGCTGGGAACCGCGCCCGGCACGGTTACGCTGGGCTCGACAAGCAGTGCGCCCGGTGGCTTGTTCGCGCAGATCGTGGCGCCGGATAGCGCCGCGCAGACCGCGCTCAATGCCAAGGTCAATGCGCTGCAGGTGATCGCCACGGCGATCGGGGTGGGCACGGGTAACCACGCGGTCAGCGTGCCGTATACGTCAATCTCGCTTCCGCCCGTCAACGTCACCGCGGCAGCCAGCGTCATCGAGCCACCCGCCATCGGCGTGGGCGGCGTGGGCACCACGGCGTCCACCTCCCAGATACGCGCCTTTGTCTACCCGCAGATCTCCACCAACAGTATCCCGCTGATCGGCACCTTGCTCAGCGCGCTGGCCAAGACCACCATCAAGGTGGACATCCCCATTGCCCTCGATTTGGTCAACGCCCAGGCCACGCTCACCGGCCTGTGCACCACCAAGGACAGCAGCGGCAACTGGCAGGCCACGATTGCGGTGAATTCCTCCGTGCTCAAAACCTGCGTGGGCAATTTCACCAAGGCCAGCGCCTTCTCCACCCAAGGCACCTGTGATCAGATTCCCGGCTCCAGCACGCCGCATCAGTTGCTGCTGATCCAGGCGTCAGGCGTCACGGTCGCCAACGTCAACAGCAACTTCGTGATTGGGGCATTGCCGGCCAGCGGCTCGGCGACGTTCTCCCCAGGGCAGACGCAGAACGTCCCTGCCAACGGTACCCCGCTCGCCATTGGCACTACGGTCAGCAACCTGTTCAATGCCCTCACGGCGGTGTTGGTGACCCAGGGTGGCACCAGCAATAGCAGCAACATCGTGGGCTCACTGGCCAATGACCTGTGGAACAACAACGCCAGCGCCGGCACAACCGGGGGCAACGCGGGCCAGCTGACCGCGGCGCTCAATCAGCTGTCGTCCACCACGTCGGGCCTGCAGACTTTCCTGAACCAGGTGGGCACCCAGACCGGTGGCCTGCTGAGCAGCGCCCTTACCCTCAATGTGGTCGGCCTGCTCAACAACACCGGGGGTTTGCTGAGCAGCGTGACCAACCTGCTGGGCAACATCCTTAACCAGACCACGTGCACGCTGGGCCTGCTCGGCTCCGCGCCCTGTATCAACGTGATCCAGACCGCCATGAACGGTACGTCCACGGGGGGCACCCCCAACAGCGTGATCGCCCTGCTCGCGTTCGTGGTACAGGCCCTGCAGGGGCCCCTGAACCAGATCGGCACACAGATCCTCACTCCCCTGCTGAACAACACGCTGGGCGTCCAGTTGGGGGTAAGCACGGTCACGCTGCACTCCCTGCAATGCCGTGGCGTACAGCTGGTCTACTAGACACTGCGACAGACGCCTCTTGACCCCCGGGAACAGACCCTTAGACTGTGCCGGATGTCCCGGCAAGCGCGTAACCATCGCGTCGCGACGGGTTACGGTACCGGGCAAAACCGAGGGGAAGACGGGATGAAGGCCATGACTCGCCACGCGAGCCAACGACGAGTGCTGTTTGCGATCGGTTCCTTGGTGCTTATGGCCACTTCGGCCTGCGCCAGCGCACCGACCACCAGCAGCGCCCAGGCGCCTGCGCCTCAGCCCGCGCCGCAAGCGGCCCCTGCGCCCGAGAACAAGGTGCCGGCGAGCACGGTGGATAACCTGCGCCAGCTGATCGATTCGCACCAGCTGACCGAAGTGCGCACCACCTACAACAGCACCTACGGCGCCAGCCTGCTGTTCCGACCGGAAACACTGAGCTATTACGTCGTGCTGTTCCATGGCAAGGAATTCTGGCGCGTCATCCAGACCGACTCCTTCGAACAAGCCGAGGGGCTGTATCGCACCTTCGTCACTCAGACGCAGTCGCTGGGCGAGGTAGAGATCGACACCATGCGCCTGGATGCCGGCAAAAAGTACGCCGAGCGCATGATCGCCCAGAACGAGCGCCGCTTGCGCACACTGCAGCAAGACGCCACCAACCAGCAGCAGCAGGCTGCGCAAGTGGCCGAGCAGCAACAGCAGGCGCGCCAGCAAGCTGCCGCACTCACGGCTGACCTGCAGACCACCACCAGCCAGCTCGATGCGGTGAAGCAGCAGATCCGCGCACTGGAATCGATGCAGTCCAACCCGAGCCTGGTATTGCCCACGCCGGCGCCGGCACCCGCAACAACCACGCCGCCGAACAATCCGCCCGCGCCACCCGCGCCCCCTGCCTCTCCCTGATCGCGCGCCAGCGCGGTCGCCCATTGACGGCACCGCCTTCACGCGCGGTTGCCGCGGGGTGCCTCCGTGGACATTTGCAGCCCAGCATCGGGCAGCATGGCGTAGCCCCGCTTAGATCGTGGCGACAACAGCCCGGTTCAGAAAGTTTTCCTTAGAACGCCACTGCCTCACGGGGCTTCTCCAGATGGCGGGCCAGGGTGGCTTCCAGCGCGTCCAGGGGCACGGGCTTGGCGATGAAATCGTCCATGCCTGCGTCGTAGCAGCGCTGCACCTGTTCGCGCTGCACGCTGGCCGACAGGGCAATGATGGGCAGGTGCACGCCGATGTCACGCTCAATATCCCGGATTCGCTGCGTCAAAACGTAGCCATCCATCACGGGCATGTGGCAATCGGTGAGCAAAATGTCGAAGCGCTCGTGCGCCAAGACCTGAAGCACCTGTTGGCCGTTCTCCACCACTTTGTGCTCGTAGCCAAGGCGCTCGAGCTGATGGGCAATCACGGCCCGATTGATCGGGTGATCCTCCGCCACCAGCACTCGTGACTTTCGCCGGCTTGCGGCTACGTTAGCCACATTTTCTACCGCAGGTGCCTCGCCCCCCAGCGCCGCATGACAGGCATCCTGGACCGCGTGCCACATGAGGGGATACCCGCTGAGCATGAGCAAGCCTTCCTCGCGATAGAACCCTCGCGGATCGGGTATCTCGCTCAAGTGCACCACGGGAACATGGGGGGGCACTGCAGATTCTGAGGTCGCCCTTGCATCCATGAACACGATGTCGCAGCCACCGAGCATCGGCGAGGCGGCGCCATCGCGCGCGCCCCCTACGGGAGTCATTCCCAACGCGGCCAGTGCATGAGCCAAGCTACGTTCCAGTAGTGCATCGTGCGTATGGATCACCGCCCCGCGCCCTTCCAGAAGCGGCTGAATGGTGAGATTGCTCTCCACGCCGAATGTCACTTCAAAGCTGGCCTGTGTGCCCAAGCCCTCCGCGCTGATCAGACGAATGTCGCCATTCATTTGTCGCGCGAGCTGGCGCGAAATGGTCAGACCGAGCCCGGTGCCGCCATAGCGCCTTACCGTGGATACCTCGGCCTGCGTAAAGGGCTGAAATAGAAGCGCCAGCTGCTCTTCCGCAATGCCGATGCCCGTATCGGACACAGCAATGCGCAGGCGCTGTTCATTCAGCAGGTCGCCTTGCACATCCACGCGCAGCTCCACGTGACCGCGCTCGGTGAACTTGAGTGCATTACTCAACAGATTGGTGATGATCTGGCGAACGCGACCGGCGTCGCCCCGATACTCGCCGGCCAGCCGCTGGTCGAGCGTGGCGTACAACCTAAGGCCCTTTTGGCGAGCCACTGCCGTGAATACGCCAACCACCCCATCAACCAGTGCGCGTAGGTCGAACGGCTGCACATCGAGCACCAGCTTGCCGGACTCGATGCGAGACACGTCCAGGATGTCATCCAGAATCTGCAGCAGTGCGCTTGCCGAATCCTTGGCCATGACGAGCATCCGTCGCTGCTCCAGATCGGAGGTGGTTAGCGCCATCAGTTCGATCAGGCCAAGCACGCCAGCCATGGGAGTGCGTATCTCGTGGCTCATGGTAGCCAGGAAGGCCCCCTTGGCAGTGACGGCGGCCTCCGCGGCTGCCTTGGCATCGCGCAGATTCGTAACATCCACCATCGTGCCAAGCTGGCCGATCACCTGCTGACGGGTATCGATCAAGCAACGCGACCACAACAGCATGGCCTGCGACGACGACTCACCCTCTCCCCGTGGCGCGCTATCCAACAGCAGCGAGATCTCGCCGCCTTGCTCCATCAGCTTGGCGTCGAGGTCCTGCGCCCAAAGGGCCTCGGTCGCCGAAAGGTGGCCGGCCTCGGCCGCCGTGCGGCCAATCAGATTAGCGCGCGTGCAGTTATGCATCGCCTCATAGGCTCGATTGACCGCGATGTACCGTCCATCGGGGTCCTTGACGAACACGGGATGCGGCATCACCTCCAGCAGCTCCTGCTGAAAGAGCAATTGATCGGCTAGCTCTTGCTCGGTAAGCAGCTTTGCCCGCATCAGTCGGCGCAAGCGCGTATAGAAGTACACGACGACCGCAACGGCCAGCGTAGCCACCAACGATCCCATCAGCACCCACGCCCATGGCACGCCATAGAGATAAGCGATACGCAGCCAACGGTTGCGCATCTCTTCGCGCTGCCGGTCGGTCATGCCGACGAGCATGCGATTGATCAGCGGAACCAGGGGTGCGTACTCCTGCGCGACACCGATCGCGAGGCCTTCATCTGTACCCGTCTTCCCGGCCGCCTGAAGATTGCCAAAGCGTTCACGGATCAACGGATCCACCGCAGGCAGGGTACCGATGTACGCATCCGCCTTACCCGTGGCGACGGCGGCCAAACCATCTTCGTTGCTCGCCATGGGGAAAAGACGGCTGCGCGATAGCAGTCGACGGAAAAGTGGCAGGTGACCCGGCCCCTCGCGAAGCGCTACGGATCGATCGGCCAGATCTTCCAAACGCACAGCAGGTGGCGCGCCCAAGCGCGTTACGATCACTTCGGGAAAATGTTCATAAGGCCGGGTAAAGAGCATGCCGCTATCGAGGAAGTCATCCGGCATGGCCGCGGCGACCATATCCACCTCCCCCGCTTGCACCATGCGGATCAGCTCTTGCCAGTCACGCGCGGGAACGGGCCGTATACCCACACCGAGTCGCTTGCTGATCAGTTCGATGTAGTCCTGAGCCAGGCCATCGAACTCGCCATTGCTATTGGCAAACGTATAGGGATATCGGTTGACTTCGTAACCAAGCCGCAATGGCTTCAAGTGGTGCAGCCAGTCCGTTTCCTCCGCACTCAGGCCAGGAAGGGTGGCGGAACCGCCAGCCGGCGTGTCATCCACACCCCAATTGGCACGCAGCTGGGCCAGTTCGCTCGCGGAGATATCCGCCTCGGCCTTGCGCAACAGTTGCCACAGCAACGCACGCTCCCTTGGTACAGCCGGCGCGATCTGTGTGGAGCTGAAATTCAACGGGGAGATAATGCTTACATCGTCGACCTTGCGTCGACTCACCAGAACTTGGGTACGTTCAGGCGTACCCCCGATGTAGACATCCGCTCGACCGGACACGAGCATGTCCAGCGCCTGCTGACCATCGTTGGCGAACAGCAAGGTCGCTTCCGGCAGGCGAGCACCGATCTCGGCGGCCAACGAAGGAAAATTGCGCTCGACGACCAGGCGCATGTGCGCAAGATCGCTTTCATAGCGAATGGTGTTGGCGTCCTTGCGGGTCACCATGGTCGGTGGACCATCGATCAGCGGCTTGAGGTAGTTGAACCGCCGGGAGCCGTCGGCTGTGATGGGCTCGCCTAACAGCAGGTCGAAGGGCAAGGTTTCGTCGGAACTCGTCGACGATTCATAGCTACCCGGGGCGTAAGGAAGAAATTCCAGTTGCACGCCCAGTCGCCGGGCGAGGAGGCGCGCGTAGTCCACGCCCATTCCCTCGGCGCGCCCGGCCACCCAAGATTCCACCGGTAAATTGTCACCCGCAAAAACGCCCACCTTGACTACCGGATGGGCCTCAATCCAGGCAAGTTCCTGCGGCTCCAGCGACAAACCTTCTGCAGGTGTCGCGTGCACCCAGGCCAGCGGCAGGCAGAAGGCCAGGAACGCTAGGACATATCGCGCAGGCGATAAGCAGCGACTCGCCAGGCCTGCGCCGAGCAACCCGACAAATAGCCGTTCACGTATGACAGCCATTGAGTTCATGAGCGCTTCAAGAGGGCGCCCTCCCGAAGGGGACGGAATGAGGTGGCATGAGCTTATGGGCCTACCACTGGCAGCTCCATGAGAATTCTCTGATTAGGCGCGTGGGCAATTACCTCACTTGAAAGACAGGTACCGCGATAGACACGTAGGTCCAGGACCAAATCGGCGCGGCAGCCCGCATCAACGATGCAGCGCGAGAAGTTCCTATTTGAATGAACCATCTCGCCAAACTGAGGCAAAGCTTGCGATTTGCCAGCGCGACACAGCGAGGGAAGTTTGCGTCGCTTGAAGACGAAGCCGTGGCATGTTCCAAGCAAGGATGTAGGCACAGAACGTTTATGGAGTACTGTTGTGCAGACAATTCCTTGCACTTGCTCCCGTAATACTTGGTTGGCCTCACGCACGCTCATGTCCAGCATGAGTTGATCCTTTGCCGGCAACACTGAAGGAGCTCCACCATGTCACGCCACGCACTTGCTCTTGCGCTTATCGCTACGCTTACGGTTTCGCCGCTCTGGGCGCAGCAATCGCATGTGCCGCCTCCGCTCATGCAGGAGGCCAACAAGGAAATCGACGGCGATACCGCTCGATTGACCGCGATCTTCAAGGATATTCATCAGCATCCCGAGCTGGGCTTCATGGAGAAGCGCACCGCTGCCATCGTGGCGAAGGAGCTCAAGGATCTCGGTTTCGACGTCAAGACCGGTATTGGCAAGACCGGCGTGGTCGCGGTACTGAAGAACGGTGCCGGCCCCATCGTGATGTATCGCGCGGATATGGACGCCAATGCCGTGGAGGAAGCCACCGGGCTGCCCTACGCCAGCAAGGAGCGCGTACTGCGTGCCGATGGCACGGAATCGCCGGTGGCGCATATGTGTGGTCACGACGCCCATGTCACCTGGATGCTCGGCATGGCCAAAGCCATGGTCTCCATGAAAAAGGAATGGAGCGGCACGCTGATCCTGGTGGCCCAGCCAGCCGAGGAGCTGATCGAAGGCGCGCAGGCGATGGTGAATGATGGGCTGTGGACCAAGTACGGGCTACCCAAGCCGGACTACTTCATTGGTATGCACACCGCGCCCGGCCCACTCGGCATGGTGGTGAGTTCGGGTGGTCCAAAGATGGCGGGCACCGACCAGATCGACATCCTCTTCAAGGGCGTCGGTGGACACGGCTCCATGCCGCAGCTCACCAAAGATCCCGTACTGATGGCTGCGTACGCCGTGGTGGAATACCAGGCCATCGTGAGCCGCGTGATCGAACCACAGCAAACCGCCGTGTTGACGGTAGGCTCGATCCAGGCCGGTGTGGACAACAACGTCATCCCGGAAACCGCCCTGGTCAAGGCCAACCTTCGCTGGTACGACCCCAAGGTACGCGAGCAGATGATTGCAGGCATTCGCAACGTCAGTAATGGCGTTGCGCGTACCTATGGCATGCCGGAAAACCAGTTGCCGGTGATCACCATGAAAGGCAGCTCCACGCCCCTGATCAATGACGACGCGCTGTCCAATCGCCTGGCAGTGCCTTTGCGCCAGCTACTGGGCGACAAGAACGTCGTGACCAACCTTCCTCCGGCCACGGGCTCGGAGGACGTGCACCTGCTCCTGGGGCCGAATAAGGACGTTCCGTTCACCTTCCTGATTGTCGGCGTGGCGGACCCCGATGTGTTCGCCAAGGCACGCAAGGAAGGCAAGATGCTGCCCTACTCCGCCCACAACCCCAACTTCATTGTGGATCTCAAGGCCATTCCCGTGGGCACCAAGGTGGCCACCACCTCCATGCTGGAGCTGTTCGGCAAGAACACCTCCTCGTAACCTGGCGCTTACCGCGGCCGCTGCCATAGCAGCGGCCTGGCGGGCGCCCGGGCCACCCCGTGCTCCCGCCAGGCGCGTATGCGATACGGCTGAACCTGCACGCCGAATTCAGACCATTCCGCGCTGCCCTCGGTGATATTCTGCCGACGCCAGCCCTATGCCATAACGCGAGGTCAGCATGATCGAGCGATACCCCTCCGGCCAGGACGCCGAACGTCCTCCCGTCGATGACCGGGAGGGTGTGGAAGCGTTGCGGCGACATCAACGCCGTTCGCTTTGGGGCGGCGGAGGTCTGCTCACCGCACTGATCGTACTCATGGCGGCCATTGGCGTGGTCTCGGCCATGAAAGATTTTGCCGCCGAACAATGGGATCTCTTCCGCATTGGCCAGTCCTCGCTAAGCGCGGAACTTCGGCAGACCGACAACAACAATGTGGCCATCGCCAATATCAGCGATGCGTTGTGGACCGATCAGCAAGAACGACTTCGACAGGATGGCGAGGCACTGCTGGCGTCCTTCAACGCCAACGGCCGTTCGCTATCGGTATCGGCGGGCGGTAGCAAGTCGCTCCCGTGGCTGATCGTCGAGCGCGCGGACGCCACGCTGCCGGTATCAGATATCTCCCGATATTTGGGCCTGACGCGGCAGCATTCGCTGTTTGCCGCTTGGACCACGCTGTTTATCGAGAACCCCAACACACTGGCCTTCGCCTACGACCCGACGAAGTCGGTGTTTCTCATCAGCGGCATCTCCGAGGAGTCTCAGCTTTTCGGCACGCTGCATGCGAACTCGCGTGATGAAGTCATGAATCGCCTTCTGGCTATCGATGCCGAGCAGCGCGCCTCGTCCACCGCCATCTCCACCCACGGCGGCCGCACGATCTACACCCTTGCGCGCAATCCGCTGACCGGTGAAATGTCTCTGTTCACCAGTGTCGGCTTGCGTTCCGGGCAACAGGAATACCTGCGCCGCGTATTCTTTCAGCCCTTGACCAAATTCAGCGCCACGCTGGATCGTGTCGCCCCCGCCGCGTTCGCCATTATTACGCGCGACGGCGATACGCTGTTTTCCACCGGGGCACCACTCACGCCCACCCGTCGCGAACAGGTCGCTTCGTTCATTCATGATCACGCCGCGCAACTGGCCGCCAACGGCCGCATGTCGTGGCACGAGGCCGGCGTGTCCACCGTGATCGGCGCACTCCCCGGTACCGACTGGCTGCTGATCCACCCCTATACGACCAAGGATCTATGGGCCAGCGAATCGACGCATTTGCTAAGCATCATCGGCGCCGCGGCGCTGGGCATCGCCGGCTTGTGGTTGCTGCTTCTACGCATTGACCGCCGCTCAGTGAAACCCGCGCTTGCCGAGGCGGCCATGGTGTACGAGAGCGAAGCGCTCAACCGCACCATCATCGCTGCGTCGCCCGTGGGCATGTGCCTGGTAGACGCAAGCGCACCGTCCGTCATCGTCAAGAACAAGCGCATGGACGATGTCATCGGTGACCGTGACTTCGCACCACCCCATGCCGTTTTTGCCTTGTTGATCGAACGCCTTCGCGGCGCGCAGGGGGCGCTCGACCAGGAGTGGCCATTCTCGGTGCGCTGGCCCAACGGCAGCCTGCGGCAATTGAAAGTAGTGGCGACGCCGGCCCGATATCGCGAGCATGCCGCGTGGCTGTGCACCTTTCACGATGTCACCGCCCAGCTGGAGTTCGAACACCACCTGGAACAGGCGCGGCAATCGGCGGAGGAAGCCCGCCTGGCGGCGGAGTCCGCCAGCCATGCCAAATCCACCTTCGTGGCAAGCATGAGCCACGAGATACGCACGCCGCTGCACGGCATCCTTGGCCACCTTGAGCTACTGGAAAACAGCCCGCTCGATGCCGGTCAACACGCCCGGCTGGAGCGTATCCAGCAATCGGCCACCGCGCTACTAAGCATCATCAGCGACGTGCTGGATTTCTCCAAGATCGAAGCCGGGCAAATGGACGTTGCACCCGCACCGTTCGAACTACGCCAGGTCGTTGAAGCGGCAGCCCTGTTGTTCGCCCCGCAGGCCCAACGCAAGGGCTTGTCGCTGTACTTCCACATCGCGCCGACGCTGGACGGTGCCTATGTCTCCGACGCGCACCGCATCAGCCAGATTCTCAACAACCTGCTCAGCAACGCCGTGAAGTTCACCGAGTCCGGACGCATTTCGGTCAACGTAGTGCGCGACGATGCCGCACCGGATGACCGTACCTGGGTTCGCTTTGAAGTACTCGACTCCGGCGTTGGCCTTACGCCCGAACAACAACGCCGCCTGTTCAAACCTTTCTCCCAGGCCGACCAGAGCATCGCCCAGCGCTACGGCGGCACCGGCCTCGGCTTGGTGCTGTGTCAGCAGCTTGCCCACTTGCTCGGCGGCCACATGGATCTGCGCAGCACGCTTGGCGTGGGCAGCGTGTTTCGCCTGCATATACCGTTGACACCCGTTGTCCATACCCGTGCCGCACGCGAAGAGGCTCCGCTGCACGGCCTCGCCGTGGCGGTGTTGGCGTCGGCGCCGGAATGGCGCACTGAGCTAGGCGGCTATCTCAGTTTCAAGGGCGCCAAGGTAAGTTTGGCGGCCCGTTGGGCGGAGCTTCCCCCCGACATGCCGGACGATTGGGTACTGCTGATCGTCGGGGGCGAAACCCTGCCGGTGCCTATCCTCAATGAGCAGCGCGTTGGCCACTTGGCGCGTGTTGTACGCGCAAAAGCCGATGGGCCGCTCTCACCCCGATACGAGGGGGATGAGGTACAGGTTTCCTGCTACGCCGGCGAGGCACTCCTGGAAGCCGTTCGCGGTGACGTCGCCAAACCGACACCTACCGCGGTGCCCGTGCCGGCGCAGCAGGAATCAGGCAAGGTGCTGTTGGTTGAGGATCATCCCGTCAACCGCGAACTGCTACGCGAGCAACTTGAATCGCTCGGCTATACGGTAGATGAGGCCGAGAACGGCGCCATCGCACTCGATCGATGGAAACCTGGCGTGTACCGGGCCGTGCTCACCGACCTCAACATGCCCGAGACGAACGGTTACGAGCTGGCTCATGCCCTGCGCCAGCAGGATCGCGACATTCCCATTCTCGCCATCACCGCATCGGCGCTGGCGAGCGAGCAGCTGCAATGCAAGGAAGCGGGGCTATCAGAGCTTCTGCTCAAGCCGCTATCGCGCGATCAACTGGACGATGCACTACGCCGCTGGATTCCCCAGCATGGTCAGGCCAGCGCACCCAGCGAAAGCAACGGCACGCCGTCGGCGGCCCCCATGCTATCGGACAAGGTGCGAAATGCCTTCCTGCAGCGCGCCCGCGAAGACATCGCCGCGATGGACGCCAGCCTCGCCAACGGCAACACGGGGACGTTGATCGATGCCGTGCACTCCTTCAAAGGTGCGCTGCTGATGTTGCGAGAGCTGGACATCGCGCAGCGTTGCTCGGAACTGGAAGAAGAGTTGCGCGAGGATGGCCTGGCGGGCTTGGAGCAAGAACTGGTGGCTTTGCGCGATGACTTACAGCATCTGGTTGATCGCTATGAGCGCCGAGCCACCGCGTAAATCGATCCTTAGGCGTCAGCGGCTGGCTCCCGGGGTTCCGCCAAACTCCTCGGCATAACGAAACAGCTCCGCATCGTTGCTGACGCCAAGCTTGGCCATGGCGCGTATCTTCTGGGTGCTTACCGTCTGCTTGCTTCGCTCCAGGCTTGCTGCAATTTCGCTGATGGTGGCGCCGCCAACAAACAGGGCCAGCACCTCGCGCTCACGCGGCGAGAGCTTGGCAATCGACGATGCCGATACCTGGTTTGCCTTATCTGCCTCCGCGAGGGCCGCGATCGATGGCGATAGGTACTTGCGCCCCACATACGCCGCCTGCACCGCCATGGGCACATGCGCAAGGCTATCGGTCTTGCCCACAATGGCATGAATGCCCTTGGCCATCAGCATGCGGATGAGCGAAGGCATTTCGATGCCGGTCATCACCACGATGGCCAACGATGGGTAGCGCTGCCGCAGAAAATCCACCAGCTCCAGGCCATCACCATAGTCGCCGCCGGGCATCGCGTAATCGGTGATGAGCACTTGGCAGGGCTGCTGATCCAACAGGGCGACCAATTCGGTGGAGTTCTGCGCCGATCCGATATGCGTCAGCGTCGGCACCTCGCCCAGGGCAGATTCAATGCCCATGCGAATGACCGGATGGTCATCGGCAACCACGACGCGAACCCGCGAAACTTCCATGACGGACACCCCAAGGACGGCATAAGCCGTACAGGTGCTATATTCGACTTGCGATTTTCTTATGTAAATAGCCAGTTCCATTTAGCCACAGCGGCGGGATACTCATGACCATCCTGGTAGCAATCGCCGATGATCACCCGGCCCTGCTGGCAGGCCTGGAACACATCGTCTCCCGCCATCGCGACCTTAAACTGGTCGGCGAAGCGAGCAACTCCACCGAACTGATCGCCTTGCTGCAACGCCAGGCGGTAGACGTGGTGGTTACCGACTACGCCATGCCCGGCGGCCAGTACGGCGATGGCATAACGCTATTGAGCTTGTTACGCCGCCGGTTTCCCCGGGTGCGCGTTGTCGTTCTCACCGGGCTGGAGCACGCCAATACGTTTCAACATCTGCTCGGCCTGGGCGTGGACGCACTGGTCAGCAAAACCGATGACTTTGCGCTATTGCCTACGGCGATTGCGCAGGCCCATGGTGGAAAGCGTTTTCTTTCGGAAAAAATCAACGCCCTGTTGGCCGCTACGGGTACCCAGGAGCAAGGCGATGCAAGCGACGTGCGTCTCACCAAGCGCGAAAGCGAAGTCTTGCGCATGTTTGCCGAAGGCCTTTCGGTAACGGAGATTGCCGATCGAATCGGGCGCAGCCGTAAAACGGTGAGTACGCAAAAGACATCCGTGATGAAAAAGCTATCGCTGTCCAGCAACGCGGAGCTTTGCCGCTACGCCATTCGACATGGACTGATCCAAGCATCGGGTGCGACGCAAACCGATGACGTAACGCCCACCGGCAACGCGGCCTAGCGCGGCCCTCGCACAAGCTAGGCCTTTGCGTCATCGGTGTTCGGCGCCGCTGATGGCACACCATTCGCCTGCCATACCTGCACGCGATTTCGCCCTTCTCGCTTGGCTTGGTACAGCGCGATATCGGCATCGCGCAGCAACCGGTCGGCATCCGCGGTATTGGCGATGCAGCCACAAGCCACGCCGATACTTATGGTGATGGGAGCAACGCCCGCTGTGCCACCGATGATGGATGGCAGACCGGCGACCGTGCTGCGCACACGCTCGGCCAGCGCAGCAGCGCGCCCCACGCTGACGTTGGGTAGCAGGCAGGCGAACTCCTCACCGCCGTAGCGAGCCAGTACCGCGTCGGCAGGAACACATCGCTGCATGGCAGCCGCCACCTGGCGCAAGGCCTCATCACCCATCAAGTGACCGAAGCGATCGTTGTAGTTCTTGAAATGGTCCACATCGATCAGAAGCAAAGCGTGCTGCGCGCTGGGCGTGGTCTCCTCCGGAAACTGCTCCAATCGCTCCAACAGGCGGCGCCGATTGGCGAGCCCCGTCAACTCGTCGCAATAGGACAGCTCCAGCAGCCGCGCATTGGCAGCATCCAACGCCGCCGTACGTTCGGCCACGCGGTACTCCAGCGCGCGCCGGTGCGATTGCAACGCGCGGGTGCGCCACTGCGTGGCGCCGTACGCCAGCAGCAGGATCACCAAGCCACCCGCGGCGGTAACCCAGGGTTGCTGCCACCAATGCGCAGCCACCAAAATGGGCAACTCCACGGGCACGCTGACATTGCCCAGTTCATCCATCGCCTCGATGCGCAGACGATAGGAACCCGGCGACAAACTGCTGTAGGTTCGTGAATCCTGCGTGGTCCAATTGCCCGGCGTGTCCTCCAGGCCGATAAGACGTGTGCGAAAGCGCGACTCGCTCTCCTGATACCAGGACAACAACGCAAACTGGATTTCGATGGTCTTGGTACCTGCACTCACCTCAAGGCCGGCCACACCCGGGTCGACCGCCTGCCCGTCCACATGCGTGCCCGTAATGCGCAGCGGCTTGGCGTGGGTGTCGCGAATTTCGCGCTGCGGATCGTAGACTGTGAGTCCGCCCAGCGTGCCGGCCCAGTAGCGATCATGCGCATCGATCATCTGTGCGTTGGTATTGCACTCGTCATGCACCATGCCATCGCGCCGTGTAAACACGCGCGAGCGATAGCCGCTGGCCAGCGGCGTAAGCTGCTGCACGCCGTTGTTGGTACACAGGTAGATGCGCCCCTGCGAATCGCGCAAGGCGCTGTAAACGGTGGGGTCCGGCGGCGGCGGCAACGTATCCGGCAGCAAGCGGGGGTTCCTCGGGTCGCTCACATCCATACGCTGGACGCCGCCGCTCACGCTGCCCATCCACAACACCGGATGCCCTTGTGCATCGGGAATCAGGCTGAGTCCGAGCAGCAGGGAGTCGCGCAAACCGGCCGCGTGGCCGAACAACGCCCACGTCTGGCCATCGAAGCGAGCGAGCCCCTGATTGGTGGTGGCCCATAGCCACGAGCGCCCGCCCGCATCGATCTGCTCCTGCAGCTTGGTCGCGCTCCACTCGCCGACAACGCCCGGCGGCGCGAACGCCGTCCATTGGCCGTCGCGGCGGCGATACACGCCGCCCTGGCGCGCGGCCACCCACAGCTCCTCCTTGCCGTCGAAGGTCCGCTCCAGCACGTCGGGAATCGCCTGGCTGCTCACCTTGAGCCACGGACCGTCCTGTGGCTCGAAGCTGTTGTCATCCTGCATCAGCAGCAGATCGCCGCCACGCAGGCCCACCCAACGCTGGTGACCGCTCGCCTTGCCACGCGCGGCCACGATGGTGGTGACGCTGGGCTCGGGCAACGTGCCGTCGGTGGCACTGAAGTTGTGCCAGCGCCCTTGTTCGTACAACGCCAGCCCATCCCCTTTTGCGCCAACCCACAGGCGTTCGCCACCGTGGCCGTCCGGCTCCAGCATTAAGCCGAATACGCCGGTGGAGCTCTCGCCCATCAAGGTCACGGTGGACCATGGACTTACCCCCAGCACGGTGCGCGATACACCGGCCTCGGTCGCCATCCAGATCACATCGTTGCCGCTGGGGCTGCGCCATACGTTGAGACCACGAACCACGTTCGAAGCCAATCCATAGCGACGGTCAAACGCCTGGACTTCATCACGATGGACACGCAACAAGCCCGAGCGCGAGGACAGCCAAATCACCCGGTCGCCGTCCTCCAGGGAGGTCACGGCGAGCCCGTAGATCTCGTCTGTCGGCAAGGTGCCCTCCTCGCGCGACCAGCGACGCATTCCCTCACTACTCAACCGCCACAAGCCACTGCCGAACACGGAGAGCCACAACTCTTCGTGCCCCTCGTGCTCGGTGCGCAACAGGTACTCCACCTGGGCGCCGTCCAGCCCGGGCGCGTGCCAGGGTCGCCAGCCGTGGGTACCTTCGTCGCGGTACCACAGGCCAGCCGTACCCAGGCCCAGCCACTGGCGACGCACGCCGCCCAAAGTCTGGGTTTGCGCCATGGAAAGCACGGTGGTGTGCGGCAGCCCGGCATTGTCCGGATCGGCCAGCCACCGGCCATCGCGTCGCACCAGCAGGCCTTTGTCCCAAGTCAGTGCCCACAGGGTGTGGGCGCCGCGGACGTCTATCGTTTCGCCGAAGCGACGAATCTGGTTGGACGGCAAGCCCGTGCTCGCGTCCTCCACGTGCCAATGCGTACCGTCATAGCGTGCCAGACCGTGATTGCGGAACCCCGCCCACAGCACGCCCTCGCTATCCACCCACAGGCAATCGGCGGCATGCGCCATAGCCGGGTCGTCGCTCGCGCTCCAACGCCGGCCGTCGTAACGGAACACCCCATCGGGGGAAGCCGCCCACACGAAGCCTTCGCGGTCGGTACGGACATCCACCACCACTGTATAGGGCAGGCCATCGCGCGCGCTGAAGTTGGTGAAGGAGGGCGCGCCCAGTCCCGCCAACTCCAGCGGGCGCAACGCAGCCTGCGCCGCGGAGCCCCAGCCCGGGACCGGCGTCATCACACTCAGCAGTAATAGAACGAGCCCCCAGGCTCTGCGCATGGTTCGCTCCCTTGCAGCGCACCGTGAGTGACAGCTTACAAAATGTGACTTCGGCCGACCTGAGCACGGCCCAGGAAATTGATGCATATCAATCCCGCCAACGCGGGAATTCAACGATTTCAAGCCATTGCGAAGCCATGGAAGAACCCACCCTGCGGATATCGAAAGCCACATCCCGCATTCCCACTTGAGCTAACGCAACCAGAAACCCGCCCTTCTCCGGCGTCACCAGCGGACCCACCCGCCGACCATAGCGCTTTCGATACGAATCCCTTGCAAGTTTCCTTCCATCGGCACCCACTATCGATCGCAATGGAGGCCTACCGCTGGCCCCGCCATGGACTAAATGCTTAAGTAGCCCCGTCGGCCGCCTTCTCCCCAAGGACCCTGCATGCCCCCTCTCTGGATCTTCCCCATCGCGATCCTGACCGCTGCCCTATGCGCCGTAGCCACCCCCACCGTTGCCGACGACACCGCCAGCGGCATCGCGGCAAACCCTTGCGCCGGTCTTAAAGGCCCGGACGACATGCCGGAAACGCAATGGAAGGCCTACCTTTTCGCCCATGACTTCGGCCAGCTCTGTCACTACCGGGCACAAAACGCCGCGCTGCGCGCCGACAACGCCGCTCCGCGCGTGGTCTTTATGGGGGACTCCATTACCGAATCCTGGGGCCAACAGCACCCCGCCTTTTTCACCGCAGGCAAGCTGGACCGCGGCATCAGCGGGCAGACCACCGCGCAGATGCTGCTGCGCTTTCGCCAGGACGTAATCGAGCTGCACCCACAGGCCGTGCACATTCTGGCCGGCACCAACGATATCGCTGGCAACACCGGTCCCAGCACGCTGGAACAAGTGGAAGCCAATATCGTGACCATGGCCGAACTGGCCCAGATACACCATATTCGCGTGATCCTGGCTTCCGTCCCCCCGGCCGCGAACTTTCCCTGGCGCCCCCAGTTGCGCATCGGCGACACCATCCAAGCGCTCAATGCATGGATGAAAAGCTATGCCGAGCGCCAAGGTTTCATCTACGTCGACTATTACACCGCCATGGCGACGCCTTCCGGAGCGATGCAGCCCGCCCTATCGAAAGATGGCGTTCATCCTACGCGCAAGGGCTATGAGGTGATGGAACCGTTGACGGACAAGGCCATCCGCCAAGCGCTTGCATCGCCCCCACACGACGAGCACTGAGCTAGCGAAGCGCCATGCGCTTATAACAGGCTTTCAATCGGCAGAAGTCGCAGTAACGACACCTCCATGCGTCGCTTCATGGTCGCATCGGGCTCGCGCTGGTAGGTAACGGGCTTTCCACCCTCTTGCGCGGACCAGCTCAAGTGGTGCGAGCGAGGATCAACCGCCACCTTGTACGCATTGGACGATTCCGTGGCGGTTGCGAAGAAATCACTGATGGCGTGCGCCAGACCGGGCGAATCCACGATCACACCCATCTCGGTATTGAGCAGCTTTGAGCGCTGATCCATATTCAGCGAACCGATAAACACCTCGCGCTCGTCTACCACAATGGTCTTGGCATGCAGGCTGATGCCGGAGGATTTGCCCAACGCCGTGGACTGCTGACTCTGGCCGCTCTGAGGCTTCAGCTCGTAGAGCTGCACGCCACCCTCCACCAGGGCTTTGCGATAGTGCACGTACCCGGCATGCGCCGCCGGCTCATCCGTAGATGCCAGCGAATTGGTGAGAATCTTGATAGATAGACCGCTCTGCGCCAGTGATACCAGATGCTGGCTGCCCTCCTCGCCAGGAACGAAATACGGCGTGGTTGCCAAAATCTCGTGCTGCGCGCCATCCAGCATCGCCTTGATATCGGGGCCGATGCGCAACGCCGGCACATCACGCGACGTATCGATCTTCTCCGGCTGATCGGCCACCAGCGTGGCGTTGCCCCAGAACCACTCACCCCGCTTGTCCGCCGTGGGGCCTTGGGGCAACTCATCCAGCGCGGCCTGTGCATAGTCCGATTGCGCGAATACGCGCGCGTCCTTCTTCAAGGTCTCTCGCACGTTCGCCAAACGCTCATTGGACATATCCGTCTTGGCAAGCTTATTGAGCGGATAGGCCGCATCACAGTTCCAATACGCATCGAACGCCGCCGATGCCTGGGGCACCACGGGCCCGATCGCCACCACATCCAGGTCGCGAAAATGCGTATCGCTACCAGCGTCGAAGTAAGGGTCGCCAATATTGCGCCCGCCGATCACCGCCACTTCGTTGTCCACAATGAACGACTTGTTGTGCATGCGTCGATTCAAGCGCTGCCATTCGATCATGAACTGCGTGGCGCGCGACAACAGTGATGGGTTGCGTGTCTCCAACGGATTGAACAAGCGCACCTCGATATTCGGATGCAGGTTGATCGCTTCGAACAAATGGTTCTTGTCGTCGAAATTGTTGTCATCGATCAACATGCGAACGCGCACGCCCCGATCTGCCGCCGCAAGCAAGTGCTGCATCAGCAGGTGACCGGTCATGTCGTTCGCAAAAATGTAGTACTGCAGATCGATGGAATGCTTGGCATGATCGGCCAGCGCCACGCGACTGAGCAGTGCATTGGTGCTGAGCGTGAGCAGGCGAAAGCCCGACTGCTGGCCGTGCGCATTCACCTCGGCGTGGGCGTATTGCGCCGCAGGCGTATCCTTGGCCGGCGCTAGGTGATGCGTCGCCACCTTGTCGGTACTCGGTGGCAACGTCGAACAGGCCTGCAACAGCGCCACCGACAGCAAAACCATCCAGCCCACTGCGCGCATGTTTCCACCCCGGTTGGGTTGAACCATCCAGCTTCGGCCACTAACTCGGGCCGCCGACCACCGATGTAGCACAGCCGTACCTGCTACGGCCTGACTGCCCGGCAACGTGCCGGCAACGCCGGGAGGTCGGCTCTGCATGCACATCGCATTGACACTGCCGGTATCACTGCTGGTGTAAACGCCATGCGACAGCGCACTTCGTCCGCGGCAGCACCATGAAGCCCGGGCATACCCGACGCAACATGCCACGAGGCCACCTTGTGTACTCCTACCGATCGCCGCACGTCCTTGCCGCCTCGCTGATAGCCCTGAGCTGGGCGGCCCAAAGCCAGGGCCTGTCCAACGCCACCAGCCAGCGCGAAATACACGCCTTGCTGGATTTCGTCGCCCATAGCCATTGCACGTTCATACGCAACGGTAAGCCTTACGACGCCATACGGGCCGAAAACCACCTCGAGGACAAACTCCGCTATCTGCAACGCCTCGACCAGGTGCATAGCACCGACGAGTTCATCACACGCGCCGGTACCCAGAGCAGCGTGAGTGGCGAGCCGTACCTGGTGAACTGCGACGGCAGACAACAAACATCCGCGGCGTGGCTCCGTGCCGAACTGCAGCGCATCCGCTCAACGCCGCCTTGATCGAGCGATGCCGCCATCCCCGGCAAGCGTCCAGCTAATGAACTCACCTGCCATGCATCACTGATCGCGACGACATCAAGCCCGAGAGGGCCCCGAGACATATCGACTGCCAGGCACACTCCATCGCCACGGCCAATCGATGGCAACGCGAATGCCGATGCGCGCGCTGCGTAGCGGCGCATCCGGTGCAGGCATACCGTCATCCACCACGGCGAACCCCGCCTGCGGGTGCACAAGGTCAATACCGTTCTGCGCACCCGTAATGCCGAGCGCCTGCGTCAACCGTGCCGGCCCACGACAAAGGTCGCGATCCGGGATGCCGCCGGGTCGAGCGCGCCGCATCTGGTCCACGCCATGCAGGGGCTGCAGCGCGCGGATAAGCACACCGTGACCATCCGGGCCGCACACACAGTTGCAGCACCAGTGCATGCCGTAGGTAAAGTACACATACATGTGCCCGGCCGGCCCGAACATAACGGCATTTCTCGGAGTCTTCCCGCGGAATGAATGCGCCGCCGGGTCCACCGCGCCCTCATAGGCCTCCACCTCCACGATGCGCCCCGCGCGCCCATCCGCACGGGCGAGGATCTTATGCAGAAGTTGAGGCGCCACCACCGTCGCCGGCCGCTCGAAAAACGAGCGCGGCAACAACAGCCCCGGCCACGCCACGGCGGAATCCACCCCATGCGACATACACCGGCTCCGCCCGTGCCATCAAGAACCCCATGGTAACCCGACGTGCCCACCGACACCGGCGCGAGTCCTGGTTACGCGGTGCACGGGCGGGCCGCCATAGGGACGCGCGAGCGCCTCCACCCCATCGCTGATGGCAACCCGGCGGCGAGCGTCGAAGGTAGGTGACATCATCGTTCACCCACCCGCCGTTCCCTCCGTTGCACTCGCAACGACCAGACCCTTGACCAGTGCGACTCGTCCTGGTTCATACCGCGCCCTTTGCTCCATGAAATCGGTGCGTTGTTCGTGCCTTTGGAGCGCTGGGTATAGGCCCACGGCCGCATCTAGCTTGGCCATCAAGGCAAACGCAGCTGAAAGGTCGTGATCAAGGTCGGCGGGTAACCGGTAGTAAGACATGTCGCTGTGAGGCATGCCTTCACGCCAAAGAAGCGTCCGTTGCGCTTTCCTGCGGCACCGGAGCGATGAGCGGGCCTGTGTCGATCCCGCGCCTGCTCGTTCGTCGCATGCATGAAGGCGACCATGGCGGTCGCCCTTTCCCCAAGGAAACTGCCATGTCCTACATCGATGGCTTCGTGATCGCCGTACCACATGCCAACCGCGAGCAATTCATCGGATACGCCCGTACTTTCGACACCATTTTCCTGGAGTTCGGCGCCATCCGCGTGGTGGAGTGCTGGGGTGACGACGTGCCCGACGGCAAGCTCACCGATTTCCGCCGTGCCGTGCAGGCAAAGCAAGACGAATCGGTGGTGTTCTCCTGGATTGAATGGCCCGACAAGGCCACCCGCGATGCCGGCATGCAGAAAGTGATGAAAGATCCGCGCATGGATGCTGCCAGCGCCATGCCTTTCGATGGAAAGCGCATGATCTTCGGCGGCTTCGTGCCAGTGGTCAGTCTGCCAGGCTAGGTAGGTGCGGATTCTAGCCGCCATGCCTAGCCGCGTTTGATCAGTAGCTCGCGTTGCCAGTAAGCATGCAGCTGCGCGGCCTTGCGCGGACTCAATCCTTCGCTGATTCGCGGCAGTAGCAAATCGCCGGCCGCGGTGTCACCCAGTCGATACGATTCCCGTGCCGATTCAAGCCAAGCACGCTGACGCACATTGAGGTTGCCGAAGGGATCGAAGTAAGAGTCGACTCGGCTACGATCCTGCACGCCATTCCACGTAAAAGCGTGAGCACTATCGCCGGCAGCGATACGGCTGTAACGCGCAATCGCCTCCGTGGCATCGATGCGATGTTCCAGCAGATCAAGCCGGGTCGCGAGAAGTTGTACCTCTGCGCTATCGTCCTCAAGGGACAACTGGTTGATCAGAACCCGTAGCCAAGGAATATCCAGATTGCCCGTGCTCGCCTGTTCACCAAGCAGGTTGAAATTGGCTACAGCCAGCCGATACTCGCGGCGATTGTGCTGCTCGACTTCGGCTTCGTGTGGTACACCAAGCGTGGATGGCTGGACGATCCGTATCGTATTGTCGTCCGCCAGGATGGCTTCAATATCATGCTTATGGAACTCGCCAACGACCACCACCAAGGTGGCGCCCTGGCGCGCATGTGCTGCCTGGGCCACCCGCTTGGCCTGCATGTAAGTTCGATACAGATACAGTCGGCGAGGCAGATCATTGACTGCCTTAGGTGCGGCTTGCGTGGCCCACTGGTCGACTTTGCTGAGGTTGGCTCGATCGTCGGCGTCGTACAGACGACGCTCTAGTTTTTTTGCATCAGGAAAAGTCAGAAACTGCTGAAAGCCTTGCCTTGGGCGCAGCTCGGGAGGCGTTTCCAGATCCAGCCCGAAACCAAGTAGCTCATCATCGCGCGAAGGAGTCCAATCGATCGGGCACAGATCCACATCGTTGCGTCGCGCATAGGGCACTACGACGCCTTGGACTTCGTAGGTGAACTCGTAGAAGTCGTTGCGTGCAAATGCCTCTGGCGCCCTCTCTACACAGATGGCATCTGGCTTCGCACGATCAAGAAATGCGTCCAGCATAGCGGGCTGATCCCCACGCGCAACCAACTGAGCGGCGTGATCGACTCCCAAGATGATGACACGGGTAGGCGCAGAGGTAGCGGTATCGACGGCGCGCACCGCAACACTCATGGATGCAGTAAGAGTGAGACATGCTAGGGGGAGAAGGTTTCGAAGAAGCATCGACATCCTACGCATAGCAAAAAACGGAGGCTAACTGTCAGCCGGGTACGGTGGATGTGCCATTGGTCTGACCCCCTCCGAGTGGCCCTGACAGGAAGATTATTCAGGGCAAATGTCCCAACAGCCGTTCCTGCCTAGATGAGGAGCAGGAGCCACCGGAGGTTACGATCTCTCGTCTGGACCATTCGTTTGAAGACAGCGTGCGAGTTACTGGGCTAGATCGACGGACTCAAAATCTAGCGTCTGTTGCCTCTGCCGGAGGGTGACAAGAGGGTGGTAAGCCACCGGACACCTAGCATCATGTCGTTCAGATTCCGATGTGGCCGATAGCGTCGATTGGACACGTTAAAAGCGGCGCGGTGAATTGGCGATTTCACCGGGCGCGAGGGCTCATGCTCGCGGCTACACGCGGCCAAACAATGCGTTACGTTCAATCATAAGTTGGCCAAAACGGCCAACTTATGCTTTCAGCCACATGGGTGTTCGCTAAAGGCCAATTTTTCGCCCCGGTTAAAGGATAGATTTTCGCTCCTTTGCATTCAGAGGCTGAGACGATAGCTCGCGCGCGAAGGGCCGTTTTCTCGGTCGAATTGCCACCCTGACGAGGGGCGGTGCGGGCCCCATGCCAGCTGACACGAAGGCCGTAGCTACCAGATCTCGTGTGCTTCCCCCAGTTTAATTGGCCATATGACGCCCGCCAGGGAGGGGGGAGACCTCACGATGCTGAACCCAGACGCCCCCTACGAACGAAAAACCTTGCAAAAACCGGGGTCGGTGTTAGGATTTCCCTAACACACCCGCCACGCCTCTGCGACAGAACACCGTCGAAAAGCGCAATTTGGCGGGTTTTTTTTGCCTATTGCAAGGAGGCACCGTGCAATATACGAAAGGCGCGCTTACCTTCGCCGACCAAATTGCGCTCATGACGCAGCGCGGGCTAGTCATAGATAACCCGGAGCTCGCGACGCAGTACTTACGCCGAGTGGGCTACTACCGCCTCATGGGATACCTGTTTCCCCTAAGGACGCCAGGCAGCGATCATTTCGAGGCCGATTCTACGTTCGGCAAAGCAGTCGAGTATTATCAGTTTGATCAGGCATTGCGGCATCTTATGCTGGAAGCCATCGGTCACATTGAAGTCGCCGTACGTACGGCTGTCACGTACGAGTTGGCTCACGCATATGGCGCGTTTGCCCATTGCGACCACCTCAACCTTAACGAAACGCAGGCTTGGCACGCGAACTGGCTCGACGGCGTGCGTTACGAGGTGACTCGAGCTCGCGAGACCTTCATCGATCATTATCGAAGGAAGTATGACGGCTACCCAGATCTACCGATATGGATGGCTTCCGAAGTCATGTCGCTTGGCGCGCTATCTAAGCTCGTAAAAGCCATGCACGGCAAGGACAAGTGGAACGTCGCATCACACTTCGGCCTCGCGGACGTAACGTTTGAGAGCTGGATTCACGCAGTGGCAGTCGTACGCAACATTTGTGCGCACCACGGACGCTTGTGGAACCGCGTCTTCGGTGTACGACCGAAGCGGCCACGGTCAGGTAGTTGGCAGAACATGCCGCATCTGATCCCGAATGATCGATCATTCTTTATGCTGTGTGTTTTGCACGCACTGCTATCTCACACCGCTATTGATGTAGACAGGTGGCGGGGAAGTGTCAACGCGATCCTTCGCCCGCTGCTAGCTGATCAAAGTAATTTACAGCGCATCGGGGCGCCTGCAAATTGGGAATTCCATCCCCTGTGGCACTGATTCATATGCGGCTCAAGGGCCAGTACCTGAGCAACAGATTCTCATCGTAGCGAGCAGTGACACGGGCAATGAAACGGGGCGAAGCACCCATACTGGGCAGAAAGACGCTACCCGCAACCCCGGACCCAAGAAATTTGCACCCCTCACTGCCCTAGCCATACCTACGACCTCCATGGGCCGATTGGGCTCAATACAGTTGCCTTGAGATCGAGGTCCTAGAGTCCCGTGACAGCGGAGCGTGCCCGGGCTCGGACCAGGGTCAAGCCACCCAACAATAGGGGGTGTCACCACCGTAGAACCGCGGTTATTCTATCGAAACGGCCTGCTACTTAAGTGCCCCAGGGGAAGGAACCTAAATGGCCAAACCAACCGTTTCCGAGGTCAGGGAAGCTGAAGCCCGGTGCGCACCCCTGGATAGGGTTACGGCGGGTGACGAACTCCCCCAATGCGCTGCGCCGCCCAGAATCAAGCTCCGAGCTCAACGGCCTGTCACCGCTAGTTCCCAAATCATCCGCCCAAACCGGTACGCGCCAACATCCAAGGCACTTGACGACCATGGGGGCCTCGCCCTTCTCCGGTACCTAGCATCGACGGTTTGGGCATCGTGTTCGGGTAGGGGAAACCGGTGCCCGACAAACCGCTAGCTCCCTTCTCCAAGGTTTCAATCACACGACGCATTCGCACGCTCGGTCAGGTAGCCGAGCGACATCACTGCGACGCTGCAACCGTTGTAGGGACACTCTCGCACCTTTGGTGCAGAGCAGCCTTTCCTGCACTCCGAAAGCCGGCCCTTCGCTACTCCAAAGAACTCGCCGCCGAATCAGAGGCTGCAGAATTTGTAGCGATCTTACGCGGCATGAGTTTTCTCGACGCCACATACTGGCTTAGCTCCTCGTACGCTCTGTTGACTACCCAGGGCTATCAGAAGGAGTTAGCGATGTTCTTTACACCCGCATCGCTAACGGAAGGTCTCCTTAACGACCTGGATGCACAAGGGGTGGATTTTGGCCGCCAGTCCTTCATGGACCCAGCGTGCGGTGGTGCCGCGTTTCTAGCCCCCATAGCCCTGAGGATGCGTGCCGCCCTAAAGGAGCGCGGATTCAAGCCGTTAAGGGTACTCAGACATATAGAAAAACACCTTTCGGGAACTGATCTCGACGCCACGCTTTGTGAGCTTTCCAAGCTCTTCCTATGCATGGCACTTCACGACGATATCCAGAAGACGGGCTACTCCCCGTCTTTCCGAGTTCGCCGGACTGATTCGCTAAGCGGACTTCGTGCATGTTTGGGAAAAATTGACGTCGTTGTATGCAACCCCCCCTATCGCAAGATGAAAGCCGCGGAGCTGGAACCTTTGCGAGGCACATATGCTGAAGTCATTGAAGGTCAGCCGAACCTCTATTGCTTGTTCATCGCCCTTTGTGTGCGACTTCTCCGAGTCGGTGGCCATGCGGCGTTAGTCACGCCGACGAGCTTTCTATCCGGCCAGCACTTCACGAGCCTACGAAAGTTTCTCATTGGAAATTCGGTGATTGAGCACATCGGAGTGGTCAGTGACAGACAGGGCATATTTATTGATGTTGAGCAAGAAACAGCCATGACAGTTCTGCGCCGGCGCTCTGAGAAAGCTCGGTTGCAGACTAGTGTTTCAGTGGTGTCAAGTTCCGGCCAGTACAGGAACGTAGGAAAGTGCCTATTGCCAAGCAACGGAGCGGTTTGGCCAGTTCCGCGTGCAACCACTGACGTGCCCTTACTTAAAGCCGCATCAGCGACAGCTTTTCGACTGTCTCACTATGGATACAGAGTCCGAATTGGCGCTTACGTTTGGAATCGAGACAAACGCCCGAAATACGAGACACAACAGGAAGTGCGAAAAGCCAAGGCCCGTACTGCCATGCCATTGCTTTGGTCGAGAGATATCGTTCCAGGAAAGGCCGTTCAACTGGATTCCATATCAGCCCGTGATGGTGAGCACCGATTTGTAGACATGGGCGACAAAAAGCACACCTCCGTAGTGTCGTCACCGTGTGTCGTGATACAGCGTGTCACGTCGAATGATCAGCCGCGACGCCTAGTTGCTGCTGCTGTGTCGCCTGAGGTCTACAGGAGGCACGGAGGGTTTATCGGCGAGAACCATGTCGTCATAGTCGAGGCCAAGAGCGATAAGCCTCTTCTCTCGCCCACCAAACTGGCGAGCTTGCTCAGCACATATGTAGTGGACCGGAATTTTCGTTGCATCTCAGGCGCTACCAATGTCTCAGCATTTGAACTGAATCAGTTGTCGCTGCCAGATCCACAGGCTGTTAAAGATGCCCTCGCTGAGAGGGTAACTATGGAAGAAGCCGTGAAGCGTGCCTTCAACCTATCTGACGTGTCAGGCCCCGCCAACTAAGCTGAGTGCTTGCAATGGCCAAATTCAGATCTCTAGCGGAACGCCAATCGGATCGAGCCAAGGCCCGAAACAAGACCAGTGAGCGTGTGCAAGAAATATCGTTGCGCTCGACAGGGCCAAAAGAACGAGCGCCGAAATGTAAGCCACCTGCGATATCTCCGCGTGACGTGCCGGATCAACCGGTTCGACCAGATCGGCCATGGGCACATGCTCGATCAGGTGATGCTTCAATACGGTACAAAGCGCGTACCTCGAGTGAGCCCGTTACGCTACAGCCATGGGCAAGAGACCTGGTTAACACGCTGCTTACTGCTGCGGACCATGGTGGTATTACCCTTTGCCTCGCTTGGCCTGCCAAGCTTGCGGGTTTGCCGCTACTTCATGCGCTATCAAATATCGAGCGAGTATTTGCAAAGGATCTGCGGGGCCTAAGAACCCTGCTCTATCCAGGCAACTACGCCTGCCGCACACCCCTTCATAGCGTTCTCGCCGATCGAAGGGATCTCAACAAGCTCTTCTGCAGCCTTTGGGTCATGGGTGGCAACGCTTCGCACGAACTGGAAACGCACACTTCATCTCCAGCATTTCTCGCGGCCCTGTCCGCACTCAACGACCTGGATCAGCACAACCAACAAATATCAGATCCATCGTTGGCAGAACTGATTCCCACCTTTGTCTTTAGCCGGAGTAATCAGTCCTGGGAAGCGGCCGCAGCCAATCCCCTCGAACGAACGCTATCGAAAGTCAAGAATTTGGCAATTCGACGTCACCTTCGAGAAAAGGTGAACATGGAATGGGGCGTACCCGCAAAGGCTCCGGGAGCGCTACTTGTTATGCATCATGCGGCGAAGCGAGCAACATGGCGCACTTCGCTTAATGCGCTAGGTGCTCAGGGGCGCCCTGAAGTACTTCTTCTAGATGCCACCGACGCATCAGCCCGCTCTGATTACAGCGCTTCCATGCATATCCCCGATTTCCTCCTCGCCGCAAGAAAGTTTGGCATGGACGAAGCCGGTGCTGTCATCGTTACCGATGACCCGAAGACATTTTTCATCCTTCGCGCCAGGATGGCTGACTCAAAACTGGATTTTTCAACGAAGGTATGGGCAGCGGAAGCACAAGAGGCACTGCTTTCGGCCCAACCAGTTCCGTCCGACTGGGAGCCCGCTCAACGAAGCAACTCAAACTTCAGCGTGTGCATTGTTGATCGCGATGCTTCTCAAGTTGCGCTCGCATTTCAGCGACTCACGGCTTTCGCCGGAAGCGAAGATGATCCTGCTCATAAAGCGCTGTTGCAGGCCTGTATGTACATACTTCGCCTATCCAACATGCCTGCTGGATATACGGATCTGAGCGCCGCAGCGACGGAGGAAGGATTCGACAAACTCAGCAACCATAATTCTTGGACGGCAGTGAAATTGGCGCTTCAAACGGCGCTAGCGTCCGGATCGTTGAACAGCGTCCGCCCCAAGGTGGAAGACGTCATTAAACGTGCCGAAAAGCTAATTGATGACTGGAGCGATGCAACTCCCTTGGCGTCGCGCTTGCTAGTCGAGGTTAAAAAGCATTCGACGAGCCGCCGTCAATCATTTGCTCTTGTTCTTCCAAGCAATAAGTATGTGTTGCTAGCCCGACGCTTCCTTCAGCGCAAGTTAGCGAATGATTGGGATGCAGTAGAGCCGCATATGGAATGGCATACGCTAGCAACAATCAACAGAATCCCAGCTGATCAACAGAATGGTAGACACTTTGCCTTTGTCGGCATAAATGCGGACGTTCTTCGCATCCTAGTTACAAATTCAAATGTTCCACACGGAACGACTATCCTGGTCGCTTATCAGCAGGCCGAATCTTCCCTCAAGACGCTGAAGTCCATGAAGGAGATCGAAGCGTTCAAAGCTTATAGAGGGCGCATCGGACTGCTTGCTCAGCAACTTGAACAACGACTATCCGAGGTCCCCAATCCAATTGATATCGGCAAGCTTCGCGAAATGTCGATGACCTTTAAGCTTGATGGCGTTCAGAGCAATGGACAGAGCGACCAGCAAGCGGATTACAAGTTTGATTTGGAAGGCGGCGGAAGAACGTACGCCTATTCATGGGTCTATCGCTACCTACCCGACGAAGATCCGCCCTTCAGGCGTTCGTTGGCGAGCACTATTCAACCTGGTGATTTCGTCTTCGAGATGAGTGACGAGCTTCGTGCCAAGGTGGAATCGTCTCTCCAGCTGAATAGCGCCGGGGTGAACTCAATCGTCGATCCAGTACGTATGCTGCTCAAGTTGTATCACGACGATGTCCAAAGGCGTTGTGCGCTACTGTTTGGCGCCAAGAGGCGGTCTGCCCTCGCGCGCGACATTCACGCGAAGATGATCGAGCTCGACGCAAGGGCTGAAAGCTGCAGACTTGGCCGTGTTTACTACTGGCTCGCCTTACAGGCCAAAGATGATACGCGACCCCACGCGGCGAAAGACTCAAGCTACTTCAAGGTCTTTTGTCGAGCGTTGGGTATCGGTGACGAGGAAGCCGAGCAGCATTGGACCTTTGTCCGCAGCGCGCGACGCCTAAATCAGTACCTTGGCCGCGAGCTAGTAGCTCGATACGCCGAAATCCTCTTCCAGCCAGAGAGCGCTGTCGCCTATCGCAAGGTGCCAAAGGACGTCATTCAAGAGCTCCAGCAGGAAGCGCTGCGTTGCGTCTATAGAGTGGAACGCGTGGAACCACCTTCGCATCCAAAGGGAAAGACAAGTGTCCATTCTTAGTGAGAACTCGCACGGCATTCACCCTGCCTACAAAGAGGCGGTGGTTGATAGCTTGCTTAATAATCTGTCCGCACGACTCGCCGGCCGCGGCAGTTTTTATGAGGTAATTTACGGGGCAAAACCCAGCGCCACGCTGATGTCAGAATTCATCGTACCGATGCCCGCAGAAGAACGCGGCGGCGACGAGGAAGCGGATCCAATTCGCATAAGCGCGCATGGTATGGATTTCCAGATTCGGGCGGCCGCCAAGGACGCTTCGCTTGGGGTATCGCTAACCGGCGCGGTATATGTCCGCATCCTACCTACTGAGGAAGAGGTTGGACCTGGAGGCCGTCTGGAGGCGACTTTTCCGTTAACCAGAGAGGCACGCGCCACTGTCCGCAGCAAGGTGAAGGACGCACTAACCGAGCTCATTGCAGCGCTGCCTGGCGGCAAATCCCATCCGGACTGGGCAATGAGGAGTTATGAGGCTCGCAGGGCCGCCTACGAGTCAATGGGACTACCCTTCGACAACCGGCTCGATCGTGCGTCGGAGCGCGAAGGCACCGAGGCCGAAGGTGTAGAAGAAGCGAGTTTGGAAGAGGCGGACGAGAGCGAAGTACGTCCAATTCAGGAGATCACCGCGGAGCTAAGCACACCGGACAGGTTGGCGGAAGACATCCCACCTCCACCGAAATGGTTGCGCATCGAGCTCGCTCTCCCTTCGTTCGACTTCACGCCGATGACGGCAGAAGACGACGCCAAAAGAGCAACCGATGCCTTAAACGAAGCCATCAATAAGCAGCTTTCAGATTGGGCAGCGAGTACAGATCCCAGTACGGGCGGAAAGACTTGGGGATACCGCCGGACCCGAGTGCTGCCGTCTGACGTCCGTGACTGGAAGAACTACCTGGATAGGGTACGCACCTCCAACCTTCCAGTTGTCATACCAAAGATTGAGCTGCGCTGGGTTGTTCAGGCTGCGCAAGATCCAATCGACAAAGACCGCACGACCATCCATGTGGCATTAGAGAACTGGACGACACCGCTGACAAAGGCCAACTTTAAGGAACTTGAGCCTTCACTTTTTCAGGTTTCTGTTGTCGTAGATGTGCCATCTGCCGATCACAAATTCCTGCATCTCGATCGCGTCAAACCGTCCTATCGCTATAACCAATATTTGAAGTATCCAGCATTAGGGTTCAACGGTGGCGTCACCCTCACCACCGAGGGCTCGCTACACCGACTCAAGACTAATTGGGCACCCCGCTATGTGCTTCCCAGAATCCGGCCGACCGACGGCGCGATCCAATGCGATATCGAAAAGTTATCGCATCCGGATTGCTTGAATGGTCTGTGGCCACTCATTGCGGCCTACGAAGCATGGCTTACGGAAGTTGAGCAGCACCCGGTGGATCATGGGGTAGGGGGTCCCAATGCCGCCGAACAAATCGCAGCAGAACGCGAGAAGCTCCATCTTGATCTCGCGGCGTGGCGTCGGGAGTTAGCAGCCATTCGCTGCGGCTTGGAAATCCTCGAGAAATCCCGCGCAAGTTGGAGTGGACCTGGCCCGCAGAAGTCTTCGCTTGGAATCCCGTTCGAGGCGTGGATATCGATGAATACCGCCATGGCCAAAGTGGCCAGGTCGAAGGGCTATAAAGACTGGCGGCTATTCCAGCTCGCATTTATCCTCGCGTCCATTCCTGCATTCGCTACGCGCATTCCGGAGTTCCACGACTTTTATACGCCTGAGGTTGCTAAGAACGCCAATGCCGTGACACTGCTGTATTTCTCGACCGGCGGCGGCAAGTCTGAGGCATTCCTTGGTCTTCTTGTATACGTACTCTTCCTTGACCGCCTTAGGGGTAAGGACAGAGGCGTGACGGCGTTGATGCGCTACCCGCTGCGCTTGCTAACGCTTCAACAGGCACGCCGAACCTTCACCACAATGGGTGCTGCCGAGGAGGTTCGGCACTCGCGGGGGCACCCCGGCAACCCGTTTTCATTGGGATTCTGGGTGGGCGGAAGCAATACGCCCAATTGGCACTCGGATGAAGGATACGACGAGGTCCCTTGCGATAACGAGGTCCTTCCAAGCGAGGAATCCAAGCAATTAGAAATCCAGCCCTACAAGAGTGCTCGAGAGCGTTGGCTGAAGCTATCGTCCTGCCCGTTCTGTGGAAGCAGGAATGGCAATTTGCTCGCTCTGCGACGACATTCCGGTAGTGGGTCCAATGCAATGGGTCACTATTGTTCTTCACCCAAGGAAATTTGCTCGTGGAACGCTCGGTTCACCAAGCCGACCCCATTGCCCTTCTACATTGTTGACGAGGACATTTATGAACTAGCCCCATCAGTTCTTCTTGGTACGGTCGATAAACTCGCAGCCATCGGCCAGTCGCAGGGTACTATCCGACGATTCTTCGCGATGTTCGGTTTTGCCCCGCTAGTTAAGATAGCGAGCGATCGACTGTATGTGCCGATGAAATTTAAGGACTGGGATGGCCATCCTGGCAATGGCACTGCCCCCTTGTTTCCGTCCTATTCTTCTGGGGACATTCGATTCTTTGATCCTTTCCCAGCCTTACTTATTCAGGACGAAGCACATCTCCTTGATGAGTCGCTCGGTACGTTCTCTGGACTGTTCGAATCCGCCCTTGAAGCAGGTTTCGATCAACTTGCCCCCCTGCTAAAGGGCAAATTGGCGTTTGAGCCAAACTCAACGGCGCGCAGAAAGATCAAGGTTATCGCAGCATCTGCCACTGTTAGCGAACCACAGAGGCAAATGCGCAACCTCTATCAGCGCGACAACACAGTGCAGTTTCCGTACCCGGGGCCAACTCTTTACGATTCGTTCTACGCAACTCCTCTTCAGCCAAACGACGCCCCTGAAGACGCAGAGCGGGCCGCCATTGCGGTCGACGACGTGGAACTGCGGAGTCACTGGGCGCGCGTTTACGCGTCCATTCTGACCAATGGACACCGCCACACAGTAGCGATGGCGTCGGTCCTTGGGCACTACCATCTCATGCTCACGGCGCTCTATGAGTCCCTTCGTAGCGGAGATGCAGCCAAGGAAGAAGCCGCGCGCGAAGAATTGGTCCGCTGGGTATCACCTGGCCCGTTGGAGAATCAATTCGCTCGGCTCCTGACCGCTGCTAATGCTGCAACGCTTCTTACATTGGTGAACCTGCACCGCATCGCCCTGACTTACGTCACCAACAAAAAGGGTGGCGACCAGGTTATTGACACCGAAAGAGTACAATTCGAGAAGCTTCACCGTGACCAGGGATACCCGGATCATGTACTGAACTCTGAGCTCATCTCCGGAGCGGTTTCAGCTGCAGACATTCAGGACATAGTCCGACGCGCCGAAACCCGCGTTGGAACCAAAGAGCCATTTCCCGAGCTAAACGAGACCCTGCGGTCGGTTATTGCCACGTCCGCCATATCTCACGGTGTTGACGTTGAAGAGTTCAATGCGATGTTTTTCGCGGGCATCCCGTCCGACATCGCTGAGTACGTCCAAGCTTCATCACGTGTGGGTCGCACCCATGTTGGCTTTTCGTTGCTGGTCCCAGTTCCTCAACGATATCGAGATCGATTTGTTCTCGAAATTCATGACATCTTCCACCGGTTCCTCGAGCGAATGATTCTGCCAGCAGCAGTTGATCGTTGGGCGGAGAATGCCCACATTCGCGTAATGCCGAGCTTTTTCCAAGAGTTCGTTTGCGGCATAAACGCCATCGAGCTCCTGTGCGCAGCTGATGACGACAAGAAGCGAAATAGCTACACGTATTCCATGGCAGCCGAAGTACGCGACTTCTTAGCCTTGCCGGCCAACATGAAAGCCACTGAGGCGTTTATGGAGAAGGCGCTCGGTCTATCATTCTCGCCCTCTCCTGAGGGCAAGAATTACTATCGATCAATGCTGAAAGGGCAACTAACACACTACCAGCAGGATCTTGATGTCGAGCGGCTGGTCAACTCAACCCCGCTGGTTAGGTTCTTCGGTGCCCGTAACAGCCTCCTCCGTCCGATGACATCGCTACGCGACGTAGATCAGCCTGGGCTGATCCATGAGTCGCGCTTGGATGTTTCTTACAAGCTCGTAAAAGATGGGGTGACTGCACGAGCAATGACCTTCATACGGCGTGGCTCAGGGGCTGACATCGACTCGACGGACAATGCCACCGAAGCTCGTAGCTGACGGAGACAATTAGAGTGGCCAAGGCAAAATCGATGAACCGGTCCCGCAACCAGCTGGCGACCGCGTATGCACCGGAAAGCTTTTTCACCTTCGAGGGAGGAATGGGTGCCTGCATTGCCCGATCAGCTGCTGGCGAAACCATACAGCTCTCAGAGCCGACTATAGACTTGATCTTTGAGCGGATAAACGAACTCGGTCGAGCCTGGTTCAACGTCGCCTTGTCAGCAAGAGATGGCGACCCAACCAAGCCGCGCATTCTCCCTGGCCAGTGTGTCGATCAGGCACTCCTGGATCCCTCCAGAACAGAATTTCAGCTTCCCGGCGGAGATCGCTTCTACCTTTGCCGGCCATCCCACATGGAGTACACGCCGGCGCCACTAACGTTCGTGTGCAGGACCTGTGGATTGTTTCAAGACTATGAGTCATTAGCTAGGCTTGACGATGACCTGAAGTACTTGACGCCCGACCACTGCCGCAATCCAAAAAGGAAAAGCGTTTGTGACTGGGAGCAGCTGGATGTCATCTTCGTGCATTGGTCGGGCCACTGGGAAGCTGCATTTCCTGGCCAATGGTACTGGAGTGACCGCGATGCCAAGGTCGTAAAGCGATATGACAGCTGCGTTTGCGGAAGCTCTCAGTTCCGGCTAAATCGTCGCTCAGCGGGAATTGGTGACTGGTTCTTCGAATGTGCCGCCTGCGACAAGCCGCTATCGCCCAAGTGGCTACAGAACGACCGAGACACTCTGCGCATCATCGGACCTGCGATGAAATCCGACCGACTGACCGAAGTCCGTATGCAGGCGACCCCCTATCGGGCGTCGAGCGCGTACTACGTGAAGTCAGACCTCTTTATCGATTTTAAAGACGGAAGCCAGCAACTTCTAACACGACTTCGCCCAGGCCGTGATGCTGAGCTGAAGGACGTTATAGCTAGGCTATACGGTTTTGCATCTCAGCCAATTACCGAGGATGACGTAAGGAGGGCATGCGACGGAAAACCCGAATGCACCAAGGATCTCTTGGACTACTTGGCCGCCGGTAACGCAATTCAGACGATCGAGCTGCAAATCGACGCCATGCCCGAGTCTCTACGCGCAGCAATGAGGGGACTCCTTGATACTGCATACAATAACCGGCAACGCATTGTCGATGACCTTCGCCAAAGGCAGATTCTTTTGCCAAAGATTGATCTCCCGATAGCGGTCGTATCGAACATTCGGGAAAGACAATCCAAGTTTGCGTCTAAGTTCGACCCCTTTCGCCTTGCCATTGAGCACGCCGCACTTAAAAGCACACGTCTCGATGTTGAAACAAGGACGAACGGTAAGAAACCCTACGTATCCTTTACCAGGCTAGATGAAGACTTAGCACCGGAAGATAAGGACAAGACCGGCGAGGTGCAGGACGCTACTCGCTCCCTTTTGGATAAGCTCGGCTTGGAGGATATGGGCCTCATACGAGAGTTCGATCTATGCCGCTTTAGCTTTGGCTACTCTCGCATGGAATCCGCGCCCATTCTTCGAGACAAGCGCGGCATGGACATGCCGGTCCGTCTAAACTTGTTTCCTCCAGTTAGGCAGAATGACAGCACGCGATATCCTGTGTATGTCGTACAACAGGGCAACGAGGCCATCTATGTTCGCCTCAAGGAAGAACTTGTTCTCGAATGGCTGCGAGATCTAGATTGCCCCGACATGTTCGACTTGAACGCTGGCGAGAGAATTGGGGCCGGACTGCTCAGTTCGGCGCAGCCAATGAGTTCGTTCTTAGACAATTTGCCCGAGTCCGCGGCCCCGCCTGTCTACCTGTACCTTTACACGCTGCTTCATAGCTACTCGCATCTGCTAATGAAGCATATGTCGGAGTACTCCGGCTTGGACTTAGGATCGTTAGGTGAGTACATATTCCCGGCCGATCTGGCATTTGTCGTCTACCGGAATGGAACAACCATGGACCTTGGTAATCTTTCTGCGCTCTGGCGCAACGCCGGCTCTTCAATGCTAACGGCCATGCTGAGTTCCAAAGCGACTCTTTGCGGCACGGGCTCCCTATGCACCGAGCGGGGCGGCGCATGCCCAGACTGCTTGATGATGCCGGAAACTTCATGCATTGCTAGCAACAAGCTTCTCTCGCGATCTGTTCTGAGATCTATCGGTGGCAAGCCGCGCCTCGACAAACGCAGTTCGCCGATTCGCGGTTTCCTGGATACCATCAAGCCCTCGACTCCCTGAATGTCGACGCAGAAACTGACTGCCTTTGAGCAAACTATCGTCGCAGGTCTGGCTGACCAAGCTGGACTTGCTGCCTCGATTCTCGATACCTGGTCCGATCTACCAATTGCCTCGGTGCAATCTCCTCGATCACTCGTGGACGCAGCGCAACTTAGCCTCACTGACGAGGGTGCGACTGAAAAGCTTTTGGTTCGGGCAGTTAGCCTCGGACTGATTAGTAAAGAGCAATCCGGCTTTCGAGCGTGTGGCAACGCGAAGACGCTATTCCCACGCCTCGCCCTAGCCTTGTATTCCATCGAACATTATCGCTCCGCGGTTCACAGAGATGCCACCGTGGCGCAGGTGGTTCTCACAAAACCCCCAAGACCCAGTGTCTTGGAACAGAAACTGTCAGACTTGGGCTGGCGAGTGGCCAACCTTGATCCTACAGAGCATGCCTTTCATGGCATGGTTCAATCTGCTCTTCGGCGCGTGGTCGTCATGACGCCATTCTTGGACAATGTTGGTGCCACCTGGCTGCGAGAGCTACTTTCGTACACCTCGCCCGGGATAGATCGCACACTAATTCTTCGAAGCTTGGAAGAGCCGGCGCGAAAAGACTATCCCGTCGGATTTGACCTAATATCGCGCTGGCTGAAAGAAGAAGGGATCCGAGTATTCAATTACTCAATCGCAAAAGCAGGTGGAGGACGGGTAGTCCCCCCGCAGAACCCTCGGGATCAGAAGTAGAATTTTCTCGTTGAGAGGATTCTACAGAATGAAGAAGTCGAGATTTACGGACAGCCAGATCATGGACGCGCTGAAGCGCGTGGAGTCG
>NZ_JAELTT010000290.1 GCF_016428975.1 Dyella sp. ASV21
GGGACAAGTCCTTCGTCTTAAAAGGACCGTCGTTGCCCTGCACGCGCTTTGCCGCAAGCCACGGCGCGCGCGCAGATGAATTCATGAGGTGAAGGCCATGACGAATGATGGCGCGGTTGTTCCGAGACTGTCTCTTATACACATCTCCGAGCCCACGAGACCCGTGACCGAATCTCGGTTGGCGGGGTGGGGGTGGTAAGGGGGGGGGGGGGGGGGGGGGGGGGGGGGGGGGGGGGGGGGGGGGGGGGGGGGGGGGGGGGGGGGGGGGGGGGGGGGGGGGGGGGGGGGGGGGGGGGGGGGGGGGGGGGGGGGGGGGGGGGGGGG
>NZ_JAELTT010000291.1 GCF_016428975.1 Dyella sp. ASV21
CCCCCCCCCCCCCCCCCCCCCCCCCCCCCCCCCCCCCCCCCCCCCCCCCCCCCCCCCCCCCCCCCCCCCCCCCCCCCCCCCCCCCCCCCCCCCCCCCCCCCCCCCCCCCCCCCCCCCCCCCCCCTTCACACCCCCACCCCGCCAACCGAGATTCGGTCACGGGTCTCGTGGGCTCGGAGATGTGTATAAGAGACAGCCCATGGGTCGCCGCGTAGCCGGCCCAGGCGTTTTCGCAGCGTTCGGATATTGAATGCGGAGGCACTCGTGAGACGCCCCAACTCCTCCCAACGCAGCGGCACGGAAACGGGAGCACCGGGACGGGC
>NZ_JAELTT010000292.1 GCF_016428975.1 Dyella sp. ASV21
AATGCCGTGTTGCCGGCCGCTGGCGTCGGTGGGGCCACCCGCCGCACTGAAATCAGCCGACGCGAACAAGCATACGAATGGCTCGCCAAGGTCCAACTAGGCCCCGATACCGAGCGGAACATAACCCCTGTCTCTTATACACATCTCCGAGCCCACGAGACCCGTGACCGAATCTCGGTTTGCGGGGTGTGGGTGGAAATGGGGGGGGGGGGGGGGGGGGGGGGGGGGGGGGGGGGGGGGGGGGGGGGGGGGGGGGGGGGGGGGGGGGGGGGGGGGGGGGGGGGGGGGGGGGGGGGGGGGGGGGGGGGGGGGGGGGGGGGGGG
>NZ_JAELTT010000037.1 GCF_016428975.1 Dyella sp. ASV21
GGCCTATCGATGTTGATGCATCGGGCCACGATGCAATCGACCACGCCCTAGCCGCCCTCATCCCCGCATAGGGTGGCGTGCTACGAAAGGCACACCATGCGCTGCCTTGCCCAAACCCACCGACTTGGCCATTTGGCCAAGTCGGCACCCCATCGACTCGCCGATCCGTCGACAAGCGACGCCGCGAGGAATCCGGCCATGCTCAGGGGATCACATGAACGTCCATGCGACTATCGATGCCGTCATCCGCCTCGGGATGCAGTAGCGACCTGCGCAGCTTGTCGCTGGTTCCCCAGGCCTTGAGCGTCGCCAGTAACGCATCGTCCTGGCTATCCTTGCGGAAATAGAAGTCCAGATGACGGGTGTCGTCGCACACGTCCTGGCAATGGAAGCTGGAGAAACCCAGCGCCTCGATCTGTCCGTACTCGTTGAGAATGATGGCAGTGGCGTTGCCTCGGCAATCGCGCGAGGGGCAGCCCACGAACAGGAACCGCCTGTCGGGCAACGCGACCATGCTGTCACCAGAGCCGCCAAGGCCCGACATGGCCTGCTCGGTCAGCGAGCGATTGGATTTGAAGTAACTGGCCTTGCTGTCGGTAGTGAAATGCCCCAACGCCTGTACGAAGCCATTGGAACGCGCCAGCTCGTTGGCATTGGGGCAAGTGGAAGGATCGATCAACCGGCAGGGGCCGGGCGCTGCAAGAGCCACCGAGCAAGGCAGCAAGAGCAGCCAAGCGATTAGACACGCAATGCGAAGAAGTCCGCGCATAAGCACCCCCTGGAAGACAACACGTTCGCCTAAGTTGGGCCGGCTGCTTCTTTCCGCGACGGCCACGATGGCCGTGGCGCCTGCGCGCGCCATGCGCGGCGATGAAGCTTGCTCAGGAGGGTGTGTGGGACCCATCGGCCACGATGCCCGGCCATCCCGTGACGCCCCCTGACAGGTTCCGGCCGGGGTCACCATGCCGCAATCCCGGGGCAATGGCTATAGGAATTGTGCGCAGTCGCACAACGCGGCATGGCCCGCTGCGTTAGCGCCAAACCGTGGATTTCAGCCTTCGCTGATGACAAAAGCATGACGCCACCGATGGGAACGGACGTCCATACATCCGGGTGGCCCGCACCCTGCCGGGGGCACTTACAACCGCAGAAGCAGCGCCAGCAACAGGGCGGCGAACACGCCAGCCACCACGTCGTCCACCATCACGCCCATGCCACCCTTGAGGTGGCGATCCAGCCAGCGGATCGGCCAGGGCTTCCATACGTCGAACAGCCGGAACAGCGCGAAGCCCAGCACAACAGCCCACCAGGGTGCGAACAAGGCAGGAACCAGGGCGATCCAGAGGCCAACGAATTCGTCCCACACGATGCTGCGGTGGTCATCCACCCCTACGGCGCGGCCGGCGATGCCGCAGGCCCATACGCCCACCACAAACGCCACCGCCACGGCGAACACATAGAGCTGCAAGGGCAACGTGCGCAGCAGCAACCAGGGCAATACAGCGGCCAGCGAGCCGAAGGTCCCTTGGGCTATCGGCGCAAGCCCCGAGCCGAAACCGCAGGCAAGCCAGCCGGCGGGCGTGGCGAGGAGTTGACGGCGCTGCTCGGCGCCCAGGGCTTTCTTGTCGGTCATGGGGCGAAATGGTCCCAGCCTTGCCGGCCGGTTTCCAGCCATTCGCCCTGCGCATTGCGCACGCGCACGCCGCTGCCTTCCACCATGCGGCCAATGCGCGTGGCTCCGCAGCCCATGCGGGCCAGGTCGCCTTGCACTTCGGCTACCAAGGCAGGCGGCACGGTAAAGCACAACTCGTAGTCGTCGCCGCCCGCCAATGCGAACTCGCGTGCGGTGGCATCGTCAAAGCTGCCCAACAGCATGGGCGACAGCGGCAGCAACGGTGCGTCGATCTCCGCCGCAAGACCGCTGGCGTGGGCGATATGACCCAGGTCTGCGAGCAGACCATCGGAAATGTCGATGCAGGCGGACGCCCGCTCGCGCAAGGCCAAGCCGGCCGAAAGACGAGGTGTGGGCCGGTGCAGGCGCTCCATCAGGTACGCGGCCCGTCCCGACTCCTCATCCACGCGGGTACCTTGCTGCCAAAGCACCAGACCGGCCGCCGCGTCACCCAGGGTGCCGGTCACCAGCACGACGTCGCCAGCACGTGCGCCGGCACGGGTGAGCGCCTTGCCCACGGGCACGAACCCATGCACGGCCACGCTGACGGTAAGCGCGCCACGCGTGGTGTCGCCCCCGATCAGCGCCAGGCGATGCGGCTGCGCGAGCTGGGCAAAACCGTCGGCGAAGCCGTCGATAAAAGCCTGCACCTGCTCGCGCGGCTGTTTGGGCAGGGTGAGCGCCAGCAGCGCCCATGCAGGGCTCGCGCCCATGGACGCCAGGTCAGAGAGATTCACCGCCAACGACTTCCAACCAATGTCGGCCGGATCAATGCCGTGCGGAAAATGCACGCCTTCCACCAGGGTATCGATGGCGATGGCGATCTGCTGCCCCGCCGGAGGCATCACCAGGGCGGCGTCGTCGCCAATGCCCAGATGGACGTCTTCACGGCCTTGCGCGGTGCGCTCGCGAATACGCTCGATCAGCTGGAATTCCATGGCGTGCGTCCTCTAACAACGATGCGTGATCGCCATGCGGTCCGCGCGGCTCACGAACCGGGGCGCTGCGTGACGACGCGCCAGGCTCAACGGCGATATACCCGTGTGGGGCTGCCGTGATAAGTGGTGTCCTGCCAGCGCTCGAAGCCGGCCTTCTCGGCCACGCGGATCGACGGCAGGTTGTCCGGCGAAATAATGCATACCGATGCCAGGGCGGGATGTTGCTCGGCAGCCCAAGCCATCGCGGCGGCCACGGCTTCGGAGGCGTAACCCTTACCATGGGCCGCGGGGGATAGCACCCAGCCGAACTCCAACATGCCGTCCAGCGAGGGTTGCAGGTCGCGCTTGAGATCGGCAAAACCGATATCGCCGATATAGCGGCCGGAGGCTTTCTCCTCCACCGCCCAGAATCCGTAGCCCACCAGCGCCCACAATCCGGCGTATTGCAGCAAGCGCCGCCATACCTCTTCGGCGGTGAAGGCGCGGCCGCCGATGTAGCGCGTGACCTCCGGATCGGACCAAATGGCCACGCAGCCGGCGTAGTCGTCGGCGCGATGCGCGCGCAGCCTCAAGCGGGCGGTTTCCAGCACCGGCACCGTTGTGGGCTGCGCCACACCGCCGTCCATCAGCCGCGCTTCTCGGTGGTGCGCAGCGCGCTGGCCAGCTTATCCAGCACGCCGTTGACGTAACTGTGGCCGTGATCGGCACCGAAGCGCTTGGTGACCTCGATGGCCTCGTTGATGATCACGCGGTAGGGCACATCCGGGCGATACTTGAGCTCGTACGCGGCCAGGCGCAGCGCGGCGCGCTCGATCGGGTCGATCTGGCCCACATCGCGGTCCACATAAGGCTTGAGGCTATCGTCGATGGCTTCGACGTGGCGTTCCACACCGCGCAGCAGATCCTCGAAGTACTCCTGATCGGCCACCTCCATATCCTGCTCGTGACGGAACTGCTCGATCACCGCATTCATGTGGCTGCCGCTGAGCTGCCACGCATACAGCGCCTGCAACGCACGGCGGCGGGCACGCGAGCGAGCGGCCAGATCGATGCCTTCGGGACGCTGGTTCATCAGAGCTTTCCGTACAGGTTGACCATTTCCAGCGCGGCCAGGGCCGCATCGGCGCCCTTGTTGCCAGCCTTGGTGCCGGAGCGCTCGATCGCCTGCTCGATGGTGTCGGTGGTGAGCACGCCGAAGGCAACCGGCACGCCGGAGGCATAGGCGGCCTGGGCCAAGCCCTTGGCGCATTCGCCAGCCACATAATCGAAGTGCGGGGTAGAGCCGCGAATCACCGCGCCCAACGCGATCACCGCGACGTACTTGCCGGAGTTGGCGAGCTTGTGCGCGGCCAGGGCGATTTCCCAGGCGCCGGGCACGCGAACCAGCTCGATCGCGTCGTCCTTCACGCCATGGCGCACCAGGGTGTCGCGCGCGCCGGCCACCAGGGGCTCGACGACGAAACCGTTGAAACGGCCGGCGACGATGGCAAAACGGCCTTTGGGCGTGGAGAAATCGCCTTCGATGATCTTCATGGGTATGCGTTTCCTGAGGGGCTGCCGCCCCGGGGGGCGGACTATTTTACGGGATTTGGGGCAGCGTGCCCGGATCGGGCAGCGATGCCGCTTCGGAAAGGTGGGGATGGCCGTCAAAGCGCAGGCTGGCCTGCCCCCCCGCGACCTCGAGCCGCGCCGGCACACCGAACGGCAGGGTGAACTTGTCGGTTTCGTGGCCGAATGGCAGGCCGGTCACCACCGGGATGCGGGCCACCTCGTGAATGCGGGCCAGCGCGGCGTCCACGTCGTAGCCGTTGTCGTAGGCATGCGGGCGGCATTGGGTGAAATGGCCCAGCACCAGCGCGCGCTGGCGATCGAGCACACCGGCCAGGTGCAACTGATACAGCAGCCGCTCAATACGGAACGGGGGCTCGCCCACGTCTTCCACGAACAGGATGCCGCCGTCGATCCTGGGGAAATAAGGCGTGCCGATAAGGCTGCACAGCATGGCGAGGTTGCCGCCCCAGAGCGGGCCTTCCACGGCGATGTCCCGGGGCAGCCGCGTGGCCCAGCGGGCAGTGACCTGGGGCTCGCAAACGGCACGCCAGAAGTGCTCCCACATCAGGCCATTCAGTTCCGGCGCGCCGAAATCGGCCGCCAGCATGGGGCCGCCAAAGGTCACCAGGCCACTTTTGGCGTAAAGCGCCATCTGGATCGCGGTGAAATCGCTGTGGCCCACCAGCAGCGTGCGGCTACCGACCAGCCGCTCACGCAACGCACCGTAGTGCAGGTGCTCAAGCAGGCGCGTCGCGCCGTAGCCGCCGCGCACGGCCAACGCGATGTCCGGCAGGGATGGCTGGATGGACAGGCGGTTGATATCGGCCAGGCGCTCTGCATCGCTGCCCGCGAAGCGCTGCTCTACGCGATCCAGCACCTCCGTACCGTCTATCGTGCAGCCCACGGCGCGCAGTCGGGCGATGCCACGCGCCGTGGCGTCGTGGTCGTGAGGGTAACCGGAAGGAGCGATCAGGCGGATGCGGGTCATAGGCAGCTTCTGCGCGGGAGTGGATTGGCAGTATGCGGATCACGCATGGCGCGGACAGGGCTTCGGCATGCCGAAGCCCTGCGCTCCCTCACACGTATTCGACCACTTCCAGGCCAAAGCCGCCCAGGCCCACCATCTTGCGCGGCGTACCCAGCACGCGCAGCTGACGGATGCCCAGGTCGGCCAGGATCTGCGCGCCCAGGCCCAGCTGACGCCACTCCTGCTGTTGCGCTTCCTCCGGCGCCTGCACCGCCGGTTGGCGGTTGAGACGACGCAGCAGCGCATCGGCGGTGTCTTCACCGGAAAGCACCAGCAGCGCACCGCGGCCTTCATCGGCAATACGACGCAGCGCCGAGGTCACCGTAAGGCCCAGATCGTCGCGCTGCAGATGCAGCACATCCGACAGGGTGTTGCGCACGTGCACGCGGGTGAGCACCGGCGCGCCGTCGTGCACGGTGCCGCGCAGCAAGGCGAAATGCAGGCCCTGATGGATGGCATCGCGATAGGCCACCAGGCGGAAGGGGCCGAATTCGGTCTGCACGTCTTCCTCATACACACGCTGCACCGTCTTCTCGGTTTCCAGACGGTAGCGAATCAGGTCCGCGATGGTGCCGATCTTCAGGCCGTGCTTCCTGGCGAACACTTCCAGCTCGGGGCGGCGAGCCATCGAGCCGTCCTCGTGCAGGATCTCGATCAGCACGGCCGCCGGCTCCAGGCCCGCCAGCGCGGCCAGGTCGCAACCCGCCTCGGTATGGCCCGCGCGGGAAAGCACGCCACCCGGTTGCGCGGTCAGCGGAAAGATATGACCCGGCTGGGAGAGATCCTGCGGCTTGGCACCCGACTTCACCGCCACCTGGATGGTGCGCGCGCGATCATGCGCCGAAATGCCGGTGGTAACGCCTTCGGCCGCCTCGATGGAGACGGTGAAATTGGTCTGGTAGGGCGAGGTGTTGTCCACCACCATCGGGCGCAGGCCGAGCTGGCGCGTACGCTGCTCGGTGAGGGTGAGGCATACCAGGCCGCGCGCTTCGCGCACCATGAAGTTGATGTCCTCCGGTCGCACCATTTGCGCGGCCATGATGAGATCGCCTTCGTTCTCGCGATCTTCGTCATCGAGAATCACGACCATGCGGCCGGCGCGGATATCTTCGAGGATTTCGGGGATGGTGTTGAAGCTCATGGGGATGTCCAAAAAAAGTTTGCCGAGGCGCTGCGTTCGTTCGTCATCCCCGCGAAAACGAGGATCCAGCGCCTTGCGTCAGTGCGTGCAAAGCCGCCGAGTCCCCGCTTTCGCGGAGACCGCGGGTATCAAGCAAAGCCATGCTGTTTGAGGAACGCTTCATCAAGCTTGGGCATGCCACCGCTGCCGATGAGCCGCTCGATATAGCGCGCCACCACGTCCACCTCGATATTCACCGCGTCGCCCGCGCGACGCGCGTGGAAGGCGGTGTGTTCAACGGTATGCGGAATCAGGTTCACACCGAAGCGATGGCCATTCACCTCGTTCACGGTAAGGCTGGTGCCATCAATGCAGATGGAACCCTTGGCGGCGATGTAGCGCGACAGATTGGCCGGCACTTCGAACACCCATCGCTGCGAGCGCCCGTCCGGCGTGACCGACACCACCTTGCCCACGCCATCCACATGGCCCGATACGAGATGGCCGCCTAAACGGTCGGCGAGGCGCAGCGCCTTCTCCAGGTTCACCGGGTCGCCGGCCTTGTGCTTGCCCAGCGTCGTGAGCGACAGCGTTTCGTTGGAGACGTCGGCACTGAAGCCACGCGGCTCCAGGGTGACCGCGGTCAGGCATACGCCGGACACGGCGATACTGTCGCCCAGTTGCACGTCGTTGAGATCGAGACCGACGGTGTCCACGTGCAGGCGCACGTCGCCGCCGCGAGGTTCCAGCCGCGCGATGCGGCCCACGGTCTGAATGATGCCGGTAAACATCAGCACACCTCCGACAGGAAGGCGGCGAACAGATTGTGACGAAGCTTGGACATGAAACGTTTCCCGCGCCAAAAAAATGCGAAAAACGCCCCAAGGCGTCAGGCAGGCGCACACCCGCAAAGGCGCGCACCGTACCGTCTTCTCTCATCCGGACTTTCTGGCGGCCATCGCTGGCTGCCAACCGTCGGCTCCGGCATTGGACCGGATCTGCTGACCTTCCGATGGATCGGAAGCGCTCGCGGGCTCATACCCTGAGGTATCTACCGCCGGTGGGGAATCGCACCCCGCCCTGAAGACGTCGTTGTAAGGTTGCCGGCGAACCGACCCCGGGAGTTTAGCATTTTCCGACCCGGGGCCCGAACCGCGGTCGTTCACCAGGCTGCACGCCGTGTCCCGCCGGCGCGCCCAAAGGGCTCAGGCGTCACCCAGCGCGACGGCAAGGTAGTCGATCAGCAGGCGCAGGGCGGGCGCGCGATCCGCGCCCGGCAACCACACCAGATGAATGGGCGAACTGGCCAATTGCCACTCGGGCAACACCTCTACGAGCCGGCCCTCCGCCACCATCGCATCGCTCATGTAATCGCCCTGGATGCCGATGCCAACGCCCGCCAGCAACGCGTCGCGCACGGCAAGTGAATCGTTGCAGGCAAGCACGGGGTCGATGCGCACGGAACGCCGGCGCCGCTGCCGCGAAAACTGCCATAGCGTGCCGGTGCGCAGGCCGCTGAAGGCGAGGCAGCGATGCGCCCTGAGGTCCACCGGGTCGTTGAGCGCCGGCGCGTGGGCCAGATAAGACGGCGAAGCGCACAAATAGCGCCGCATGGTGCCCACGCGGCGGGCCACCAGTTGCGCATCGGCCAGGCGCCCGGCGCGCACCGCCAGATCAACCTTGGCCGCGACCATATCGACATAGGCGTCTTCGTAGGTGGCGTCCAGCCGGATCTGCGGGTGTCGCCGCATGAACTCCGCCAACAGCGGCGCAATGCGGTCACGCCCATACGATCGCGGTAAATGCACGCAAAGCCGCCCCGCCGGCTCCCCTTCGCGCGGACGCAGGTCGGCCGCCAACGAGGTCATCACCGACTCCAGCCGCTCGCAATGCGCCAGCAATTGTTCGCCACGCGAAGTCAGCGTGACGCGCCGCGTGGTGCGCAGGAACAGTTTTGTCCCCACCGCCGATTCCAGCGCCGCAATGCGCCGACTCAACACCGACGGCGTACAGCCGACGTCCTGGGCCGCCAGTGAAAAATTAAGTCGCCGCGCGGCGGTGGCAAAGGCACGCAACTCTCGCACCCGGGTCGGCGTCAGCTCAAACGATTTATTCATAAAATGAACAAATGATGTGTGATATCGGCAGATTATCATTTTGCCGCCGAGCGCCGAGCATGCCGCCATTCCCCACGGAGCAACGTCATGCGTGCCTATCAACTCAACGCTTTCGGACTGGACCATCTGCAACAGATCGAGCTGCCTGCCCCCACGCCGGGCCCGGGCCAGGTGCTGGTGAAACTGGAGGCGGCCTCACTCAATTACCGCGACTTGCTGCTGGCTCAAGGCAAGCTGTATCGCGGCGTCGCGCTGCCCATCGTGCCGGTCTCCGATGGTGCGGGCACCGTGGTGGCGGTTGGCGAAGGCGCGCATCGCTTTCAACCAGGCGACCGGGTAACCACCGTGTACAAGTCGCGCTGGATTGCCGGCGCCATCCGCCCGGAATGGACCGGCGCCGAGCCGGGCGGTCCCGATGACGGCGTCATGCGCGAGTACGCCTGCTTCGATGCCTATGCGCTGGCGCGCGCACCGCGACACCTGGACGCCCTGTCCGCTTCAACCTTGCCGATTGCCGCGCTCACCGCATGGGAGGCGCTGGACCTGGCACAACTTACCAGCGGGCAATCCGTGCTGATCCTGGGTACCGGCGGCGTCTCGCTGTTCGCGCTGCAATTGGCCAAGCAGCGCGGCGCCAAGGCAATCGTGCTTTCATCCAGCGACCACAAACTCGAACGCGCGCGCGCATTGGGCGCGGATGTGGCCATCAACTATCGCCAGCACCCACAGTGGGGCGCGCTGGTGCGCGAAGCCACCGACGGCGTGGGGGCCAACGTGGTGATCGAAACCGTGGGCGCGGCCACCTTGCCGCAATCCATGGAGGCGGCGGCCATGCATGGCTTTATCGGCCTGGTCGGCTTTATGGGCGGCAACGAGGCCAGCATCACCCTGACCCAGGCGCTGCTCAAGCGCATTCGCCTGCAAGGCTTGTCGGTGGCGCCACTGGAACAGCATGAACGCTTGGTGGCTGCCATCGAGCAAGGACGCCTCGAACCGGTGATCGATCGGGTGTTTGGTTTCGCCGAACTGCGCGAGGCATTCGATCTGCTGGCGTCCGCCCAACACTTCGGCAAGATCGTGATCGATTTTTCCCGTTGATCGCGGCCACGCGCCCGCCCTGCGGGCGCGTGGCGAGCTTACTGGCCGATCACCTGACCGGTCTGGCGACGGTAGTCACGAAGCACCTGATCCATCACCCAACTGGTGCGCGCGCCGCTCACCGCATTGGACGGACAGGCGCCGGCATCGCCGGTCAGCTCGGCCACGATGGTTTCAATCAGCGGCTGCTGGATATGCAGCGGATTGGCCACCTTGTACTCATGCGTGCCCGAAGCGCTTTCCACGTGAATCGGGCCATCGCCGAACGTGGCAAAGGTGATACGCCCCTGATCGCCTACCACTTCGACTTGGTCGTGATATTTGAAGCTGCCGAAATTCCACAGCCCCGTACCCAGCATGCCGTTACCAAAGGCAAACGCCATGGCCACGCTATCCTCCACCGGGTAGGCGCCCAGCTGGTTACTGGCCTGTCCGCTGGCCGACACGATGGGCCCGAACAGCCAGTCGAGAATATCCAGCGTGTGGCAGCCGATATCCATGAAGACGCCGCCGCCGGAAACATCCGCCTGCACATGCCAGGGGAGATTTTCCGGATCGTGATAGCGCGGATGATGCGGCTCGTGCAGCACGGCATTCACGATGCGCGGGGTGCCGATGGCGCGCTGGCCAAAGATAAGCTCGCGCACCTTGGCAAAACGCGGCAATGCGCGGCGGTAATAGGCCACGAACACCGGCACGTTGGCCGCGCGCCCGGCGCGAATGATCTCCTCGCACTCGGCGTGATCCAGTGCCATCGGCTTTTCCACGTACACCGGCTTGCCCGCGGCGATGCTCATCAGCGCGTACTGCTTGTGTGTGGAAGGCGGCGTCGCCACGTAGACCGCGTTGACCTGCGGATCGGCAATCAACGCCGCTGCATCGTCGTACCAGCGCGGCACACCGTGACGCTCGGCGTAATCGCGTGCCTTGCCGCCATCACGCCGCATCACGGCGACCAGCGCGGAATTGGGCGTCTTGCTGAAGCCCGGACCGCTTTTCACTTCGGTGACGTTGCCGCAACCGATGATGCCCCAGCGTATGGCCGCCGTCGTCATGTGGTCTTGAACTCCTGCTTGAGGAACTGCTGATGATAGGCGTGAAACACATTCACCTCGGGATGTCGCGCGCGCTCCACCAAGTGGGCGCGCAGCGCTTCGCGGACGCCAGGGTCCAGTGAGGCAAGGTAGTCCAGTGTGTACTCGGTATGATCGAGCACGCCAAAGTGACAGGTGGGTGGATATTGCGAGGAATGGAAGCCCAGGTGCACGGTAATGCGCCGCTGCGCCAGCGTGCCGCCGTAACCGCGATGCACGGTGTAGTTGTTATAGAACACCGCCTCACCCGGCTGCAGCACCAACTGAAGCCCGTCAGCTAACTCCGCCGCATCCACCGGCGCCATCTTCTCGGTGTTGCCGAAGATCGCCCGCTCCGGCGCGTTGAGCGCACGCCGATGGCTGCCTGGCACCAGCCACAGGCAGCCATCCACCGTGAGCGGAAGATTCATCTGCACGTAGTTGTAGTGATAGCTCTCGCTGAACCAGGCGGGATCCACCTGATCGTCAGGCACCTGCAACACATCGCGATGCCAGCCCTGGCGATAGTCCACACCGGCCTCTGCGTAGAACAGCGAGGCGCCATCGATGATGATGCCCTCGCCCAGCAGGTCACGGCCGATGGCAAGGATGTCCGCGTTGCAGATCACATCCTGGATGCCCCGAATGGCCTTGGCCGGCTGAAGGAACTGCAGGTTGCTCATGCGCTGCGCATCGCCACGCTCGCGTCGATCGGCCTCGACGGCCGCGACATAGCGCGCGATACCGGCCTCATCGAGGACGCGTCGCACCAGATAACCCTGTTCGAGGAACTGGGCGCGCTCCTCCTCGCTGAGGACAATCGGTGGCAAGGCGTGCGAAGGGTTCATGGCAAGGGTCCAGGGAAAGGCAACAGGCTCGGCACTCAGGCCGCCGGGCGGAACAGCAGGCGCATATCATCGCCAAGTACGCGGCGATCCACCGTGCGCAGACGCCAACGTCCCGCCATATCGGTAAGGGCAGGCAACGACAGCAAGGGGCGCGCGGCATCGCCCAGCAACAGCGGCGCCATGTAGATCAGCAGTTCATCCACCAAGCCTGCTGCGAACAGCGCACCGCAGAGACGGGGGCCGGCTTCCACGTGCACCTCACCGATATGGCGGCGGGCCAACTCGGCCATGACTGCGTGCAGATCAAGCGCGCCACCCTGTTCGGCCACGCCAGCCAACGCCACCGCCTGGAAGCGCGGATCATGCGGCTGGGCATGTGGCGCATGCAGCACCAGCGTGGGCACCGTGCCATCGAGCACGTGACTGTCCGACGGCGTGCACAGGCGTCGATCCAGCACCACGCGCAGGGGGGGCATGAACCCCTCGGCTTCCGGCAGGCGCACGTTGAGGCGCGGATTGTCTGCCAGCACCGTGCCCGAACCAGTGAGGATGGCGGCGCTGCGCGCTCGCCAACGCTGCACGTCAGCGCGTGCGGCCTCGCCGGTGATCCATTTCGATTCGCCATTGGCCAACGCCGTGCGGCCGTCCAGACTCATGGCGAGCTTGACGCGAACCCAGGGCCGACCGCGTTCGATGCGACTGAAGAAACCGACATTGAGTTCACGCGCGGCATCGCGCTGCAAGCCGGTTTCCACCGTGATGCCCGCGGCACGCAACTTGCCGATGCCGCGTCCATCCACCTGCGGGAACGGATCTTCCGCGGCAATCACCACGCGCGATACGCCCGCGGCAATCAGCGCATCCGCACAAGGCGGCGTGCGGCCGTGGTGCGCGCATGGCTCCAGCGTCACATAAGCAGTGGCGCCACGCGCCTGCTCGGCGGCGTCGCGCAAGGCGAACACTTCCGCATGCGGTTCGCCGGCACGCGGGTGGAAACCCACGCCCACCACGCGCTCGCCATGCGCGATGACGCAACCGACACGCGGATTGGGGTGGGTGGTGTACAGGCCACGCTCGGCCAGGCGCAAGGCCTGCGCCATATGGGTGTGGTCGATGGCGGAGAAACTCTGGCTCATGCCCGGATCACTGGCTGATGCAATGGCATCAGTGTAGGCGATGCAGCGAGGTGGACGCTCTCCCCTGCGGGAGAACGTTCACTGGGACTTTTTACGGCGGGCGACGCTTTCGCCCAGCAGCGAGAGCTGCAGCGCTTCAAGCTCGGGCAGGTCGCGCTCAAGCTTTTCGATTTCCTCGCGGAATGCCTGCACGTCCTCGAACTTGCGGTAGACCGAGGCGAAACGTACGTAGGCCACCTGGTCGAGCTTCTTCAGCTCGCGCATCACCAGTTCGCCGAGCTGGCGCGAGGGCACTTCGCGCTCGCCGCAACGACGCAGATCGTTGACGATCTCGCGCACGGCCGCATCCACCGCCAGGGTGGACACGGGCCGCTTCTGCAAGGCGCGCTCAAAGCTCACGCGCAGCTTGTGCTCGTCGAACGACTCTCGGCGCTCACCGCTTTTGACGATGGTCGGCAGCTTGAGCTCGGCTGTTTCAAAGGTATTGAAGCGCTCGCCGCACTTGGGGCATTCGCGACGACGGCGCACGGTGGCGCCGTCTTCGGCGAGCCGCGAGTCGATCACGCGGGTGTCTTCGTGCTGACAGAACGGGCAATGCATAGTGTCTAGGCGTGTTTCACGAGAAAGGAGGACATCGAGGACAACGACTTACTCACCTCACACTCCCCTTCGCCCGTTGACGACGCTCAGCCGTACACCGGGAACTTGCGGCACTGCGCCGTGACGTTCTCACGCACCTTGGCGATCACCGCTTCGTCAGCCGGCGCGTCCAGCACGTCGCACATCCAATGGGTCAGCTCCACCACGTCCGCTTCCTGATAGCCGCGGGTGGTGATGGCCGGCGTACCCACGCGCAAACCCGAAGTGACGAAGGGCGAGCGGGGGTCATTCGGCACGGCGTTCTTGTTCACCGTGATGTGCGCCTTGCCCAGCGCCGCCTCCGCATCTTTGCCGGTTACGTCGCGACCGATCATATCGATCAGCATGAGATGGTTTTCGGTGCCGCCGGAGACGATCTTGTAGCCACGCTCGATAAAGGTCTTGGCCATGGCCTTGGCGTTCTTGACCACCTGCTCCTGGTAGCTCTTGAAAGCCGGCTCCAGCGCCTCCTTGAAAGCCACGGCCTTGGCGGCGATCACGTGCATCAGCGGGCCGCCCTGGATGCCCGGGAACACGATCGACTGCAGCTTCTTCTCGATCTCTTCGCCGGCATCCTTGGCCACGATGATGCCGCCACGCGGACCGCGCAGCGTCTTGTGGGTGGTGGAGGTAACCACGTGCGCGTGCGGCAGCGGGTTCGGGTACACGCCCGCGGCGATCAGGCCAGCCACGTGCGCCATGTCCACGAACAGGTAGGCGCCGACCTTGTCGGCAATCGCGCGGAAGCGCGCCCAGTCCATCACCTGCGAGTAGGCGCTGAAGCCCGCCACGATCATCTTGGGCTTGTGCTCCAGGGCCAGGCGCTCGACTTCGTCATAGTCGACCAGGCCCTGCTCGTTCACACCGTACTGGATGGCGTTGAACAGCTTGCCCGACACATTGACCTTGGCGCCGTGGGTGAGGTGGCCGCCGTGGGCCAGGCTCATGCCCAGGATGGTGTCACCGGGGTTCAGCAGGGCCAGGTACACCGCCTGGTTGGCCTGCGAGCCGGAATGCGGCTGCACGTTGGCGTAGGTGGCGCCGAACAGCTGCTTGAGGCGCTCGATGGCGAGCTTCTCGGCAATGTCCACGAATTCGCAGCCACCGTAGTAGCGCTTGCCCGGGTAACCCTCGGCGTACTTGTTGGTGAGCACGCTGCCCTGCGCTTCCATCACGCGCGGGCTGGCGTAGTTCTCCGAAGCAATCAGCTCGACGTGGTCTTCCTGGCGACGGGCTTCGTCGGCCATGGCCTGGGCCAGTTCATTGTCGTAACCGGCGATCGTGTCGTGCTTCGGGAACATCCTGACCTCGTGGGGTGGTATGCAGGGTTAGAACGGGAAATTGTAGCTGTCATATGTTATGGGGGCCACCGTCGGGTACTTGCATCCTCATTTCGTACACCGTACCGTACGTTGCACGCAACCAAGACCCGAGGCCCTTCCCATGTCGACAGCGTCTTCGCCCACCACCCTGCGCCGCCCCCGCCTGCTTGCCGGGTTGGGCGCCGCGCTATGGTTACTGCTGGCTTCCATGGCCTTCGGCGCGCCGACGGTATCCGGCGTCGGCATTGCACCAATCCGCATCACTGACCCGGTCAGCGGTGGCCAGACTGACGGCTTTGTGTTCTACCCATCATCCGAGCCCACCCCAGGCGTCACCACGCTGGGGCCCTACGAGGTGGCGGCGAAGCTCAACGCCCCGCCGGCACCCGGGCCCAAACCGTTGGTGGTGATCTCCCACGGCAATGGCGGCTCGCGCCTGGGCCACCACGACCTGGCCTCCTTCCTGGCCAGCCATGGCTTCGTGGTCGCCACGCTCAATCACCCCAAGGACGACTTTGAGGACACCAGCGGGGTCGGCCATATCGAGGTACTGGCCGGTCGCCCGGTCCAGGTGAAGGCGACCATTTCCATGCTGCTGGCCGACCCGCACTGGAAAACCTTGATCGATCCCGCGCGCATCGGCGTTGCTGGCTTCTCCGCAGGCGGCTACACCAGCCTGATGGTGGCGGGCGCGAAGCCCCAGTTCACCCGCTTCGTGGATTTCTGCGAGCACTACCCGAAGGACGACAACGTCTGCGGCAAGTTGGCCGACTTCCAGGTCGAGGCCAAGCAAGCGGGCCTGTCTCTGCGCCAGTTGATGCAACAGCGACAAGACCAGCTCTACCGCTACGGCGATACCGCCGACCCGCGCGTGAAGGCCGCCTTCGCCATGGCGCCGCTCAGCCTGATCTTCGATGCACACAGCTTCGACTCGGTAACGGTGCCGATCTACCTGTACTACGGCGCGAACGACCATGTGCTGCGTCCTGAGGCCAATGCCCGCCATATCCAGCCGCTGATCCACACCTTGGCTGGCGTAAAAGAAGTGCCCAACGCCGATCACTGGGTATTCCTCGCACCCTGCTCGCCGGCGCTGGCAAAGCAAATCCCCGAACTATGCACCGACCCGGCTGGCGTCGATCGCCGCCAGGTGCACGCGCAAATCAATGCCGACGCGCTGGCGTTCTTCCGTCGCACCCTGCACGTGTCCGGCGACTGAGATGCCCAGAGCCCTGACCGAGCAGGAAACCGAGGCCTTCCGCGAACGCCTGTGCGAGGCAGCTGCGCACCTGTACGTTGAGGAAGGCCCCGGCGCCGTCACCATGCGCCGCATCGCCACGGACATCGGTGTTGGCACCATGACGCCGTATCGTTACTTCGAGAATAAGGAAGCCATCGTCACCGCCGTGCGCACACGCGGCCTGCACCGGCTATGCGAGGCGATGGAGCACGCATTGGCGTCACCCGGGGATGGCCGCACCCGCAGCCGCGCCGTACGCGACGCCTATATCGCCTTCGCACGCGACAACACGGCGACCTACCGCCTGATGTTCGAATATCCCGAAACCAATCGCGATGACCCGGCCTATCGCGACGCTCACCAGCGCATGTGGCGCAACATTGCGGCACACGTCGAAGTGATGATCGCCGAAGGCACCGTTGCCGGTGACCCGGCCATCATCGGCCACCAGATCTGGGCGGCCCTGCATGGCGCGGTGATGCTGGAAATCGCCGGCATGCTACCGGAAGGCTTCGATGCCGCAGCGCTGCATACACGCACCGTGAGCGCCGTGTTCGACATGGCAAAAGCAAAACCCTGAGGTTATCCGCCAACCGCTGCGCGTACGCGGCGGCACATGGCGCGCAGGCCGCGCAGGTGCATTATGGGTTGTTACCTACGACGGAGCGCCCCCATGCACCACCGCACGCTCGGCCAACATGGCCCCCAGGTTTCCGCCCTTGGCCTAGGCTGCATGGGCATGTCCGGCATGTATGGTGCCGCCGATCGCGGCGAGAGCATCGCCACCATCCATGCCGCGCTCGATGCCGGCATCACCCTGCTGGATACCGGTGATTTCTACGGCATGGGCCACAACGAAATGTTGATCGGCGATGCCCTGGTGGGTCGACCGCGCGACAGCTATCAGCTCAGCGTGAAGTTCGGCGCGCAGCGTGGCCCCGGCGGCGACTGGCTCGGCTACGACGCGCGCCCCGCCGCGGTAAAGACCGCGCTCGCCTACACCTTGCAGCGCCTGCGCACCGACTACATCGACATCTACCGCCCGGCGCGCCTTGACCCCAACGTACCGATCGAGGACACCGTCGGTGCCATCGCGGACCTGATCCAAGCCGGTTATGTGCGCCACCTGGGCTTGTCGGAAGTGGGCCCGGAGACCATCCGCCGCGCTCACGCGGTGCATCCGGTGGTGGATCTGCAGATCGAGTACGCGTTGATCACGCGCGGCATCGAGGAGCGCATCCTGCCGACCTGCCGCGCGCTCGGCATCGGCATCACCGCCTATGGCGTGCTCTCGCGGGGCCTGATCAGCGGCCACTGGGCCCCGGACCGCCCGACCGAGGCACGCGATTTCCGCACGCACAGCCCACGCTTCCAGGGCGACAACCTCAGCCACAACCTCATGCTGGTGAGCACCCTGCAGCAACTGGCCGGGCAAAAGGGCTGCAGCGTGGCGCAACTGGCCATCGCCTGGGTGCTGGCGCGCGGCGAAGACATCGTGCCGCTGGTGGGCGCGCGAACGCGCGAGCGGTTGCACGAAGCGCTGGGCGCCTTGAGTGTCACGCTGTCGGCCGATGAGATGGCGACGCTCGAACAGGCCTTCCCTCCGGGCGTGGCCGCCGGCGAACGCTACAACAGCCACGGCATGGCTTCACTGGACAGCGAGCGCTAGTCGCGCGCTCGCTTGTTCGCCACCGCGGACACCAGCACGTAGCTGATCACCATCAGCAGCAGCCACGCACCCAGCTTGTCCACCGGCACTACGGCCCAGCCGTGGCGCTGGCTCGGGTAGCGCCACGCGGCGGCGAAGGTGCCCAGGTTCTCCGCCAACCAGATAAACAACGCCACCAGCACAAAGCCCAGCAGCAAGGGCATGCGGCGATAGGTATCGCGCACACGGAACAGAATCCAGGTGCGACCGAACAAGGCCGCCAACGCAACAAACAGCAGCCAGCGCAGATCCGGCAGAAAGTGGTGCGTGAAGAAGTTCACGTAGATCGCCATCGCCAGCCACGCCGTGGCCGCGAATGGTGGATGCCGCACGAAGCGAAAGTCGAACAACCGCCATGCCCGTGCGATATAGCTGCCCACCGCCGCATACATGAAGCCGCTGAATAACGGCACGCCGCCGATGCGCAACACGGAAGACTCGGGATATACCCACGAGCCCATCGCCGTTTTGAACACCTCCATGGCGGTGCCGACCACATGGAAGCACAGGATCACCCGGGCTTCCTCACGCGTTTCCAGCCCGCTCGCCAACAAGGCCAGTTGGATCGCCAGCGCGGCCAAGGTCAGAAAGTCGTACCGCGCCAGCCACGCACCCGCCGGATAGGCCGCCCAGGTAACTAGCAGCAAGGCCAGCAAACACCCTCCGAACAAACAGGCGGACGCCTGCTTGATGGCGAAGCAAGCCAGTTCATGCGCCGCCACCACCCCCGAACCTCGCGGCGCCGCCCAGGCCGCCACCCGGCGATCCAGGCGCTCCAAGCGGTCGAACAACGGACGGACGGCGCTGGCAGGCAAGGGGTTCATGGGGTCTCAATCGCTGAAAAGACCAGCGTGGACGACCGGCCGGCCCGATTCCGGCCCAGCCATGGCGCCCCGGTGGCACCGCGCTCGCCAAACGGGGGCAACGGTCACCGGGGGTGACCCATAAACCGCTATAATGAGTGGTTTACACCCACTCTGAACGCACCCGCCTGCCCTCGACGGCTGGCGCCGTGCACGCCGCCGGAGGCTCCATGCAGTACATCTACACCATGAACGGGGTCAGCAAGACCGTCCCCCCGAAGCGCCAGATCATTAAAGACATCTCGCTCAGCTTCTTCCCCGGTGCCAAGATCGGCCTGCTGGGCCTGAACGGCGCGGGCAAGTCGACGGTGCTGAAGATCATGGCCGGCGTGGATAAGGACTTCCAGGGTGAAGCCCGTCCGCAGCCCGGTATCAAAGTTGGCTACCTCGCGCAGGAACCGCAGCTCGATGCGGAGAAGACCGTCCGCGAAGCGGTCGAGGAAGGCGTGTCGGTCATCCTCGACGCGCAGAAGCGCCTTGAAGAGGTCTATGCCGCCTACGGCGAAGAGGGCGCCGACTTCGACAAGCTGGCCAAGGAACAGCAGGAGCTGGAAAACATCCTGGCCGTGAATGACGCCCACGCCCTTGAGCGTCAGCTCGAAGTGGCCGCCGACGCGCTGCGCCTCCCGCCGTGGGATGCCAAGATCGGTCCGTTGTCCGGTGGTGAAAAGCGCCGCGTGGCACTGTGCCGCCTGCTGCTGTCCAAGCCCGACATGCTGCTGCTCGACGAGCCCACCAACCACTTGGACGCCGAATCCGTCGACTGGCTGGAGCAGTTCCTGCAGGACTACCCGGGCACCGTGGTGGCCGTGACGCATGATCGCTACTTCCTTGAGCACGCTGCCGAGTGGATTCTCGAACTCGACCGCGGCCGCGGTATTCCGTGGAAGGGCAACTACACCGAATGGCTGGAACAGAAGAGCGAGCGCCTGGCCCGCGAAGAAGCCGCTGAAAAGGGTCGCCAGAAGGCCCTCGCGCGCGAGCTGGAGTGGGTCCGCTCGGCGGCCAAGGGTCGCCAGTCCAAGGGTAAGGCGCGTATCAATCGCTTCGAGGAACTGAACTCGGTCGAGTACCAGAAGCGCAACGAAACCAACGAACTCTATATTCCGCCGGGCGAGCGCCTGGGCCAGGAAGTCATCGAATTCAAGAATGTGTCGAAGTCGTTCGGCGATCGCCTGTTGATCGACGACCTGTCGATGAAGATCCCGCCGGGCGCCATCGTCGGCGTCATCGGCCCGAACGGTGCGGGTAAATCCACCCTGTTCAAGCTGATTACCGGCCAGGAATCGCCGGACAAGGGTGAAGTGAAGCTGGGCCACACCGTGCAGTTGGCCTACGTGGATCAGTCGCGCGACAGCCTCGACCCCAACAAGAACGTGTGGCAGGAAATCTCCGACGGCGCCGACATCATCACCATCGGCCGTTATGAGCTGCAGTCGCGCGCATACATTGGCCGCTTCAACTTCAAGGGTACCGACCAGCAAAAGCTGGTGGGCAGCCTCTCCGGTGGTGAGCGCGGCCGCCTGCATCTGGCCAAGACCCTGATGCAGGGTGGCAACGTGCTGCTGCTCGACGAGCCGTCCAACGATCTGGACGTCGAAACCCTGCGCGCACTGGAAGACGCCATGCTGGAATTCCCGGGCTGCGCCATGGTGATTTCGCATGACCGTTGGTTCCTCGATCGCATCGCCACGCACATCATCGCTTTCGAAGGCGACTCGCACGTGGAGTTCTTCCCCGGCAACTACAACGAATACGAGGCGGACAAGAAACGTCGTCTCGGCGACGAAGCGGCCCGCCCGCATCGCGTGAAGTACAAGAAGCTGGCGTAAAACGCCTGGGCTCGCGCCCTCTTCCCCCGGGAAGAGGGCCGGGCATGCCACCGTTACGGTGGCGAGGGGGCACGACTGGCCCCGCTACATAAAGAACAACGGCACCATTCAGCGACATCGCAACATGGGCCCCATGTCACCGTAGCGGTGACCATGCCACCGTGAAGGTGGCCATGCCCTAGCCTCTCCAGAGAGGCAAGGGAAAAGGGGCGGCGACGAGGAGATTCCGATGCACTTCATGCAATCCCTGCAACGCGCATGGACTGACCACCACTCCCTGGTCTGCGTCGGCCTCGATCCCGAACCGGCCAAGTTTCCCGCGCATCTTAAGGGGCGCCCGGATGCCGTGTTTGAATTCTGCCGCGACATCGTCGATGCCACCGCCGACGTGGTATGCACGTATAAGCCCCAGATCGCGCATTTCGCGGCGCTACGCGCCGAAGACGCGCTCGAGCGACTGATCGCACACATCCACGCCACGCATCCCGGCGTGCCGGTGATTCTGGACGCCAAGCGCGGCGATATCGGCAGCACCGCCCAGCATTACGTCACCGAAGCGTTCGACCGTTATCAGGCGGACGCGGTCACGCTCAATCCCTATATGGGCCGGGACTCCGCGCAGCCATTCCTGGAACGTTCCGACAAGGGCGTGATCCTGTTGTGCCGTACCTCCAACCCCGGCGGCGCGGATTTCCAGGCACTCGATTGCGGCGGCCTGCCGCTCTACCTGCGCGTGGCCGAAACCATCGCGCGCGACTGGAACGCCAACGGCAACTGCGCCTTGGTTACCGGCGCCACCTGGCCGGAAGAACTGGGCAAGGTACGCGCCATCGTTGGCGACATGCCGCTGCTGGTGCCAGGTATCGGTGCGCAAGGCGGCGATGTCCAGGCCGTGCTTACGCATGGCCGCAACGCCAACGGCACCGGACTGATGATCAGCTCCTCCCGCGCCATCCTTTACGCCGGTCATGGCGAGGACTTTGCGCAAGCGGCACGCGCCGCCGCGATCGAACTGCGCGACACCATCAACCGCTTCCGCTGAGCGCGAAGGTACGGGCCGGCTAAAGCGGCCCCACAGGCGCATAGGCCTTGCGCCGCAGCTGTTCGAAATCGCATACGTAAAGCACATTGCGCTCCCGGCTGATCAACCCGGCGCGCTGCCATTCCTGCAGCAGTGCATTCAACTTGGGCCGGCTCGCGTTGAGCATGGATGCCAATATGCCTTGCGTCGGTGGCAGCAGGATCTGCGCCTCGCCGCGTTCACGACCGCTGCGCTCCACCGCTTCCAGCAGATAACGCGCCAGGCGCGATTCCAGGCTGTACAAGCACATGGTTTCAAGTGCCTTGGCTGTACGACTCACGCGGCCGGCCAGCAGGATCAATACGCGATTGAGGAACTGTGGCTCGCTCAGCAGCCCCGCCAGATGCACCCTTCGCAGCAGCAGCACCGTGGCCATGCCGGCCGCTACCGCCGTGAAGTGATGACAGCTCGCCCCCAGGAGCGCCGCCTCGCCAATGCCCTGCCCTGCGCCTGCCATGTCGACGATGAGTTCGCGCCCATCCGGGCCATAGAGAATCGCATACACCACGCCCTCCACCACCAACGCGGCAAAATCGGCGGGATCATTCTTACGGAACACCCGTTCGCCGCTGTCGAGATGACGCACGTTGGAACGCTCGGCCAGATCGTCCAGCACCGGGTCGGGCATTCCCGCGAACAGCTCCGAGCCCGCAAGCCATGCGCGCCGGCTGTCTGCATCCACGACTGTCGAACGGCCGCCGCGCACAGCCGTGCGCGACGCATGCCGCGTTGCCAGTTCCATGCTGTGGGCCCCCTGAAGGCAAACGCGCTTCATCGCCCTGATGCAGGCCGCGCTGCCTCGAATATCGAACGCTTGTGCCCGACTTGTCTGCGAGAGTCCCTTTCCCACCCGCCAAACCGGGAGTCTTGTTCCCCTAACCTGCCTGCCCCCGGATAACGGGAACGTGATCGCTCATGCGCCCATGCCGGCCTTTCACGTATCGATTGCGAGCAGGCCGCCTGGCGGTCCGGACAGGGCTTGCCCGTCCGGCACCGCCCTGCGGTCGACTCAGCTGCTGCGGAACGCGTTGAGCACGCTCAGCAGACTGGTCAGGTTGTCGGCTACGCCGCCCTGCGCCACCTTTTCGCTGGCAGCACCCGTGGCGGTGGTATCCAGGCTGTAGATCTGCATCACGCCCTGGTTGGCTGCGGCCTGCGATAGCGAGTTCTGCTGCTGCTGAGCCGCCACGGCGTTTTCGAACAGGATGCCCGTCGAGTGCGCCATGGTCTGGTAGATCGAACCCATCGCCATGGCCGGCGCTTCCGCGACGACTTTCACGTTGGCCTGAGTAACGGCGTCGGTAATCTGGCTATTCACGGTCATGATTCAACTCCATCCAATAAAGCGGCAATGCCGCGGAAAGGTCCAGTGATGGCGGCCGCACGCAACGTGCGTCAGGACATCACTGGTTGCTGAAAGCGTTCATCACGCTCAACAAGCTGGTGAGGTTGTCGGCCACACCGCCCTGGGCCACCTTCTCGGTCGCCGCCGCCGTAGCGGTGGTATCGAGACTGTAGATCTGCATCACGCCCTGGTTGGTCGCGGCCTGCGACATGGTGTTCTGCTGCTGCGCCGACGACACCGCGTTCTCATAGAGCACGCCGGTGGAGTGAGCCATGGTCTGGAAGATCGAACCCATGGCGATGGCCGGGCCTTCACCGAGAACCTTGACGTTGGATTGCGTCACGGCGTCGGTGATCTGCGAGTTGACCGAAAGGGGAATAGGCATGTCCTGGATCCTCTGGTTGAGTACGGCGTTCCCGTACATGAAAGTGAAACGTTCGCGGCGTGCCCGCGTGAATCAACTCTTGTGGCGCTTGCCCGCGGCTTGTACCGAATGCGCTGCGGCATGCCGTGTGTGCGTCGATGGCGCGGGGGCGCCCTCTGCGCCGGCGTCGCCGGTCGAAGCGGGCTCACCCTGATGGCGATGACGATGCTGCAATGCCTTCAGTGCGGACACCGCTTCAATCACCTGCTCCACCGCCTGTTGTTCGATATCGCGCTGCTCGGCCAACTGCAGCAAGGCGGCGCGCGCGGCCTCCGTGCCATGACGAATCGCTTCCTGCGCGCGCGCTCCGCCTCGCTCCACAATTTCCGCCGCGCGCACCAGGTTCATGCCGCCTTCCCCTGACCCGGGCGGCACAGGCCCCGGCGGCATCGGCGGCACGGGCTGCGGTTGCGGCATGAAGGGCGGATACCTATAGACCACCCGAGGCCGCTCCGCCTGCATCAGTGCGAGCAGCAGCTTGATGAGCTCGCGCAGGCCATCGAGCTTGTCCTGGTCAATGCCGGTCATGGGCCAATCTCCAAAGACGATGCACGTTCAGCGATGCCGCGCGGCAAGCAGGCGCGCCACGGCGAGCAGCAGGCGAAGGTCACGATGGCGTTTGCGTGGCGACGAGGGCTCAGCCTCACGCGCGCCATGCCTTGGCCGGCCATCTCCGCGCGACGCGGGCGATGCCCCTGAGGCCGGCGCCGAAGCGACGGCCTTGGTAGTGCCGGCGGTGTAATACAGCTGCTCGACCAGCTCATCGTTCGAATGCGTGGACATGCGCCGCTCTCCCGGTCCTGAACTCAGGATCCCTGTGCCTTTCCGCGTCGAATGGTCAGCACCGAGCCGGGGGACTTGAAGCCCTCCAGCGACTCGATGCTGCGCTTCATCGGTGTGGTCACGCCCGCCGTTTGGGCAACCGTGGACTGCCAATACACCGCGGCGATCAGCAGCAAGAGCTTCTGTAACTGATCCATCGTGTCTTCAAGAAGATGCTCTTTGCCAGTCGGCAACAGGTTGTAGGTCAGAAGGATCACCATGCGCAGGAACTCGTCCTGGATGTCGCTGTGTTCCACCCCCTGCCCATCGGCCCCAAGCAGGTAAGATCGCCAGTTGCAGAACAGCGCGAACACACGCGTCAACGCTTGGTAGCGCGTGGCCTGCTGCACTGAGTCACCCACGATGTTCGTCACCAGATTGGCAAAAAAGGTGTAGTAGAGATCCAGGTGAATCTTGACCTTGAGGGAGTCGCCGAGCACGACCTTCAATTGCTTGCGGATATCCTTTTGGACGTCCGTGTCGGCCAACACGCTCTGCATGTCTCCCTGCTTCTGGCTGGTGGCCACGAAGAGACCAATCTGATCTTCGGTCAACGAGTCGCTGGACATGTACGCCACTGCGGTGGACGCTGCCGCCAGCACATCGGTGTCGATATAACCTTCCAGGTGTCGAAAGCCCTTGTTGATCCGATAGGACTCGCCCGTCGCGAAGAGACCACCTGCGCCGGTGATAGCGTTGCTGCCCAGATTGGTATCGAACGCCACCGCCGGAAATTTCGCCGCCGTGTAGTTGCGGTAGTAATAGGCATGCCCGAGACGGAACGCATAGGGCGATTCGTCACCGGTGAGCACCGCGTAATAGGTCTTGTTTCCAGCCGCGACGGCCGGTGAATCCAGCGTTTCGGCAAGAGCCATGACACTGCGCTTGCCGTTGTATGCCGCCAGCGCGCGACTATGCTCGCTATTGATATCGAAACGCCGCAGCCGGCATCCGCGATAGGTGAGCGAGTTGTTGCTGAAAAGCTCATCGAAGAGATGACCCAGCATGCTACCCGCGCGGGCGGCGCTCGTTCCCCGTCGCTCGCTCGCGGTGCGTGCGCATTGCGCGATATACGACGACAAGGCGCCATAGAAGCCCGACTCCGGCGACCGTTCGCCATAGGCCATGTAGTAGCCGATCAGGGAACGATGATCTTCGGAGGCGCTCGCTCCTTCACCGTTGTGGATATGCACGATGAGGCTATTGGACTTCTTTTTGGCCAGGAGGTCCGAGAAGTCCTGCCGGTTCTCCTGCAGGAACTTGAACAGCGTGCCGTAGTCGGCCACGCGATTCTCTACGCCAAGCACGTCCAGCCCAATGGTCCACGACAAACTGTCATGGGTGAGCAGACTCTTGATCTTCGCCAGATCGTCGCTGAAGGCCTTCTCACTCACGTAGGCCGCCGGTGTATGCACCAGCGCGCGGTACTGCACCACCGGACGCGCGTTGAATACACCCATGCGTGCATCGAGCGTCGGGATATCGTCCCTTCCTGCCGGAATCTGTATGTGCCGAATGCCCTGCTGGTAGAGAAACTCCAGTGTTGCGTCGATCCAGGCGACATAGTCCTCCTCGCCATCCTTGGGCACCGCATGTATGCGATCGACCATGCTTGAGCGTGTCTTGTAGGCATCGTCGAACGGCGTGTACTTGTTGCTGGAATAGATCTTGTCGTTGAAGTACCGCATCAATCCCAGCGTCCATTGCCAGGCCTCGCCGCCCTTGGCCCGCGCATCCTTGATCAACTGCTGACAAACCGCATAGAGGCGGGCGTCGGTGACCGGTAGTTCATCGACACCCTCGCCAGGGCGAAAATGCTGGGTAATCAGCACGCCGGCGATGTAGATGTTCTCGGCCGCGCACTCGGCCCGCTCATAGGCCGCCACATCCTTCTTTGCCGCCAGCAGCGCAAAAGGGTTGGACTGCTGCATGAACTGCAGCGCCTGATCGAACAGGCGGAATTCGCCGTCTTCCACGTCTGCGGGCTTCTTGCGATGTAGCCATCCCACCAGGGAAAGCCCATCGTGCCCCCGCACCGGCAGGATGCCGCCAAGGTGACTGTGGTAATCGAACGGATACTGGTACAGGCGGACAGGTGCGGAGAGCTTGAAGAAGGCCATGTCATGTCCTCGCTATATCGGAGTCCCGGGGGCCGTGAGTTCAACTGCCCGACGGCGTCTTGCTTGCGTTGAGTACGCTGCTGTACTTGGCGATGCTCTGGTCGATGCGGTCGATGGCGAAGCTTGCCGACTCCGCCTCCATCGCCCCGGCCGCGGCGGCGACGGCCGCCGCCGCGCCCATCAGCAGATCCGTGGCGACAATGCCCAAAGCGTCCTCGCCCGCCTGCTTGAGGTTCTGCTCGGCCAGTGCCTGGGTCATCTGCTTGAGCAGCACGCTCTGGCTCGCCAGTACCAACTTGCTCACGCCGTCGAAGTAATTGGCCGCCGCCTGTGCCACCAAGCCCGAGGCCTGACTGATCATCATGTCGGGCCCGATGGCGATCTGCGATGGCGCGTAGCTCGCCGTCTCGGCGTTACTCAACTGCACCGCCTGCACAATCGCCGGCTTGAGTGCATCGGTAGCAGGCGGCGACGGATTCTGCTCCAGCATCCGCTCCGTCATCAGCTGGCGCACGTTCGACGGTGGCGAAACCGGTGGCGCAGGTGCGGGTGTCGGAGCCGGCGCTGGCGCTGGCGCGGGGCCTGGAGCAGGTGCAGGTGCAGGCACCGGCGCGGGTGCGGGCGCCGCCCCGCTGGCGTTTCCTCCCTCGTCATCCTCGGACGCCGCACGCGGCGTCCGGTTGCCCGTCATCCATTTAGACCAGAAGGCCATGTCGATCCCCTTCTCCTACGCCAAAGCCGATCCGCAACTCGTCATCACGCCTACGGCTTGTCGGCGATCGACATGATCATGGCGACCGCTCGCGACACCACGGCGTTGGAGATCTGATTGAGCGCCTGCTGGCTGTGCACCGCGTTCTGCAGCGATAGCCCGGCCGAATGACTGGCGACCTGGTAAAGCGCCGCGATGGCTTGGGCCGGCGCTTCAGCCACCACTTTCACATTGGTCTGCGTAATGGCATCGGTGATCTGTGCGTTGACTTGGGGGTCAGCCATGGTCGTTTCCTTTGGTTGACGACGTTTGCCGATCGCGGCGCGCGGCACTGTTCTTTTCATAACGAAGCGCGTGCCGTTCTGTGAAAAGCGATACGCAAGGTTTGCCAAGCGGCAGTCCGCCGTTGTCCATCTCGGCACGTAGGCGATCGCGTATCAGTTGAACGCGCTTGCGCAGCAGTGGCTGGTTGATGCCAAGGCGCTCGGCGATCTGCGGATACGGAAGGTCCTCGATAAAACGGAAGGCAAACAGCCGCCGCTGGGCCGGCGTCATCCTGCGCAACACTGCTTCAACACAGGCAATCTGCTGCTGCACCTCAAGCCGATGCATGGCCGATGGTGCACTGCTGTGTTCCGGTGTGGCCGTCAACGCATCGACATCGACCGTATCGTCGAATACCTGGCCTTCACGCACGCTGCGGCGAAGGCCATCGACAAAGACATGGCGCAGGACGACAAAGAGAAACCCCTTGGGCTGCTCCATGAACTGTGGTCGATGACGAGTGAACTGAAAGGCCTTGAGCGCGGTCGCCGCCAATAACTCGTCGGCCCGATCCGGATGGCCACCGGAGAGGCGCCGCGCGCGGCGGGAGAGCATGGGCAAGTGCGCGCGCCACGCCTGCTCGAATCGTTCATCGATGTCGCTGGCAACCCTGCAATCCATCGCCTCGCGCTCCTCTCAGTGGGAAGGCGCGAGTCTCCTCGGGCTGAGCGAAGCCCGCTGTTCCCTGCGTGACAGGACTACAGATTTTTCAATGGCGTAGTCGTAGAGCGTGCTGCCGTGCGATAGCACGGATACTCAGCGCCCGCAAATTGGTGCGACAACGCATAGCTGCACGGAACGCTTCTTCACGTTATCGCGACAGTGGTCTGTGCTCTCGGAGCGAGCCAGCGTCCGCGCAACCAACGCTCGCTGGGTAGGGAAAGCCAACGTTCAACGACAGAGCCCAGCAACCAGCACAACGGCATCGCTGGCAGATACCACAGCCACGCGTGACGAAGTTCACCGCTGAAGGCATGGAAGCAACCCACTACGCTGAACACCACGAACATGTGAGTCAGGTAGATCTCGTAGCTCAGCGCACCCCAGCGATGCAGCCAGCCCAGCCCCTTCCACGGACGTGCGGAAGGTTGCTGCGCGCAAGCGATCAATACGCAGACGGCCGAGAAGGTCAGCAGCAGCATCACGCCGTCCTGCAATAGCGGCCACAGCCAGCGCATGCCGATGAACACCGTGAAGAGACCGATGGCGCCACCCCAGCGCAACAAGCGCACGGCCCAAAGAGGCGCACGCCAGTGAGCGGATGCCAAGGCACCCAACACGCCCATGGCAATGGCCGCCATGCCGGGGAGATAGGCCTTTTCCTTCCAGATGTCGTTATCCACGATGGCCGCCAGCGTCCACGGCAGGCTCACGGCCAGGCCGAGCAAGGCAAAGGCCAGCACGCTCGGTCGTCGCAGCAACAGGCAGGCCAACGGAAAGCCGAGGTAAAACACTTCCTCGATCGAAAGCGACCACAACACGTCCCAGTTACCTGGCAGGTAACCCGTCACACCTTCATACCAGTTCAGATGGAAGCCCAGCGCGGCCACGATGGCGCGCGGCAACGACTGCCCTTCGCGGGAAATCACGAAGTTGGGAATACCGAGCCAATGAAACGCGCTGAGTACGCCCACCAGTACCAGCAGGCAGGGTGCGATGCGCGAAAAGCGACGCGCATAGAACGCGCGCAAGTCGATCTGCGCGAGTGTGCCGCTGCGTCGCAGCGTGTTGCTGGTAATGAGAAAACCAGAGATGACGAAGAACACGAATACGGCCTCATAGCCGTTCCAGTTCAGCGCGCCAAGCAGGCGCGTGGGCAACACGTCAGCCAGTTCGGTCTTTTTCAAGGGCAGGCGCAGGCCCAGGTGATGCAACACCACCAGCAGGATGGATAAGCCGCGCAGCAGGTCGATGCCCGCGTTACGACCTGTGGCGAGTGCTGTGTGCTCGTGCTGTTGCATGGGACCCTTCCCTGGAGCGAATGCGGTTGACGGCCGCTCAGTGAGCGGCCGGCAGATCGTGGATCATCTGCTGGGCAAGGCCTTCGTAGTTGTAGTCGAAGTGATGGTCACCGGTCTTCTCGTAGACCTTGACCCACTTGGGCAGCCCCGGATCGGCGCAGATGGTGTCGTCCCGGTCCTTGATGCCGTAGTAGCACACCACGGGTGGCTGATTGTTCAGCGCCACCAAGGGAGGCATCGCATCGTAATGCTTCACCGGATTGACCCACTGGAAGAAATTCTGCGTAAAGGTCTTGAACCAGCCTTCGCGCGCAGAAATATAGCCTTCCATTTCGATCTCGAAGTTCACGTCCTTGCTGGGTGAGAGCATCACGATCTGGGCAATGCGAGCGCGCCCTTCCGGGCTGAGCTTGCCAACGATGGAGGGCAGTACATCCGCGCCAAAGGAGAAGCCGATCAGCCAGATGCGCTTCTTGTCGCCCTGCGCCACCGTGCGCGCAATGAGCGCATCCAGGTCCGCAGCGGAATCCTCGGCGGAACGATCACGCCAGTAGTACTGCAGCAGGCTCACGCCCACCACGGGGATGCCATGCGAGGCGATGATCTTGCCGAGGGATTGATCCAGGTCGCGCCAGCCACCATCGCCGGAATAGAAGACAGCCACCACGTCTTCGCGCCCCGGCAATACCGTGGCGCCAGGCTGGGCCGGCACCATCACGATGGATTCGTCCATGCTGGCGTGATGCCAGGGACGCCAGATCATCATGCCGATGGCCGCCGCGACGAGCAGCACCAGAACAATCCACTTCACGATTCGTTTCAACGGCGCACCATGCCCGAAAGTCCACCCGAAATAAGGCTCGCCACGTTGGCGAATACCAGCGGCAAAGCGATGCCGTTGGGAACCGCCAGATAGCGCGGCTCCCACACGGGATCGAACTTGTCCTTGTACTTATGCAGCCCGCGGAAGTTATAGAAGCGCTCGCCGCGACCAAACAGGATGGCGCCGAGGCGACTCCAAAGCGGCGCGCTGCGCCGGTTCTGCAAGCCGGAGAACGGTGCCATGCCCAGGTTGAACCAACGGTAACCTTCCTGCTTGGCCCACTGCATCAGTTCCACGAACAGGAAATCCATGATGCCCGAGGTGCCATCCGGCAAGTGGCGCATCAGGTCCAGCGAGGCTTCTTCCTTGCTGTCGGTGAGGAACAGGTTGGCGAATGCCACCAGCTCTTCGCCCTGCCATACCAGCGCCATCGGCGTGCGCTCCAGATAACGCGGATCGAAGGTGCCTAGCGAGAAACCCTTCTCGCGCACACCCTTCTCGCGCATCCACGCATCGGAAATCTGCTTGAGGCGCGGCAGCAGCGGCGTCACCGCTTCGGCCGGCACGATCTCCAGGCGGAAGCCCTCGCGGGTGAGTTTGTTGATGGTGTTGCGCAGAACCTTCTTGGACTTGCCATCCAGATTGAACTCGGCCAGCGGCACGCGTGCTTCTTCGCCGATCTTGATCAGGTTCATGCCGACTTCCAGGTACAGGTCCAGGTCTTCCGGACGCACCTGATAGAACAGCGGCCAACCGCCTGCGCGTTCGCACAGGTCGCGAAAACTCCACACCAGTTCGCGGCGCGCTTCATCGTCCTGGCCCACGGGATCGCCCATGGCGACCCAGCTGCGGCCTTCCACGTCGTACATGATGAAGGCCTTGCTGTCGTTGCCGAACAGCAGGGTCTTGTCACCGGTCAGCGCCAAGTGCGCCTGTGCCGAGGAGTACTGCTTGATCAGCGGCAACGCCCGTTGCAGATCGCCCTCGCCGGGCAGTTGCAAGTCCGGTCGCGCCGGGCGGATCAAGTTGGCCAGCGCAAACAACAAGCCCGCTGCCGCTGCGCCCACCAGGGCGCGCAAGGCACGCGGCGCACCGCCGTGATAGAAGCTGAATTCCCACCACAGATTGCTGCTGTATTCCACGTGCTTGTAGCTGAAGCCGACCAGCCAGCCGGCGCATACCAGCACCGCCACGATGGCGATGATCCAGCCCCACGAGAAGCTCGCACTGAACAGCGATGCACGCCGATAGAAGAGCTGATGTGCCGGCGCCAGCGCCAGCGCCAGCAGCGCGAGCAAGGTCGCTTCCTCGTAGTCGATGCCCTTGAGCAGCGAGAGCACCGCACCGAGCACCAACAGGATCAGGGTGAGCACATAGGCCGCGTCAAGACGACGCTGCAGGCCACGGGCGAGGATGAGCAGCATCATGCCGACCACGCTGGAGAGGAAGTGGGACACTTCCAGCACCGCCAGCGGCAGCACGTCGCGCAAGATGGCCATGCGCGACGGCAGCGCGGACGTAGCGCCCGAAAACAACAGCACCGCGCCGGAAACCAGGGTCAAGCCGGCGAAGAACGGCGGCAACAACCCGGTGAACCAGGGTGCGAGCAACGCCTTGCGACGAATGCCGCGCGCCTCGCGCACCAGCACCACCACGGTAGCCGCGCACAGCGGCAGGAAGTAATAGATCAGGCGATAAGCCGCCAGCGCGCCGAGGATGGGGGCTTCCAGGCCCTGGTTTCCTTCCGCGCCAAAGCCGGCCAGCATCACCGCCTCGAACACGCCCAGGCCGCCGGGCACGTGGCTGATCAAGCCGGCGATCTGGGCCAGCACGAAGATGGCCAGGAAGTGCCCAAAGCCCGTATCGACCTGGTTGGGCATCAGCAGATAGAGCACGTAGGCAGCCAGCCCCCAGTCCACCGCACCCACCAGAATCTGGCGCGCCGCGATCAGCGTGGAGGGGAGGCTCAGGCGCCAGCGCCACACTCGAAGCGGACGACGCAGCAGGCGATTGCCCACTAGCCACAGCAGCGGGATCAAGGTGAGCACGCTGGCCACCGGCAGGCGCCAGGCGGATAGCGGCAGGCTCGGCGGCACCGGCACCAGCAACAAGGTAACGCCGGTGAGCGCACACAGCCCCAGCCAGAAGCTGAGCGTGCAGTACACCACCACCTTGGCCACTTCCGCCGTGCTCAAGCCCGCCTGGATGTAGAAGCGGTAGCGAATAGAGCCGGATATCAGCAACGCCATGCCCAGCGCATTGCTGAAGGCGTAGCTGATGAAGGAAATCAGGCTGACCTGCGGGCCTGGCAGTCGCTTGCCGATATAGGCCAGGCCGAACCAGTCGTAGAGGATCATCACGCCGTAGCTGCCCGCGGTAAGCAGTACGGCCAAGGCTACGCGGTAGTTCTCCAGGCCATGGACGTAGCGGGCCACCTCACGGTAGCTCACCTCGCTGGCCAGGCGATGGAGTGCCCACAGCGCCAGGCACAGCATGGCGACCGACAGCACAGGCCCAGCGAGTCGCCGCAGCCGGGCCATCAGGCCTGGCCGAGCCAGCATCTCTCCGGTTGGCGGGACCTCCGCCCCTGTCTGCTCCACCACGCGATTACCGCCTCCACATCACCCAACGCGCAGACCTTTGCTGCGACCTTCTAGGATAGCCGGTCAGGATGCCTTGCTGTTCGATCGTGGCACGTGGGGATGACATTTGGTCGCGGCCGCTTCAGGCAACCGCGACCCCGAAATCAGGATTTGGCGCCCAGCCCGTTGGCCATCCGTGCCACCCAGCGGTACATCACGAACACGATCGCCACAAAGGCAACGCCGCCAATCCACTGCGCCGCAGCCGCGAAGTTCGGGCCAACCAGTGCGAGCGGCGCCTCCGGATTGCTGAAGCCCAGCCTGTCTGCGAAGGCCACAATGGCCGCAATCAGCACACCGATCACGCTTTCGCCCACGATCAGACCCGAGGCCAGGAGCACGCCCAGCTGCTTGGTGCTTTCCGGCTTGGCCGAACGATCCGCGCGGCGGTCGAAGTACCAGCCGACGATCGAACCCACCACCACCATCAGCGTGCTCACGGTGGGCAGATAAATACCCAGGCCCACCGCCAGCGGCGGCAGGCTCAGATGCTTGGTGGTACGGCGGAGCACTTCGTCCACCACGATGATCGCCACGCCGATCCAGATACCGGTGACGATCAGGCTCCAATCGATATTGTTGGTGATTACGCCCTGCGCCAGCGCCGAGATCAGACCCGCCTGCGGGGCGGGCAGTGCATGCGGACCCGCACCGGCCACGCCGGCAAAGCCGTACGCGTGATTGAGCAGATCCAGCACCGGCGGAATCACCGCCGCACCCGCCACCACACCCACCACCAGCGCCACCTGCTGGCGCCACGGCGTGGCGTCCACCAGTTGGCCGGTCTTAAGGTCCTGCAGGTTGTTGTTGGCGATGGCCGCCACCGTGAACACGACCGAGGTGATGAACAACGCGAAGGCCACCAACGCCTTGCCCGCAGACGGGTCCACATAGGGCTTCACAAAAGCCACCAGCAGCAACGCCGCGGCGATCACCACCAGAATGCCCACACCCGACAGCGGACTGTTGGACGAGCCGATCAAACCGGCCATGTAGCCGCACACGGTGGATACGAAAAAGCCCATCAACACCACGAACGCCACGCCGCCGATGGCCAGCACGCCCAGGTGGTCGCCCAGGCCGCTGATCGAGCCGAAATAGCCCAGCAGCCAGGCGATCGGAATAAAACAAGCCAGCGTGATCAGGCCAACGATACCGATCGGGATATCACGCTCGGTACGCGGCAGGCTGTCTGCGTTGCCGGCCTTGCGCACGCGCGAGGCGGCCATGGCGCCAGCAAGCCCGCTGATCACCGGCTTGACCAGCTTGGCCAGGGTCCAGATGGCCGACACGCCGATCGCGCCGGCACCGATAAAGCGCACCTTATGGCTCCAGGTGCCTTGCGCCAGATCAGCCACCGTGGCGCTCATGTCGCCCAGCAGGGAATAGTGCGGCACACCCCAGCCCCAGCCGATCAGCGCGCCGATCAGCATGGCGACACCCACCGACAGGCCCACCAGGTGGCCAATGGCGAACAGCGCAAAGGAAAGGTTGAAGTCAAAGCCGCTCACCGCGCCCTTGTTGCCCACGCGGAAGTAGGACACCACATCGCTGGCGAACACCTGCGTGGCGACCACCACGGCGAACACCGCCGAGACGATCGAGCCCCACAGCACCGCCAGCAAACCGGCCTTGCCCTCTTCCACGCTGCTGGCGTTGGCATCGTCACCGCTGCCCACCTTGAGCACCTCGGCGCAAGCCAGGCCTTCCGGATACGGCAGATCGGAGTTGGTCACCAGCGCGCGACGCAGCGGGATGGAATACATCACACCCAGGATGCCGCCCAGCGCGCACACCGCGAACGAGGTCCAGAAGGGGAAGCCGTTCCACCAGCCAATCATGATCATGCCGGGCAGCACGAAAATGATGGACGACAACGTGCCCGCCGCCGAGGCGATGGTCTGCACGATGTTGTTTTCCTGGATGGTCGAGTCCTTGAACCCGCGCAGCAAAGCCATCGAGATCACCGCGGCGGGGATCGAGGTGGCAAAGGTGAGGCCGGCTTTCAGGCCAAAAAAGACGTTGGCCGCGGTGAACACCACCGTGATGATCACGCCGAGGATAAGACCGCGGATGGTCAGCTCTTTGCGCATATCGGCGCTGGGATGGTTGCCGCTCACGAGTGCTTGCCCGTCATGTTGGTGATCTCCCCTGGTGATGCATGGCTACGACTGCCTGCCGGTCGGCGGGCCAGCGCGTAGGGTTGCGGGATTCGCGCCTGGACGCAACGGGTTACTGCGCGGGGCATCGCGAGCGGCTCGGCTGGCCCCTTTTCGGCAGCCGGCACCGGGCAGCCCCGGCCGTGGCGTGCGGGCGCCTCTGCGCCCCCTCCCCGTGGGGAGAGGGCGCCGTGCCGCTTAGTCGTCCGCTCCGGGGTCCATGCCCGGAAACAGCACTTCGGTATAGCCAAACTTGCTGAAATCGGTGATGCGCGAGGGATAAAGCCGGCCGATCAGGTGGTCGCATTCATGCTGCACCACGCGAGCGTGGAAACCCTCCGCGGCACGGTCGATGCGCTCGCCCTTGGGGTCCACGCCCTGGTAGCGGATCAGCGTGTAGCGATTGACCGCGCCGCGCAGGCCGGGCACGGACAGACAGCCCTCCCAGCCCTCCTCCATATCCTGCGAGAGCGGGGTAATCAGCGGATTGAGCAGGATGGTGCGTGGCACCGCGGGCGCGTCCGGATAACGCTCGGAGCGGTCAAAGCCGAAGATCACCAGTTGCAGGTCCACCCCGATCTGGGGTGCGGCCAGACCCACCCCACCAGCGGCATGCATGGTGTCGAACATGTCAACAATCAGCGCGTCCAGCTCGGCGCTGCCGATCATTGCGTCCGGCACCGGTGGTGCCACCCGCAGCAGGCGGGGGTCACCCATTCTCAAAATCTCGCGAATCATGAAAAACCTCACCTGATCGGCCACTTGGCCTTTGCCGGGGAGCGGCAACGGCGACTTGCCAGTGTACGCATCCGGCCGATACGGCGGCTGTACAAGCCGGCCGTGGGTATTCGACCAATAGCTAACGCAAGAAAGAGAATAATGCCATTGACCCCCGGGACGACGGGGACGACCCTTTCTCTGGACTGTCCAGGAGCGAACCGCATGTCAACCGTCGTCGTTAAACCCAGCCCGGCAGGCAAGATCCTGTGGGCCGCCATCGCCATCGTGGGCGCGTGGTGCCTCGGCGTTGTGGCCTTGCGCCGTGGCGAACCCATCAACGCCATCTGGCTGGTAGCCGCCTCCATTTCGGTCTTCGTGATCGGCTACCGCTTCTACAGCAAGTTCATCAACGACAAAGTGTTGCGCATGGACCCCAGCCGAGCGACCCCGGCGGTGCTGCGCAACGATGGCCTGGATTACGTACCCACCGACAAGTGGGTGGTGTTCGGCCATCACTTCGCCGCCATCGCGGGCGCGGGCCCGCTGGTGGGCCCGGTGCTGGCCGCGCAGATGGGTTATCTGCCTGGCACGCTGTGGATTCTTTTCGGCGTGGTGTTCGCCGGCGCGGTGCAGGACTTCATGATCCTGGGCCTGTCAGTACGGCGCGACGGCCGCTCGCTGGGCAACATGCTCCGTGACGAGCTGGGCAACACCGCTGGCGTGGTCGCCATGTTCGGCGTACTGGTGCTGATGATGATCGTGCTGGCGGTGCTGGCGCTGGTCGTAGTGAAGGCGCTGACGCACAGCCCGTGGGGCACGTTCACCGTGGCGGCCACCATTCCGATCGCGCTGCTGATGGGCGTGTACCTGCGCTACGTGCGCCCCGGCAAGATTCTGGAAGTATCGATCATCGGTCTGGTGCTGCTGCTGGGCTCGATCTGGTTCGGCGCCCATGTCGCCGCTTCGCCGACGTTGTCGGCCGTATTCGACTTCGACGCCAAGTCGCTGGCCTGGCTGCTGATCGCCTACGGCTTCTGCGCCTCCGTGCTGCCGGTGTGGCTGCTGCTGGCGCCGCGCGATTACCTGAGCACCTTCCTCAAGATCGGTACCATCCTGCTGCTGGCGCTGGCGATTTTCCTGGCCGCGCCGACGTTGCAGATGCCGGCCGTCACCAAGTTCATCGACGGCACGGGCCCGGTGTTCCAGGGCAACCTGTTCCCCTTCCTGTTCATCACCATCGCCTGCGGCGCGGTGTCGGGCTGGCACTCGATCATTGCCTCGGGCACCACGCCCAAGCTGCTCGCCAACGAAGGCGAGGCCCGCATGATCGGTTACGGCGGTATGTTGATGGAGGCCTTCGTCGCCATCATGGCGCTGGTGGCCGCTACCTCGCTGCACCCGGGCGTGTACTTTGCGATGAATTCGCCGGGCGCACTGATCGGCACCACCGCCCAGGAAGCGGCCACCACCATCAGCCAATGGGGCTTTGTGGTGACGCCCGATGAGCTGCTCACCACCGCCAAGAACATTGGCGAGTCGACCGTGCTCAGCCGCGCCGGCGGTGCGCCGACACTGGCGGTGGGCATGGCCCAGCTGCTGCACCGCGTCGTTCCCGGCGAAGGCATGATGGCCTTCTGGTACCACTACGCGATCCTGTTCGAAGCGCTGTTCATCCTGACCACGGTGGATGCGGGCACGCGCGTGGGCCGCTTCATGATCCAGGAGATCGCCGGCCTCATCCACAAACCGCTGCAGCACACCGAGTCATGGACCGGCAACCTGCTCGCCACCGCGATCTGCGTGGGTCTGTGGGGCTATTTCCTCTACCAGGGTGCGGTGGATCCACTGGGCGGCATCAATACACTGTGGCCGCTGTTCGGCATCGCCAACCAGATGCTGGCCGCGGTGGCGCTGATGTTGGCCACGGTGGTCACGGTCAAGCTCAAGCGCGAGCGCTATGTGCTGGTGCCTGGCATTCCCGCGATCTGGCTGGTGATATGCACGCTCACGGCGGGCTGGGAAAAACTCAGCGGCCCGATCAGCTTCACCGCCGCCGCCAACAAGTACGCAGCCGCGGCCGCCGACGGCAAGCTGCTCGCGCCCGCCAAAACCGTGGAAGAAATGCAGCGCATTGTCACCAACAACTATGTGGATGCCGCCCTCACCGGCGTATTCATGTTGCTGGTGCTGAGCATGCTGGGCTTTACGATCAATGCGATCGTCAAGGCCTGGCGTATCAACCACCCCACGGCCCATGAAGAGCCGTACGTGGCCCTGGGAAGGGTGCCCAGCCGTTGAGGAGGGCGATCATGAAAACGACCCTGCAAGCCATTCGCAAGTGGGCGGTGCAAACCGCCCGCCTGTGCTGCGGCATTCCGGACTACGACGTGTATGTGAAGCACCTGCGCGACCACCACCCGGAGCGCCCGGTGCCCAGCTACAAGGAGTTCTTCCGCGAGCGGCAGATTGCTCGCTACAAGGGCACCGGCGGCCGCTGCTGCTAAGCACCGGCGATTCACAGCAAGGCCATGCCTCGCGCCCCGGGGCATGGCCTTTCTTGTGTCTGAACGCAGCACTGGGCTTTCGCTGCCATTCCCTTCATCATCGGGAAGCCACCCTGCTCCATCCTGCCCACCGCGCTTCTCCATGACCGAACATCACCTCAGTCAACCCACCTCCGAGATCGAAGCACAACACAGCCTCGGCTTGCGCATCATCGCCATCTACAAGGCGGTGAAGACCGTATGCCTGATCCTGGTCGCGGCCTTCGCCTTTCACCTGGATCGCGCACAGAACTTCGAAAAGCTGGTGCATTGGCTGGAGCACCTCTCGCTCACCGACAGCAATGGCCTGCGCTGGCGACTGGTGGAACTGCTGCAGCAGATGGGGCCGAGCAAGTTCGTGGCTATCGGGCTGGTGGCGCTGGCTTACGCGGCGATCTTCGCCACCGAAGGCATCGGCCTGTGGCTGCGCAAGCACTGGGCGGAGTGGTTCACCGTGGTCGCCACCGGCTCGCTCATCCCGCTGGAACTGTACGAAACGGTGCACAAGTTCAGCTGGTTGAAGCTGGGAGCATTGGTGGCGAACGTGGCCATCGTGGTGTATCTGGTGCGCATCGCGATGCAACCGCGGCCGCCCAAGGTACGCAAGTAAGGTCGGCTCAACGGGTTCAAACGGTTGGCACGCGCACCAGCGCGTGAGCCGTCACACTTCGTGATGCAGCCCTTCCGCCGTCACTGCGCTGCTGCGGGGAGCGAGTTCCACCAGGTACATGGCGGCCAGCACCAAGGCGCCGCCGGCGAGCATGCGCCAGGTGAGTGCATCCTGGCCGAAGCACACCGCGAAGCCTGCGGCGAACACCGGTTCCAGCGTCATCACGATGGCTGCGCGCGTGGCCGAAAGATGGGCTTGCGCCCAGGTCTGCATCAGCATGGCGCCCGCGCCAGCCGCGAGCGCCATGTAGAGCACGGCCAACCATGCGCCACCGTCCGGCGGGAGCTGCGGCCCCTTGGGCAAAGTGGCGAGCACGCAAACCATGGCGATCACCAGCATCTGCACGGTAGACAAGGCAAACGCACTGCCCGGCCGCGACCAGTTGCCCAGCCCCACGATATGCAAGCCATACAGCGCGGCGGAGGCTAACGTAAGCCACACGCCATAGCTGATGCTCAAGCCATGCAGCGCCAACAAAGCAAGGCCGCCGACCGACAGCAGCACGGCGATCCAGGTGACCGACGGCAAACGCTGGCGCAACAGCACCGTGCCGAGCAGCGGGGTGAACACCACATACATGCCGGTGGCAAAGCCACTGATGCTGGCCGAGGTATGTTGCAGCCCGGTCGTCTGCAGCAGTTGCGCCACGCCATACACGGCCCCCAGCACAATGCCTTGCAGCCACTCCCGGCGACTGAGGCGCATCAACGGTCGATGGAATACCAGCACCATCGCCGCCGCTGCCACCGCGAAACGCACCGCCAGAAAGTCGGCCACGGCCATGCGCGCCACCAGATCCTTGATCAGGAAAAAGGTGGAACCCCAAATAGCGGTAACGGCGATCAGCCCCAGGGTCGCCAGCGTGCCGGCGCGCGATTGCCTGTCGCTCATGCGGCCTGCGTTCCTCCGGCGAGCTTGCGCTTGAACAAGCGCCACCACTGGCCGGGAATCTGCAGCAGAAAGTGCATCCACAACCCCAGCCACACCACGGTGCGCAGCAGGAATCCGGATGCGGCCGGGTCGTACTTGCGGAACCAGCGCCACATGCCGCGATGCTTATGCCAGCTCACGAAGACGGGGCGGTGACGGCTGGAGCTGCCCTTGCCGTGCAACACACGCACATCGCCGGCCAGCAGCACGCGATAACCTGCGTTGCGCACGCGTCGGCACAGGTCCAGATCTTCACAGTGCAGGAAATACGCTTCGTCAAAACCGGCCAGGTAATTGAACACGCGGTGCGGCATCAACATGAGCGCACCGGACACGGCCTCGGCCTCGAGCAGTTGCGCGGGAATCGGTCCCTCGACGTTTACGCCTTCGCCCGAGCGCCCGAACATCGTATTGAGCGCGCGCCGCAATAAGGGGTCACGGCGATAAGACGCCGGATCGGCCACACCCAGTTCATCGCATACCACGGCGCCAAGCACGCCTGCGCGAGGTTGCGCGGCAAGGGTGACCAGCAGCTTCTGCAGCGTGGCGTTGTCGATCAGGCAATCGGGATTGAGCACCAGCAGCGACTTGCCCTGGGCCTTGGCGGCACCGCGATTCACTGCAGGCCCAAAACCCAGGTTGGCGCGGTTGTACATCACCTGCAAGCGGGCATCGCCCTCATGCGCACGCGCAATGGCCTGCGGAATGCCGTCCTTGGAGGCATTGTCGACCAGGATCATTTCCAGGGGCGTATCGCAGGCAAGCACGCGCCGCACGCAATCACGCAACGTGGGGCCACTGTCGGCCGCCACCACGATCACACTGACCGGCAACACCGAAGACAAGGAGGGAGCAGTTTCCGTATTCACCGGGAGAAGTATGCGCGAGACCGTGGTTTTCCAAAACGGGAAAGACGCCCCATAGACGTCTTCATGGTGTGCGGGCTGAAGCTATCGCCCCGATCCCAGCACTTCGTGAATCGGCGCGGGCACGCCATCGACTCCCTGCGACAGCCAGGGCTGTTCGCCTTCCCAACCATACAGCTCCCAGCCGACCAGGCGATGCAGGTGATCGCCGCGCCTATCCCACAGGATATCGCCGCGCCCTTCCGGCAAGCTCGCCACGAACCAGCGACCGCCGGGGCCGAAGCAGCAACGGGGACTGGCCTGATCGATCACCCGACCCTCGCCAAACACGTAACGTCCCCTGCCCTCGCTCGCCGGCTCAAAACGTGCCGGCTCGCCGTGCGGGTCGACGAACGGCCCGGTAACTTCGCACCAATCGACGGGCAGCAATTCGATGATGCAAGCCGGCGGCCCCACCCGCGCCATCGCCAGTTCGCGCCACTCCGCCGTCGCCACGCCAGCCGTGGCACGACGCACGCGTCGATCGAGCAGCGATTCCAGCAAGGCAACCAGCGAAAACCCCACCAGCGCGCCCAGCAAAGCCGCACCCCAAGCCAGCACGTCACCGCCCAGTGCCCGCTGCAAGGCGAACAACACGCCCGGCAAACCCCACCGAAGACCACGACGACACCACTCCGCGCGATCGGCATAACGCCGGTCAAAGTACACCGCGCCGGCCACCAGCACACACAACACCATGGCGCCAACCCACCAGGGCAACAGCCCCAGCAAGCCGATCCATGCCACCGCCGGCAGCATGCGAGCGCACCAGCGGGACAGCGGTGAGACCACGTCAGGCCCGCGCCTCAGACACGGACCCGACGTAATCGCGATGCATTAGCCGCACCACACCCGTGCGTTGCGGAACATGCGCATCCACGGCGAATCTTCGCCCCATTTCTCCGGATGCCAGCTCATCTGCACGCTGCGGAACACGCGCTCGGGATGCGGCATCATGATGGTCACGCGACCATCCGCGGCGGTGAAACCGGTGAGACCGCCCGGCGAACCGTTGGGGTTCAGCGGGTAGTCCTCGGTGGGCTTGCCGCGGTTGTCCACGTAACGCAGCGCACCGCCCGCCTTGGACGGGCTGCAGCTGTACGGGAAGTTCACGCGACCTTCGCCGTGCGCCACCGCCACCGGGATGCGCGAGCCGGCCATGCCCTTGAAGAAGATGCTGGGCGAATCGAGCACTTCCAGCGTGGCCACGCGCGCTTCGTATTGCTCGGAAGCATTGCGCAGGAACTTCGGCCAATGCTGCGCGCCCGGAATGATGTCCTTGAGCTGGCTCATCATCTGGCAGCCGTTGCACACGCCCAGCGCGAAGCGCGAGGCGTCGGCGAAGAAGGTGCTGAATTCCGCGCGCAGGTATTCGTTGTACAGAATGGACGTGGCCCAGCCACGACCCGCGCCCAGCACGTCGCCGTAGGAGAAGCCACCGCACGCCGCCAGACCACGGAAGTCGGCCAGCTTGATGCGGCCGGCGGCGAGGTCGGACATATGCACGTCCACCGCCTCGAAGCCGGCGCGGGTGAACGCGGCGGCCATTTCCACCTGACCGTTCACGCCCTGCTCGCGCAGCACCGCCACACGCGGCTTGGCGCCCTTGGCGATGTACGGCGCGGCGATGTCGTCGGCCGGCTCAAAGCTGAGCTTGGGGCTGATGCCCGGATCAGCATCGTCCAGGCGCCACTCGTTCTCGGCGTCGGCCGTCAGCGGGTTGTCGCGCAGGCGCTGCATGGCGTGGCTGGTTTCGTTCCACGCGTCGAACAGCGTGCGCCAATTCCACTTGAACAGCGTGTCGCC
>NZ_JAELTT010000293.1 GCF_016428975.1 Dyella sp. ASV21
TACCACCACCGCGCGATCGATGCCTTGCCCCTCGATGGCCTGCAGAATGGGGCGCCCTGCCGTACCGCCGGGTTCGCCATCATCGTTGAAGCGGTAGTCCTGTCCGATACGGTAAGCCCAGCAGTTGCTGTCTCTTATACACATCTGACGCTGCCGACGACAACGTTCGGGTGTAGATCTCGGTGGTCGCCGGATGATTAAAAGGGGGGGGGGGGGGGGGGGGGGGGGGGGGGGGGGGGGGGGGGGGGGGGGGGGGGGGGGGGGGGGGGGGGGGGGGGGGGGGGGGGGGGGGGGGGGGGGGGGGGGGGGGGGGGGGGGGGGGG
>NZ_JAELTT010000294.1 GCF_016428975.1 Dyella sp. ASV21
GTCGCGCTGCTAGCGCTTGATCCTTGCCTGACTGCGTGGGTGTGTAATGCGCCACGCGTCGACTCAAGGCAAGGTACAAACACGCCTTGCGCCGCGATATTCCCCGGCCAACCAGTACGCCCAATGCCTGTCTCTTATACACATCTCCGAGCCCACGAGACCCGTGACCGAATCTCGGTTGGCGGCTTGTGGGTGAAAAAAGGGGGGGGGGGGGGGGGGGGGGGGGGGGGGGGGGGGGGGGGGGGGGGGGGGGGGGGGGGGGGGGGGGGGGGGGGGGGGGGGGGGGGGGGGGGGGGGGGGGGGGGGGGGGGGGGGGGGGGGG
>NZ_JAELTT010000295.1 GCF_016428975.1 Dyella sp. ASV21
CGGCCACGTTATTGGCCAGCAACGCCAGTTGCCGTTGCGAAGTGATGGCGGTGAGGCGGGTGTGGCGCAGCCCGACGCGGGCGGCCTCCGTCGCCATCTCGGGCGAGATTTCTCGCAGCTTGTATGCTGTCTCTTATACACATCTCCGAGCCCACGAGACCCGTGACCGAATCTCGGTTGGCGGGGTGTGGGTGTAAATGGGGGGGGGGGGGGGGGGGGGGGGGGGGGGGGGGGGGGGGGGGGGGGGGGGGGGGGGGGGGGGGGGGGGGGGGGGGGGGGGGGGGGGGGGGGGGGGGGGGGGGGGGGGGGGGGGGGGGGGGGG
>NZ_JAELTT010000296.1 GCF_016428975.1 Dyella sp. ASV21
CCGGTTTCTTGCAAACTTTTTCCGGAGACCTTATTTCTTTGGTGTCTCACGGATTGCTACAGCATGCCCGCCGCCTATCTCGATGCACGCGCACGTCGCCTGTTGCGCACATTGATCGCCCAATACCCTGTCTCTTATACACATCTCCGAGCCCACGAGACCCGTGACCGAATCTCGGTTGGCGGGGTGTGGGTGTTAAAGGGGGGGGGGGGGGGGGGGGGGGGGGGGGGGGGGGGGGGGGGGGGGGGGGGGGGGGGGGGGGGGGGGGGGGGGGGGGGGGGGGGGGGGGGGGGGGGGGGGGGGGGGGGGGGGGGGGGGGGGG
>NZ_JAELTT010000297.1 GCF_016428975.1 Dyella sp. ASV21
CTGCGGGAACGGCAGCGTCTTCACCGCGCTGAAGCCGGCGGTGCGCATGGCCGAACGCATGGACTTGATCAGCTCCAGGTGGGCCAGCGGCGACTCGGACTGCTGCACCAGGATGCCGCCGTGGCGCCTGTCTCTTATACACATCTCCGAGCCCACGAGACCCGTGACCGAATCTCGGTTTGCGGGGTGGGGGGGGAAAGAGGGGGGGGGGGGGGGGGGGGGGGGGGGGGGGGGGGGGGGGGGGGGGGGGGGGGGGGGGGGGGGGGGGGGGGGGGGGGGGGGGGGGGGGGGGGGGGGGGGGGGGGGGGGGGGGGGGGGGGGG
>NZ_JAELTT010000298.1 GCF_016428975.1 Dyella sp. ASV21
CATGGCCTGCTTGGCCAGATCGTCCAGGTTGTGCACCTTGCTTGAATCCGGCGGCCCTTGCGGCGGGATGCCTTGCGCGCGCGCCTCGCCCTCATTGCTGTCTCTTATACACATCTCCGAGCCCACGAGACCCGTGACCGAATCTCGGTTGGCGGGGTGGGGGGGGAGAGGGGGGGGGGGGGGGGGGGGGGGGGGGGGGGGGGGGGGGGGGGGGGGGGGGGGGGGGGGGGGGGGGGGGGGGGGGGGGGGGGGGGGGGGGGGGGGGGGGGGGGGGGGGGGGGGGGGGGGGGGG
>NZ_JAELTT010000299.1 GCF_016428975.1 Dyella sp. ASV21
CGCACATGACCTGGCCGCGCGCTTGCGCAAGCGTTTCCGTGTTCAGCGAGAACACGGTCAGGCAATCGGGGCATTGGGCGTACATAGGGACCGCGGTTGTCGAACTGTGGCAAGCCTAGTGCAGGGCCTGTCTCTTATACACATCTGACGCTGCCGACGACAACGTTCGGGTGTAGATCTCGGTGGTCGCCGGAGCATGAAAGAGGGGGGGGGGGGGGGGGGGGGGGGGGGGGGGGGGGGGGGGGGGGGGGGGGGGGGGGGGGGGGGGGGGGGGGGGGGGGGGGGGGGGGGGGGGGGGGGGGGGGGGGGGGGGGGGGGGGGG
>NZ_JAELTT010000038.1 GCF_016428975.1 Dyella sp. ASV21
TGCCGTGATCGGCGCCGGTATCTTCGTCATCACCGGTCAGGCCGCCGCCGAACATGCCGGCCCCGCCCTGGTCATCAGTTTCATCGTCGCGGGCATTGCCTGTGCGTTCGCCGGCCTGTGTTACGCCGAATTCGCCGCCATGATCCCGGTCTCCGGCAGCGCCTACGCCTACTCCTATGCCACGCTGGGCGAGATCGTCGCCTGGTTCATCGGTTGGAACCTGGTGCTTGAGTACTTGTTCGCCGTCGCCACCGTGGCGGCCAGTTGGTCCGGCTATTTCAACGAGTGCCTTTCGATCCTCGGCCATTGGACCGGCATGTCGCTGGCGCTGCCGAGCTACTTGTCCTCCGCGCCGCTCAAGTTCACCGACACGCATCAGATCGTGACCACCGGCGCGCTGGTCAACCTGCCGGCCATCATCATTGTCTCCGCGCTCACCTGGCTGTGCTATCGGGGCATTACCCAGTCCACCTTCGTCAATTCGCTGATCGTGACGATCAAGGTGGTGGTCATCGCGCTATTTCTGATCTTCGCGTTCCGTTACATCAATCCGGAAAACTGGCATCCGTTCATTCCGCCGGAGGAAGGCCCGGGCCGCTTCGGCACCAGCGGTATCTTCCGTGCCGCCGTGCTGGTGTTCTTTGCCTACGTCGGCTTCGATGCGGTCTCCACCGCCGCTGGCGAAGCCAAGAACCCGCAGCGCGACATGCCGATCGGCATCCTGGGTTCGCTGTTCATCTGCACCTTGCTCTACATCGCCATGGCGCTGACTCTCACCGGCATCGCTCCCTACCATATCCTTGGCACGCCGGAGCCGGTCGCGACCGCGCTCAGCCTGTACCCGCAGCTGACCTGGCTGAAGGCCATTGTGTCGTTCGGCGCCCTGGCGGGCTTGTCGTCGGTGATCCTGGTGATGCTGCTGGGTACCTCGCGCATCTTCTTCAGCATGGCGAAAGACGGCCTGCTGCCGAAGGGTATGTCGCGCGTCCACGCCTCGCATCGCACGCCGCACGTCGCCACGATGATCGCGGGTGTGGCCGCGGCCGTGCTCGCCGGCCTGTTCCCGGTAAGCATCCTTGGTGAACTGGTATCGATGGGCACCTTGCTGGCATTCACCACCGTGTGCATCGGCGTACTGATCCTTCGCTACACCCGCCCGGACCTGCCGCGCTCGTTCCGCGTGCCGGGTATCTGGGTGGTGAGCATTCTCGGCTCGGTGATCTGCCTGTATTTGTTCTGGCAATCGTTCCGCGCCAACTGGCCGCTGATGCTCGGCTGGACCACTATCGGCATGCTCATCTATTTCTTCTATGGGTATTCCCATAGCAAGCTGCGCAAGCAAAACTCTTGATTTGACCCAAAAGGGCCGGTGCCAGTAGCGCTACGCATGATCGTCGTCCCGGTAAGGGCCGGGATTCAAGGCCTCGACAGAGGCCCTGAAAACACGGAGTTCCAGCGCAGGCTGGAACAACGGACGAAGCGAAGCGCGTCGGGCACCGGCCTTCTCGCCATGACCTACCAAGGGCGCCCCTCGCCCTACGCGCCACCAGGCTGACGCATGCTCAAACAGTTAATCGCCCGCAAGACCGACTTCTCCGACGCCGACGACGCCTCGCACGGCCCCGCCCTTCGACGCACCCTGGGCCCGTGGGGCATCACGGCGCTGGGTATCGGCGCGGTCATCGGCACCGGCATCTTCGTAGTCACGGGCCAGGCAGCCGCTGAACACGCTGGCCCGGCGGTGCTGATTTCCTTCATGCTGGCGGCGATCTGCAGCGGCTTTACGGCGCTGTGCTACGCCGAGTTCGCTACGCTGATTCCGATTTCCGGCAGCTCCTATTCCTATGCTTACGCCACGCTGGGCGAGCTGGTGGCCTGGTTCATAGGTTGGAACATGGTGCTGGAGTACGGCATTTCCGCCTCGGCCGTGGCGGCGAGTTGGACCGGCTATTTCACCAGTCTGCTCGATCACGTGGGCATCCATCTGCCCAAGGCTTTGACAGAGGCGCCACTGGCGTTCACCGACGGCCACCTGGTGGCCACCGGGCATCTGATGAATCTCCCCGCCGTGGCGATCGTGCTGGCGTTGACGGCACTGTGCTATGTCGGCATTCGCGAATCGGCTGGCCTCAACGTGCTGATGGTGGCGCTCAAGGTCGGCCTGATCATCATTGTGGTGGTCGCGGGCTATCGCTACATCGATCCCGCCAACTGGCACCCCTTCATTCCGGAGAACCAGGGTCCGGGCAAATACGGCTGGTCGGGCATCATGCGCGGCGCGGCGATGGTGTTCTTCGCCTATATCGGCTTCGAGGCCACCTCCACCGCGGCACAGGAATGCAAAAATCCACAGCGCGACCTGCCGTTCGGCACCCTGGTCTCGCTAGTTATCTGCACCATTCTTTATCTCGCCATGGCCGCCGTGCTGACCGGCCTCATTTCCTATACCGAGTTGGGCACCAGCGAGCCGGTGGTAACGGCCGTTCGTGGTCACGCGGAGCTGGGCTGGCTGCGCCTGGTGGTGGAGATCGGCGCGTTGATCGGCCTGTCCTCGGTGATCCTGGTGATGATCATCGCCCAGCCGCGCATCTTCATGATCATGTCCCGCGACGGCCTGCTGCCGCCGGTGTTCAACCGTATCCATCCGCGTTATCGCACGCCACACATCAACACGGTGATTACCGGCGTGGGCATCGCCGTGCTCGCCGCGGTATTCCCGCTCGACTTGCTGGCAGATCTCACTTCCATGGGCACGTTGATCGCTTTCGTGGCGGTGTGCGCTGGCGTGCTGATCCTGCGTTACACCGCGCCCCACCTGCATCGCGGTTTCCGCGTGCCGTGGGCATGGGTCATTTGCCCCGCAGGCGTACTCAGCTGCCTGGCCCTGCTGGGCGCCATGGCCTGGTTCAACTGGCTGCTGATGATCATCTGGACTGTCATCGGGCTGGCCATCTACTTCGGCTACGGCATGCGCCACAGCCGCCTGCACAAGCAGGCCAAGGGCTAATTTCGCCCATTGGCGCTCATCTGACGAAAACATCGGCCAACTTGCCAGGGCGGCCTTGCCCGCCCTGGCGGTACGAATTCAGCTTCGCTGGCTTTCATTCGTGAGGGTCAGTCTCGAATTTTTCGCCATGTTATTGTTTTTATTGAATTTAACGAGAGTTTTTCGATAAAAAGTTGGGGCTGCGAGGTCCCAAACAGGCACGCCAGGAGTATCATCTGTGCTCCGTGGGTTGATCACTTGGCAGTGGGCCCCGGATTGCCGCCCGGCGCGTCAGGCGGGTCAGCTCCTCGGCCTGACGCGTCTGGGCAGCATCTTCTACTCGCCGATGCCTTCGGTTTCGAGTTTCCTTTTCTGTGCACTCTCATTACGCCGCGTCGCTTCGTCGCGAATTGGCGCGCTCGTGTTGGGTCAAGCCATGAAAAAGGCCGGCACTCAGGCCGGCCTCTCGATCCACCACGCGCGAGTACGATCAGGCTTTCTTGGTCGCGTGCGACACACACCAGCCCTTCGCGTTGACGGCCTTGCCGGGGAACAGCTGGCACGGACCGTAGCCGGTCGGCGCACCGGAGTAGAACTGGCAATTGGCACAGTTGTTACCCGCCGTGTGCTTTGGATCAGTGCTCTTGTTGGCATCCTCGACATAACCCAGTGCCTTGGCGGTCGCATCCGACTCGGCCAGGTGCGGCAGATCGGCGGCACGCGCCAAGCGCGGCATCGTACCGATCACCGCCGCGACTGCGGCCGTACCGGCAGCAGCCTTGAGAAAACGACGGCGCGATTCGATGTTCTTCTCATGCGACATGAGTTCACCCTCCATCCCTAAAGAACCGGTGCCCGCCACGCCCGTGGCGAAACTTCCCCGATGCTACTCCCGCGGCGAATAAGTCGTGAGAACGAATCGCATTTTCGCCGTGCCCACGAACCCGGCATGATATAGTACGAGCTCATTTGGACGTCCATACATCATGAGCCAGGTTCTTCCCGCCACCCTTTCGCCCAAGTTGTTCGCCCAGCGGGCCGACGCCATCGCCGATGCCGCCCGCGAGTTGGCGGCCGCAGGCTGGACACCCGCCACCAGCAGCAATTTCTCCATGCGACTGGACCCGGACCACGCGGCCATCACCATTTCCGGTCGCGACAAGGGCAAGCTCGGTCGCGAGGACATCATGCTCATCGATATGCACGGCAAGGCCGTGGGCACCAGCGCCCGGCCCAGCGCGGAAACCGATCTGCACACGCAGATCTACCGGCGCTACCCCGAGATGAACGTGGTGCTGCATACCCATTCGCGCACGCAAAGCGTGGCCTCGCGCCTGTTCGCGCGCGAAGGCGTGGTGAAACTGGAAGGCTGGGAGTTGCAGAAGGCCATTGCCGGCGAAACCACGCACGATGCCGAGCTGGCCATACCGGTGTTTCCCAACACGCAGCAGATGCCCGAACTGGTCGCCCAGGTCGATGCCTGGATCGACAGCGGCCGGCCGCTGCATGCTTACCTGATCAACGGCCACGGTATCTATACCTGGGGCCGCGATATGGCCGAAACGCGCCGCCATCTGGAGGCGCTGGAATTCCTGCTCGGCTGCGAACTCGATCTCCGGAGGCTGTCCGCATGAGTCGTCTGCGTATTTTTTCCGATAGCCAGCCACAGGCACCGCAATCGGTACATGGCGAGCACGCCGATATCGCCCGCGAACTCGGCCGCATCGGCGTGCGCTTCGAACGCTGGGAGGCCAATCAGCCGATCGCACCCGGCGCCAGCCAGGAAGAAGTGATCGCCGCCTACCGCGCCGACATCGATCGCCTGATGGCTGAGGAAGGCTACCAGGCCGTCGACGTGATCAGCCTCAAGCCCGATCACCCGGATCGCGCCACGTTGCGACAGAAGTTCCTCAGCGAGCACACCCATAGCGAGGACGAGGTGCGCTTCTTCGTTGCCGGCGCGGGCCAGTTCACCCTCCACGTGGGCGACAAGGTCTACGACGTGCTGTGCGAACAGGGCGACCTGATCGGCGTGCCGGATGGCACCCGCCACTGGTTCGACATGAGCGAGGCGCCCTATTTCGTGGCGATCCGCCTGTTCACCAACAAGGACGGTTGGGTGGCCCAGTTCACGGGTGAAGATATCGCCACGCAGTTCCCCCGCATGAGCCCGCACACCACGGCCACGGTCGCCTGACGTTCCGCTCCCGGCCCCATTCGGGGCCTGTGACGGCGGCCGGTAGGCGTCCAAGGCGCCGCCGGGTAAGCTTGGGCTCCCTGCATCCCGGCTTCCCCGCATGACCGTCATCCGCGCCATCCTCACCGATATCGAAGGCACCACCAGCTCCATCACCTTCGTCAAGGACGTGCTGTTCCCGTACGCCCGTACGCGTCTGCCTGCGTTTGTCGAAACCCATGGCGACACGCCTGAAGTGCAGCACTGGCTGCATGAGGCCGCCAAGGAAGCGGGCATCATCGAGGCGCCGCGCCAGGAGATCATCGAACTGCTGCAGCGCTGGATCGACGAGGACCGCAAGTCCACCGCGCTCAAGGCCCTGCAGGGCATGATCTGGAAGGAAGGTTACGAAAACGGCGACTTCCAGGCGCACGTCTACCCGGAAGTGTCTACCCGCCTGCATGCCTGGCGCGCCGATGGCTTGCACCTGTACGTGTATTCCTCGGGCTCCGTACCGGCCCAGAAGCTGTTCTTCGGCTACAGCGAGGCCGGCGACCTGACTCCGCTTTTCTCCGGCTATTTCGATACCGAAGCCGGCCCCAAGCGCGAGCGCGCCTCCTACGAGAAGATTGCCCAGGCGATCGGCGAACAACCGGGCCACATCCTGTTCCTGTCTGACATCGTCGAGGAACTGGATGCCGCCAAGGCGGCAGGCCTGCGTACGGGATGGCTGCTGCGTGCACCGCTGGCGGTTCCCGACCAGCCACGCCACCCGGCCTACGCCGATTTCGACGCCATCGTCCTCTGACCTGACGCGAGCCCCTGCCATGCGTATTGCCCTGACTGCTCTGCTCGCCTTCGCAGCCGGCGTATTGCTCATGCTCGGCATGGCTCGCCTTACGCCGCCTAACGCTCCCGCCGTGACAGCCCCGCAGGCACAGGCGAGTGCCAGCGCACCGGCACCGGCGGCGAGCGCCGGCACGGACGAGGACAACACCGCCTCGGACAACTGGCCCGAGCAAGCACCGTCGCCCGAACAGATCATCTATGCGCAGCCGGGCATGGTGCAGAAGGCGCTCGGCGCGATCGGCCCGCGCGTGGCGGGTCGGCCCAACCTGTATGTGCTCGCCTTTGGCGCCGACGGTGGCGAGGACGTGTTCCGCAACGAAGCGGAATACGCCGCCACCATGTTCCCCAAGCGCTTTGGCCCCGGCACGCATGTCATGGTGCTGGAGAACAACCCCAGCACGCTGGAGCAGCGTCCGCTCGCCAGCTGGAGCAATCTGGAGGCGGCACTGGATGGCCTGGCCGGCGTGATGAAGCCGGATGAAGACATCCTGCTGCTTTACATGACCACGCACGGCGACGAAGACCACAACCTGCTGGTGGACATGGACCCGCTGCCGCTCGACCAGATCGGCGCCTCCGACCTTGCGGATATCCTCCACAAGCGTCCCTTCAAGTGGAAGGTCGTGGTAGTGAATGCCTGCTATTCCGGCGGCTTCGTACCGGAACTGCGCGGCCCGGGCACCCTGGTCATCACCGCTGCGCGCGCTGACCGCAGCTCGTTCGGTTGCGGCAGCGATTCGGACATCACCTATTTTGGCCACGCCTGGCTGGTGGATGCGCTGAACCGCACGCCGGATTTCGTGGACGCATACAAGCAAGCCGCGGGCGAGATCGCGCAGTGGGAACAGAAGGGCAAGCTCACCCCGTCCGAACCCCAGATGGATCTTGGCGCCGGCATCGGCGAGCAACTGGCACGCTGGCGTCAGCACATGACGCCCGGCCCCGCGGTGTCGTTCCAGCCTGCGCAGTCGCCGACCAATGCGCCACATACGCTGACACCGCGTTGATGATTGACACCCTGGGCGCATCGGCGCTCAGGCGTGCACGCGGTCCTGCGCGTGCCATATCCAGCGTTCGCGCTCCACCGTGTGGCCGCCCGCATCCTGCGCGAACAACACGGCACTGCGCGGCGCCACACGCAACCTCATGCCTGCCTGCAGCCCCAAACGGGCCAGATCCTCGCTGGCCACATCCGCCTCCAGCGACTGATCCAATGACGGCACGTGCAGATCCAGATGGGCCACGCTGCCGGCCAGGTAGATATGGCGCAGCCATGCATCCCATGCAGGCTGGGCTGGTGGCACGGCGAGCCGCAACTGCTCCGGCCGCACATAGGCCCACGCCGCGTTGTAGCGCTCCGGCCAAGGATCGCCTTCGCACACCCACGCTCCGGCCGCCAAGCCGCCCGCATGGCGGCGCACGCCGAACTTGTTCACCTTGCCGATGAACTCACATACGAACGGGGTGGCCGGCTGGTGATAGATCACCTCCGGCGTATCCACCTGCTCGATGCGGCCTTGGTTCATCACCGCCACGCGATCGGCCAACTCCAGCGCCTCTTCCTGATCGTGAGTGACGAATACCGTAGTGAGCTTGAGCTCTTCGTGCAGCTCTCGCAGCCAGCGCCGCAGGCTCACCCGCACCAAGGCATCGAGCGCACCGAAAGGCTCGTCCAGCAGCAGCAGATCCGGCTCCACCGCCAACGCGCGTGCCAAGGCCACGCGCTGGCGCTGGCCGCCCGAGAGCTGGGTGGGATATCGACCGCCCAGGCCATCCAATTGCACGCGTGCCAGCAGGCGATCCACCCGCTCGTGAATCTTGGCCCGCGAGGGGCGCGTACGCCACGGGCGGACGCGCAGGCCGAAAGCAATGTTCTCGGTCACCGTGAGATGGCGGAACAACGCGTAGTGCTGGAACACCATGCCGATACGCCGCTCGCGTGCCGGCGTGGCGAGGAAATCCTCTTCCCCCTTGAGCACGCTGCCGCTGTCCGGGTAGTCCAGTCCCGCCAGGATGCGCAGCAAGGTGGTCTTGCCCGAGCCGGAAGGGCCCAGCAGCGCCAGGAACTCGCCCGGCGCGATGCTGAGGCTCACCTCGTCCAGTGCACTGAACCCGGCGAAACGGCGATTGAGATGGGATAGCTCAAGCGTCATGCCCTGCCCTCAATGACCACCCGGCGCGTGCGTCGCCAATTCGTCGCCGTAACGCCATTCCATCAACGTCTTGATACCCAGCGTAAGCAGCGCCAGCAAAGCGAGCAGCGAGGCCACCGCGAACGCACCGACATAATCGTATTCGTTGTAGCGCATCTCCACCTCCAGCGGCATGGTGGTGGTGAGTCCGCGGATATGGCCGGAGACCACCGAAACGGCGCCAAACTCGCCCATCGCTCGCGCGTTGCACAACAGTACGCCATACAACAGGGCCCAGCGGATATTGGGCAAGGTCACGCGGAAAAACATCTGCCAACCGCTGGCACCCAGCACGCGCGCGGCCTCCTCCTCCTCGCTGCCCTGCGATTCCATCAGCGGAATGAGCTCGCGTGCCACGAACGGCAAGGTAATAAAGACCGTCGCCAGCACCAGTCCCGGCACGGCGAAGATGATCTTGATGTCATGCCGCTCCAGCCATGGGCCAAACCAACCCTGCGCACCGAACATCAGCACGTAGATAAGGCCCGAGATCACCGGCGATACTGAGAACGGCAGATCGATCAACGCACCCAGAAAGGCCTTGCCGCGAAACTGAAAGCGAGTCATGGCCCAAGCCGCCGCCACGCCAAACACCACGTTGAGCGGCACCGCAATCGTGGCCACCAGCAAGGTGAGCCGCATCGCCGACAAGGCCTCCGGCTGCCGGATCGCCTCGACGAATGCACCCACGCCCTGACGAAACGCCTCGATAAACACCGTGGTCAATGGCAGCACCAGGAACAGCAGCAGAAACACCAGCGCCAACACAATCAGCACCAGGCGCGCTAACCGGCGCGGCCAACCCAGCGGACGTCGGCGCAGGCGGGACGTCATCGCGACGACTCCGCCCAGCGCTGGCTCCAACGCTGCAACAAGGCCACCAGCACGAGCAGCACAAAAGACAGCAGCAACATGGCCGCCCCGAGCGCTGCCGCGCCGGCATAGTCGAATTGCTCGAGCTTCTGCACGATCAGCAGCGGTGCAATTTCCGAACGACCGGGAATATTGCCGGCAATGAAGATCACCGATCCGTACTCCCCCACCGCACGCGCCAGCGCCAGTGCAAAGCCGGTCAGCAACGTGGGCGCCAACAACGGCAGGATTACCCGGAAGAAGGTTTGCCAGCGACGCGCACCCAGGCTCTCGGCGGCCTCCTCCACATCACGCTCCAACGAAGCCAGCACCGGTTGCAGCGTGCGCACCACGAACGGAAACCCCACGAATACCATCGCCACCAACACACCCAGCGGCGTGTACGCCACCTGGATGCCCAAGGGTTCCAGCCACCGTCCCAGCCAGCCTTGGGGCGCGTAGAGGGTGGTCAGCGCAATACCCGCCACGGCAGTCGGCAAAGCGAACGGCAGATCCACCAGCGCGTCGAACACGCGCCGCCCGGGAAAGCGGTAGCGCACCAGCACCCAGCCCACCAGTAAACCGATCACCGCATTGATCGACGCCGCCAACACGGCACCGCCCAGACTCAAACGCAATGCCGCCAGCGTGCGCGGTGCGCTCAACAGCTGCAACCAACCGCTTGCACCCATGCCGACGGCCTTCCACGCCAGCGCCGCCAGTGGCAGCAGCACAATCAGGCTCAGATAGGTCAACGCATACCCTAGGCTGAGACCAAAGCCCGGGAGTACGCGCTGCCGCAGGATGCTCATCCCCCCGCCTCCAACTGATCGAATATGGCGCCGTCGCTGAAGAATTTGGCCTGGGCCTGACGCCAACCGCCGAACAGCTCATCGATGGTGAAGGTGCGTGTGGCCGGGAACTGACTGGCATAGCGTGCCGCCACCTCCGGCGTGCGCGGCCGATAGTAATTCTTCGCGGCGATCTCCTGCCCTTGCGGCGAATACAGGAACTGCAGGTAGGCCTGGGCCACGGCGCGCGTGCCGTGCTTGTCCACATTGGCATCCACCACGGCCACCGGTGGCTCGGCCAGGATGGTGATGGAAGGCACCACGATCTCGAACTTGTCTTTGCCCAGCTCCTGCCGCGCCAGCAACGCTTCGTTCTCCCAGGCGATCAGCACATCGCCGATACCTCGTTGCACAAAGGTGTTGGTGGCGCCGCGCGCGCCGGTGTCCAGCACGGAGACGTGCTTGTACAAGGTCTGCACATATGCCTTGGCCGTGACGTCGGTACCGCCTGGCTGCTTCAGCGCATAACCCCACGCCGCCAGGAAGTTCCAGCGCGCGCCACCCGAGGATTTTGGATTGGGTGTCACCACCTGAATACCCGGGCGCACCAGATCGGCCCAGTCCTTGATGCCCTTGGGATTGCCCTTGCGCACCAGGAACACGATGGTGGAGGTATAGGGCGAGGCGCGATCCGGCAGGCGCTGTTGCCAATCCTTGGCGATCAAGCCGCGGTCGGCGATAGCGTCGATGTCATACGCCAGGGCCAGGGTCACCACATCGGCCGGCAAGCCCTCCACCACGGAACGGGCCTGCTTGCCCGAGCCGCCGTGCGACATGCGCACGTTCACACTATCGCCGCGCTGTGTCTTCCACTCCGCGGCAAACGCCGCGTTGATCTGGCGATAGAGCTCCCGCGTGGGGTCGTAGGACGCATTGAGCAAGGTCACCTCGCCCGCAAACGCGTTGGAGCCCAGCCATAGAACGGCGCTCGCGAGCACGATGGAAAGCAACTTCGGCATGACGCCTCCTGTGCGGTTTCGAACAGTCAGACTATCGAGCGGCTTTGACACGGCGAAATCGCGATATGGCATATCCATATGGCAAGCCTGTTGCGCGAGATCCGTGCGGACGCCGCTCGGATCGGTTTCAGGGCATGTCCTGTACGTTATCGCGGCTCGTCGCTACGGCGGCGTCCGATAGCCGCACGGCCAGTTGGTGGGCGGCCGCACGGATCTCGGGCATGGCCGTACACTCCCAGAGATTGCCGCGCAGCAGCGAGCCAATGGCGAACAGGCCACGCTGCGGCTCGCCATGGGCACCCAGTAATTGGCCGTCCGCGCGAGCCAGCACGCCAAGCTGCAACGGGTCGGCCACGGCCAGGCTATCGTTGAGCAACCGCGCCAGCAATTCGTGCTCGCCATAGGCAATGGCGGTATCGAGCCCCGTCGCCTGGATCACCAGATCGGCGCCCAGCGTGCTCACCAATTGCGTAGCGCGCTCGCGCAAGGTCACCTGCAAGGGACCGGCCCCATCCACCGCCAGTACGCGGGCAGCGCGCACCTGCAGGCGGCCTTCCTCCAATAGCTGGTGAATGGCCTGGCCGGAGGCGGGCGCCATGCGATGCCGCGACGACTCCCACACCCAGCGCACATGACGCAGGAACTGGCGCCGACGCGCATCTCCCAGGCGCTGCCACAGCAAGGCATTAACCGGGCGCATGCCGTCGATGATGCTGCGCCAGTCGTGTTCTTCCGCATCGTCGAATGCCTGCCGCACGCGCCGCACCATGGCCGCCACGCTGTCACACGCCAACAGGTCGCGATTGAGGGCCTCCTGCCCGGCATAACTGCTCAGCGGCAGCGGGGAATGCGTGAATGGCCACAGCCCATGGCGCGACACCGCGACCAGTTCGGCATGCGGCCAACGCTCGGCCACGGACAATAATGTATCCACCGCGGTGAGCCCGGTGCCGATCACCAGCACACGGCGCGGTGCGCTGGTGTGGCGTTCCAAACGCCACGGATCGAGCGCGTAAGCGCCGCTATCCAGCGCCTGGCTCGAAACCGTACGCAGTGGGCGCTGCGCCAGCGAGCCGACCGCAAGCACCACTTGCGTCACCTCAAGCCAACGCTCACCACCGATGCGGACCGCATAACCGCCCTCATCACGCACCACGATGTGTTGCGCACTTTCGGGATAGATGCGGAAACTGCGCCCCAGGCGCCGGGCCGCGTCGATACGCGCACCGACCTGCGCCTGGATGAAGTCGCCAAAGATGCGACGCGGTAGAAAATCCGTGCCCTTTACCTGCCCCAGCTGACGAGCCGCATGCTGGATGAAATCCTCGGCATGCTCGTGGAACACGCCCATGCCGGCCGCCCGTACATTCAGCAGATGACGATCGTCGCGCGTGGCATAGGCCACGCCGCGCCCCAGCTCCTGTGGCCCCACGATCCAATGCACCGTACCGGCGTCGTAACGTGACAGCAGTTCGCCAAAGGCCGCCGCGCCCGCCGCACCACCGCCGATCACCGCGATATCGCCCATGACTGATTCCCCGGATTGCGGACACGAACCCATGCGATCTGCCCTCGGCAGGTCACTCGATCCCGAATGAAGCGCCCAAAAGTGAAGCTCACTTTCACATCGAACGGCGACAAACACCCACGACCACCTGCCGATGCATGGATGCGCCGCGATGCATCCCACGACGCATCGCGGCGACACGCGACGCACGCTCAGGCGCGTCGCTATACCCGGTACAGAATCAATCACAGAGCCCGTTAAGGCCGCGCTAGTCGTTCGTGGGCGCCACGCCGACAGTCATGTCCGTAAGGTTATGACGTCACGTAAACGCCACGTAGGCGGCGTCAATGCCCAGTGCGCTCAGTGTGTCGCGCCGCCAGCACGCGTGTTACGTCAGTCAAACCGAGCCCGCGTGCGCGCAGCGTCACCAGCAGGTGAAATACCAGATCAGCCGCCTCACCCAGCAGGGCCTCGTCATCCTGCGCCACCGCGGCGAGCGCGGTTTCCACGCCCTCTTCACCGACCTTCTGCGCCATGCGGCGAATGCCCCCTTCGAACAGCTTGGTGGTGTAGCTGCCTTGCGGACGCTCCCGATCACGACGCGCGATCAGCGCATCGAGCTCCGCAAGAAAACCCAGAGGCGGGACAACGTCATCGCCAAAGCAACTGCTGGTCCCTTGGTGGCAGGTCGGCCCATGCGGTACAGCCTGCACGAGCACGGTGTCCGCATCGCAATCGACCCGCAAGGACTTCAGGGTGAGCACGTTGCCGGAGCTCTCACCCTTGGTCCACAAGCGCTGCTTGCTGCGGCTGTAGAAGGTGACGTGCCCGCTGGCCTGCGTCGTGGCCAGCGCCTCGGCATTCATATAGCCCAGCATCAACACTTCGCCGGTCAACCAGTGCTGCACGACGGCGGGCAGCAAACCATCGCCCTTCGCCCAATCCAACGCACTCACATCGATATTCGTATCAGTCATGACCCTGTTCCTGCCGCACAACGACGCCTTGCGCCGCCAGCCAATGCTTGAGTTCGGGAATGGCAATGGCGCCGGAATGGAACACGCTGGCAGCCAGCGCACCATCCACATCCGCCTGTGCGAAGGCATCCAGGAAATGCGCCGGTGTGCCTGCACCGCCCGAGGCGATCAATGGCACCTGGCAAAGGGCACGCACCGCCGAGAGCTGCTCCAGGTCGTAACCCTGCCGGACACCATCGCTGCCCATGCAGTTGAGCACGATCTCACCGGCGCCGCGCTGCTGCGCCTCCACGATCCAGTCCAGGGTACGCCTCGGCAGCGCCTGCGTGCGCGACGGATCGCCGGTGTACTGGCGCACGCGCCATTCACCGTCGGCATCGCGCAGGCTGTCCACGCCAACCACCACGCACTGCACACCAAAAGCGGCGGCCAACTCGTCGATCAAGGCAGGGCGCTCGAGCGCGGGAGAGTTCACCGAAATCTTGTCCGCGCCCGCATGCAGCACTGCGCGTGCCTCATCCACACTGCGAATGCCACCGGCCACGCAGAAAGGAATATCGATGACCCGGGCTACCCGCTCCACCCAGGCGCGGTCCACGCTGCGTCCTTCCGGGCTGGCGGTGATGTCGTAGAACACCAGCTCATCGGCGCCCTCGTCGCGATAACGCAATGCCAGCTCCACGATTTCGCCCATCACCACGTGATCGCGAAAGCGCACGCCCTTGACCACCTTGCCATCGCGCACGTCCAGGCAGGGGATGATGCGACGACTCAACATGCCAACGCCTCCGCCAGCGTGAAACGCCCTTCCAGCAGGGCACGCCCCAGGATGACACCCTTGGCGCCGGCGTCGCGCGCGGCGCGAATGTCGTCCACCGAACGCACGCCACCCGAGGCCTGCGTCGCCAGCGCGGGTACCAGTTCGGCGAGATAGCCGTAGAGCGCCAAATTGAAACCGGCCAGCATGCCATCGCGCTCGATATCGGTGCACAGCAGATGCCGCGCGCCACGCGCCGCATACCACGGCGCCAGCTCGTCCAGAGTGCGCGACTCGGTAGCTGTCCAGCCAGCGCTGGGCAAGGTCCAGGCACCGTCGCGTTGCTGCGTATCGAGCGCCAGTGTGAAGCGCTCGGCGCCGTAATGGGCTAGCCAGCGCGCAACCAGATCCGGTTCGCGGATCGCCAGGCTGCCCAGCACCACGCGCGAGACACCGGCGTCGAACAAGCGCTGCACATCCTGCTCGCTGCGTACGCCGCCGCCAGCCTGGATGTGCATGCCGTCGCGTGCAATGGCTTCGATCACGGCGAGGTTATCCAGGCCGCCATCACGAGCACCGTCCAGATCCACCAGATGCAGCCATGTTGCGCCGCCCTGGGCATAGCTGCGCGCCAGCTCGCGTGCATCGAATGCATACGTGGTCTGCTGGTCGTAGTCGCCCTGTTTGAGCCGCACTACGCGGCCGCCACGCAGGTCGATGGCGGGAATGACGGTAAAGCTCATAGGTCGAGGAAGTTCTTCAGCAGGCGAGCGCCGACCTGGGCCGAGCGCTCGGGGTGAAACTGCATACCGTGGAAGTTATCGCGGGCAATCACCGCCGCGAACTCGCCGTCGTAGTCACTGGTCGCCAACGCATACTCGCCGGCGGGCACGGCGTAGCTGTGCACGAAGTACGCCCAATCCTGCTCGCCCAACCCAGCCAGCAGCGGGTGTGTCCGGCGCGCCCGCAAGTGGTTCCATCCCATATGCGGCACACGCAGACCCGGATGCTCCTGAAAACGTTGCACCCGGGCCGGAATAACGTCGAGGCATGCCGTGTCACCTTCTTCCGAATGGCTGCACAGCAATTGCATGCCCAGGCACACGCCTAGCACCGGCTGGGTCAGCGAACGCAGCACATCAACCAGCCCCAGTTGGCGCAGGCGCGCCATGCCCGGGCCCGCGGCGCCAACCCCCGGCAGGATCACCTTGTCGGCCGCGCGGATGGCGGCGGCATCCGCCGTCAGTGCGGCATCCGCCCCCAGCCGCTGCAAGGCATAACGCACCGAACCAATATTGGTGCCGCCGGCATCGACCAGCACGACGCTCATTAAAGCGCCCCCTTGGTACTGGGCAACTCATCGCCTTCGCGACGGATCGCCTGGCGCAAGGTGCGCGCCACCACCTTGAAGCATGCCTCCACCATGTGGTGCGCGTTGTCGCCGCGCACGTTGAGGTGAAGGTTGGCGCCGAGGGTTTCGCACAACGAACGGAAGAAGTGCGGCACCAGCTCGGTGGGGATGTCGCCCACGCGCTCGCGCGGGAAGCTACCCTCGAATACAAAGTACGGACGCCCCGACAGGTCGAGCGCCGCGCTGGCCTGCGACTCGTCCATCGGCAGCACGAAGCCATAACGGCCGATGCCACGCTTGTCGCCCAGTGCGATACGCAAGGCCTGACCAAGCGCCAGCGCGCAGTCTTCGATGGTGTGGTGTTCGTCGATATGCGTATCGCCGTCGCAGCGCAGCGCCAGCGCAAAACCGCCGTGTTTGCCGATCTGCTCCAGCATGTGATCGAAGAAACCCAGCCCGGTGTGGATCTGCGGCTCGGCCACCTGGTCCAGGTTCACACTGACGGTGATGCGGGTTTCACGCGTGTTGCGCTCCACTGTGGCCATGCGCGGCGCGTCGAGCATCTGGTGCGCGATCTCCGCCCAGCTCAGGGCCTGCGGCCCCACGCGGAACCCTTTCACGCCCATGTTGGCGGCGAAGTGCAGATCGGTCTCGCGATCGCCCACCATGGCCGACGCCCCCCGACTCCAGCCGTCGTCGGCCAGGTAGTGGCGCAGCATGCCCACGCCCGGCTTGCGGGTGTCCTTTCGCTCGTGCAGGAAGCTGCGGTCGATCAGCACCTCTTTCACCGGTATGCCTTGCGAGCTGAGGATGCGCATCAGCAGCTCATGCGGACCGATGAAATCCTCCTCCGGGAAACTCGCCGTACCCAGGCCATCCTGGTTGGTCACCATCACCAGCTCATAGCCCGCGCTGACAAAGCGCTGCAGCGCGCCGATGACGCCCGGCAACAGGGCGAACTTCTCATAGCTGTCGATCTGGAAATCTTCGGGCTCCTCGATGAGGCAGCCGTCGCGATCGATAAAAAGAATCTTGCGGGTCATGCGAAAACATCCTGCAGCACGGTCAGAACGCGTGCATTCTCGGCCGTTGAACCGATGGTGATGCGCAAGGCATCGCCGAGTTGGGGGTAGCGGCGCACATCGCGCACGACGATGCCGGCGCCGAGCAGACGCCGGTAGACCTCGCCCGCGTCGTCAAAGCGCACGGCAAGGAAATTGGCCTGTGACGGCAAAACCTCGCGCACGCCCGGAAGAGCAGCCAGCGCAGCCGCCATCGACGCACGCTGTTCGCGCACCGTCGCCAGGTGCGTGCGGGCCTCGGCCTGCCCTGCCGAGGACAAGGCCTCCAGCGCCAACGCTACGCAAGGACGCGGCAGCGGATAAGGCGCCATGATGCGTCGGAGCAGGCCAATCACCTCCTCTCGCGCAAGCAGGCTACCGATGCGCGCGCCCGCCAGCGCCCAGGCTTTGGACAAGGTGCGCAATACCGCCAGGTTGTCGTAGCGATCGATCAGCGGGGCCATGCTTAGGGCATCGGCGAATTCGAGATAGGCCTCGTCCACCACCAGCAGGGCGCGCCCCGACAACGCCGTGGCAAGCCTCTCCACGTCGCCCTGGCTGACCAACTGGCCGGTCGGATTGTTCGGCGTGCAGACAAATACCAGCTTGACCGCCGGCGTGAGCGCGGCCAGTACAGCCTCCACATCGAGGGTGAAGTCGGCGGCCAGCGGTACTTCCACGATGGCGGCATTCTGTACACGCGCGCACACGGCATACATCCCGAAGGTAGGTGGCTGGATCGCGATGGCATCCTCGCCTGCGCGACAGAACGCACGCACCAGCAGGTCAATCGCCTCGTCACTGCCACGCCCCACCAGTATCTGTGCGCTGCGCACGCCATACAGTGTGGCCAGCGCATCCACCAGCTCGTGCGGCTGAGGATCGGGGTAACGATTGCAGCCCAGCGAATGATCGCCCGGCGGCGCCCACGCCGATTCGTTGGCATTGAGCATGGTCTGTCCGCCGCTGGCTTCCATGCGTGCCGAAGAGTACGGCTGCATGGCGCGGATTTCCGGGCGAGCGAGTTCGAGCACGCTCATGCCGCCGTCTCCAGCGCCGCCAGACGCAACGTCACCGCACGGCGGTGCGCTTCCAGTTGCTCGGCAGCCGCCAACGTGGCCGTACAAGGGCCGATGGCGCGCAAGCCATCGGCGCTCAGTTCCTGCACCGTGATCTGCTTCTGGAAACTCGCCACCGACACGCCGCTGTAGCTGCGTGCATAGCCATAGGTCGGCAGCACGTGGTTGCTGCCGCTGCAGTAATCCCCCACCGACTCCGGCGTCCATGCACCAAGGAACACCGAGCCGGCGCTTTCGACCTGGTCCAGCAGTGCGCGTGGCGCCTCCACCTGCAAGATGAGGTGCTCCGGCGCGTAGCGATTGCTCACCGCCATGGCCTGCGCCAGCGAGGACACCGCAATAAGACGACTCTGGGACAACGCCTGCTCGGCGATCTGGGCGCGAGGCAAGGCCGCACACTGGCTTGCCACTTCCGCTTCCACGGCATCGAGCAGGCTGGCCGAGGGGCTGAGCAGAATCACCTGCGAATCCGGGCCGTGTTCGGCTTGCGATAGCAAGTCGGCGGCCACAAAGGCCGGGTTGGCCTGCTCATCGGCGATCACCAGCACTTCGGACGGGCCCGCCGGCATGTCGATGGCGGCGCCGTCCGGGTCGGAGGACACCTGCAGCTTGGCCTCGGTCACCCAGGCATTGCCAGGCCCGAACAACTTGTCGCATTTGGGCACCGATTCGGTGCCGTAAGCCATGGCGGCAATCGCCTGCGCGCCGCCCAGCTTGAACACGCGGTGCACCCCGGTAATGCGGGCCGCATACAACACCGCCTCATCGCAGCAACCGTCCGCGCGCGCGGGCGAACACAGCACCACTTCGGCGCAGCCAGCGATCCTGGCCGGCACGCCCAGCATCAAGGCGGTGGAGGGCAGCGGCGCGCTGCCTGCCGGTACATACAAACCAACGCGCTGCACGGGGCGCAACATGCGCTCCACGCGTACGCCCTTGGCCGTATCCAGCGCGACCGCCTGCGGCGCGGCAACGCGATGAAAGGCCTCGATACGCTCGGCCGCCTCTCGAATGGCGGCCTTGAGCGCGGGCTCCAGCGTGGCCTCGGCCTGCTGGAACTCATGCTCGGCAACCTCGATGGCCGCCAACGTGCAGCGATCAAGTTTCGCGCTCAGTTCGCGCAGCGCCGCGTCGCCGTCGGCGCGCACATGCGCCACGATCTGCTCCACGCCGCTGCGCAGGCTCTCGGCGCGCGATTGGGCGGGACGGGCGAGCGCGTCGCGCTGCCCCTTCTCATCCAGTGCATTCCAGTCCAGGCGGTTCATAGTGCTCTACCCTTCGCTCCCGCCCGCATCAGGCGAGCATCTTTTCGACCGGCAGCACGAACATTTCGCGCGCGCCGGCCTTTTTGATTTCTTCCAGCTGACGCCAGCTGACTTCGCCCGCGCACAGTGCCTGCAACATCAATTGATCGGGCTGGCCTGCCACCGGTAGCAGCGTGGGCTGCGGACCGCCGGGCAACAGCCGGATCACCGCCTCCAGGGCGTGGCGCGACGTCTGCAGCAACAGCAGGCGGGACTCGCGTACCTGAATCACGCCATCCAGGCGCTTGAGCAACAGTTCGATCATGTCGCCACGCTCATCGCTGGGCAGCGCCTTGGCACCCGCCAGCACCGCTTCGCTTTCCAGCAGCACTTCAGCTTCGCGCAACTGATTGGCCACCAGGGTGCCGCCGCTCTGAACGAGGTCGCAGATCGCATCGGCGGTGCCCAGACGCGGAGCGATCTCCACCGAACCGGCCAACGTCACCACGCCGGCGTCGATGCCGCGCTCGCGCAACCATTCACCCAGCAAGCCCGGATACGAGGTGGCAATACGCTGCCCTTGCAATTGCGCGGCCTCGCGGTAGTCCAGCTCCTGCGGCACCGCAATCGACAGGCGGCAACGGCCGAAACCCAGCGCGCGCCACTCCGCCAGCTCCTCGGCTTCGCGACCCGCGGTGAGGCGATACTCGCTGAGCACGTTGCGCCCCACGATGCCCAGATCACACACGCCCTGGGCGATCAGCCCCGGAATGTCGTCATCGCGTACCAGTAGCAGATCCACCGGTTCGCCTTCGCCGAAACAGAACAGCTTGTCCCGGCTCTGCCGAAACGTGAGGCCGCAACGATTGAGAAGATCCAGTGCCGGCTCGGTCAATCGGCCGGATTTCTGCATCGCGATACGCAGTCGGTCGCGCGTTTTCATGCCTTTGCCTTCTTGCTGCTGGTCGCCCGGCGACGGGCGGCCCGGGCAGCCGCGGCGAGATAGCCCCCACTACCCTGGTTGATATAGCGCGCAACGCGGCCAATGGTGGTGATGCTTACGGCGGTTCGTTCGTGGATCTCGCGGTAGGACACGCCATCCAGCAGATAAGGCACCACGCGCCATCGATCCACCATGACTTCGAGCTCGGCCGGCGTACACAGGTCGTGCAAGAAGGCCGACATCTCCTCGACGTTCTTGAGGGACAGCAGCGCCTCGCACAGACTCTGCTCCGCGGAGGCGGCGGGGGTTTCCGGATCGATCGATCGACGCTTCATAATGTACTAACGCATTAACACAGTGGAGCGGATCATACGGCAGTTGTCGCAACGCAGCAAGGCCGTACCCCACCACTCTCGCCGGAGCGACTCAGCTTGCCGGTGTATGGCTTTTGGCCGGCGCAAAAGCGCTCGCCCGGCCGGTTATTTCTTGCGAGAATCACCTTGACCACGCCCCACGTCGCAAGAAGTCTCAGCCTCGCAGGAGCAACGCCATGAGTCTTCTCCACGCGCCGAGCCGCAACCCTCAACAGGAACAAGCCATCGCGGTGATCGAGCAATGGCTGGGCTTGCAGGCGGCGTATGGCCTGCTGAACGAATCTCCGCAGACGCTCGCCGAACGCACCATCTCCCATGCCTGGGCGCAGAAACACGCGCTATTGGAAGGCCAGCCCGGTGCGCATCCGCACAAACTGGCGGTTGCCGCGTTTGCCCTTGCGCTGGGCGCCAAGCAGGCTACCGAGCACGCCGACGGCGCCATGCGAGGCAACTACCTGCTGGCACTCGGGCACATTCTGGACGAGGCCGCCCGAGCGGACGCCCATCACGGCTTTCATGACACCGACCGCACGCTGCTGGACCTGGCCGCGGCCACCTTCACGTCCTGCCCGCACGGGCTGAAAGACGCCACCAGCCTCGACTGAGGCCGGGCGCGCCCCAGACAGAAAAAGGGCCGCTTGCGCGGCCCTTTTCGTACACCTGAGCGAACAGCCGGTTTAGGCCTGGGCGAACACTCGCTGACGCACCAACTCGCACACGGTACGCACATCGCCATCCATGGCGCGGTCACGCGACATGAAGCCGATGTGCTGGCGCAGCGTCTCGTGCGCCTTGCGCACGGTGGCGCCGGCATGGAAATCACCCACGTGGGCCAGCGCGAAGGTGAGCTGCTGCACCTCTTCCACGAACTGGGCGTAGTGCGGATGATCCTCGCGAGGCGCGTTGGCCACCTTGCCGGCCAGCGCCTGCCAATCCCCACGGGCGGCCAGTCGGCGCGCCGCATTGAGCATGGCCTGGCGGAAATCCAGCGCCTGCGCGGCGGTATACAGTTCCAACGCGATGACGTAGCCGAGGTCTTCCATCATCTCCAGCACATGACGGGCCTCGTTGGCGCCCATCGATACGTGATCTTCCGCGTTGGCACTGGTGGGCACCGAATAGACGCTGGCCGGATGCGCACGCGTGGCCAGGTCATTGACCAGTGCGGCCGCGGTGTACTGCACGATCATGAAGCCGGAGTCGGTGCCGTCCTCATTGCCGGTAAGGAAGGCCGGCAGGCCATCGTTGTTGGCCGGATCGACCAACTTGTTGAGGCGACGCTCGGAGATCGAGGCCAGCACCGGAATGGCCGCCTTTACGTAGCTCATCGCCAGCGCCAGCGGCATACCGTGGAAGTGACCGGCGGAGATCACCTGCTCCTCGATGAACTGCGCGTCCTCGGCATCGGGGAAGATCAGCGGATTGTCGGTGACGGCATTGAGCTCGATATCGATCACGCGACACGCCTGTGCCCAGGCGTCGCGCACGGCGCCATGCACCTGCGGCATGCAGCGCAGGCAGTAGGCATCCTGCGGCTGGTGCTTCTTGCCACCCTTGAACGGCAGGAAGCGAGCATAGAACGCTTCACGGCCATGGCGCTGGTTGGCCGGCACCCAATCCCAACCAATGTCGAAAGTGAGCGCCTGATCGGACGGGTCGGCCCACGCCTCGGCACTCCACTGCTTGAAGCGCGGCACCAGGTGATAGGGAATATCGACCAGGGTGCTGCCTTCCAGCAGCCCCCGCACGCGCTCGGCCGTTTCGACCTGCCCCGGATGCGGTCGCAGCGCATGCACTTCCGGACGCAATGCGCCGCTACGGCCCGCAAAAGCATCCAGCGTCATCGCTGCGGCCAGGTCGGCCAGTTCCAGCGCATGCTCCAGATCATCCAGCGCCAGCGTGGCGGTCGCCAGCATCTGCGCCGTGCCGTTGTTGAGCGCCAGACCCTCCTTGAAGGAGAGGCGGATCGGCGCGAGGCCTGCGCGCTTGAGCGCCTCGGCGCCCGAAAGACGCTCGCCCTGGTAGAACGCCTCGCCGCCACCCAGCAGCACGATGGCCAAGTGCGAGAGCGGCGCCAGGTCGCCACTGGCGCCCACGGAGCCCTTCTCCGGCACCACCGGCACCACGCCGGCATTGAGCATGGCGGTGAGCGCCTTGAGCGTCTCCACGCGAATGCCCGAATGACCGCGCATGAGGGTATTGATGCGGATCACCAGCATCGCACGCACCACGTCGGTCGCGAACGGCTTGCCCACGCACACGGCATGGGTGGTGATGAGGTTGTGCTGCAGCTCTTCTAGCAGCGTGCCTTCGGGCTTGTCGGAACGGCCGCCCGGCAGCTCGTCGCGCAGGCGATGCGCGCCCAGCAACTTGTCGGCATTGCTGCCGAAACCGGTGGTGACGCCATAAGTTGGCTCGCCACAGCTCACTTTGTCCGCGAGAAAATCAGCAGCGCGCTGCACGCGCTTGAGCTGCGTCTCGTCCAGTTCCACGCGCAAGCCCTGGCGGGCCACCGCCACCAGCTGCTCACGGGTGAGGCTGTTGCCGTCCAGGAGAATGGTCTTTGCCGTCATGCTTCACTCCAGCCCGGACGGGCCTTCCTTAGTTTGATGAAAAGGTGCTGTCGCACAGCCATGCCATGGGACAGCAACCCGCACGCCGGTACAAGTCAGCGACCGACTTCGGCTTGCGCCAGTTCCACCCGCAACGTCTTGATCAGGTCGGCGCGCGACACTTCAAATTGGTCTTCGCGACGCAGGTCCTTCACGGTGACCACGTCCTTGGCGATTTCGTCCTCGCCCAGCACGATCACGAAGCGGATGCCCGCGCGATCGGCATACTTGAATTGCTTGCCCAGCTTGCCGCCCTCCAGCACTACCTCGGTGGCGATGCCGGCGCCGCGCAACTCGCTGGCGAGCGCCAAATACGAGGACATGTGCGCCGCATCCATCTGCGTCACCAGCACGTCGACCGTGCTCTTGCCGGTATCGAGCAGGCCGGCGTCGCGCAGCTGCCAGTAAAGGCGGGTAAGTCCGATGGAGATACCCACGCCCGGCAGCTTGGACTTGGTGTACTGGCCGGCGAGGTTCTCGTAGCGTCCGCCCGAGCAGATCGAACCGATCTGCGGGTAATCGTTGAGCGTGGTCTCGTAGACGGTGCCGGTGTAGTAGTCCAGGCCGCGCGCAATGGAGAAGTTCAGCACGTAGTGCGACTCGGGCACGCCGAAGTCGCGGATCAGGCCCAATACTTCCTTGAGCTCGGCACGCCCCTGCTCCAGTGCTTCCGGCCCGGCGCCCAGCGCATCGAGCTTGTCGAACGCATCCTGCAGCGAGGTCGAACGCACCTGCGAGAAATCGAGGATCTTCTGCGCGGTATCGGCACTGAGGCCAAACGACTCGCCGGTAAGCGTTTCGCGCAGGTAGTCGGCACCGCGCTTGTCCAGCTTGTCTACTTCGCGCAGCACCAACGTCTGCTGCTCGCCGTCGACGATGCCCAGGCTTTCGTAGAAGCCACGGATCAGCTTGCGGTTGTTGAGCTGGATGGTGAACGCACCGATGTTCAGCTCGCGGAACACGCTGTAGATCACCGCAGGCAGCTCGGCGTCATAGCGTACCGACAGACTGTCCTTGCCGATCACGTCGATGTCGCATTGGTAGAACTCGCGGAAGCGGCCGCGCTGGGCACGCTCGCCGCGGTATACGCGCTGCATCTGGTAACGTCGGAACGGGAACGACAGGTCGTGCTCGTGCTCGGCCACGTAGCGGGCCAGCGGCACCGTAAGGTCAAAGCGCAGCGCCAACTCCGGCACGCTATCGCCCTTCTCCGCGCTCAACGTGCCGGTGGACTGCACGAAGTACACCTGGCGCTCGGTTTCGCCACCGGTCTTGGTCAGCAGCACATCGGAGTATTCGATGACCGGCGTCTCCACCGGCAGGAAACCAAAGCGCTCATAGTTGCGGCGGATCACATCGAGCATGCGCTGGAAAGCGATCTGGTCGAGCGGCAGCAGCTCGAGCACGCCGGGCATGGTGCGGGCCGGGGTAAGCGCCATGAAATCCTCTACTATTTCGATGATGTAATACGACGGCCAACCGCGCTCTTGCGCGGCCGCCGACGGAGCCGTATAGGTTAGCAGATGGCCGCTTTGAGCCCGAGTCGCACGACAGCCGAAACGGGCCCATGCAATTTTTTTTGACAGACCTGTTGCCAAGCCCCGGCAGGGTCATTAAGATACGCGGCTCCCACGGGGTGTAGCTCAGCCTGGTAGAGCGCTACGTTCGGGACGTAGAAGTCGCATGTTCGAATCATGTCACCCCGACCAAAATTCGATGAAAAAGCCGGCCTAGCGCCGGCTTTTTTATGGCCACCTATCGGTGCGCACCCGCGTCACTGCTTCTCGGGCAAGAACACCGCCAGCAGCGCGCCCAGCGGATCGCGCACTACCGCATAGCGGCCGATACCAGGAATATCCTCGGGTTGCGTGGCCACTTCCGCGCCCAGCGAGTCTGCCTTGGCGGCCGCGGCATCCACGTCCGCCACCAGCACGTAGGGCAGCCATAGCGACGGCCCGGCCCCACCCGGATTGCGGATCAAACCGCCTCGCCCGATGCTGCCGGACTTGAGCACGTAATAGGTCTCCTCGCCGGCCGGCATGGTGTCGTGGCTCAAGCCGAATAGCGATTCGTAAAAGCCCAGTGCCGCCTGGTCGTCCGTCGCGTGCAACTCGTGCCAGCACCAATGACCGGGGGGCACGCTGCTGTCGGGCGCATCGTCGTTCACACCACGCCAGATCGAAAACATGGCACCCACCGGATCGAGCATCGTGGCGCCACGACCCGCTGGCGGGAGATCCCGCGGGGGCATGCATGGCGACGCGCCAGCCACCAACGCCATGGCATAGCTTTCGTCCACATCCGCCACACTGAGATAGATGCCCCAGTTGGTGGGCTCGCCCTCCTGCGCGCGACGAAAGCCACCGATGCTCATGCCGGCATTCATGATGACCTGGTAGGGCTCGTCGGCGACATCCATCAGCGATACCTCCCAACCGAACAGGTCGCGATAGAAGTGGCTCGCCGCGGCGGTATCGGTACTGGCGTGCTCGACCCACACTAGCTTTCCGGGCAGGAACGGCATGGTCTGGCCTCCGAGAGATATCGTCTCCCGCCAAGGCTACCCGCGAAGACATGACGAGAAGGTCGTCATGTCGCCATGAACATCAGGACTGCACGGCCAGCGCGGCCAGGCGATCGAGTTCTTCGTGGTCGAAACCCGCTTGCAACCGCGCGGGGCGATTGAACGGACCGCGCAGGGTGCGTCCCATGTAGTTGCGGAGCAGGTCGAGGAAAGTCTCGCGCGGATCGAGGCCATCGCGCTCGCAGCAATGTCGGAACCAGCGCGTACCCGCGGCCACATGGGCCACCTCCTCGCGCAGGATCACCTGCAGGATCGCCACCGTGCGTTCATCACCCAACGATTGCAGGCGCTCGATCATGCCCGGCGTAACATCCAGCCCACGCGCCTCCAGCACGCGCGGCACCAGGGCCATGCGCGCGGTGTCGTGATGAGCGGTTTTCTCGGCCATTTCCCATAAGCCGTTGTGTGCGTCGAAGTCGCCGTAGGCGTGGCCAAGCTCGGCCAGGCGCTCGCTCAGCATGGCGAAATGTCGCGCTTCGTCATGCGCGCAACTGGCCCAGTCACGGTAGTAATCCAGCGGCTTGCCACGGAAGCGATACACGGCGTCCCAGGCCAGGTTGATGGCGTTGAATTCGATATGCGCCACCGCATGCACCAACGCAGCACGCCCTTCCGGCGTGCCGAGGCCGCGATGCGGCACCTGCCGCTGCGGCACCAGCGCAGGCCGCTCCGGACGGCCGGGTGCCCCAATGGGCTCGGGCGCCGGCGAATGCTCGCTCGGCTGCAATTGCCCTGCCTGAAACGCCTGCCAGGTTTCATGCGTCAGCCGTAGCTTGTCGGCCGGCTCGGTGGCGTCGAGGCAACGCTTGGCGGCGGCGTGGAGATCGTTGGTCATGGAAGGTGTTCGCCGGCAACCGCCCTGCACTTCACCCTCTCCGAGCAGGGAGAGGGTTTGCAGCGGCGCTTACGCGCTGCGGCGTGCCGCCTTGGCGTCGTCCGAGCGCAGCATTTCGATCTGCTGCAGGTAATGCTGATCCAGGCCCGTGACGTATTCGCCGGAGAAGCACGAGGTGTCGAAGTGCTTGAGCGCTTCGTTGCCGTCCTGCACGGCCCACACCAAGTCCTTGAGGTCCTGGTAGATCAGCCAGTCGGCGCCCAGCACCTTCTCCACTTCCTTTTCGGTGTGACCGGCGGCCACGAGTTCGGACGCGGCCGGCATGTCGATGCCGTACACGTTCGGGTAGCGCACCGGCGGCGCAGCGGAAGCGAAGTACACATTCTTGGCACCGGCATCGCGTGCCATCTGGATGATCTGGCGCGAGGTGGTGCCGCGCACGATGGAGTCGTCCACCAGCAGCACGTTCTTCTTGCGGAACTCCAGCTCCACCGGATTGAGCTTGCGACGCACGGATTTCACGCGCTCACCCTGCCCCGGCATGATGAAGGTGCGGCCGATGTAGCGATTCTTGACGAAGCCCTCGCGGAACGGCACGCCCAGCGCCTCTGCCAGCGCGGAAGCGGCGGTACGGGCGGTATCGGGAATCGGGATCACCGCATCGATGCCGTGATCCGGACGCTCGCGGAGAATCTTCTCGGCCAGCTTCTGGCCCATGCGCAGGCGCGCCTTGTACACCGACACGTTCTCGATCATCGAGTCCGGGCGGGCCAGGTACACATACTCGAAGATGCACGGCGCGTGCGTGGCGCTATCGGCACAATGACGGGCATGCAGTTGGCCATCGTTGGTGATGAATACCGCCTCGCCCGGCGCCACGTCGCGCAAACGCTTGAAACCCAGGATATCCAGCGCCACCGACTCGGACGCCACCGCGTACTCGCGGCCCTCTGCCGTCACGCGCTCGCCCAGAACCAGCGGACGGATACCATTGGGATCGCGGAACGCCAGCAGGCCATAACCCAGCAGCAGCGCAAGGCAGGCATAGCCGCCGCGTGCGCGCTGATGCACGCCTGCCACCGCCTTGAAAATGTGATCCGGCGTAAGCGCCATGCGGTCCTGGATCTGCAGCTCGTGCGCCAGCACGTTCAACAGCACCTCGGAGTCCGAATCGGTGTTGATGTGGCGACGATCGTCCTCGAACATCTCGCGACGCAGCGTCTCGGTATTCACCAGGTTGCCGTTGTGCGCGAAAGCAATGCCGTAGGGCGAGTTCACATAGAACGGCTGGGCCTCGGCCGAGCCTTCCGAACCCGCGGTGGGGTAACGGCAATGCCCCAGGCCAATGCGGCCACGCAGGCCGCTCATCGCGGTCTGGTTGAACACATCGCGCACCAGGCCATTGCCCTTGTGCAGGCGCAGGCGCGCGCCGTCCACCGTGGCGATGCCGGCAGCGTCCTGGCCGCGGTGCTGCAACACGGTCAAGCCGTCATAGAGTGACGCGGCGACCTCACTGGTGCCGACGATGCCGATGATTCCGCACATGGTTGAAAGCCTGTATTTAGTAAGTCGTGGCCGAAGCTGCCGTGGAAGCGGCGGCGGGATGGGCTCTGTGGTCGGTCGCTGGCGAAGCGCCCGGCACAGCCGCCGGCAAGGCGGGAAGATGGTCTAGCACCGCTGGGGCATCGTTGAGGTAATGACGGACATTGTCCGGCACGCGCTCGCCCAGCCACGCAGCCACTCCCTTGAACTGCGGCAATAACACCGAATCCTGCCACCAGGGATCACGCGTAAACGCGGTGAACCCCAGCAGAAACACCGCCAGCGTCACCAGTAGCACGCCGCGGGCAAAGCCAAACACCATGCCAAGCAGACGATCGGTACCGGACAACCCGGTACCCTCGACCAGCCTGCTGATCAGGAAACGCAACAGCGCCCCGGCGATCAGTACGGCAAGAAAACAGATGCCGTAACCCACCAGAATCCGCGCCGAAGGCAGCTGGATACTGTGTTCGAAATGCGCCGACACATCCGGGCCGAACGTCCAGGCCACCCAGAACGCCGCCGCCCACACAGCCAGCGCCAACACCTCGGAAATAAGGCCGCGCCACAGCCCAATCAAGACGGACAGGGCCAGCACGGCGAGAATGATGTAGTCGGCCCAGTTCACCGTGTTGCCGCCTCAGCGCGAATCAGGGTGCGGTGACGACGTTGCCGTCGACGCCCAGCTTGGCCTTGATCTGGTCGCGGATGCGCACCGCGTCGGCCCGCTGCGTCTGCGGACCGGCACGCACACGCCACAACTGCTTGCCGTTGGCGTTGACCGTATCCACATAACCGTCGAAACCGTTGGCGCGCAGCTTGTCGCGCAGGGCGTTGGCGTCGGTCTGGGCGCCCACGGCCGCCACCTGAACCGCCCAGCCCCCCGCACGCGAGCCTGAGGCCGTGGCGGCGGTGCTGCTGGCCGGCTTGCTGGCAGGCGCGTCATCCTGCGTCGGCGTGCTGGCGCTGCCTTCGAGGCGGGCCGGTGCACCGGGAATGGTCTGGGTGATCTTGAGACGGGCTGCTTCGGCCGCGGCGCGCGATTCGAACGGACCCGCCGTTACCAAGGTCAATTCCTTGCCGCCCTGGTTGATGGTGCGGCCGGCGGCCGGGTAACCGAGGCCACGCACGCGCTGGATCAGACTCTGCGCGCTGCTACTGGACGCATAGGCACTGAGATTGAGTGAAAACTGTCCATGCGCGGCGGTAGCGGGCGGCGTGCTCGGCACGGCCGTCCCGGTGGTCGGCTGGCTCTTGGAACTCATCGCCGCGGCGCCCGCGGCGGCGGCGGCCGCGGCGCCAGCCTTGGTTTGCGCCGGAATCACCGGCTGCGACGGGCTGGAGCCCGGGCGCGTGACCGTGGTGGGCTCCGGCGCCTGGCCCGCCGTGGGATCGATCTCCACATCCTTGGGACGATTGGAGCCGATATTCACCGTAGCCAGCTGGTCGGAACCTGCCGGGGTGACTGCCGGGGTCGGTGCTGGCACGACCGGCTTGGATGCCGGCGCCACGCTGCCGCTGGAAACCGCACCGGAGGTGAGGCTCATGGTCTTGGTCTGCAGGTCGCGATCCGGTGCTGGCGGAATGGCCAGACTCACCGACTCATCACCACTGGTGGTCGGCGGACTGCTGGAGAAAAGCATCGGCACGAACAGGACAGCCAGCGCGATGAGTACGGCAGCTCCCAGCAGACGTGTTTTCAAGACAGGCTCCAAACGGCGGGGGATGCGAGAACGTGGCGATTATACCCGGCTGAGTCCCCGCTCAGGCCCCATTGCCGAGATTCGATTCAGCCAGCACCGCTGCCGCCACGAAAAACGAGCCGAAGGCCAGTACGCGATCGCCGGGTTTCGCCGCCGCGCGCGCGGCGCGCCATGCCGCTTGTACGTTGTCGTGCCGGTCGTAGCGCGCCTCCGGCAGGGCCAGCACCAATTGCCCGGCAAGCACGCGCGAGGACAACCCACGCGGCGTGTCCTGCTCCAACCCCGCCAGGTGCCAATGGTCAATGCGTGCGCCCAACGCGCGGATCACCCCGCCCACGTCCTTGTCCGACAACGCGCCGTACACGGCATGCACACGACCACCCGGCCGTGCATCCAGCCATTCAGCCAGGGCGCGCGCCGCCTGCGGGTTATGACCCACATCCACGATGAGCGCCGGATCGCCACCCAGCGCCTGCAGGCGCGCAGCCACGCTGGCAGCGGCAACGCCAGCACTGGCGGCCGCGCCGAAATCCACCACGCCCCAGGCGGCATCGAGGCTGCGCAGGGCATGCAAGGCCGCCAAGGCACTGGCTGCGTTGGCATATTGCACCGGCGCGGCCAGCGCCGGATCGGGCAAGCTCAGCACCGTGCCGTCGCGGTGACGCCACCGCCAACCCGACGCCTGACGCTCCACCTGAAAGTCCTGGCCGGCCCGCTGAACATGGGCACCGATGCGCCGCAGGGAATTCAGCAGGCCCATCGGCGGGTCCAGTTCCCCCACGATGGCGGGCCGACCGGCCCGGGCAATGCCGGCCTTCTCCATGCCGATGCTGTCGCGGTCGGGGCCGAGCCAATCCATGTGGTCCAGATCCACCGTGGTGATGACGGCGATGTCGGCATCCACCAGGTTTACCGCGTCGAGGCGGCCGCCCAGCCCCACTTCCAGCACCGCCACATCCAGCCCGGCGCGCGCGAACAGGTCCAGCGCGGCCAGCGTGCCGAATTCAAAATAGGTCAGCGGAATCTCGCCACGCGCCGCTTCGATACGCTCAAAGCTCGCCACCAGGGTCGCGTCTTCGGCGTACCGGCCATCCAGGCGGATCCGCTCGCGGTAATGCAGCAGGTGTGGCGAGGTATAGCAGCCCACTCGCTGGCCGCCAGCACGCAAGATCGCCTCCAGCATCGCCACCGTGGAGCCCTTGCCATTGGTGCCGCCCACCGTGATGACCCGGCGCGCCGGCGCCGGCGCGCCCATGCGTTGCCACACCGCGCGTACGCGATCGAGCCCCAGCTCGATACTGCGCACGTTCACGTGCTCTTGGTAAGCCAGCCATTCGTCGAGAGTGCGGGTCATACGGTCAACCAGTGAGATCAGGCGTCCAGCGGACGCAACCAGAAGCGGAGGCGATGCGTAGTGGACTCCAGCGCATCGAGTTCGGTCCAATCCAGCGTGCAAAACATATCGTCCTGGCGTTGGTAACCACGCTTGATCCAGAACGCATCGTTGGGCCGGAAATCGGCTGGACGACGCGGGTCATTGGCGGCGCGCTCCACCGCGCAAAAGGCGGTCCATCGATAACCGCCCAGACGGCGCGCATGCGACTCGCGCTGTTGGAAGAAGCGGTGTCCCAGGCCCTGCCCGCGATACTCCTTCAGCAAAACGGATTCGCCGAAATAGAACACCTCGCTGAGCAGCATGCCCCGCTGCACGAACGGCTGCTGGATCGCCGCCACTTCATCGGCAAGCGGAACGCCGGTGGAACAACCGATCACCCGATCGCCGTCCAGGGCCAGCACGAACACGCTGCGCCTGGAGCGCGCATACGCCTCCAGGTAGCGACGCTCGTAGCCCATGTCGCCCTCATAGAGATAGGGGTAGTCGCGGAATACTGCGATACGCAGCCGGGCCAGGTCGTCCAGATAGGGACGAACCGCCTCGCCCACGCAGGTCTTGACGGTGACATCCATCGCTCAGCCGCCCGACACCTGCGCGATCCAGTCCTGCAAGTTGTAGTAATTGCTGACACGCGCGATGCGCCCGTCACGAATGTCGAAGAAAGCCCCGCCCGGCAGCACATAGCGCTGGCCATGCGCCGCCGGCAGACCGTCGTCGTCGGCCAGATACTGGCCATGCACCACGTATTCGGCGGCAGCCCGCGCGTCATCCACACTGACCATCACGACGATGTCGCGCAATTGCTCGCGATAGCAGCGATTCATGCGCTCCAGAAAACGCCGGAATGTCTCACGGCCCGTCTCGCGATGCCCCTGGTTGATATCGTGCGCCACGTCGTCGGCAAGACAGGCCAGCATGGCCTCCCAGTCGGCGCGATTGAAGGCGTCGTAATAGCGCTCGATCAAAGCTCGGGCAGCGGACATCGGCAGCTTCCTGCGGGGGAATCGGGGCGCACAGCTTAAAGCATGTGCGCGGCCCGGGCGCCCTTCCCCGCGCTCCCTGGCGTATTAGAAATGAATGCCGCTCGCGCGGAGCACCCAATACATGCCGAACAGGCTCCAGAACGCTTTCTTCAGCGCACGCCCGGCAAGCAGCGCCACCAGCAGCCCCAGCAACAGCGGCATGTGCTTCTCCAGCGTGCTGCGCGTGTCTTGGATGATGTTCATGTGATGCCCCTCCCGCACCCCATCGGTGCGGGTGGAATCATCTCCCCACCGCCGCCCGCCCAGCAGGGCACGCCGTCAGCCATCGCGGGTGACAGGTATCACAAAGGGGCGCGGCGCAGGCGCAAAGCGTTGCCCACCACCGAGACCGAGGACAGGCTCATCGCCAGCGCCGCCACCATCGGCGACAGCATCACGCCAACCAACGGATACAACGTACCGGCCGCCAAGGGCACACCCACCGCGTTATAGACAAAGGCAAAAAACAGGTTCTGATGGATGTTGCGCACCGTCGCCTGCGACAACGCGCGAGCGCGCACAATGGCCGTGAGCTCGCCCTTGACCAGGGTGACCTGCGCACTCTCCATGGCGATATCCGTGCCCGTACCCATGGCGATACCGATATCAGCCGCCGCCAGCGCGGGTGCGTCGTTGATGCCATCGCCCGCCATCGCCACCCGATGCCCTGCCTGCCGCAGCGAATGCACCACGGCGGCCTTGTCCGCCGGCGATACCTCCGCATGCACTTCATCGATGGCCAGCTCGCTGGCGACCGCACGCGCCGTGGTGGCGCTGTCGCCGGTCAGCATCACGATACGCAGGCCCGCCGCATGCAAGTCACGAATGGCTTGCGGCGTGCTCGGCTTGATACGGTCCGCCACGGCAATAAGACCCGCCAGCGCACCATCCACCACCAGGAACATCACCGTGGCGCCGTCGGCGCGCAAAGCCTCGGCGCGCTCAAGTGCGGAGGCATCCGGCATCACGCCGACATTCAAAAGCAGCTGCCGATTGCCCAACGCCACCGCGTGGCCGGCAATTTCACCCTGCACGCCCGCGCCGACCACGGCCCGGAAGTGCTCGACATTCGGCACCCGCACCTGACGCGCTTGCGCGCCATCCACGATGGCGCGGGCCAACGGATGTTCGCTGGGGCGCTCCAACGCCGCCGCCAACGCAAGCAACCGATCGAAGGGATAAGCGCCCAGGCTCACCACATCGCGCAGCGTGGGCTTGCCCTCGGTCAGCGTGCCGGTCTTGTCCACCACCAGCGTATCGATGCTCCGCAGCGACTCGATCGCCGCGGCATCACGAAACAGCACACCGTTCTGCGCCGCGCGGCCGCTTGCGACCATGATGGAAATGGGCGTTGCCAAGCCTAGCGCGCAAGGACACGCGACGATCAACACGGACACCGCCGCGATCAGCGCATAAGCCAGCCGCGGATCGGGCCCAAACCACGCCCACAGCGCGAAAGCCAGCACCGCTGCCGCCACCACGGCCGGCACGAACCATGCGGCCACGCGATCCGCCACGCGCTGCAAGGGTGCCTTGCTGCGCTGCGCCTGTGCGACCAAGGCCACTATCTGCGCCAGCAACGTATCGGCGCCCACTTTGTCAGCGCGCATCAACAAGGCCCCATCCTGATTCACGGTGCCAGCAGTGAGGGGTTCGCCCGCCGTCTTGGCCACCGGAAGCGGCTCGCCAGAGAGCATGGATTCGTCGATGTGACTGCGCCCATCGAGCACCACGCCGTCCACCGGAACCTTTTCGCCGGGGCGTACACGCAGGGTATCGCCGGTGTGCACCGTCTCCAGCGGCACATCCTGCTCGGTGCCATCCGCGCTCAAACGACGCGCCGTCTTCGGGGCAAGCGCCAGGAGACTCTTAAGCGCCGCGCCGGTGCGGCGACGTGCGCGCAACTCCAGAAAATCGCCCAGCGTTACCAGCGTGACAATGACCGCCGCCGATTCAAAATAGAGGCCTACGCGACCATGCATGTCGCGGAACCCCGTTGGAAACAGCCATGGCATCAAAAATGCCGCCGTGCTGTACCACCAGGCCACCCCCGTGCCAAGCGCAATCAACGTATACATGTTCGGCGACCAGGGCTTGAGCGAGCGCCAGCCGCGCGCAAAGAACGGTGCGCCGCCCCACACCACCACCAGCGAAGCAAGTACCGCTTCCACCCACGCCGCCACGCCATCCCACGGCACCGGCCAATGCCAGCCAAACAGGTGGGGAACCATCGCCAACACAAACACCGGCAAGGTGAGCACGGCCAATAGCCCGAAGCGCCGCGACATGGAGCGCAGTTCATGCCCGTCATCCTCAACCAGACTCGGCATCATCGGCTCCAGCGCCATGCCGCATGTGGGGCAATCGCCTGGGCCGATCTGCCGTATCTCCGGATGCATCGGGCAGGTATATACGACCGCGGCCGATGCGGGCGCGGGTGCGGCCTGCGACGAGAGGTAACGCGCCGGATCGGCGAAAAACCTCTCCTTGCAGCGCTGTCCGCAGAAGTAATACATACGCCCCGCGTGCTCGCCCCGATGCTCGGCTCGTGCCGGGTCCACCGTCATGCCACACACCGGGTCCTTGGTGGCTTGCACCGGATGATCGTGATCATGAGCATGTGTCGCAGCAGCCGCATCACCGCCGCAACACGATGACGCCACCAGCGGGGGCTCGGGCATCTTGGCGCTACAGCAAGCGCGCTTCTCGTTGCTCACGCGGCATCCTCCTGATCGGTCAATGCACGCAAAATTGGACATTGCTCCGGCGCCCCATGCCCCGGGCAGGCCTCGATCAACTGCTCCAACCCTTCGCGAACGCGGGTCAGCTCAGCGATACGCTCATCGATAGCGGCCAACCGCGCCTTCGCGCGCTGCTTCACGGCTTTGACGCCACGATGGCGATCCGCCGACAAAGCCAGCAGGTCACGGATTTCCTCCAGTGTGAAACCCAGACCCTTGGCACGGCGGATAAACCGCAGTTGTCGCACAGCGCTCTCGCCATAGGTGCGATAGCCCGACTCGCGCCGCTGCGGCTCAGGCAACAAGCCCTCGCGCTCGTAATACCGGATCGTATCGATCGCCACACCGGCGCGCTTGGCGACGGCCCCAATGGTCATGGCAGCAGTGGAAGTGTTCATGCCTCGAAGGCTAGACCCTTGATCTAGATCCAGAGTCAAGTGCCGCATAGGCAATGAGACTTTTGTCGAAAGCCCTTAATCTTGTCACTAGAGTCCCTAACCTTGGCACTGGCCCTTAACGCTGGCACTGGGCGAGCCCCCATGTCGCGGACAAGCAGCCGCCGCTGCGGCCCTTACATCTCAGTTCTGCAGGTCCGCTGGCCTCGATTAGCGAACCGGGGTGGACGAGAACACAACCCTACCCCCGATAACAGTCCCTAACCGCCCTGCGCCCCCCAATCCTGGCCCAGCACCCAAGCGAGGCGCCCCGCGCTCGGCCCACCACTCCTGATTCCCTTATATTGGAGGGCGGGCGTAGGATGTTGAGGCATCCAAAGGGCGCGGCCTTCAGACGCCGCTGCTGAGAACCTTTTATAATTGTGAGGTTTCGCTGGCCCCCAAACCATGCCCAACCCAACAGCCCGCATGAAATCCGCGATTTTGGCCGCCCTCGAGGCCGCCAAGGACGCCGACGTGCGTACACTGACCCGGACGGCGTTGGTGAAGTACGTCTATCTGCTGGACTGCCTTTACGCCGAGGGGCACAACGGCGAAACCGCCAGCGGAGCCCAGTGGCATCTCAACCACTTCGGTCCGTTCGCGGTCGATCTTGTCGAGGCCATCGACACATTCGAGAATCAGGGCGTTATCCAGTCCCGTGATGGCACGGCCGGAAATAAGGACTTCAAACTCTATTGGCTCACGGATCACACGCGCGGCCAACGACTTTCGGATTTCGGACTCTCCGGTGCGCAGGAACATCGCTTCACCTCGTTGCTGAAGAAGGTCGCAAACGACCTCAGCAAACTGCTCGACCACGTGTATTTCGATACACCTCCCATGGCCGACGCACGAAAGGTTGGTGATGTCCTCGATTTCAGCCCTGGCAAATACCCCCCTCAATCCGCGCCGCGTCAACATCTCCACATCAAAGATCCGACCAAGATTTTTCGCTTGTTGGAACTCAACGAGAAGTTGAAGCAAAAAAGAAGGGCGCGATCCAACAACGCGCTTGCGTGGGCCACCCATCGCCCTATCTACGATGCCGCCTATAAAGAGGCCATGGCCGCGGCTGATGCCGAAACAGACGTTGTCTCCGAGCCTATCACCGTTGATCTTGGCATCGAATAAGGACGTACCCCATGGTCGTCGGCAATGGAACGGACATCCATAAGGTCTTGCCCGTATACCGAGACGATCACTCCGGTCTTTCCGTAAATGGTCCGGCCCAGATCGGCCAACTTGTCTGCACGCCAGCCCCCGATTTTGGTCACCCCATCAAAATCATGGACGTGATTCGGTCCAATCAGATCGAGCACAACGCCGTCTCAGGCACCATCCGCAATCTGGATCCGAACATCGATTATAGGGAGAAGCCAAAGCGGCTCCCGGTTCTCTCTTTGGGCCTTGGGAAGAACGCGGAGTTGATGGCGATCCACTCAAAGATGCGGCGCTGCATCGTGTTGGCACGTGCGGAGGGCATCCCTCTCGCTCACTTGCCGCAAAACGAGCGGGCCCTTGCACACGACGCATTTGACAGGACGTACTACCTGGTGGCTCCCATCTATTCGGTGAGCACGCCTGGCGAAAGACGTGCGATGACGCCAACGATTGCGGCCCGGGCGGAGTGCCTTGTGTATCCCCACTTGGTGTACCTGCCGAAAAGTGGTGGAGTCATCGCCAACGACAGCATCGCCCGATTGGACCGATCCTTCTGGTCGCCCTTGGCCGAGCCAACAGAGTTGTACTTGGCGGCGTTGAGCGAGGAACGCATGAATCACCTCTCCAATCAACTCAATGTGCTTCACGGGTTGGATGTGGATGAAGAGTATCTAGAGATGGTGGCGCTGCTCCGCGGTGAACTGGCCCAGGAGTTTGAGGCGGGTCTTCCTGGCCAAACCTAGATAGACCACCACGTCACCTCATACCCATTGCTCCATCCACCCGATGACTCCCAGACGTCTCTTCCGCTGCTTGAAGCGCCGAGGAAGGAAAAAGCATGACCATTTCAAGCAACGCCACGCGACGCGAGCCCCACGGCCATGGCGCCCATTCCGCCTCCCATCCACATTGGGAACTTCGGCGAAACGCATTGATTTGGTCGGGCGAAACTCCGGTGGCCGCCAATCTCTCACCATTTGCAGACGAAATGGTCAAATGGCTGCAGCAAAAGGGGCCACTTTCGGTCGTTACACAAGCAACGCGCAACCATCCGCTTGGTTACACAAATCCATATACATACCCAGCCGCGACCATTTCGGCCGGCCTCGGGGCGATCATCAACGCAATCGTCGCATTCTGTAAAAGCACCGAACCCATGGATCCGTTGGAGGCCGAAATCCAACGGATCCGACTACACAGCGAACTTGCTATCAACATTGCACGATTCTGCGAAGTCACGATCAAGCAACTCCTCCACTGCACAAACGTGCCTCTTGCAATGTACCGTCGGGCAACGTTGGGGCAACTCTTGGCCCAGGATTGCCCAGCATGCCGAAAGGCAGGCATGAACACTCATGACATATCCTTGCTGGGTGCATTAGCGCACCGTTATTTTGAATGCTTAGCGTTGGAACATTGCGTGATCGATCACATGAAGATCGTTGGCGATCGGCGCAAGATGGACGCGGCCCACTCAGAGGCTCCGATTCTCAACCCACGCGATGCGGCGGCCTCTCGCTCCGATCTTTTCGAAGTATTGGAAGAGTCAGGATATGGCTTGGGACACATGGCCGACCATATCGGCACGTACGAACGAAAAATGCTTCAAGAAGTTGGCTTGATTATCGCATCGTGGCCCACTCCACCTTCCCTCAATACGTTATCGCGCGTTCCTGTACGGATCCAGGAAGATGACCCACGGTTGCCGCCTAGATCTCACTCAGGAGAGTCTTCTGCCGTATAGACAACGGGCGATACACGGCCAAAGAACCATCCTCTTACAGTTTCATCTCACTCCTGACCCAGCTCCCCAAAGAGACGCACCACACGCTCTGCCGACAACATCCAATCGCCAAGGCCTGCGCAACGGGCCGGCGCTGCCGCAACGTCTTGGTGCTCACAGGCTAAACTTGATGCCGTTGCACGGCGATTGAATGAGTGGCCGCGGCAGACGTTAAACTTCGAAAACCGGCCGAACGATTTCAATAATGTATCGCGTTGACCGGCTGAAGTCGCAGTCGAAGGCGGGCACTCGCCCTACCCTCGATAACTTGACCTAATCACCTGGATTTGATGCCTGCTCATAGGCACTACAAAACCGCAACCTTCTTGATGTTCATTTTTTCGCTCTCCCAAAAGTTCATGTCAGCGTACTTCATGAAAATATCGGGCGGGAGCAACGTGGTTCGACTAGAGGGTTCCACTCTTCGCCTTACTGTGTGCAACCCTGGCATCCCCAGCCTGAGGTCGAATTCATCTTGCACGAAATCGACGTGTTCGAAATCGTGCTCAAAGTGAGGCAACCCAAGATGATCGTACAGGCCTGCCATGACCTTGGATGGGTCGCGCACCAAAGACTCATACCGAACCACAATCAATTTGTCGGCATGCTCACCAAACCAAGCTTCGCGCAATGATCCCCATGGAAGGCCGACAAGGCCTTGTTCTGAGTCCATCAGATCCTTGACCCGTCCGTACACATTGCGAGCGTTCCTGCTTTGAAAAATGCTCGAGACATGTGTTGGATTGGCACGCACAAGCTTCTCTACGCTATCGATGACCCATGGTACTTCACGGACACAGCAGATCACGCGGGACCGGGGAAATAGAGAATCCAGTAAGGACAGCCGCGCCGTCCACGTCCGATTCGTATCAAAGACGATCTTTCCCTGCTCAATATCAGAATGATGATATGCGTTAAATAGGCCACTAAGCACTCGGTGCCTGGACTCCCCTTGAAAGAACGGCGCGTACTCACCCGCGCCACTCATCTTTGGCAAGACACCACTGAACAACGACGCCACCGGGCTGCTCATGTTGGCAGAGAAGCCCGGGTTCTGGCGAAGAAGCGCTGCCAGAAGCGTCGATCCCGACCGCGGGAGTCCCGAAATGAAATGGACGAGCTTCATTTTAATATTGCCCTGCACTCTCTTTTGATGTGGAACTATTCGGTAGTTAATGCTGCGCCTACGCGCGGCAAAGCAAGGACTTTTCTAGTGGCGTCATGCCCGCGGTTGCGGGCACGACGTTCAGACTTGGCAACATGCTTACCGCGCGTGAGCATGTTGCTCTCGAGACCACATCAAGCGGCGTGTGCGTGACCGTACGAACTCAATAGCGCACCGTTTTGCAAAAGCGACTCCGCCTGCGCCAAGCTGTATCCGTCCACACCTGCCACGCCCGCATCAAACGTATTCATGGCTTGCACTAGCTGCTGCACCTGCGCGACTGTGCTCACATCTTCGTTTGTAATGCCTGCGTACAGGTGCTGTACGTTTGCAAGATCCGACGCCCCCATTGCCTGATTGGCACTGCCCAGTACGGCATTCATAATCGACCCCGCGACATCGGTATCGGCCAAACCGAGTGCATGTCCAATCTCGTGCATGGCTACCTGCTCAAACGTCGCATTCGTCTCGGCATACGCCAGCCGGCCGTTGCCATTTTTAGCCAACGGCGCCTGACTCGGATCCTCCAGCTCAACTACGGCGCTTGCGAGATTTCCGCCGCTCTTGCCGTACCGGGTCAGGCCGATCTCGTTCGTGCTTGCGGTATTGAGGCCACCGAAGCCAATCTCGATGTCCGCCTGGCTGCCAGTGGCAACTTCTTCGAAGTTCAGCCCGGAAGCCACGGCCCATGCTTGGAAGGCTTGCTTGACCTCAGCTTGCTGTTCGCTATCGGTGATGGATTTGCTGATGCCCTCACCTGAATTCGCAAAGCTCCAGGTAATGGTTTTGTCGGCCCATGCGGCGTTTTCATAGACGCTGTCAGATTGCTCAGCTTTGGCGATTTGCGCTGCCGAAGGCTTCTGGCTGCCCCACGTCGTCAGGCCATAGCCGTAGTAGCCCGAACCCGGATCAGGATCGCCGGTCCCGCCACTAGGGTCATCCCAATTGGAGCCTGTATCCCCTGAGCCGCTCACGTAGTCGCCGCTGTTTGAGCCGTCAAAGGTGATGGATGCGTCCGAGGCCTGAACGTCATCACCCGTCCCTGTGATGGTGAAGTTGTCACCCGCCGACCCAATGATATTGTCATCCGAACCATTGATGGTGACGTGATCGTTGCCCGACACGTCAATGGTGCAGTGACTTAGGTCCAGCGTGTCCGAGCCATTGATGGTCACCTGATCGTCGGAGCCCGTGACCACATTCAGCGCCCCATCGACAGTAAACGTGCCCGTGCCAAGGTCATGGATGGTGTCGTATACGCCAGCCACAACGTCATTCTTGGCGCCGCTGTTGATGTCTACATAGTCACCATTCAACGAGACGCCATCGCTCGACTGCTGCAGGTCTACGGTGTTGTATGTACCGGACACCGTGTCAGTGATGCCCGGCTCGGCCAGGTTGACGGTGTTGTAAGACGAATTGACCGTGTTGCCACCGTTAAACAGAGCAAACGACGAGCCACTGTTCGAGTCGAGATTAAGCGTGTCATTTGAGCCGACCAAATATCCCGTGAAGTCAGCAGCGCCATTGATCGTGCCGCCAGATACGGTAATCGTCTCATTCGTGGCGTTGGCGACGGTGTTAATCGTATCTCCACTCGACGTCAGATCGACTTGGGCTCCGGTGCCCACCAGCCCAACAGTTGTATCTCCATTGACAGTGACCTTGGCGTTCGTGCCGGCATCGACGGTATTGCCGGTTGTGTCAACGACCTGATTCGTGCCACTAACACCAATGGTCGCACCACTGTTACTCGCGATGGTGATCGTATTGCCGGAGCCGCCGATATTTCCAATGACCCCATTGCTTCCTGCCAGATTAATGGTGTCGCCGGTTCCAACGATGTTTTCCCCAGTTAGATTGGCATTGGTATCGATCGTGTCGCCAGCCGAATCAACCGACAGGCCTTGGTTTGAATACTGCAGAGTTATTGTGTTGCCCGAGCCAACGACTGTCTCTTATACACATCTGACGCTGCCGACGACAACGTTCGGGTGTAGATCTCGGTGGTCGCCGGAGCAGTAAAAAAGGGGGGGGGGGGGGGGGGGGGGGGGGGGGGGGGGGGGGGGGGGGGGGGGGGGGGGGGGGGGGGGGGGGGGGGGGGGGGGGGGGGGGGGGGGGGGGGGGGGGGGGGGGGGGGGGGGGG
>NZ_JAELTT010000300.1 GCF_016428975.1 Dyella sp. ASV21
CCCAGGGCCTGCACGACCAGGTCCGGGTCATGCACGGTGGTGCCTGCCATGTCGAAAACCGCCAGTTCGAACGTCATATCGCCTCCAGTCATGGAGCGGCATGCTGACGTTCGGCTATGGCGTACCCCTGTCTCTTATACACATCTCCGAGCCCACGAGACCCGTGACCGAATCTCGGGTGGCGGGGTGGGGGGGGAAAAGGGGGGGGGGGGGGGGGGGGGGGGGGGGGGGGGGGGGGGGGGGGGGGGGGGGGGGGGGGGGGGGGGGGGGGGGGGGGGGGGGGGGGGGGGGGGGGGGGGGGGGGGGGGGGGGGGGGGGGGG
>NZ_JAELTT010000301.1 GCF_016428975.1 Dyella sp. ASV21
GCTGAAGTAGCCCTACCACGCGACACCATGCAGATCGATGATCGCTTGATCAAACTCACGCCTGGGATGGCGGTAACCACCGAGATCAAAACAGGGCGGCGACGCATCATCAGCTATGTGCTGAGCCTGTCTCTTATACACATCTCCGAGCCCACGAGACCCGTGACCGAATCGCGGGTGGCGGGGTGGGGGTGTGAAAGGGGGGGGGGGGGGGGGGGGGGGGGGGGGGGGGGGGGGGGGGGGGGGGGGGGGGGGGGGGGGGGGGGGGGGGGGGGGGGGGGGGGGGGGGGGGGGGGGGGGGGGGGGGGGGGGGGGGGGGGG
>NZ_JAELTT010000302.1 GCF_016428975.1 Dyella sp. ASV21
AGGCCATGCCCTGCCTGTGGCGGTTCCAGTACACCGAGCAGGTGCGCACCGCCCAGGTGACCCAGCACGATTACAGCGAGAACCACCCGCGCTTCAACCACGCCACCACCCACCGGGCCGCCTCGCTCGACCACCCCGCCAGCGACTACGCCATCTACCGCTACCCCGGCCGTTATCCGGACGCCACCGACACCACCGGCAAGCTATATACGGAAACGCGCCTGCTGGCCTTGCGCGCCCAGGCCCACGTCGCCGAGGTGGAAGGCGATGACCCGCGCCTGCAACCCGGCTGGGCCTTCGATATGGACGGCCATCCACGCG
>NZ_JAELTT010000303.1 GCF_016428975.1 Dyella sp. ASV21
CCCCCCCCCCCCCCCCCCCCCCCCCCCCCCCCCCCCCCCCCCCCCCCCCCCCCCCCCCCCCCCCCCCCCCCCCCCCCCCCCCCCCCCCCCCCCCCCCCCCCCCCCCCCCCCCCCCCCCCCCTTTCCCACCCCCACCCCGCCAACCGCGATTCGGTCACGGGTCTCGTGGGCTCGGAGATGTGTATAAGAGACAGACCCTGGGCCACGTAGAGAATATTGCGGGCGACGTCCTTGCCCACCACGTACCAGGCCTCGCCGCTGGCGCCGTGGCGGCCGCCAATGCCCAGGCCGTTGCGCTGGCCGAGGGTGTAATACATCACG
>NZ_JAELTT010000304.1 GCF_016428975.1 Dyella sp. ASV21
CTTGATTCCCATGGATATCGTCTTCATCGAAGACCTGCGCATCGACGCCGTCATCGGCATCTACGACTGGGAGCGCCGTGTGCGCCAGACGCTGTCGCTCGACATCGAGATGGCGTTCGACAACACCTGTCTCTTATACACATCTGACGCTGCCGACGACAACGTTCGGGTGTAGATCTCGGTGGTCGCCGGATCATGAAAGAGGGGGGGGGGGGGGGGGGGGGGGGGGGGGGGGGGGGGGGGGGGGGGGGGGGGGGGGGGGGGGGGGGGGGGGGGGGGGGGGGGGGGGGGGGGGGGGGGGGGGGGGGGGGGGGGGGGGGG
>NZ_JAELTT010000305.1 GCF_016428975.1 Dyella sp. ASV21
CCGCATAGACTTTGCCCGTGGCGAGCGCGGTCAGCGACGGCGGCAACCCATCGATGGCCAGCGACTGGTTCAGGCGCAGGCGCGCCGGCGCCATGCGTCGCTGCGAAGTGTCGTTGGTGGGTTGGGCCTGTCTCTTATACACATCTCCGAGCCCACGAGACCCGTGACCGAATCTCGGGTGGCGGGGTGGGGGTGGGAAGGGGGGGGGGGGGGGGGGGGGGGGGGGGGGGGGGGGGGGGGGGGGGGGGGGGGGGGGGGGGGGGGGGGGGGGGGGGGGGGGGGGGGGGGGGGGGGGGGGGGGGGGGGGGGGGGGGGGGGGGG
>NZ_JAELTT010000039.1 GCF_016428975.1 Dyella sp. ASV21
AGCAGCGACCGCACAGCTCGCATGGCTATAAGCCGCCGGCCACCATCCGGCGAAACTGGTCCCAACCCGATATCATCCCCGCTGAACTCACTGCCTGATTGGACACAAAGTTCGTACGCAGGTCAGTCAGCAAATGCCGGGGCAGCCATTTGTCTACTACGAAAACATCTCCTTCCGTCGAGTTTCATGTTTAATCAATTTGCCTTCGCACATCGATCGCCCCGAGCCCAGGCTCAATGGACTCATAGATCGATATCACTCGCACGCATACGCACAGGTTCTTCTCTTTGACGAACCCACGTTCCCGAATGGGGCAGGCAGCATGCAATTTCTGCCGGAAGACTATCAGGTAAAGGACGGACTGGGCCGATGAGCCATGCTCCCATTGCCCGACTACTGATCGCTGGACTGTGGTCAATGTTGGGTACTAGCCAAGCATTTTCTCAAATAGCAAACACAAGGAATGATGAGGTCACACCCGCTTTAGCGATGGAAAAGCGACGCTATCTAATACCGATGAAGGGGTGTGCCGTTGAGATGGTGGCAAGAAAAGGCGGGCGATCTGGCGTCAATTCCGGGAGCCCTGATGCGGGCTTCTATGTCGACGGCAATTATTATTACCTATCTAATGATAAGGATCAAAAAGAACTGCTTATTGACATTAAATGTGTTAAAGGAAGCGCTTCTGAGTTATGCCCCAAATTGATGCCGCCGGAGCCCGAGGGAAACGTTCGTTATTACAGTATTAAAGTTATTAATGACGTTAACTCAAGATATTTTAATTACGTGGAGATATCGTCATATCCCTTGAATAGTGGCGATCCAGGTCAAGTGCGGCGGGTGTCATTCTGCATGGGAGACGGTTCTCGCACTCTGCTAAGCAGAGAGAGCATCTATGTGGGCTACGATCCTCGGGATGTGAGCGACACCGCAGGTCAGATACTACCTCCTACCTCAGAGGCCGGCTTGCCAGAGGTAATTGAAATCTTGCGTTCGATTCGTTTTGTTTCGCAAATCGAAAGTCCAACGCCAAAGTCATAGATTTTTCGCCAGAGTCCTGGCACACGCCTTCTCGCGACGCCATCACGCCGCGCTGTCGTTCTGAAAGGACTCCAAACAGGCCGGACTGGAGTTGGACCTAGTGTATGTGCACCTTCATTCGGGATAGTTCATTACAAAGTTGCCAACAAAGGAACAGACGCATCGTCGCCTAACGTAAGGCGCGCGTTAACATTGAGCTGAAAAAGTCAGAAGAAACCTGGAGAGGGGTTTTCGTACTATGAGAGCGAATCCTATCGTCGTGTTTCGTGTCTCATAAATCTCCCAGGACACATCAGTAGTGCGAACCATCCTTCGGCGTGGAGTTCGTCGATACGCCGCCTGCAGTCAACACCCCGGCCAAGCCGTAACGATGGCAATTCGAGCGGCGATCCTGACGGAATGGAGCGGTGGGACGTCGGGACGTCAGGAGAAACCCAGAGACTGGTCGGCACCGATGAAGCCACTAAAGAAACAGAAATTCTTATTACGTGCTGCATCGTAAAGATGCACCCACCCCGACTATTTCCAACTGCTGTGCTCTGAAACAAAAAAGGCCGCCCGAAGGCGGCCTCTTTTTCATCGCACAACAAGCATGCTCAGTAGCGGTAGTGATCCGGCTTGTACGGGCCGTCCACGGGCACGCCGATGTAGGCGGCCTGTTCCGGGGTGAGCTTGGTCAGCTTTACGCCGATCTGCTCCAGGTGCAGGCGGGCCACTTCTTCGTCCAGTTTCTTGGGCAGGCGGTAGACCTTCTTGTCGTAGAAGTCCTTGTTGGCCCACAGGTCGAGCTGGGCCAGCGTCTGGTTGGAGAAGCTGTTGGACATGACGAAGCTCGGGTGGCCGTGGGCGCAGCCCAGGTTCACCAGGCGGCCTTCGGCCAGCATGTAGATGCTGCGACCGGTCTGCTCGAAGGTGTAGCGATCCACCTGCGGCTTGATGTTTTCGCGCGTCACGCCCTTGGCGGCGTTGAGGCGATCCATCTGGATCTCGTTGTCGAAGTGGCCGATGTTGCACACCAGGGCATTGTTCTTCATCGCCGCCATGTGCTCGAGCGTGATGATGTCCTTGTTGCCGGTGGTGGTGACGTAGATGTCGCCCAGGCCCAGGGTTTCTTCGATGGTGGTGACCTGGAAACCTTCCATGGCCGCCTGCAGGGCGTTGATGGGGTCGATCTCGGTAACGATCACGCGTGCGCCGAAGCCCTTGAGCGAATGGGCGCAACCCTTGCCCACGTCACCGTAGCCGCACACCACGGCGACCTTGCCGGCCACCATCAGGTCGGTGGCGCGCTTGATGCCGTCGGCCAGCGATTCGCGGCAGCCGTACAGGTTGTCGAACTTGCTCTTGGTGACCGAGTCGTTGACGTTGATGGCCGGCACCAGCAGCTTGCCGGCTTCGGCCAGCTGGTAGAGACGGTGCACGCCGGTGGTGGTTTCTTCCGATACGCCCTTCCACTCGGCGGCGACCTTCTTGAACCAGCCCGGACGCTCGGCGTGCACGCGCTTGATCAGGTCCTTGATGACCTGTTCTTCGTGGTTGCCGCTGGGCGTGTTGACCCAGTTGTCGCCGTCTTCCAGCTCCACGCCCTTGTGGATGAACAAGGTGGCGTCGCCGCCGTCGTCCACGATCAGCTGGGGACCCAGTTCGCCCGGGTGGCTGAGCATGTCCAGCGTGCACTCCCAGTATTCCTCCAGCGACTCGCCCTTCCAGGCGAACACCGGCAGGCCGCCGGCGGCCAGTGCGGCGGCCACGTCGTCCTGGGTGGAGAAGATGTTGCAGGAAGCCCAGCGCACCGAGGCGCCCAGCTCGCGCAGGGTCTCGGCCAGCACGGCGGTTTCCTTGGTGACGTGCAGCGAGCCGGACAGGCGCACGCCCTTGAGCGGCTTGTCCTTGGAGTAGCGGGCGCGGATCTGCATCAGGCCGGGCATTTCCTCTTCGGCCATGCGGATGCGGCGGCGGCCCAGTTCGGCCAGCGAGATATCGCGGACCTTGAAGTCCTGCGTGGCGGTGTCTTTCGTAACTGCGTTCATGGCGTGGCTCCGGGTGTTGCGGTCGTAGAACCGCATCGTTAACCGGGCGCCGTTACAAGAAGATGCCGTCGAGCCTGGCCGTGGCCTTGGACAAACGCACGCGAGACGCGGTGTTGTCCGGGCCGAGCGGTCGCAGCGCCCCTCGATGGACCCTGGAGTATAGCGGCTGAGGCGCGGCGTTTCCGCTTGGGCGCCCCCGCTGGGGCATGACTGATGGAGCTGGTGCCGGCGCCACGGCTGGGCTAGGTTCGTAAATTCCTTCGATAACGGTTCGTGCCCCATGGATTTCAAGCTCCGTCACCTGGCGCTCGTTGCCCTGCTGCTCGTTGCGCCCCCGCTGGCCTTTGCCCAGGACGCACCCGGCGCCGCCAGCAGCGCCGCGCGCGGCTACATCACCCCGCCCGCGCCGCTACAGGCGCTGGTGGATGCGCCGCGACCGCCGGCACTGTCGATCAGCCCGCATCGCGATCTGCTCGCACTCACCCAGATGCCCTCGCTACCCGGCATTGACGTGGTAGCGCAGCCGGAGCTGAAACTGGCGGGCGTGCGCATCCATCCGCGCACGTTTGCGCAAAGCCGCTTCTCCTTCGGCACGGATCTTTGGCTGATCGATGTGGCCAGTGGCAAAGAGATTCGCCTGCAGGGGCTGCCCAGCCCGCTTTCGATCGCCAGCTCCAGCTGGTCGCCGGATCAGCGCTACCTCGCCTTCAATCAAGAGGACGCGGCGCAGGGACGTAACGAGCTATGGGTGGTGGAGATAGCCACCCATACCGCGCGCCGGCTCACCACGCTTCCGCTGAATACGGTGGCCGGACGCGGCTATCGCTGGATGCCGGATGGCAAGCAATTGCTGGTGCAAGTGCAGCCGCAAGGGCAGGGCGCGGCCCCGGTGAGCCGTGGCATTCCCACCGGCCCCAACACCCAGCAGACCCAGGCGGGCGGTGGCGTTAAATCCATCCGCACCTACCCGGATCTGCTGCGCAACGAAGATGACGCGCGCCTGTTCGAGTACTACCTGCGCTCGCAGACGGCGCTGGTCGACCTGGACGGCAAACTCACCCCGCTGGGCGCCCCCGCGCTCACGCTATCGCTTACCCCCTCGCCGGATGGCCGCTACCTGCTGCGCGAGCGCGTGGAGCGACCGTTCTCGTACCTGGTGCCGCTGGACAGCTTCCCGCGCAGCATCGAGGTGCTCGATCGCGAAGGTAACGTCGTGAAGGAGATCGCCAGCCTGCCGTTGGTCGAGGGCCTGCCCACCGGCAACGACGCGGTCACCACCGGCGTACGCGATATCCAGTGGCGCGCCGATGCGCCGGCCACCCTGGTGTGGGCCCAAGCCCAGGATGGCGGCGACCCTGCGCGCCAGAGTGAGGTGCGCGACGAAGTGCGCATGTTGGCCGCGCCGTTCGCGCAGGCACCGGTCACGCTGGCACGGTTGGGCGGCCGTTACGCGGGTGCGCAATGGGGCAATGGCGAGCTGGCGTTGATCGACGAGTTCTGGTGGAAAACGCGCAAGGTGAAGGAATGGCGCGTGGCGCCCGATCATCCGGAACAGGCACCCACGCTGGTGCACGAAGGTTCCTCCGAAGACCGCTATGGCGACCCGGGCAAGCCGGCCACGATGCAGGACGAGCGCGGCCAATCGCGCCTCATGATGGCCGCCGATGGCCAGAGTATCTATCGCCTGGGCGAAGGGGCTTCGCCGGAGGGTGACCGCCCGTTCGTGGACAAGGTGAATCTCGCCAGCGGCCAGAGCACCCGGCTGTTCCGCTCGCAGGCGCCGTACTACGAAGCCCCCCAGGTGCTGCTGGACAACGAAGGCCGCCGCGCGCTCACCTCGCGCGAATCGCCCAGCGAACCCACCAACTTCTATGTACGCGATCTCGCGGCAGCCAGCGCACCGCGGGCGCTCACGCACATCCCGCATCCGCTGCCCCAGCTCAAGGGCGTGCAGAAGGAGCAGATCCGCTACACGCGCAAGGATGGCGTGGAACTCACCGCCACCTTGTACCTGCCGCCGCACTACGACCCCAAGCGGGACGGCCCGCGCCCGATGCTGATGTGGGCCTATCCGGCCGAGTTCAAATCGGCCGATGCGGCCGGCCAGGTCAGCGACTCGCCGTACCGCTTCAACCGCATCAGCTACTGGGGGCCGCAGGCTTTCCTCACCATGGGCTACACGGTGCTGGACAATTTCTCCGTGCCGATCGTGGGCGAGGGCAGCAAGGAACCCAACGACACCTATATCCCGCAGTTGATCGCCAGTGCCGAAGCGGCCGTGGACGAAGTGGTGCGCCGCGGCGTTGCCGACCGCAACCGCATCGCCGTCGGCGGCCATTCCTACGGCGCCTTCATGACCGCCAACCTGCTCGCGCACAGCCGCCTGTTCAAGGCCGGCATCGCGCGCAGCGGCGCCTACAACCGCACGCTCACCCCATTCGGCTTCCAGTCGGAGGAGCGCAATTACTGGCAGGCGCAGGACGTGTACCAGGCAATGTCGCCGTTCAACTACGCCGATCACATCAAGGACGCGTTGTTGATGATCCACGGCGAGCAGGACAACAACCCCGGCACCTTCCCGATTCAGAGCGAACGCTTGTACGCCGCCATCAAGGGCCTGGGCGGCACCGCGCGCCTGGTGATGCTGCCCAACGAGTCGCACGCGTACCGCGCACGCGAGTCGATTCTGCAGATGTTGGCGGAGATGAATCTGTGGTTGGAGCGCTATGTGGGAAAGGCGCAGCCGGAAGCGGCTGACGCGAAGAAGCGAGGGTGACTTTCGCTTTTGATCTGGTGTTATCGCGACCTGGCGCGCTGCGACCGAAGGGAGTCCCGGTGGGAGGGCGGGCTTCCGTCCCCCTGCCGGCGGCCAGGTCGCTTTCTCTTGCGTGCCCCACAGAGAAGTAACCAAAGCGAAGGGCACCCCAGCGTGGCGCTTGCCGAGCTATTCGCTCGGCTAGTCCGTGAGGGGTGGCGACACTGGGGGCCACCATCCGACAGGCGCGTGCCGCCAAGGCGGCACATCGCGATGGGCGGAACCCACAAGCAAAGCATTCGCGATGTCGCATGGCAGGTCGAAAACCAAGTTTGACTTGTACAAGTTGAACCTGGATTTCCGCATAACGCGCACGGACTGCCGTGGATGGGGCGCCGCTGGCCTGCTGCGTGCTCTCCACCCAAAACGTTTGCGGCAGTGCACAAAGCATCTGCGCTTCGGGTAGTCTTGGACGTCCAAACCCGCAACGTGGCATCGATGAACCAGCACCGCAGTCCTGAGTTCGCCCCGCACGACGCGCCCCTGCGCGAAGACGTCCGCCGCCTGGGCGCCCTCGTGGGCCAGATGCTCGCCGAGCAGATTTCCCCGGCATTCCTCGATGAAGTAGAGCGTATCCGCATGGCCGCCATCGAGCGTCGCCAGGAGGATGCGCCGCTGAACGTGCTGTCCGGGCTGCTTACCGGGCTGGACACCACGCAGGCGGAAGCGCTGGCGCGTGCCTTTGCCACCTACTTCCAGGCGGTGAACATCGCCGAACGCATCCACCGCATTCGCCGTCGCCGCGACTACCAGCGCGAGGGCGGCGCGCCGCAGCCGGAATCGTTGCTGGATGCACTGACGCAACTGAAGGCGCAAGGCGTGCAAGCGGGCGAGTTGCTGGAGTGGCTGGAACGGTTGCAAGTGGAACCGGTTTTCACCGCGCACCCCACGGAGGCCGTGCGCCGCTCGTTGCTGGAGAAGGAGCAATCCATCGTGCGCGCGTTGGTCGACAGCTTCGACCCCTCGCGTACGCCGCAAGAGCGCAAGGAGGACGACGACCGCATTTTCATGGCGCTCAACGCGGGCTGGCAGACGGCGGAAGCCTCCACCATCAGCCCCAGCGTGCAGGATGAGCATCATCACGTCGGCTTCTACCTCGCCAACCCCATTTACCGCATCGTGCCGGCGCTGTACGAATCACTCGCCGATGCGCTGCAAGCCGTCTACGGCTTAGCCGTTCCGCTGCCGCGCCTGCTTGGCTTTGCCACCTGGGTGGGTGGCGACATGGATGGCAACCCCAACGTGGGCGCCGCCACCATCGCCAGCAGCCTGGCCACCCAGCGCGCGCACGTGCTTGAGCACTACATGGAAGACATCGCCGGCCTGGCGCGCTTGCTCAGCCAGACCGAAGACCGCGTGGATGTGGATAGCGCGCTGGCCCAGCGCCTGTTCCATTACCGCGTGCGCTTTCCGGAGGCGGCGGCCAAGATACGCCCGCGCCACGCGGACATGCCGTATCGCAGCCTGCTCACCATCGTCGGTGCGCGCCTGGAGGCCACCCACGATGACGATCATCCCGAGGGGTATGCCAGCGTCGCCGACCTGCTCGACGACCTGCACCTGATCGCCGCCAGCCTGGTCGATCATCGCGGCCTGCATGCCGGCGCCTATGCCGTGCAACGGTTGATCTGGCGCGTGCGCACCTTTGGTTTTCATCTGGCGCGCCTGGATGTGCGGCAGGATTCGCGCATGCACGACGATGCGCTGGCGCTGCTGTTGGACGACAGCGAATGGAGCGCCCGCGACGCCACCGCACGGGCACACGCGCTGCGCGACTATGCGGGCGGCAAGCAGGCGTTTGCCGTGAGCGAGGCGGCGGGCGTCGTCGACTTGTACGACGTGTTCGCGACCTTGGGCGATGCGCGCCGCCGATACGGCGCGGAGGCGCTGGGCCTCTATATCATCAGCATGGCGCGTTCCGCCGCGGATGTACTGGCGGTGCTGGCGCTGGCGCGCTATGGCGGGCTGGTGCAGGATGGACACGTGCCGTTGGATATCGCGCCGCTGTTCGAAACCGTGGACGACCTCGCCAACGCGCCGGCGACCTTGCGCGCCTTGTTGGACGACCCGGTGTACCGCGAGCACCTCGCCTCGCGCGGCGGTCGCCAGTGGGTGATGCTGGGTTACTCGGACAGCGGCAAGGATGGCGGCACGCTGGCCTCGCGCTGGGGCTTGCAGCGTGCCCAGGTGGAGCTGCTGGACGTGGCGGCCCAGGCCGGCATTCCCTTGTCGTTCTTCCACGGTCGTGGCGGCTCGGCCAGCCGCGGCGGCGCGCGCATCGCGCCGGCGCTGATGTCTTCGCCGCGCGGTTCGGTGGCCGGCGTGCTGCGTATCACCGAGCAGGGCGAGGTGATCCATCGCAAGTACGGTATTCGCGCGCTCGCCTTGCGCAACCTGGAGCAGACGGTAAGCGCGGTCCTGCGCGCCTCGTTGCGGCCGCGCATCCTGGACCCGCGCGAGGAGGTATGGCGCGAACGCATGGCCCAGCTTTCCGCGCGCAGCCGTCAGCACTACCGTGCATTCGTGGATCGCGAAGGCTTTGTCGACTACTTCCGCGCCGCCACGCCCATCGACGTGATCGAACGCATGACGCTGGGTTCGCGCCCGTCGCGTCGCCGCAGCATGCGCGGCGTGCAGGATCTGCGCGCCATTCCGTGGGTGTTTGCGTGGACGCAGTGCCGCTCGATCCTTCCCGGTTGGTACGGTCTTGGTTCGGCGCTGGAACACGGCGCACGAGCCTTCGGCGAAGCGGCGATGATCGAGATGGCCCGCGACTGGCCGTTCTTCGCCAACCTGATCGACGACGTGTCGATGGTGCTCGCCAAGTGTGACCTCGGTATCGCCGAGGCGTTCTCGCAATTGGCCGGCCCATTGCATACGCCGTTCTTTGGCTTGATTGGCGAGGAATTCGAACGCACGCGCGTGTGGCTGTTGCGCTTGAAGGGGGCTGACAGCCTGCTGCAGAACGCGCCGCGCCTGGCGGTGTCGATCGATCTGCGCAACCCCTATATCGACCCGATGAGCCTGTTGCAGGTGGATCTGCTCAAGCGCTGGCGCGCCGGTGGCGAAGACGACGAGGCCCTGCTCACCGCGCTGGTGGCCTGCGTCAATGGCGTGTCGCAGGGCTTGCAGAATACGGGTTGAGGTCTCTCGGGCACTTGAGTGCGTGCCGCCCGGCCGCATGTCGTTCTCACCAACGACATGGGAGTCGGGATGATCGAGCTATACCAACTACGCTGGTCGCACTATGTGGAGAAGGTGCGCTGGGCGCTGGATTACAAAGGCCTGCCCTGGCGCGCCATCGATATCGTGGCGTATCGAAAGGAGGAAATGCGTCGCTTCGATTGCGCGCAAACCGTACCCCTGATCCACGATAGCGCCACGGGCGTGGCGATCAGCGATTCCTCGCCGATCATCCGCTACCTCGATGAGACCTATCCCGAACGCCCTTTGTTTCCCAGTGATCCATCGGAGCGGGATAGGGTATGGCAATGGATGCTGCGCCTGGATTCCACCCTGGGCCTGTATGCGCGGCGCCTGGGCTATACCCAGTTGATCATGGAGTGCCCGCAGGTATTGTCGCGGCTGTTTATGCCCGAGGTCTGCGGCGGCCTGTTCACGCGACGTGGTTGGCGCAACCTGGCCGCGCCGGTGCTCGGCATGATGCTCACGCGGCGCTTTCGCTTCGACCGCAATCGCCAGGATGGCGTCTACGAACAACTCGAGTCGCTGCTGCTTCCCATCGCCGAGCGACTGAGCAAGTCCGCGTGGCTGGTTGGCGAGCGATGCAGTGCGGCGGATATCACCCTGGCGTCATTGTTGCGACCACTGCGCATCGTGCCGCATTTCAGTCACCATCCACGGCTGCAGGCGCTGTTCGCATGGCAGGCACGGCTCTTTCGCGTACATGGTCGCGAGCCCGCGCTGCTGTATGAAGCATGGATCGATGCGCAGCGCCGCCAGAGCGGGCGCATGCGCGGTCGGGTCAGTTGGCTGGCGGCGTCGGCGCCCGCCTCCGCACTGTCGGACGAGCCCTTGCGGGAAGCCGTGAACGACCTGCATCCGGTCAGCGCACTGACCCTCTTCAAGGCCTTGCCCGGTTATGTGCGGCTGCGCTGGTTCAGCGGCGTGCACACCGTGGCGTATGCGCCGGCCGTCCATGGGGACGTCGCCTAGCGCTGCCTTGATTTGATCGTCATTCCTGCGGAAGCAGCTAGCGCCTTTTCAACAGCCGCAGGGCGGGTCATCCAGCGTCTTTACGCGCAACGGTTGACGGGCACGGCATCCCAGCTTTCGCTGGGATGCCCAGTAACAAGTCGTTACGCCATGCCTTCCCCACGGCTATCTACCCTGGGTTGGCATTTAGCCGTCCAACTCGCTCCAGCGCTGGTAAGCACGCTCAAGCTCGGCTTGCACGCCGGCCAGCGCTTCATTCGCCTTGACGATGCTGTCGCTGTCTTGTTGGTAGAAGGTGGGCTCGTTCATCGCCTCGGTGCGCGCGGCGATGTCCGCTTCCAGTGTTTCGATACGCGCGGGCAGCTGCTCCAGCTCGCGTGCTTCCTTGTAGCTCAGCTTGCGCTTGTTTTCCGCCGGTGCAGGCGTCGCGGCCGGGGTGGCGGCGGGCTTGGTGTCCGTCGCCTTGGCGGGTGTGGCCGAGGAGCTGGGGCGCTGGCGCAGCCAGTCGGTGAAGCCGCCGACGTATTCGCCGATCTGGCCGTCACCTTCCAGCACCAGCGTGCTGGATACGACGTTGTCGAGGAACTCGCGATCGTGGGATACCAGCAGCAAGGTGCCCTGGTATTCGGTGAGCAACTCTTCGAGCAGCTCGAGCGTTTCCACGTCCAGGTCGTTGGTGGGTTCGTCCATCACCAGCACGTTGGAGGGCTGCGCGAACAGCTTGGCCAGCAGCAGGCGGTTGCGTTCGCCGCCCGACAGGCGGGTGATCGGCGCGCGTGCGCGTTCGGGGGAGAACAGGAAGTCCTGCAGGTAGCCGATGATGTGCTTGCGCGAGCCGTTGAGCTCGATGTACTCGCGGCCTTCGGCCACATTGTCCAGCGCGTTGAGCTTGTCGTTGAGCTGCACGCGATGCTGGTCGAAGTAGGCGATCTGGATGCCGGTGCCCAGTGTGGCGTGGCCGCGCTCGGGCTTGAGGTCGCCCAGCATGATCTTGAGTAGGGTGCTTTTGCCGGCGCCGTTGGGGCCGATGATGCCCACGCGGTCGCCGCGCATGATGGTGGTGCTCAGGTTGCCGATCAGCACGCGGCCGTTGTAGGCCTGGTGCACGTGCTCCAGGTCGATCACCTTCTTGCCCGATGCTTGCGCGCTGGCGAGCGTCATCTTGACGTTGCCGGACAACTCACGGCGTTCGGCGCGTTCCACGCGTAGTGCCTTCAATGCGCGCACGCGGCCTTCGTTGCGGGTGCGGCGCGCCTTGATGCCCTGGCGAATCCACACTTCTTCCTGTGCCAGCTTTTTGTCGAACAGGGCGTTGGCCTGTGCTTCGGCGTGCAGACGCTCTTCGCGGCGGCGCAGATAGTTGTCGTAGTCGCCGGGCCAGTCGGTGAGCTGGCCGCGATCGATCTCCACGATGCGTGTGGCGAGTGCGCGGAGGAAACTGCGATCGTGGGTGATGAAGATGATGCTGCCGTCGAACTGGCGCAGGAACGATTCCAGCCAGGCGATAGCTTCGATGTCGAGATGGTTGGTCGGCTCGTCCAGCAGCAGCACGTCGGGCTTGCGCACCAGCGCCTGGGCCAATAGCACGCGGCGCTTCATGCCGCCCGAAAGGGCGGCGAAGTCGATGTCGGCGGGGAGTTCGAGGCGGGTCAGCACGTCGTTGACGCGGCGGTCGAGGTCCCAGCCGTGGCGTGCCTCGATTTCGGCCTGCACATCGCCCAGGGCATCGAAATCACCTTCGGCCAGCAGGTGGTGATAGCGCGCCAGCAACTGGCCCAGGTCGCCCAGGCCTTCGGCCACCACGTCGAACACGCTGCCGGCGGTGTCTTGCGGCACCTCCTGCGCCATGCGGGCCACCACCACGCCGTTCTGGACGCGGATTTCGCCATCGTCCGGCTTTAGCTCGCCGGCAATCAGCTTCATCAGGGTGGATTTGCCTTCGCCGTTGCGACCGACAATACAGACACGCTCGTTCGCCTCGATGGAGAGGTCGACATGTTCGAGCAGGAGGGGGCCGCCGATGCTGAAATCGACGCGATGCAGTTGGATCAGGGACATTTCTCTATTGTAGCGAGCCGCCCCGCTTCTACACGCGACTCCAGGCAAATTCGGTGCCGGGATGGGCGCTTACATGACAAAAAGCCTTTCCCTTCATGACTTTTGCGGGCAAACTTGGTCGCGTCGTAGACAAAACCTTCACGGCGGAGTCCACGACGATACGGCGCCTCGGGCGCCGTTGCTATTTTATCGTCCGTAGAAACATGGACTTATCCAGGTAAATTCAAGTATTGTCTATGCCGTGGTGAGCACGCTGCTCGTCCAGGTCGTGCAGCGCGATGAAGCGGCGGGCCAGAAGTGAGGATTCGGGGTGGCTATCAAGTCCAAGACGCCGGGCAAAGGGGCAAGCTGGCTGCGTAGCCTGCTGGCATCGCTGATGCTTACGGGCGCGGCCTGCGCCATGAACGTGGCTCATGCTGGCTATGCGGCCATCGTGATCAACGAGGCCGACGGCCAGGTCATTACGGCCGTGAACGTCGACGATCCGAATCATCCGGCCTCGCTGGCCAAGATGATGACGCTTTACCTCACCTTCCAGGCACTGGAGAGCGGCAAGCTCAAGCTCGATCAGGAACTGCCCGTGTCCGCCTGGGCCGCCTCGCGCGCGCCCACCAAGCTCGACCTGCGCAAGGGCCAGACCGTTTCGGTGGAAGATTGCGTGCTCGGCATGATCACCAAATCGGCCAACGATGCCGCCACCGTGGTTGCCGAAAGCCTGGGTGAGAACGAAGGCCATTTCGTCGAGCTGATGAACGCGCAGGCGCTCAAGCTGGGCATGAAGAACACCCATTTCGCCAACGCCTCGGGCCTCCCTGATCCGAACGACACCACCACCGCGCGCGACATGAGCAAGCTCGCGATGGCGCTGTACCACGATTACCCGCAGTACTCGCATTACTTCTCCACCAAGCAGTTCATGTTCCGTGGACGCCTGGTTCGCGGGCACAACAATCTGATGGACAAGTACCCGGGCATGGACGGTCTGAAGACCGGCTTCACCAATGCCTCGGGCTTCAACCTGGCCTCCACCGCCGTGCGCGATGGCCAGCGTCTCTTCAGCGTGGTGATGGGTGGTCACACCGCCGGCACGCGCGATCGCCTGATGGCCCGCCTGCTGGACGACGGCTTCGAGGATCGCGAAACCCCGGCCATGCTGGTGGCCCAGGCGGGTGGCGCGTCCACCAAGCCGGGCGCGGCGTCCAAGATCCTGCATGCGCTGTCGCCGATCAGCACCGCCGAGGCGGAGACGGCCCCGGTGTCGCGTCGCCATCATCGTCGCGGGCAGGTTGGTGCCGTGGCCAGCGCTGGCTGCACCCCGCGCAAGGGCAGCAAGTGCCCGGCCAGCGCGGCGCCCAAGCGCAGCACCACCAAGGCCGCTGCCAGCCCCACCAAAACGGCCAGTGCCACCAAGACAGGCGGCGCCACCAAGACCGCTGGTGCTGCCAAATCGGGCGCTGCTACCAAGACGGCCAGCACGGCCAAAGCGGCCAGTGGCACCAAGAAGGGTGGCACCACCAAGGTGGCGAGCAGCACCAAGGTGACCCACAGCGCCACCCCCAAGCAGCCCTAAGCGGGCCTGCCTATACTGTCCCCCTGCGCCACAGGGGGACGCATGAACGAGCCGCCCAAGGACCGCTACGTGCAGGCCAAGCGCATCGCGCTGGCCGCGGTGGAGCTTTCGCCGTCGGCGCGCGAGGCTTTCATCGCCGCGCAGACGGATGGCGATGAAGCCCTGCTCGGCGAAGTGCAGTGGATGGTCGCGGCGATGGAAAGCAGCCGCACCGCCGACTTGCCCTTGATGACCCTGCCGGCGGTCGACCTGAGCGGTCACGACGCACAGGCCACCTCTGCCCGCCATTACCGCATCCTGCGCCGCCTGGGCGAAGGCGGCATGGGCGTGGTCTATCTGGCCGAGCGTCATGACGGTGACGTCGAGCAGCTCGTCGCGCTGAAAATGCTGGGCGCCGCCGCCCTGGCTTCGCCCTTGTTGCTGGAGCGCTTCACGCGTGAGCGCCAGATGCTGGCGCGCTTGCAGCACCCGCGTATTGCGCGCTTGCTCGATGGTGGCGCACTCGCCGATTGGGGGCCGTTCATCGCCATGGAGTACGTCGATGGCGAGCGCATCGATGCGTGGTGTGGGCGGCATCGCCTGGGGCTGCGCGAGCGCCTGGCGTTGTTTCTGAAGGTGTGCTCGCCGGTGGCATACGCACACCGGCATCTGGTGATTCATCGCGACATCAAGCCCGCCAACATCCTGGTCAGCGCGGATGGCGAGCCCAAGCTGTTGGATTTCGGCATCGCCCAGGCCTTGGAACTTGGCGAGGGCACGGCGGCTAATGATCGCCTCTATCTCACCCCGCGCTATGCCAGCCCCGAACAAATACGCGGCGAATGGCCCACGGTGGCTTCGGACGTGTATGCGCTTGGCCTGTTGCTGTACGCGCTGATCGTGGATCGGCCGCCGCCGCACGGCGAGGGTGTGCAGGCCGGCCCCTTGCCGCTGCAGCCCAGTCGCGACGCCGCGCGGGAACTGCCGTGGCGCCGCCAGCTGGCCGGTGACCTGGATGCCATCTTCGCGCGAGCCTGTGCCTACGACCCGGCCGAGCGCTATGCCTCGGTGGCGGCGCTGGCCGATGACATCGAGCGCCGGTGCGCGCATCGACCGGTGCAGGCGCGCGGGCGAGGCTGGGGCTACGTGGCCGCACGCTTGCTGCGTCGCCGCTGGCCTGCGTTTGCCGTGGGTGCGCTGGTGCTCGCCATGGCGGCCGGCTTTACCTGGCGTCTGTGGCATGCCGAGCGCGAAGCACTGGCGCAGGCGGCGGAGACCGAGCGTGTGGCCAGTTTTCTGGTCTCCGTGTTCGGTGCCTCCGACGCCAACCTCAACAAGCAATTGCGTCATGACCTGACCGCACGCGAGGTACTGGACACGGGTGCCGCGCGCATACGCAGCGAGCTCGGTGACGATCCGCGCGTGCGCGCGCGTTTGCTGGAAGCGCTGGGCAACGCTTATCGCCATATGGGTGCCGACGATGTGGCGGCGCCCATGCTGCGCGAAGCCGCCACGCTCGATCTAAGCCCCGCGGTGGATCAGCCCCTGGCGGCGGCGCGATGCCTGGAGGCGCTGGCCAACACGCTCGCCAACGGCGGCTTCTCCGCCAAGGAGGCCGAGCAGGCGGCGCGCCAGACCCTTGCCATTCGGCAGCGCGTGGCGCCGGATGAGGGCGAGTCCATCGCCAACGCCTGGATGGTGTTGTCGCTGGCGTTGGACGCCGGCGGCAACTACCGCGATGCGCGTGCCGCCGCGCAAACCACCTACGACATGCTCGCCAAGCTGCACGCACCGCCGCAGCGCATGGCCGTGGCACTCAACAACCTGGGCCTCATCATCTCGCACGGTGGCGATGCCGCCGAGGCCGTGGGTTTCTATGAGCGCGCGCTGGCGCTGGACAAGGAAGATGGTGACCTGCACACCGCGGGGCACTTGGTGCGCCTGGGCAACTACGCGCACGCCGTGGAGCGCAATGGCGACCTGCCGCGCGCGATCGGCCTGGGCCAGCAAGCACTGGCACTCAACGATCAACTGTTCGGTGCGGGCGCCGGCTACGCCATCCACTACGAAACCGAACTCACGCGCATGCTCAATGGGGCGGGGCGTTACGACGAAGCCCAGCACTACCTGGCGCTTGCGCTTGCCACCCAGCGCAAGCAGACCGGCGAGGACAGCCCCGAGTACGCCAGCATCCTGTTCCAGGTGGGCAATCTGCGTAGTGCCTTGGGCGATACCGAGGGCGCGCTGCGCGCCATGCGCGACGTGCTGGCCTACCGCGGCCGCATCCTGCAACCGGACGACCTGCGCGTGGCGCGCGCGCAGGAGGTTACCGCCACCGTGTTGATCGACGCCGGCCGCGCCGATGACGAAGCGGCCGCGTTGCTGGACAAAGCCGAGGCGTCCTATCGTCAGCACGACGCCCAGCCTGATCTTGCCTACGCCCGCGTGGCGCGTGCGCGCTGGCGTTACCAGCATGGCGACCGTAGCGGTGCGCTCGCTTTGCTCGATCAGGTCGACGCACCCGGGGCCACGGCCGAGTACTGGCCGCGTGCCCACGCTGCTGCCTTGCGTGCCGCTATCGCCCACGATGGCGGTGATATCGCCACCGCGCTGGGCAAGGACGAGCTGGCATGGCAGATACTCAAGGACCGCCTGGGCGCCGCGCATCCGCAAACGGCACGGTATGCCTTGCTGTGGTCGCATGACCTGCGCGAAGCCGGCAAGCTCGCGCAAGCCCAGGCCCTGGAACGGGATGCGCAGCCGGTATTCGAGCGCACGTTTCCCGCCGATTCCGTGTGGCGTACGGAGTTGGCGAAGCGCTGAGCGAGACTATTCGCTGCGTGCTGGCGCTTTGCGTGGGCGCTTGCGCGGGTTGGCGGGCTGGGGGGCATCGGTGGCGGGCGCGCCGGCGCTGCTCATCTGCTCCAGCCACGCCAGGTCGTCCACGTAGGCCAGGAAGTGGTGCAGGTATTCGGGCGACAGTTCGCTCATCAAGGCCATCGAACGATGCACGAGCGCGCTGGAGTTGAGCGGCCCCGTCGTTTCCGGCACCTGCTTCAACGAATCGCGCACCTGCTTGGCCCGACGCAGGCGGGACCATTGCTCGCGAAAATGATCCAGCGTCAGTATCGCGGGGTAGGCGGCGCGGCGCGCGGCGTGGGCCGCATCGAACGGTGTGGCGAGTGCGTCGAGCAGCTCACGCATGGGGCTGCGTGCGGCCGACGGGCGCTTGTCTGCCGGGGTGGATGCTTTCGCCACGCGCTCGGCGTAGGCCGCCAACAGGCTTGCGAGCCTGGCTTGCAGCACCTCGTGCGCCGCGCCACCGAGTGCGGCGGTGCGCCGTTCCAGCGCGTCGATCAGGTGGAAGCCGAGCGGATCCAAGCGATCGGCGCCTTGTTCGCGCCACGCCTCAATCTGCGTGCGGGCGGTGCTGCCGGCATTACTCATGCGCGGGTGCGGCCTCGGCGGTGGGCCTGGGCATGGGGGCGATTTCCACGCGGCGGTTCTTGGCGCGGCCTTCGTCGCTGTCGTTGGCGCTCACCGGTTGTTCCGCGCCGAACGCGGCGGCGAACACGGACGAGGCCGGTACGCCTTCCGCGATCAAGGCGCGCGTCACCGTGAGCGCGCGCTCGGCCGAGAGCTCCCAGTTGTCGGCGAAGTGACGGTTGCCATCGCGCACTTGCTGGTCGTCGGTGAAGCCGCTGACCATCAGGATCTCGTCGCGGGACTTGAGGTACTCGGTGAGCGGGCCGGCGAGGCTCTGGAGCAGTTCGCGGCCTTCCGGTTGCAACTGGTCGGAGTTGAGCGCGAACAGCACGCTGCCGCGAATGCCGATGCGGCCATTCACCAGCGTGACGCGGCCCGCCGCCAGCGGCACGGCCAGCGCCTGCTCCAGGCTCATGCGGCGCTGCGCTTCGGCCTGGTGCTGCTTCACTTCTTCATCCAGTCGGCTGGTGAGCTGCAATTGCACGGCGATCACGCCGACCAGAATCAGCACGAACGCACCCAGCAGCACCGACATCAAGTCGCCAAAGGCGGCCCAGATGGGTGCGTTTGACTCGCCCTCGAGCTCGATCTCCTCGTTCATGCCGTTTCGGCCTCGGCGGCGCGCTGGCTGGCGAGTTGTTGCAAGTCGTCCATGATCTGCTTCTGCGAGAGCACGCTCAGGTCGATCACCTCGCGTGCCTGCGCCACGTAGTAGGCCAACTGTTCATCGCTGCGGCTGAGGGATTTGTCCAGCGCCCCGGCAATCTGCTCCAGGCGTTCCATCAGCGCTTCGTTGCTCTGGCCGAAGGCCTGCACGGCGGCACCGAAGGCTTCGCCCAGGCTCGCTACTTCCACTGCGCTGCCGGTGAGCTGCGCGGCAGCGGCGTCGAGCTTGCCGGTCTGCGCCTCGATATGGTCGCTGAAGCGCGTGCCCACGCGTTCCAGCAGGTCGGCCGAAGTGGCCACCAGTGCATCGACCGCCGTGCGCTGTTCGGTGGATGCGTGGTTGACGGCATCCAGCAGCGTTTCCAGCGTGGCAAGCAGGCGGCTGCGTTCCTCCAGCATGGCGGTGTCGCGCACCATGCTGTCGGATAGCTTCTGGCGCAGCTCGCCCACCACTTCGGCGGCTACTTTGGGCGCTTCGGAAGCGGCCTGCACCAGATGCGCGATTTCCGCGATGGTGGCGCTGGCCTGGGCCTGCGTCTGCGCGGCGATGGTGCTGGCGGTTTGCTCCAGGGTGTCGCAGATGGCTTGCTGACGGGCGGCCGCGTGTTCGCTGGCCTGTTCCCACTGCCGGCCCAGCGAGGCGGTGAGGGTTTGGAAGGTGTCGGACCATAGCGCGAGACGCTGCTGGTCGCGCGACTCCAGGGCGGCCTGCTGGTCGGCGTGCGATTGACGCAGTTCGCCGACTACCTCAGCGGCCAGGCGCGGCGCCTCCGCGGCGGCCTGTGCGAGCTGGGCGATCTCGGCGATGGTGTCGCGCGCATGCGCCTGGGCTTGCGCGGCGATGCTGTCGGCGGTTTGCGCCAAGGTGTCGCAGATGGCCTGCTGACGCTGCGTGGTGTGTTCGCCGGCCTGCTTCCACTCGGCGCTCAGCGCCTGGGTGAGTTGGCCGAAGGTCTCGCTCCACTGGTGCAGGCGCGCCTGATCGCCCGACGCCAAGGCGGCTTGCAGTTGTTCCTGCGATTGCTGCAACTGGGCGATCAAGCCGCTGGCCTGCTGCTCGAAGGCGGCCGCGGCCTGCGACAGCGCTTGCTGGTGGTGCGCCGCCAGCGCCTGATGCGCGGATTCCTGGCGGGCGATGGTTTCCTGCCAGGCCTCGGCGGTGCGTGCGGTGCTGGCGTCCAGGCGGCCGGCCACCTGATCGATCATGCTGGCCGAGCGCTGCTCGAAGGTGGTGGTGAAATGGGCCAGTGCCTCGCGCAGCGCGTGTGCCTGGGCGTCGTTGGCCTCGCGCTGATGGGCGACGGCGCCGCTCCAATGCTCGCCCACGGCGTGGGTAGTGGCCTGGAAACCGCGTGTGAGCTGCTCAAGCTGTTGCTGCACGGCATGCGCCACCGTCTCGCGTAGCGCAGATGTTTCGCGCGCAAGCCCCGCCAGGGTAGCTTCGGCGATGGGTTGCAGCGTAGCGCTGGCGGCGCGCGCGCTTTCGGCCACGCTCCCTTTCAGCGACGCTTCCACCGAAGCGGCCAGGCGCGTGTGCATGGCTTCGGTGCGTGTGTGGAAGGCTTCCTGCTGCGTCAGCTGGCGTTCGTTGGTGCGGATGCTCTGCTGTTCGATGGTCGCCATCATAGTGTTCAGGCGCTCAACCAGCGTGGGCATCCACTCGGTCTGCTGTTGCAGCAGTTTGAATGCTTCCTCGCGCTGGTGCGCCTGGGAATAGATGCGCAGGGTGCTGGCGATCTTGCTGTCCAACTGCTGCACGGCCTGCTGGCGCTCACGGCGGCAAAGGGCGGAAAGCAGGCCCAGCATGGCCGAGGTGGCGACGCCCGCGATGGAGGTGCCGAACGCAAAGCCCAGGCCTTTCACCGGCGCGGCGAGCGAGCTGCGCATGGCTTGCAGATCGGTGGCGCTTTCCAGGGCGATGCCGGTGCCGCGCAAGGTGGCCATCATGCCGAGCAGAGTGCCAAGCATGCCCAGCAGCACCAGCAGGCCCACCAGATATGGCGTAAGTGCGGGTGCCGGCATCGCTACGCGCGCGCCTTCCACGCGCTGGCGCACGGCATGGCGCAGGCTCGGATGCAGGCGATCGAGCCAGCTGCCCAGGTCGGTCGGTGCGGTGTCCAGTCCGTGGATGGCACCGCTCAAGGTGGCCGTGGCCTGTCGGTAGCGGAGCAGCTCCAGCGCACCGGCCAGGTAGCCCGCGCCGATCAGGGCGGCGACGGCCACGCCCAGGGGATTGGTGGTCACATAGCCCGCGCCGATCCAGCACACCGCGGCGAGGCCCACGACGAATACAACGAGATTGAGCAGATTTCGCAACATGATTTCTCAGTGAGCCGTTCGAAGCGCGGCAAGCAGCGCTTCGATGGGTTGAAAACGAACGTCCAGTTCGGCGAGCAACACGCTCTGCATGTCCCTGCGGAAGAGGTCCAGCCACGCGTTGGGCGCGGCCTGATCCGATGACGATGCATCGGCAAGGTGGTTCAGTTCGGCTTGGTGCAGACGTTCAAAGCGCTCGCCAAGCAGCGTGGGGATGCGTGCCAGCAGGCCGTGCTCGCGCGGGCTCAGCACCGCTTCCATGACCGCATCCACAGCGCCCAGCCGGGCGGCAGTGTCGCCCTGCTGGACGAGCCTGTCGCGCAGGCGCCCGCGCAGCTTGCCGGCGGTGGCCTGCATGGCGCGCTGGTGGGTTTGGTAACGACGACGGAACACGGCGTAGTCGGCGCCCTGAACGCTGCTTTCGGCGCCCGTCAATGCGGGATCGCTGGTGATGGCGTCCGCCAGCGCCGCCCGCAGGCGTGCGCATTCGGCCGCTTCGGTGTCATCGAACGCGGGGCCATCGGCGGCGGCGCCGGCTTTGCCGTCCAGCGCCGTGGACAGGGCAATGGCGTGCGTCCAGTCGAGCCACTGGCTCAGCCGGTCCGGGAGGGATTGCCTGGATGGGGGAACCCCCACGTCCGTCAGTCTCGCAAGTAAGCGGATGAACGTGGGGCCACGGACTGCCGCCCGTTGAGCCATCTGCGCCATTCTGTTGGTCAAAAAACGACCATTTTACACCGGATTGGCGGGGTGTCTGCCTCCCATCCTTCGGCGTCCCGTCGGTGGGCGAACGAGGAATCGCTGTATGGCGTGCCCGCCGCCGTGCCGGGGTTTCGGGGGGCGCTTGCCTCGCAGGTTCTTTTTGACCTGAAACGCCCAGGCGAAGGGGGTGCGGTGGCCATCGCTCAGGTGCCACACGCTGCCTGGGAGGGTGCATGGGTACGGCCCATCCAGAACTTGTCCGACACGCGATGCATCGCCGGGTTCTTTCATCGGCATCTCGACGGCTTCACCTGGATGGCGCTGCTTTGCAGTGCCATCCCGTTGTGTCACTTCCCAGCTTTTACCGCGCGCTTCCGGGGCTAACGCCTGATACGGCCGTGCAGATATGCATTTAGGCATCGTCAGATATAGCTGGAAGGTAGCCAGTTTTATCTTGCTTCTTGTGGCCAGCAGCTTGCATCGCGCCTTGACCGGCGAAACCACGGAACGCCGGAACGTCTCCCCTAGTTGAGAGACATGGCACCCACCTCACTGCATGCAGAGCTGTCGCGCGCCAACGCCCCCCCCTTTGATCGGAGACGCAAGACTATGAACATTTCCTACCGAGTGATCTGGAACGCAACCCTTGGCAAGTGGGTAGTAGCGTCGGAACTGGCCAAGGCCAACGGCAAGTCGGCAAGCCGACAGAAGCGCGCTCTGTCGCTGTCCGTGGCGGCCTCGCTGCTCGCGCTGCCGATGCAATTTGCGATGGCACAGACGTCCGAGGTCGCCGATACCGCGGCGCCGACGTGTGCGTCACAGGAACTGAACCAAACCGCCGAGTGCACTGCGCAGCTTACGGGCGGCAATGCAGCCTTCGGTGGCTTCGCTGGCGCGTCCCTCGCCGTACCGACGGCCGCAGCCATGCTCGACGACACCTATGTCAAGGTTAATGCCGTCGGTGGTGGCAGTGCCGCTTCGAACACGGCTACGGGCTCGATTGCCATCGGTGCGAGTAGCAGCAGCGTCGGCAACGGCGATATCGCCATTGGTCAGAGCGCCTACGCGAATGGCAATGCCATCAACGCAACCGCTCTTGGTACGTTTGCCTCCGCTCAAGGCCAGGGCGCTACGGCGCTAGGCGGTCGCGCCTCGGCAGTGGGCGATCGCTCGGTGGCTATTGGTCGATACAGCGCAAGCAACGCGGTGGACTCCACGGCGATCGGCGGCTATGCCACCGTCACCGCGGGTTCCACCAACTCGATCGCCTTGGGTGCGAACGCAGTCGCTGATCGAAGCAACGTGATCTCGGTGGGCGCCGCCGGTAGCGAGCGCTCGATCATCAATGTCGCCCAGGGCGCGGCGGACACCGATGCGGTGAACATGTCGCAGCTCAACGCCACCAATGCTCGCGTTGGCGCCACCGAGTCGTCGATGGCTAACCTGGATACCCGCGTGGTTGATACGGAGAGCAAGGTCGGCACGCTGCAGGGCGATGTGTCGGGTCTGGACACGCGTCTGGGTTCGGCGGAAGGCGCTCTCTCCACCGCGCAAGGCAACATCGGCGCGTTGCAGGGCAGCGTGAGCAACCTGGATGGCCGCATGACGCTGAACGAAGGCACCATCACGAATCTGCAGACCAACATCAGCAACGTCACCACCCAGCTCAACAGCGGTAGCGTGGGTCCGGTGCAGCAGGCGGGTGCGGGCAGCAAGCTGACCGTGGGCGCCGCGCTGGACGGCGACGTGGTGGACTTCACCGGCACCGCCGGTGCCCGTCAGTTGACGGGTGTGAAGGATGGTTCGGCCGATAGCGACGCGGTGAACATGTCGCAGCTGAACGAGACCAACGCCAACGTTACCGCCGCCAACACGGCCATCTCCGGTCTGGGTTCGCGCATGACGACGGCCGAAGGTTCCATCGGCCTGCTGACCAGCGATCTGAGCGTGCTGAACGGCGTGGTGCAGACCCATGACACCAACATCACGAACCTGCAGGCCACCGTCGATACCATGACGAGTGATCTGAGCAGCGGCGCGATCGGTCTGGTGCAGCAGGCGAATGCGGGCAACAAGCTGACCGTGGGCCGCGATATCGACGGCGACGCGGTGGACTTTGCCGATAAGGATGGGAAAACCCGCTCGCTGAAGAACGTGACGGCCGGCAGTGATGACACCGATGCGGTGAACGTGTCGCAGCTGCGTGCCTCGGGCCTGCTCGACGCCAGTGGTGCTCCGCAGGTGGCGTTGACCTACGACAGCCCGAGCTTTGCCTCCATGACGCTGCGCGGCGCCAACGGCACCGTGATCAACAACGTTGCGGCCGGTGAGATTGCGCAGGGCAGCATGCAGGCGGTGAACGGTGGTCAGCTGCACACCCTGCAGCAGGGTCTGCAGACGCAGGTGGATCAGCTGGGCAGCAACGTTGCCTCGCTGGGCAGCAGCGTGCAGACGCAGATCGACCAGCTGAACAGCAGCTACGTGACGCTGGGGGATACCGTGCAATCGCAGTACTCGCAGCTCAACGCCAACATCAACACGCTGACGAACAACGTGCAGTCGCAGTTCGATGCAGCGGGCGACCTGGCCGGCGCGCTGAACAGCCGCCTGTCCTCCATGGAGGAAGATCTGGCCGGCGGCAAGCTCGGTGGTGCTGGCTCGGGTGAGGGCAGCGCGCAGCTGGGTTTGGGTGCGGATGCCTCGGGTAGCAACAGCACGGCCGTCGGCGAAGGCGCCAAGGCGAGTGGCAGCGAAAGCATGGCGATGGGCAGCGGCGCGGCCGCGACCGGTAACCAGAGCACGGCGATGGGCAACGGTGCCGTGGCATCCGCCAGCGGCAGCACGGCGCTCGGTAACGGTGCCAGTGCGACGGCGGACAACGTGGTGGCCCTGGGTGCCGGTTCGGTGGCCGATCGCGCCAACACCGTCTCCGTGGGTTCGGTGGGCAACGAGCGTCAGATCACCAACGTGGCGGCTGGCACGCAGCGTACGGATGCTGCCAACTGGGGCCAGGTGCAGGATGCCGTGGGCGGTGTGCAGGACTGGGCGAACAACAAGTTCAACGAGGTCAACCGCCGCACGAACGCGGTGGGTGCGATGGGTGCCGCTTACGGCCAGATGACCTTCAGTGCGCAGGGCATCAACACGGCGAACAAGGTCGGCGTGGGCGTGGGCAGCATGAACGGCAAGAACGCCATCGCGGTGGGTTACAGCCGCCAGCTGGCTCCGAACGTGAACGTCTCCTTCGGCGGTTCCGCCTCGGGTAACGACGCGTCGGTGGGTGCGGGCATGAGCATGGGTTGGTAAGCCATCCCACGATGGAGTAGGAAGAACGGCGCCTTCGGGCGCCGTTCTTTTTTGGCGGGTATCGGTACGCAACGGTCCCGGCGGCCTGTTGCGCGCCAAGCGCCCCTTCACAGTGCCAGCGCGTAACGTCGACAGTGCTCCAGATAGGCCTTTTCGTGGATGGCCAGCAGGTTGACCGTGTGTGTCCACAGCCAGCTGGGTGCATCGATGCGGCGGGAGCGCGTGGCCGAGATGTCCGCCAGCCAGGCAGCGCGAGTGGCGGCATCCATCTGGCGGCTATGCGCCTTGCCGACCACCGCCGCCAGATAGAATGCTGTTTGCAGCGCCTTGCGTTCGTTGAGTTGTTCCAGCTCCAACTTGAGATCCTGCGGCAGCAGCTCGCGGATAAACACCGCCTTGTTCTGGAACCGACCCGCCAGCATGCGTTTGCCCAGATGAGGCGAGAGCTGACGTGCGCCTGCCAGTACACGCTGTCCGGCCTGGCGCGGCATGGGACGGCCCGTTACCACGGGGGCCACCGCGGTCACGGCTTGCTTGATGTCCAACAGACAGTAGTCCGGGGCGTCACCCTTGCAGGGCGCGATTTCCAGCAGGGCGGCATAGCGCAGGCGACCGAGCGAGCTGCAACCTTTCACCCAATAGGCACCGTCCACCAGTCGCACCGCGGCATCGCTTTCGCGCGAATGCAGCATGGTCACCAAGGCGCGAACGGCTTCGCTTTGCGCCATCGCTTTCATCTCGCTGCGCTCGCTGGCGCTGAGCGGCCAAAAGCGCTTGCCCAAGGGGATGCGTGGCGAGGTGTCCTCGATGCGCTCTTTTGCCAGGGTTTGCCAGTTTGCGTTGCGCGAACGCCGTACGGCGCCCAGCACGGGCTTGGGCGCGGCCAGGTCCACGGTAATGTCGAATGCCGGATCAAAGGCATGCCGGTAGCCGGCCATGACTTGTTCGAGCATGCGCGCGGTAGTGACGCCAGGCAGATCGAAGCCGCGAAATGCGGAGGCGAGCGAGAGACTCAGCCGCACCAGGTCAATGGCCGGGTTGCCTATCACCGTCTGGTCAAGGTCGCGGATCTGCACCTCTACCTGACCTGCGTGGTTGGCGAGCGGGCCGAGGTTACCTACGTGGCAGTCGCCACAGATCCATATGGCAGGCCCTTCTGGCATGGCGCCGTGTTCCAATGCATCCAACCACTCATAGAACTTGTCGGTAGAGCCGCGTACGTAGCGATGCGAAGAGCGCGCCATCTTGAGATTGCGAAGCCGGTCGAGGGCTTCCGCTCGGCGCGTGGGCGTCGTGAATCGCTTCTTCATGAGGTCTCCCAATGCAGCACTCCGTAACGCGCGATGCTCAGCGCAGGCCAAGCATCGCGGAGTGGAGCGTCTGGGTGAGATGAAAGAGATGTCATGGCAACGAATTTCGTTCATGCGCAATTTGTTGCGTCGCCCTGCGCGCACGGCCTTCGTTGAGTGAGGGCAAGGCTTAGACCCTGCGGCGAGGGTCGGCTAGCTGGCTGGGCGTTTACGCCCGGGGCGCGCCACCACGCGCACTTTCGCGCTATTGCCGCCGCCACAGAAGAAGCGGTCACCACCGTCCGACTCCAGCCCGGATACCCATAGACCCGGTGGCATCTGGAGGCTTTCGCGTACCTCGCCCGTTTGGGCGTCTATATGCCGCAGCTCGCTCTCGTCGTTTTCCCAGGTGCCGTGCCACAGCTCGCCGTCGACCCAGGTAACGCCGGTCACGAAGCGATTGGATTCGATGGTGCGCAGGATGGCGCCCGTGTCGGGGTCGATCTGGTGGATCTTTCGTTCGCGGTACTGCCCCACCCACAGCGACCCCTCGGCCCAGGCGAGCCCGGAATCGGCGCCACCACCCGGCGCGGGAATGGAGGAAAGTACATGGCCCGTTTTAGGGTCCAGTTTTTCGATGCGATCCTCGGCAATCTGGAAAAGGTGGCGGCCGTCGAAGGCCGTGCCGGCGTGCGCCTTGGTCGGGATCGAGCGCTGCACGGCGCCGCTCTGCGGATCGAACGCCTGCAGCGCCTCTCCAACGGCGATCCACACGAGTTCTCCGTCGTAGGACACGCCGGCCACTTGGGAAACCCCGGGAAAGGGACCGTGTTCGCGGATAACGCGGGCGGTGGATCGTTTCATGGGCCACATCCTAGTCGGCGGCCAGTACGGAGGGGAGTAACAAAGTTGTCGGGACTCCGGTGATGGGCGGCGTCATCCAGCGGCGTGAACGTCCACGGCCGATGGATTGAACCTTGCCTTCCTCGCCCAGCGTATCCAGGGCGCGCTGCACGCTGCGTTGGCTGAGTGCCAGCGCGAGCGCCAATGCCGAGCTCGACCAGGACTCGCCATCCGCGAGCAAGGCGAGCACGGCGGCGTGCTTCTCGTCGACCGGTCGTGTGAGTACCGATACATGCGTGGCATCGTGCGGTGCCAGTACGAATCCACGCGTGGTCGCAAGCACGCTGGCGAGGGGGCGGAGCGCGCGGCGAAGGCGCCCCACTTCCACGCGCAGGCGCGCGCGGTGTGACTCGTCCGCATGCCGGGTGTGAAAGACGCGTTCCACCAGCGCATGTCGGGGCAAATCCTCCGGCCATGCTTCCGCCAATGCGTGGGCGATTGCAAAAAGGACCGGGCGCCGTTCGAGCGAGACGACCGTGCCTTGGCATCGCACAACATGGCGACACCCGTCGACGATCCATGCGTCGGAGGCCAACAAGGCTTCCACGTCGGCGAGTGGAAGGGCGTACTCCACGCCAGCCTTGCGCATGCGCGCCACGGGGGCCTCCAACTCGCGGATGGCGCGCTCGATCTCCGCCACCAATGCGGGTATGCCTGCGTGGCGTGCCGCGTAGGCGGCACGCGCCAGCGCACTGCGCGCTTGCTTGCCGTGGATGCGCCGCGCGGCGATGCCTGCCACCACCAGTTCGAATGCCGCCCGAGAGGCGAGTGGCAGGGGAGCGTTGTCGAGCTGCGGCAGTGCGCGCTCGGCCTGGTCGAGGTGGCCGATCAGGAACAGGTGGCGAACCTCCAGATAGCGCGCATGCGCCGCATTGGCGCGATCCCCGTGCGTTTCCAGCGTGATCCGTGCTGACTCCAGTGCCTTTCCCGGCCAGGCGAGATCGCGTGAAACCAGCGCGATCTCCGCCTCGGCCAGCACGCATCGCGCACGGGCCACGACTTCGTGCGGGCCAAAGGAACGTGCGGCGCGGCGCAGTAGGGACTTGGCACGGGGCAGGTCGCCCAGCTGCGCCATGGCGATGCCGCGCAAGGCAAGCGCCGGCGGATCATCGCGCAGCGCGACGCGATTGAGTGCCCCCAGCGGATCACCGCTCGCGAGGGAAAGCGCAGCTGCCGTGATCAATGAATCCATCGCAATACCGCCACACTTGTTACTCCCACCTATGGAGGGGCGCGCCTAATCTAGCTCCCGCACGTCGAATCGGGAACGGCTCAAACGTCATGGCAATGGGAGGTACGGCGATGAACACGCACACGGTGGGAACACGCGAGGAATGGCTGGCGGCGCGCCTGCGGCTGCTGGAGGCGGAAAAGGCCCTGACGCGGCGCGGCGATGAGCTGGTACGGCAACGCCAGGCACTGCCCTGGGTGCGCGTCGACAGGCGTTATCTGTTCGATACCGACAAGGGCACCGCGACCTTGGCCGATCTGTTCCAGGGCCGCTCGCAGTTGCTGGTGTATCACTTCATGTTTGGTCCGGATTACACGGCGGGGTGCCCCTCTTGCTCGGCGATTGCGGATGGTTTCGATGGGTTTGCCGTGCACTTGGCCCATCACGATGTGGCACTCGTAGCCGTGTCGCGTGCGCCGCTAGCGAAGTTGCTGGCGTACAGGGATCGGATGGGCTGGTCGTTTCCCTGGGCATCCGCGCGTGGCGGTGAGTTCAACGTCGACTTCAATGTCTCGTTCACCGAAGAACAACAGCGCACGGGCGAGGTGGAATACAACTACCAGCGCGGCGGCCACGCGATGGATGCGCTACCCGCGCCCGCCCCGGTGGTGGAGTTCGCGGCCAGCTGCGGCGTCAATGCTCCCACCTATGCGCGCGACCGGCCAGGCCTGAGCGCCTTTGCGCTGGAGGATGGCGTGGTCTATCACACCTATTCCACCTTCGCGCGTGGTCTTGATGGCTTGTGGGGCATGTACCAATGGCTCGACCGTGCCCCCAAAGGCCGCAATGAAACCGGCATCTGGTGGCGGCGCCATGACGAATACCGTGCCGGCTAGGCAACCTCAGCCCTCGTCATGCGAGCAGGCTCACGCAGCGGGCCGGGCGCCGCGATGGTCCTTCGCATGTGGGTACGGTGTGATGGGGGTGGTGTTTGCGTTATGCGTGGTGGTGACCACGGCGCAATGCCTTTCCATGTCCGGCATGGGCGCCATGCCCATGCCGGGTGGATGGATGATGTCCATGCCTTGGCTGCGCATGTGCGGGCAGGGTGCGCTGGGTGCCCTGGCGTCTTTCATGTTCATGTGGTCGACGATGACGGTGGCGATGATGCTCCCCTCGCTGGCGCCCCTGCTGCGCCGCTATCGCGATGCCTGCCATGCCGCGGGCGTGCCGTCTCCCGATGGATTCGCCGCACTTCTCAGTGCCGGCTACTTTCTGGTGTGGCTCATGCTCGGGTTGGTTGTGTATGTCGCCGGGTTAGTGATGGCGGGTGCGTTGATGCAGTGGCCCCTGCTGGCGCGTGCGGCGCCCGGGTTGGCGGGTATGGTGGTGATGGTCGCTGGCGCCCTGCAGTTCACTGCGTGGAAGGCGCGTCGGCTGGTGTGTTGTCGCGCCATGCCCGCAGCGAAGCACGCCACGGTGCTCGATGCGCGCTCGGCCTGGCGTTACGGATGGCGCCTTGGGTTTCACTGCGTTTCCTGTTGCAGCGGCATGACGGCGATTCTGCTCGTTACCGGTGTGATGGACCTGCGCGTGATGCCGGGCGTCACTGCCGCCATCACGCTGGAACGCCTGTCACCCTCGGCCCATCGTGCTGCCTGGGCGGCGGGGGCACTGACGCTGATTGCCGGCGCCACCATGACGATCCTGGCCACCCGCGTCTGGTGACGCGTTCGGGAAGGACCAGCGGTACGCCGCATGGCGGGCTGGTGCGCCTGGGGCCCTGTCGCACTATCCTCGGGTTTTTGAACTAGACCGACCCAGGAGCGAATGGTGCCTTCTGTAACGACGCAACCGATTACCGCGCAGCTGACCCATTCGGCGATCTTCCTGGTGGTAACGCTCAAGCAAGACGGGCGTGAGCGTGACCTCGTGCGCGCGCTTTGTGGCGATATGCCAGCGCTGCTCCGTGGCATTGGGTTTCGCCATCCGGATCGGCGCTTGTCGTGTGTCGTGGGTTTTGGCTCGGACGCCTGGGACCGGATCTTCGGCGCACCCCGGCCGGCGGAGTTGCACCCGTTCCGCGAGATAAAGGGCGTGCACCATGCGGTGTCGACGCCGGGCGATATGCTTTTCCATATCCGCGCCACTCATATGGACCTGTGCTTCGAGCTGGCGGCCCAGATCATGTCGCGCATCGGCGAGGTGGTCGCCACGGCCGATGAGGTGCATGGCTTCAAGTATTTCGACGAGCGTGACCTGCTCGGTTTCGTCGACGGCACCGAGAACCCCGTCGGCCAGGACGCCCTGGACGCGGCTGTTATCGGTGATGAGGATGCGGCGTTTGCCGGCGGCAGTTACGTGATCGTGCAGAAGTACCTGCATGACTTGAAGGGGTGGAACGCCGTGCCGGTGGAGCAGCAGGAGGGGATGATCGGCCGCAAGAAGCTTTCGGACATCGAGCTGGACGATGCCGCCAAGCCGGCGTATGCACACAACGTGCTCACCAGTATCGAAGAGAACGGCGAGCCGTTGGAGATCGTGCGCGACAACATGCCGTTTGGCGACGTGAGCAAGGGCGAGTTCGGTACCTATTTCATCGGTTACGCCCGTTCGCCGGCGCGTATCGAGAAGATGCTCAACAACATGTTCGTGGGCCTGCCGCCCGGGAACTACGATCGCCTGCTCGATTTCAGCACGGCCGTCACCGGCAGCTTGTTCTTTGTGCCGTCGCTGACGTTCCTGGCGGACCTCTAGAGGCTCGATGAGCCGGAGCGGTGCGGGGCGCTCAGGTTTCAAGGAAGCGCCACGGGCACCCGGCGTGGGCCTAAGGCCCTTGGCGCATGGGCTTTCGGCGTCGTGCAGGCGCGGTTGCCATACGGTTGACGCTCGAGGGTGCTCAGATCTTCGCGTTGCTCCTCCCGGCGCTGGCTCCGTAACGTCGGACGCCATAGACGTGGTCCATGCCGCACCTGTGGCATGAGAAGTTCCCTGGGGAGGGATAGTTCGCATGAAGAACGTGGTCAAGGTAGCGCTCGGGTTGGTGCTCTTGGTGGTGCTGGCGGTCGCCGCCGTGGTGTTGTTGCGGACCTGGGCGACACCGCCGTTGGCCGCGGCTGACGCCAAGGGTTCGTACACACCGCTCAAATTCGATCAAGACCAGGCCGTGGCGCGTTTCGCGGGCGCGGTGAAACTGCATACGGTGTCCACCGGCGAGGCGCCGCCGTCGACCGAGGATCTGGCCGCCTTTCATGCCTACCTTGCCGAGCAGTTTCCCCGCGTGCATCACGCACTCCAGGTGGAGGAGGTCGGCCACGGCGGCCTGCTCATCACCTGGAAAGGGCAGGACACGTCGGTGGCGCCGGTCATCCTGATGGCGCATCAGGACACCGTGCCGGTCGATCCGGATACGCGTGCACGCTGGACGCGCGATCCCTGGTCGGGTGAGGTGTCCGATGGCGTGATCTGGGGCCGCGGCGCGCTCGACGACAAGGCCAGCGTGGTGTCCATACTGGAGGCGGCCGAACAGTTGCTGCAGCAAGGCTTCGAACCCAGGCGCACCCTCTACTTTGCCTTCGGCAGCGACGAAGAGCGTGGTGGCGAAGGTGGCGCGGTGGCCATCGTGGCCTTGCTCAAACAGCGCGGCGTGCATGCGCAGCTGGTACTGGACGAAGGCGGGGCTTATACGAATGGCCTGATGCCAGGCGTGGCGGGCGATCTTGCCATGGTCGGCATTGCGGAGAAGGGCTATGTCTCGGTAAAGCTCAGCGTGCAGGCAGCGGGCGGTCACTCCTCGCAGCCGCCGCCGCAATCGGCCATTGGCATCCTCAGCCATGCGCTGGTGCAACTGGAAGCCAAGCAGATGCCGGCCAAGCTGGCGCCCACGGCGACTGCGATGTTCGACGCGCTGGCTCCGCTGCTGCCCTTTCCCGCACGTATGGCGGTGCGCAATCGTTGGCTGCTGGGGTCCGTGTTGATCGGTGAGTTGGAGAAGACACCATCCGGCAATGCGATGGTGCGCACCACCACGGCCGAGACCACGTTCAATGCCGGCGTGAAAGACAACGTGCTGCCCACCGTGGCCAACGCCACCATCAACTTTCGCATCCTGCCCGGCGATACGGTGGCCGGCGTGCTGGAACACGTGCGTCGCGTGGTGGCCGACCCCCGCGTAACGATCGAGCCGGGTCAGGAGCAGAACGAGCCGAGCCCGACCTCGCCCATCGACGGCGAGGGTCTGAAGCTGGTGCGCCAAACCATTCAGCAGGTATCGCCAGGGGTGCCGGTAGTGCCGTATCTGGTGACGGCGGCGACGGATGCCTCGCACTACGTGCCGGTATCCACCGAACAGCTGCGCTTTGTGCCGTATCACCTCACGCCCACCACGATCCAACGCTTTCACGGTATCGATGAGGGTATTCCGGTGAGCGACTACTTGAACTGCGTGCAGTTTGCCGCCCAGTTTATGCGTAACGCCGCGGGTTGAAGCGGTGCGGCGGGGCAGTGGGTCGCCACGTCAGGGGCGAGTCGCGCGGTAAGTAATCACAGTGGCTGCTTCGGCGGCATGCGTGCGCATGCTGTCGCGGGGAGTCGTGTCTTTGACCGTTGGCGCCATCAGCCGCGCGAACGACAGCAATGCAGCAAAGGGGAGAGTGCGATGGTGCGTGTGATCAAGCAGGGTGGTGGGGTGATGGCCAGGCATCCGCTGTGGGCGGCATTGTTGGTGGCAGGTGCATGGACGCCGATGATGGTGCATGCGCAGGCGGCAGCGGCTACGTCGCCGGACGCAGCGGTAAGCAGCAAAGGCAAGGCACCCTCCAAAGACGACGCGACCTCGCTCGGTGCCATCACCGTAACAGCGACCAAGCACGCCACGGCCATCGATAAGACGCCTATTGCCATCACGGCGGTGCCCGCCGAAGTTCTGGCTGACAGCGGCGCGCTGACCATCAACGACATGTTGAAGATGGCGCCGGGCGTGAGCGTGCAGAATGCCGGCGCGGGACAGTCGCGCATTTCGATTCGCGGCATCTACGCGGCGGGCGAGCCGACCACCGGCATCTATATGGACGAAACACCCATCACCGGTTCGGTGGGCACCACTAACGATGCCGGCGGTCACCAGCCCGATCTCAACCTGTTCGACATCGATCGCGTGGAAGTGCTGCGCGGTCCACAGGGCACCTTGTACGGCGCCAGTTCGATGGGTGGTGCGATCCGCCTGATTACCAACAAGCCCGAGCTGGATCGCGTGGATGGCAGCGTCGAGGCTGGCTACGCGGTGACCAAGGGCGGTGGCGCCTCGTGGCTGACCAACGCGATGTTCAATCTTCCGCTGATCCAGGACAAGCTGGCCGTGCGCGTGGTGGCGGACAAGCAGGACACGGGTGGCTATATCGATAACGTGGTGCTGGGCCGCACGCATGTGGGCGAGGCCAAGCAAGGCGGCGGGCGCGTGATGCTGCGCTATCAGCCCATCGACAAGGTGACGCTGGATGCCAGCTTCTCCGATCACATCACCAACGCCGAACCTAATTTCTGGACGCCTTACCCGGAACGCTGGGCGCTGCAGCCGCTGTACCCGGTGGACTTGCCTTCGCGCTACGGCTCGGAAATCGCCACGCTGGTGCCTTACCGTGACCACACCAAGATTTCCAACGTGACCCTCACAGCGGATTTGGACTGGGCGACGCTGAGCGTGATCAGCTCGTATTTCGATCGCGCCAGCTTCTACAACCAGGACGCCACGCCGCTGTTCCAGTACGCCAAGTACCTGCTGGGTGAGCTGGGTCTGGGCCATGTGTACAACGCCGATCAGTACATCCCCTCGTATCTGTATTACCCCGGACATACCACCAACTGGTCGAACGAGTTGCGCCTGAGTTCCAAGAGCAACGACACGCTGGACTGGACCGCCGGCCTGTATGAAGAACAGCGCAAGAGCAGCCTGTTCAGCGAATACACCTACGCGGATGCGGCCACCGGCGCGGCGCCGTCGCCGTCGCAGATCTTCTTTCGCCGCCATATTGCCGATGACCTGCGGCAGAAGGCCGCCTATGGCGAAGCCACCTGGCATGTCACCTCGGCGCTCAACATCACCGGTGGCCTGCGTTACTACAACTACAACAAGGACATCACCGGCTATACCGACCTCAACTTCAACTTCCCGTTGATTGGTGGCGGCACTATCCCGCCCGCCACGGTGAGCGCCGGCCAGAGCGGTTGGTTGAAGAAGCTCAATATCTCCTACGACCTGGCGCCCAATGTCATGGTGTACGGCCTGGCGGCCGATGGCATGCGTCCGGGCGGTGCCAATCAGCTGATCAACCTGCCGGTGAACCTCACCACCTACCAGGCCGACTCCCTGTGGAATTACGAGTTGGGCATCAAGTCCAACTGGTTCGACCGCAAGCTCTACCTCACGGCCGATGTCTACCAGATCAACTGGCACAACATGCAGGTCAGCGCGATCACCCTGGACGGCACCTCGGAGTTCATCACCAACGCGGGCGCGGCGCGCATGCGCGGGCTGGAGTGGGAAATGCTGTATCGCCCGGTGCCTGGGCTGGATCTCACCGCCAACTTCAACTACATCGATGCGGTGCTGACCAAGGACCAGGCCAGCAATAGCTACGAGGAGCAGGGCGTGCTGGGGCAGGCTGGTGATCGCGTGCCCAACACGCCCAAGTACACCGGTGCCGTGGCCGCCGATTATCGCTGGCCGCTCAGCCCGGGCCTGGGTGGCATGGTGCGGCTGGACGCAAACTATGTGGGCAGCTCGTACTCCACGTTCCGGCCGAACGACCCCACGCGCACGCGCATGGGCAACTACACCCTGGTGGACGGCCGCCTGGGCGTGGAGGACGCCAATGGGCGCTGGTCGGCGTATCTGTACGTCAAGAACATGTTCAACCAGCTCGCCTTTATCTCCACTGGCCTGCAGACCTATTACGCACCGTTCGGCGAGGCCTATACGGCGCCGCCGCGCACGGTCGGCATCGATGTGAAGTACAACTTCTGATCGGCATCCGGCCACGCCGGACAGGCTTAGCCATGCGGAACGGGACTGGACTTGCAGCGGGCGATGGGGGAGCCTCCACGGGTCACCCTCGCGCCCCGCTGTGTTGCATGGCCAGTGAATCCCAACCCAAACCCGTGCCCAAGCGGCGTGCGCCGGCCCAGGCACGTGCGCGGCAAACGCGGGAGCTGATTCTGGAGGCGGCCATCCAGTTGCTGGAAAAGCGCGGACTGCGCGCATTCAGTACCAATCGCCTCGCGGCGGCGGCGGGTTTCAGCGTGGGCACCCTCTACCAGTACTTCGAGAACAAGCAGGAGATTCTCGACGCATTGGCGCGCCACGAGCGCGATCGCCGCCTGGCACGCATGACCGAGGCGCTCACCTCGCGCGGCGCGGAGAAACTCAGCCTGCGTGATCGCATCCGCATCGTGGTGCGCACCGAGCTGCATGCCTTCGATGGGCGTCAACGGGCGCGCAAGATCATGTTCGACCTGGCATGGCGCAACCATACTCACCGCGACATGGATCGCCCGGTCACCACGCTGGCGGCCATGCTGGCTGCGGGAGAGGTGGCCGATGGCTCGCAAGGCGTGGTGCGGCTGTCGCCCACCGATGCCTTTGTGCTTACGCAGGCGGTGGCGGGCATCGTGCGCGCGGGCCTGGAGCGCGACGAGCACATGTTGGTCACGCCCGAATTCGAAGACGCCGTGGTGGAGCTGGTGGCGGGCTTTGTGGACGCGCGGCGGCAACCGCCACGGCCGGCCTAGCGAGCGCATCGTCACCAAAGAAAACGGGCCGCTTGCGCGGCCCGTTTTCGGTGTGAAGCAAGCGATGCTTACTTCAGCTTGGCATCGGCGCGTAGCGCTTCGGCCTTGTCGGTCTTTTCCCACGAGAAGGTGGAGTAGACCTTGCCATCCGGACCCTTCACTTCCTGCGGGGTGCGGCCGAAGTGGCCGTAGCTCGCGGTCTGCTGGTACATCGGGTGGATCAGGTCGAGCATCTTGATGATGCCGTACGGACGCAGGTCGAAGTGCTTGCGGATCAGCTTCTCGATCTTGTCGTCGGCGATCTTGCCGGTACCGAAGGTGGTGACCGAGATGGAGGTGGGCTCAGCCACGCCGATGGCGTAGCTCACCTGCACTTCGCAGCGATCGGCAATGCCGGCGGCCACGATGTTCTTGGCCACGTAGCGGGCAGCGTAGGCGGCCGAACGGTCCACCTTGGACGGATCCTTGCCGGAGAACGCGCCGCCACCGTGACGAGCCCAGCCGCCGTAGGTGTCGACGATGATCTTGCGACCGGTCAGGCCGCAATCGCCCACCGGGCCGCCGATCACGAACTTGCCGGTCGGATTGATATGGAACTTGGTGCCCTTGTGCAGCAGCTTGGCCGGCAGCACGGGCTTGAGGATGTACTCGCGCACGGCCTCGACCAGGTCCTTCTGCTTGACGCTCGGATCGTGCTGGGTGGAGAGCACCACGGCGTCGATCGCGGTCGCCACGCCATCCTCATAGCGCAGGGTGACCTGGCTCTTGGCATCCGGGCGCAGCCACGGCAGCGGCGAGTTCTTCTTCTTGCGGACCTTGGCCTGCTGCTCGACGAGGCGATGCGAGTAGTAGATCGCCGCCGGCATGTAGTCCTTGGTTTCGTTGGTCGCGTAGCCAAACATCAGGCCCTGGTCGCCAGCGCCCTGTTCTTCCGGCTTCTTGCGGTCCACGCCCTGGTTGATGTCCGGCGACTGCTTGCCGATCAGGTTGAGCACGCCGCAGGTCTCGCCGTCGAAGCCGACTTCCGAGGAGTCGTAGCCGATGTCGGTGATGACCTTGCGGGTCAGGCCTTCCAGGTCGACCCAGGCGCTGGTGGTGATTTCGCCGGCCACGATGGCCACGCCCGTCTTCACCATCGTTTCGCAGGCCACGCGCGCACGCGGATCCTGCGCGATGATCGCATCGAGGACGGCATCGGAGATCTGGTCGGCGACTTTGTCCGGGTGGCCTTCAGAAACCGACTCGGAGGTGAAGAGGAAATTGCTCATCGCGGGATATATCCTTCCTTACGGATAGAAAGATGAAAGGGGGTGGCGCATGATACACGGCCTCCCCCCGCTTTGCAGCCTCAGCTTGCGGGTTGGACATGACGATTTCATGCCGATTCAGCCATTTGGACGGCTTTCCACCCCTCCAGAGCTGGGGTAAACCGGGCCCGGGAGGGCGTCGGCCTGGGCGCAGAGTAGCGTAGGCCGGTCGCAGCGGCCGGGGAGCGGGGCGGTCCGGACGCCTGTCAGCCCCGTCGGGAAGCCCGTGCCTGGGTCGCGGCGACCCATCGGGCCGTCATGGCGCCTATCCGACATTGCTCGGGGCCTCCCTAGAGCTGGAGATGAAAGAACCGGTTGAAGGAACTGGGCAGGTAATCGGCGAAGGCGTCGCCCTCGGTGAATCCGCGCTTGCGGTAGAGCGTCAGGGCGGCCTCGAAGGCGGGGCCGCTACCGGTTTCCAGGCTCAGCCGTTTCAGGCCGCGCTGTCGAGCGACCGCGATGATGTGGTCGAGCATGCACGCAGCCGCGCCCTGGCGTAGATGATCGGGGTGGGTTCGCATCGACTTCAGTTCGGCGCTTGTGCCGTCCAGCGCCTTCATGGCGCCCACCGCGACGATCTGCTGACCGCGCCAGGCCGTCCACACGGTGACCTGCGGTATGCGCAAACCCGACAGATCCAGTGCGAAGACGCTGCCGGCCGGAGAGTGACGATGCATCTGCTCAAGGTGGAATGCCAGCAAGCGCTGTGTTGCTGCGCTGGACAAGTCGTCCTCGCGTATCGTCAACGAGACGGACGCACTCGGCTTCATCACTTCGTCGCTTGCCGCCGGGGCTATCGGGGTATCACTCACGGTTCTATCCGAGGATGGCAGCCGTGGCTGCGAAATGGAGACTCGGCGCTAGCCAGCCGAGCCGTCTTGGTAAAAGGGATGTGCGGCGCGCCTGCGATGACTGTGCGTCAGTGCGGAGCCGGCCGCAAGCGGCGCCGCGCCAGTCCCGCGAATGGAATCCGCTTGCCAGGCGGCCCGACAGGTCTAGCAGTGCTTCTGAGCATCACCCCTGCATTCGCACATGCAACACGGCGCGTTGTCGCCGGTCGTCCGCATGGCTTCGTTGCGCTGCCTGTGATCTCCAAGCGGGAGGCGACCGTGCCGCCTATACTGAGGGCTTCACAGCATCCCGAGGTTGGGATCAGGAGGCATGCATGACCAAGCTTGACAAGCGACGTGCCGGTTCTCTCGTCGAGCGCCCAAGGCGTGTCATCCAGTGAAGCCGGAAGACTTGCAGAGGCTGGTGACCATGACCATGCCCTACGGCAAATACCAGGGCCGCCTTATCGCCGACCTGCCAGGGGCGTACCTTGCATGGTATGCGCGCAAGGGCTTTCCCAAGGGCGAGCTGGGAAACCTGCTGGCACTGGCGCTCGAACTCGACCATAACGGCCTCAAGTCGTTGCTCGATCCATTGAGAAAGCGCACGTAGTGCCACTTGTGTGCACCGGATGTGTACCCAAGGGAGATCCATGGTTAAGCGCGCCTTGTTTGCTGTCTGTGTCGGAATTTTGGTTACGCTCCTGCTACTTGGTGCAGCGTTCGTTGCGGACTCCGCTGGGCTTGAATCCTTGGCTGGAGCGCTGTTCTGGCAAAACACGCTGGCTCAATCGTTTGTCCCGTTGGGCAACATAGGGACGGCAGGGCACCCGATATACGAAGGGTCTCCGCTCAATTTCATCGCCTTTCTCGCGAGCTTTCCCATTGGAGTGGCTGTCCATGGTGCGGCGGCGTTTATTCTCATGGACAGATTTCTGCGGAAAAGGTAAAGCATCCGCAACGTCCATTTCCGACCGCCACCCATAGCGGACGTCCCAAAGAATTCCACTTGCGGCAAGCGAGCATGTAAGTATCGTTCGGGAAAGTGAACAAGCTGGCTAAGGCCTATGAGCGAATCGCCTAATTCGACACTACTGGGAACTGCAGGAATTCACTGGCGTGCCTTTGTGCTGGCGTGGATTTTCCCCGTGATATTCCTCTTCGGCGGTCTTGCTTCCGATCAGCTGGGGTATCCGAACCTTTTTTTCTTTGCCCTGCTCCCGCTCTTCTTTTGGAGCTTCGGCCGAGCCAGTGGTCCTTGGAGGAGGCGCGAGATCAGCTATTGGCATGCGATATTTTTGGGGCTTGCTTTCCCCTTTATCATTTGGAGTCTCGCTGTGCTTACGCACGTGGCCCTTGCGAGCCACTGATGTCAGGGGCGAACGGGATTGAAATGCAGAGGTCCGCTTACGACCCACAGCGGACTGATCTTGGCCCGGGTCGCATGAGTGGTCAGATGAAATGCGTTCCGACGCTGGCTCTTGCGTCGACCTTGGTGTTTAGTGCCATGGCCGTGGCTCAAGCAGACAGCATTCAAGGCATAAGTCAGCATCAGGCCGACATGCTGCTGGCCGTGCTTCAAAAGAAGGCCGCTCCCCTTAGCCTGTCAGGACAAATTCGACCCCTGCCACCAGGTGACCTGGACCCCATATTAGCGACCACTGGCATTCACTGTGTTTTGCCTAGTACCAACGAGTTGTATTACAGCGTCCGATATATCGTCGGAACGGGCAGCGCTGCCCGCCGGACAATTTTTGCGTTTACCGTGTCGCCTGCTGGGCCATTCGGGCAGGGAGCAACCGATATCGCGCGCCTACTCAATGGTGGGAAGGTGACGCAATACTGGGTTTGGCACGCATCAAGGCCACCTGGTCAGGAGCGCCCCACTGACTCCGGGATTGTCGTTGACTTCGTTTCGCGAACCCCATCAGCGTGCGTGGTCCCTTGAGAGAGAATGTGCTCGATGCTTTTTTACGTCTGCTTCCGACTCGGAGCAGACAGTTCGGATGACGCAAAAATTGCAAAGCCAGGGACTGGCATGAAGCTGTTTGGATACGAAGAAGGGGACGACGTGCGCCAGGCGCCGTTGTCGCTCTCCGAAGCGAGCATATTGGCTAGCCCGGCAGAGTTGAGGGCCATTGCGAAAGTCTTCACTGACCTGGCTGTCGAAATGGAGGCTGAAGGTTTTGATCATGTGCACCTGACCGATAGACTTCCAGGCCTAGGCGACGGTCCGGAGCTGATCGTGGCTAAGGCCAGATAAAGATGTCGGCTTCCGACCCGGGCATAATGATCTCAGCGACATCAGGTCAACCGGTCAACGCAAACACTTGGATGAAATCGTTTTGCGTGGAATATCAATCTTCTACGCTTTCTTGGCAGCCTCTCTAACGATCCGGCTGTGCAAATAGTTCAGATTACCCCTTGGATTTAAGGCACTTCCAGCCTGCTGGCCATCGAGCGATGAATCTCAGCCTGGATGCCATGGCAACGCACGTTCTGCTGACACAGTGTCGGGGTGTTGCGTTGACCGGTTGAATCCGCAACCCAAAGCAGACAGTTAGCAAAAGCGGATTGGTCTAATGCTGTGACGGTTACATACGAAGGAACGCTGATGAATATGGTGTTGAGGACGGTCCGTGGGGCTATGAACGTCTTTGGTTCGGGGCTTTTGTTGTTGGTTGCGACCAGCCTGTGGGTGAGTGCTACCAGTGCGCCCGCGAGCTCATTTAAGGGTGAAAGTTGGGTGGGAGCCTTGGTGGTGCTGGGGGCGGCGCTGTTCAGCGGGTTTCTTGCTACCGTGTTTTGGAAACAGCGCGCGGGAAGACGTTCTTACTATTCCAGTGCAATTCTCAATGGGCTGTCCACCGTTGCGTTCCTGTCCGTAGTTGCTATCTGGGCGATGAATCATTGATCGGAGTCCAGCCCGCGCAATCGATTTTGGGGAACGCTACGGGTCCGCTTTCGACCCAGAACGGACATGCCGGATAGGCGGGGAACTGCTGGTAATGTTCGTGGCGACGCCGTAGAGGCGAGCTCTTTAAGGGGGATTGATGCGCGAGGCCATCGAGGACGTAGTCGGAGCGACCGCCA
>NZ_JAELTT010000003.1 GCF_016428975.1 Dyella sp. ASV21
TTGGGTCGCACCGCGCCGGGCAGGCGAATGTCGCTGCCGCTACGCCGCCGCTTGGGCCGACGTCGCGGAATGTTCAAGCCAAGCGAACGCCACAGCCGCCGTACGCGCGCCTCACCCACATTCAACCATGCCGCCATGCGCCGGTAGCCGAAGCGAGGCACCTGGGGCGAACTGGCCATCAGTCGCGCTGCTAGCGCTTGATCCTTGCCTGACTGCGTGGGTGTGTAATGCGCCACGCGTCGACTCAAGGCAAGGTACAAACACGCCTTGCGCCGCGATATTCCCCGGCCAACCAGTACGCCCAATGCATTGCGCCGTGCCGCCGGGGTGGTCATTTTTTTCGGACGATTTCCTTCATCCCGTCGATGACCAGCAACTGCTCGGCCACCATCCGCTTGAGCTTGGCGTTCTCTGCTTCCAGGTCTTTCAGCCGCCGTGCGTCGGGCACATCCATGCCACCAAACTTGTTGCGCCAGCGGAAGAATGTCTGCTCGCTGATGTTATGACGCTTGCACAGTGCCTTGACCGGCACGGCGCCGCGCTCTGCCTCCCGCAGGATCGTGATGATCTGCTCTTCGGTGTGTCGCTTCTTCATGGGTTCTCCTTGCCTGTTTAGGGTAGAGAACTCACCTTCAAAGTGGCTACACGTTTCGTCTCAGGTCAGTGACGCAGAGGGACTTCCAACAGTGCTTGTGGAGGCGCAGTCCTGCGGCGTACCTGTCATTACGTCCGCTAGAGGCGCATGCGGGGAGGCCATGATTGAGGGCACCACAGGCTGGGCCTTCAAGGAACGCGATGTCGCAACACTAGCCGAGCTTCTCGCTATATCACTCTCAGATGATACCCACATAGACGAAATCGGGTACGCGGCACGGTCGTTTGCAAAAAAGCGATTTTCCATATCGGAATGCACTCGCGCTCTTGAGCAGCATTACGACCATATAGTTGCTCACGCAACGAGCGCATGCCTGAGGAATACGACGAAGCATCGCTAGGACTGACATCCCCAGCGCGCTCGGAACGAGGGCGCGCTTGGAGAAGCGGTTGCCGCTTGGTAGGACTAAGTAGCAAGAAATACTGCACGGACGCCTTGCCAGTTGCCCACCAGGCCCGGCCGACTTATCTATAGAAAGGCATTCTGCAATCTACCCCGCCATCCCGCTGCGACCTACTAAAGGAACATACAACGTAGCTCGCCGTGCCCTGGAAGAGTCAGGTTCAAATTTTCTCATCACCGCCCGCTAGCACTGACACATAAAGTCATGTACCCAGAGAATCTCCTTGCGCACAATTGGCTTGCCAAAAAGCTGATCAACCGTTTCGTAGCGGGCCGGCTTCCCTCTCTTCGCGGCATCGTAATTGACTTAGGCTGCGGTACCCGCCCCTTTGAGCGAGATATCCTGCGATATGCAGACCACTACATGGGGGTTGACTGGGCCAACTCCATGCACGGTTTGAAGGCGGACGTTTTGGCAAATCTCAACATGCCACTCCCACTCGCGGATGATGTAGCCGATCACGTTATATCTCTCGAAGTCATGGAGCATCTTTCCGAGCCCGACGTAATGCTCGCAGAGGCGTTTCGTGTCTTGCGCAGAGGCGGCGAACTAACTATCTCCACACCGTTCCAGTGGTGGATTCATGAGGCACCCTGGGACTTTCAGCGATTTACCCGATTCGGTCTTGAACATCACCTCACGAAGGCGGGCTTCACAGATATTATTGTTCGCCCCACATCCGGCTTTTGGGCTATGTGGGTGCTCAAGTTCAACTATCAACTCCATCGATTGGTTCGTGGCCCCCGATTGATGCGGACGGTTGTTCGCGCCATCCTGAGCCCGTTCTGGCTCACAAATCAGATTATTGCCCTGAATTTAGATCATGTCTGGCCAGAAGATCGCGAGACGGTTGGTTATTTCACAATCGCGCGCAAGCCCTAAGCTAGCCATCACCTCCGCTCCTCCAACGACTAACGAAATACGACTATGTGCGGTATCGCTGGCTATTCCTTGTCCCAACCCGAGGCTCGCCCCGCATCTGAGCTCGTCGCCATGTGCCGAATCATGGCTCATAGAGGTCCAGACGACGAAGGCTTGAGTTTTTTCAATAGTAACGCGCCGCTCCACGGGAAGGCCGACGCAAGCAACCCACAGGCGGACCATGTCGAATCAGTCGTCCACGACACGGCCCTTGGCCACCGTCGCTTTTCGATCATTGACCCTACTAAGGGGGCGCATCAGCCATTCTGGTCCACCGATAACGCCGTCTGCGTCGTATTCAACGGAGAGATCTATAACTACCTTGAACTACGACCCGCACTGGAGAAACTGGGCCATAGTTTCAGAACAACATCCGATACGGAGGTTCTGGTAGCAGCGTATCAGGCATGGGGCACAAACATGTTCTCACGCCTGCGGGGCTTTTGGGCCATCGCGCTGTATGACCTGCAAAAGGGGGCTGTATTGCTAGCACGCGACCCTTTGGGAAAAGCACCGCTATATATCGCGCCCACACGCAGCGGCATAGCTTGGGCATCGGAGATCAAAGCGCTTCGCCTAGTGGCGAGCAGTGCAGCTAGCACTCCTCGCGCACAAGCCATTCGCGATTTCGTTGATCATGGATGGCGCGATATAAACAACCTTACCTGCTATGAAGGCATAACGACGTTCCCTGCTGCATCTTTTGCCTGGGTTAGGCAAGGTCAAGCACAAGAGCCTCAACGCTACTGGCAACTCCGTTCCACCCGCTTAACCGAACGCGAGCTTTCTCCGCGTCAAGCTGTTGATGGGTTCCGCGAAATATTCTACCGGTCAGTTACGCGTCGACTTCACGCTGACGTTCCATGGGGCGCGGAACTTTCCGGAGGCATGGACTCATCGAGTATCGTTGCCGTTGCAGCAAGCCTTGGGCATCGTATTTCGACGTTCACCGTGAAGTTTGACGAAGCACATTCAGATGAGGAGCCCATCGCCCGCACCCTTGCGGAAAGATTCGGCAACAACATTGATTATCGAGTTCTACGTGCGCCAAAGGACGATTTTTGGCGTTCCGCAGATGACTATGTCGCACTCATGGATGAACCGTTTCACGCACCCAATATGCTTACCCATTTCACCCTGTGGCGGCTGATGGCCGCACAAGGGTTACGGGTGAGCCTCAACGGTGCGGGTGGAGATGAACTACTTGCGGGCTACTCCTCCGATTACATAGGGCCGTTTCTTCTCGATCTAGTCAGGAAAGGTCACCCACTCCAAGCACTACGAGAGGTCGCGAGATACAAGGAACTTCCATACGGCCGCGTGGTGTTGCGCGAACTCAAACGCGCCTTATGGAGAGCCTCCTACACTCCAGAATTCGACCTGGTGCGCACCAACGGCGTATCTCATAGCGCCAAAGGACCCCGGAGAAATATTGATGAGCTGCTAGTTGACCTCATGGGAAACTGGCGCATGAACTATTGGTTGCGCTCCAGCCACCAATCCTGGATGGGTGTGCCAATGGAAGTTCGCGCACCATTTCTGGATGTTGACCTAGTGGAATTCGCGTTTCAGCTCCCCACCACCTACCTGATACGCGACGGCTGGCATAAATGGATCCTCCGACAGGCCATGCAAGACGTACTGCCAAAAGCCATCGTTGCACGAAAGAGGAAAATGGGGTTTCCGTTCCCTATCAAGGAATGGCTTCGCGGCTCCAAAAATACCTATTTCGCCTTCACGTCAGGCCTAGACTGCCCGTACATTGACATGGGCGCCCTGCACAAAGGGTACGACGTACTGTCGGATCGAAACCCATACTACTTATGGCGCGCCATGTCGGTGACGCTTTGGTGGAAGCGCTGTGTGCTAGGCCAGGCCCTGACATGAGCCCGGCTCCTCCCTCCGACTTGGCCAGCAGTGCACGAAGTGGTGCTCGACACGCATCACTTGCCAGTGCGACAACTGCCGTGCTGCAAGTACTGCAGATCGCCCTGCTCGCCCGTATCCTCACGCCTACGGATTTTGCCGTGGCGGCAGTCGCGTCAGTGGCGGCGAGTTTGCTTGCCTTCTACGCTGACTTTGGCCTGTCCGGTGCCATTGTTCATTACCATCAGGCTAGCGCCTCTCAACTATCGACCCTGTACTGGCTTAATCTTGGCGTGGGTTTTGCCCTAGCAATAGGGCTCTTCGCGGCGGCCCCACTGGCAGCACACTTCTATGGCAATGCAGAGCTGGAAGGCACCCTAAAGCTACTTTCCCTGTCAATTGTAATGGCTGCATTCGCGGGCCAGTATCGGGCCATTCTGCAAAAACGATTCGCGTTTGGAGTGCTTGCATTGGCCAACGCGTCCAGTGCTGTTATCACCTGTACCGTATCAGTTGTTGCTGCACTACTGGGACTCGGTGTCTATTCGATTGCTTTGGGCGTAGTCGCTGGAGGAGTCACATCGGCCGCCATCGTGGTCGTCGCAGGAAGCCGGGTCTATCGTCCCGAGCGCTACTTCCGACTTGCCGAAGTGGGACCATTTCTTCGCTTTGGTCTCTATCAGGTGGCTGAGCGCACGCTCGATTTTCTCAATACGCAAATCGATTCGCTCATCCTAGGCAAACTGGTTGGCATGACCGATCTCGGTCGCTACGCCCCTATCAAGGCGCTTTGCACCAAACCGGTCGCCCTCATCAACCCTGTTCTTACTGGTGTAGCCTTTCCTATAATGAGCGCCACGCAACAAGACAGGGTGCGAGTAGCACGCATCTACTTGCTGCAGGTCCGAGCCGTGGCCAGCCTAACGGCGCCGATCTACTTCTTCGGCATATTGCAGGCGCCGGCTATCATTGGCCTATTGCTAGGCAATCAATGGTCATCCAGCGCAGACGTATTTCGCTTATTGGCGCTATATGGACTGCTGGTGTCGATCGGAAATCCGGTGGGCTCACTCCTACTAGCGACCGGCCGCGCAAAACGCAGCTTCTATTGGAACCTCGCCTCCGCACTTCTGGTGCCACTGGCCACCATTTGCGTCGCCCCTTTTGGCATCGCCCACATCGCGGCAACGATGACTGCCCTGCAGCTCGTCCTTCTGATCCCCGGATGGCGCTACTTGATTTGGCCATCTTGCGGAGCATCCTTGAAGAGCTATTTATGGTCATTCACTCGACCGGTGAGCATTGCCGCAGTCGCCACACTGCTGGCATGGCCTGTCACAATGGCCATGAGCTCACCGTGGGGAAGCCTGCTTGTCACGGGGGTCCTCGGGCTTGCGCTCTACGTCACGCTTTCCTGGATATTCAATCGAACCATTGTCACGCTGATTTACCATACCGTAGCGCGCCGCCCCTTCGCCTTGTACGACTCGCCCCATGCCGACACCGCTGATTAGCGCGATCATTCCAACCTATGGGCGCCCTCGCTTTTTACAGCGAGCGATCGGTAGCGCTCTCGAAGGCTGGACTGACGAGATAGAGGTGATTGTCGTCCCCAACGGCCCGGACAACTCCTGGCGAAACACCCTGGCGCCATTTGCCCAAGATTCACGGGTACGCGTATCCATCGTATCGCCGGCCAATGCGAACTTGGCGCGCAACCATGGCGCCAGCCTTGCCCGCGGCAAGTACATACGGTTTCTCGATGACGACGATTTCATCTATGCAGAAGCGGTTCGAGAGCAACTGACAATGCTTGAGCAGACCGGCGCGGATGTCTGCTCTGGCTCGATGGATGTCTTATATGAAGGCATCGATACCAAGCAATGCGTTACGCAGCCCGATACAGAAGACTTTACGACAGCAATTTTGATGCCCGAGAGGCTCACCAATCCGCCAGCGCACATCTTTCGACGCGACATCCTGCCCGATACTCCATGGACCAGCACTACCCCTGCGCGACAAGATATCGAGTTTATGATCCGTCTTGTGGGCACGCGCGAATTGTCGTGGTGCCGATTGTCCCGCTCGGTAGGCGCGTGGGTACAGCACGCATCTCCTCGTGTGTCTCAACCTTTTACTCGAAACAGTGACCATGTCCGCATGTACGGCTGGCTTATGGAGGCTCACCAAGCGCTAAGCGTCCAAGGTCGTCTCACATTCGATCGCCAGCTAGCGATTGCGAACGCATTGGCCGATTCCGCACACAAAGCATTTCCATTCGCACCATTCCATTGGAGCCGCGTTCTGGCAGAGTCCAAAGCCATGAATGCCTCCGCCAGACCTCGCGCGCGCATTCTTGATGTCGACATTTTTTCAGGCGGTAACATCATTGCGACTGAATGGGCGTTATGCATCCCTCGCTGGTTGGCCATAAGCTTTCGCCGCACCAAAGCGCGACTGGGCTACGCCTCGTGGAAGCGGAGTATTTGATATGACTCCCCTCGTCTCCTTCATACTTCCTTGCTACAACGCATCTCAATGGCTGGAACAGGCACTGGATAGTCTCTTCCGTCAAACCTATGCGAATGTCGAAGTCATCGCGGTAGATGATGGCTCCACCGACGACACCGCATACCTTCTAGAGACTTATCGTCAAAAGGAACACCGTCTTTTCGTTGAGAGAAACCAGCGCAATGAAGGTATCGTAGTTTCACTCAACCGCGGGCTGGATCTCGCCAACGGAGCCTATATTGGTCGGATGGACGCGGACGATATCTCTCATCCGGAACGCACGGCGCGCCAGTTAGCTTATCTAACGGAACGCAAGATCGACTTTTGTGGAAGCTGGTTCAGGGAGGTCGGGCAAGGCATTTCTCGTACCTGTAGATGGCCTTCAAGTGAAGCTGCCTTGCGGGCAGCCATGATCTTCCAGAACACCATATGCCACCCAACTTTGATGGCTCGAAGAGAAGTTTTTGAAAGGTTCCAATATCGCCAATCCCATCGCCTGGCAGAGGACTATGACCTATACGTCCGGGCCAGCACGCATTTTCGAATGGCGAACGTGCCTGAAGTACTTCTTGACTATCGGCGTCACCCACAGCAATCCACCCAGGCGCAACGAGCCGCCATGGAACGCGTCACCGAAGGCATTCGTGAGAACTCACTTAAGCAGCAAGGTTTTCTTCCTACGAAAGATGAACTCCGGGTTCACAATCTCATAAGAGCGCCGCAATCGATTCACTCGATAGAGGATCTACAGGCCATCGAGGCTTGGCTCAATAAGATTCTCGCGGCTTATTCGGATGATGAGGCTCGAAAGGTCGTCGCCTCACAGTGGATTCGTGCATGCGTAAGAGCAGCCCCTTTGGGCAGAGCAATGTGGCAGGCCCTGCGCCGCTCTCCTCTCGCCAAGATCAGCGGCATCAACAGCTTGACTCAGCTAGACTTAAAAGTGCTGTCAGTACTCAAGCTCGACTATCACTCATCGCCATTTCAAGCACTTAGACGGCTCGGCCTTAGCGCCTGACGATACATGACTAACAATAAACTACTGGTCGTTGGAGCAGGTTTTGCGGGAGCCGTCGTGGCACGAGAGCTGGCTGAATCCGGGCGACCCGTCTACATCATCGATCGACGCCGGCATATCGCCGGCAATGCCTATGACGAACTAGATGCGCATGGTGTACTTATCCATCGCTATGGCCCTCATATATTCCATACGAATGGCGAGCGGATCTTCGAGTATCTGTCGCAGTTCACAGAATGGCTCCCCTACGAGCACCGCGTGCGTGGGGTGGTTGATGGTGAGGATTACCCGTTCCCCATCAATCGGGATACGCTTAATCAACTCTACGGGCTAGATCTGGATGAATCCGGAGCACAAGCGTTCTTCGAGAGCGTGCGCGAACCGCGAGAGCCCGTACTGACCAGCGAAGATGTCGTACTCAATAGTGTCGGGCGCGACTTGTACGAAAAGTTCTTTCTCAACTACACCCGCAAGCAATGGGGGCTTGATCCTTCGGAACTTAAAGCGGGCGTAGCTGCACGTATTCCCGTGCGCACGAACAGTGATGATCGCTATTTCACGGACACGTTCCAGGCCATGCCCAAGCACGGCTATACAAAGATGTTTGAGAAGATGCTGGATCATCCAAACATCACCGTGGAACTCGGCGTCGACTTTGCCGACGTGCGGTCTTCACTGGACGCGGACCATGTCGTCTACACCGGCCCCATCGACGCCTACTTCGATTATTGCTACGGGCGCCTTCCCTATCGCTCGCTGCGCTTCGAGCACGAGCATCTCGCGGGCTTAGCGCGTTACCAGTCCACCGGTACAGTGAATTACCCCAACGACCACGCCTATACCCGTATTACGGAGTTCAAGCACCTGACGGGTCAGGAGCATTCGGGCACATCGATCGTCCGCGAGTATCCGCAGGCAGATGGGGATCCTTACTACCCCATTCCCAGGGCTGAGAACGAGGCGCTATTCAAGCGCTACGAAGAGCTGGCAAAGAGCGAAACTGACGTTACCTTCGTCGGCAGGCTCGCGCAGTACCGCTACTACAACATGGACCAGGTGGTTGGCGCTGCGCTCGCCGCGGCCAAGCGCTTGATCGGCTGACTATGCGTATCGCATTTCTTTGCAAGCGCCGCTACATGGGCAAGGACGTGATTCTTGACCGCTACGCGCGGCTCTACGAAATCCCCTATCAGCTCGCCTGTCTCGGCCACGACGTGCAAGGGTACTGCCTCAGTTACCAGAACCAGGACGAAGGATCGTGGATGCACGACGCCGCTCCTGGACGGCTGACGTGGACGTCGGTCTCTGCAGGTGCGCCGTTTTTTGGCAAGTTGGCGAGCTACCCATTGCACCTGCTCGGCGAGCTTAGAAAATTCTCGCCCGACGTTATTGTCGGCGCTTCAGATATCCCTCACGTAGCTCTTGCCGGATGGTTGGCGCGTCGACTGCGCATTCCTTATGCCGCAGACCTCTACGACAACTTTGAGGGCTTCGGCCAGGCAAAAATCCCAGGTTTTGTTTCCGCGCTTCGCCGCTCGGTTCGCAAGGCTGACTTGGTCACTACCACCAGCGAGCCCCTGCGCAAGCTTGTGCTCGATGAGTACGGCGCTGGCGGGACCGTGCTCGCCATGCCGAGCACCGTGGACAAGGCTATCTTTAGGCCTGATGACAAAATCTCGGCTCGACTAGAGCTTGGCCTCCCAGCAACTGCCTTGTTGATTGGCACCGCAGGTGGCCTCTATAGAGATAAAGGGGTGACCACCCTTTATGACGCCTGGCCAAGCATTGCTGAGGCCCATCCTGATGCGCACCTTGTCATCGCGGGCCCCTATGATCAGCCGCCGCCCGAAGGGCCCAAGGTCCACTACCTCGGCCAACTGCCACATGCGCAGACGGCCAAGCTTTTCAATGCGCTGAATCTGGGCGTGATCTATCTGCGCGACACTCCGTTTGGCCGTTACTGCTTCCCGCAGAAGGCTTATGAAATGATGGCTTGCGGCCTTCCTTTGGTCGCAGCACGCATCGGGGTGATGCCAGACTTACTCGCAGGCTCGCCTGAGGGACTCTATTGCGCTGACGATCCGGCCAGCCTTGCTCGAGCCGTTGATGCGCAACTGCGCAACTCCTCGTCGCATCTGGCGCAGATCGAGGATTGGGCGCAGATCATTGCTCGCATGAATGAGCATCTCCTGACCATTGCAGGTCAGGGTTGAGCTATCCGCTTGGTACCGATCGCCACGTAGCCATCGCCGAGATCAAAGCGATAGAACCAACGCTGCATGATGATGAACGGCAACATCCATTGGTCACCGAACAGCGCCAGCACCTTGCTGATGGATTTGGGCTTTGCCTGAGCGCTGCGGATGCTGCGTTGCTCAGGCGATAGTTCCTCATAACTGCGATCCCCCCGGATCAGCCAGTTCGAAAGCCTTCGCGTGAGTTCCGTGATGGGGAATCCGTAGTTGACAATGCGTATACCCTCAACGCCCGCAGCATCAAGTAACTGGCGAAGTTGTGCCTTTTCATAGCGACGAACGTGACCGACGATCTCATCGGAGCGACCGTACTTCCGCGCATGAGCCGGCACCGAAACGAGAATACGGCCACCGGGTTTCACGTACGCCATCCATTGGCGCAGCACCTCGAGGTCAGCCTCAATGTGCTCAAGCACCTCGAACGCCAAAAGGTATTCAAAGCTCTCCGGGGCCAGTTCGGATAACTGATCGGGCACACGAATTCGATCGGCGGCGTCAGCCAAATTCGCGCGAATCATCTGCCGACTGTCGTCGCCCAAGTCATGGCAAGCGCCCTCGAATCCGCGATCCAGGAACAGCCGGGTCATATATCCCGTACCTGCACCCATTTCCACGAATGATCCGGCAGTCCAATCACGGCTCAAGTCATGAACGCAGCTCTCGCGTAACCAGAGCTTAGGTTGCTTCTTCATCGCGGACAGTCCTTCTCACCGATGAGCAATGGGCACGTCATCCTTGTAACTCCTGCGCGAGCAAATCGCCGTAGGCTTTGGCAATGTGATCCCATCCAATCCTCTCCTCTGCATCGGCGCGAATCGCCAGAGCACGCACCGCAGCGGCAGGGACATCTGAAAGCGCATGGAGAATTGCCATGGCCAGCGCATCCACATTCCGGGAGTCAACCGTAAGTTGCTCCGCGTAGCGGCCCAGCAGATCTTCAATACCAGCGACATTGCCCACGACGACAGGACAGCCGCAGCCGATGGCTTCCATCAGCGCAACCGGTAACCCCTCCTGGTTGCCGCTATCGTCTCTCACAAAGGGCGCAATCAGAACGCTGGCGCGGCGATAGAGATCGGGTAGCCGATCCTGGGGAAGCGCCCCCAGAAACATCACGTGCTCTTCGATGTTAAGTGCTTTCGCCTGCTTGCGAAGTGCCGCATCGTCGGGTCCGAAACCGGCTATCTTGAGGACGACGCCGGGCCGCTGATCAATGATCCGCGGCATGGCGTCAAGCAGGTATCTCAGCCCTTTCTTTGGCACCAGGCGACCAACGAATAACAGCTCATCCTGATGTCTGGTTACGGCGGAATCCGGCACGAAGCGAGTCGTCAGGTCCACCCCCATCGGAAGCACGGAAAGCTTGCGCGGCTGAAGTCCGAGACGTTGACATTCAGTGACCATGGCGCTGCTCACCACGCTCATTGCACTCGAAGCCGCCGCCACCTTTTGCTTCCAAAAGTTCAGCGCTGGGCTTCTCAGCCCAAACAGGTCGCCGCCGTGCGAGGTCACCACAAAGGGAATGCGGTTCTTTCCAGCGATCCGTGCGGCAATGATGCCTTGCGGAATCAGCCAATGTGCGTGAATGAGATCCACACGCTGCGACCGAACTAGCGCTCGGGTGCGCAGGTATTGCGCCAGCAGGAACCCGGGAACCAGCAGGTACTTCCAGGGGGAACGCTGCAGATTGGATGCGATGCCACCGCCGTAGACCATGGTCTCCAGAAAGGCTGGTGCATAGCGATAACGGACAACACGCACCCCATCCATGGTTTCTTCTGCGGCAGCTCCGCGGGCGTGGGATGTGAGCACGATGACATCGAAGCGCTGGACCAGCCGTCGACATAGCTCATGAACAAAGCCGGGCTCGTGATCGCCCTGCCAACGCGGATAAGTCGAAGCCAGTACCAGCAGGGTTCGGCGTACGTTTTTCACAACCGGTCTCATATCAAGCATAAATACACGCCGACAGTCGGCAGCGCCCCGACAGATACCGATGTTTACTCGCTCTTGCGATACGTCAACGCGGTGATCTGCTCGGATACCAAGCCGATGAGGAAAACGATCACCGCGGCACTCCACAATAGCGTGCTCATGTTGGTCAGGCGGCCCTCGTGAATGAAGGTCATCGCATAGTTCAGGCAGCCCAACACGAAGAACAGCACGCTCGCCGGCACAAACAGCTTCAACGGCGAATAAAGCGTGGCGATCTTGAAGATGATCAGCAGGAAGCGGATGCCGTCCTTGAGTGGCTTGATATGGCTCTTACCTACGCGCTGCGCGGCCTTGATGGGCACATAGGCCACCGGGTAGGCGCTGCGGAAAAAGGCCATGGTGCTGGTGGTCGGATAGGAAAACCCATTCGGCAGCAGGTGCAGGAACTCGCGGAATTTATCCGCCCGCACCGCACGAAAGCCCGATGTGAGATCGGCCACGACATGCCCGGTCATACGGGTGGCCAGCCAGTTGTAGATGGTGTTGGCCACACCGCGTCCCACGCCGGCCTGGCTGCCCCAATCGCGGGCTCCCACCACCATGTCGTAGCCCTGCGCCAGCTTATCCAGCAGGCGGGCGATGTCGGCCGGATCATGCTGGCCATCACCGTCCATGAACACCAGGAGGTCGCCGGAGGCTGCACGAGCACCGCGCTTGATGGCCGCGCCGTTACCCATGGAATAAGGCGAAGACAGGCACTGCACGCCACTGTCGGCACAGATCGCACGCGTGTCGTCCGTGGAACCATCGTCCACCACGATAATCTCCGCCTCCGGCTGGGCGGCACGCAGGCGCGGCAACAGATTCTTCAGTGCCGGCCCTTCGTTTTTGGCGGGCAGGACGATGCTAAGGCGGTTCAAGAGAGCTCCCCCGGTCGTGACGGGGCATCATACCTTGCGGGCGGTGCACCGGCTGTGGCGAACTCGGCGTTTATCGATTCGCCCAAATGGAGGTTAACCGCCAAGCAAGCCACGAACCGTGTTGATCACCCGCCCCGCGTCCTCATCGGACATGGCCGGGGACAGCGGCAGGCTCACGGTCTGGCGCCCCAGGCGCATGGCATGCGGCCATTGCTCCGGTCGCCAGCCAAAGCGCTCCTGGTAATACGGATGCTCGGGAACCGACAGATAGTGCACGCCGGTGCCGATGCGCGCGGCATTCATGGCCTCCAGAAACTCGTCGCGATGCATGCCGCTGCGCGCCGGATCGACCAGGAGCGTGTACAGGTGATAGCCGTGGCGCGTATCGGCCTCGGGCACCGACGGCAGGGTCACCGGCAAGCCGGCCAAACCCTCGTCGTAACGCTGCCAAAGCTCACGACGTCGCTGCCAGTTCTGTTCCACGCGGGCTAGTTGATGGATGCCAAGCGCGGCCTGCAGATCCATCATGTTGTACTTAAAGCCACACTCCACCACCTGATAGTGACGGTACCCCTGGTCACTGAAGCGATGCCAGGCGTCCTTGCTCATGCCGTGCAGGGCCAGGATGCGCGCCCGTGCGATGTGTTCCTCATCGCGCCCCAGGATCATGCCGCCCTCGCCCGTCACCACGTTCTTGGTGACGTAGAAACTGAAGCAGCCGAAGTCGCCGAACGTGCCTGCCGGGCGGCCGCGGTATTCGGTCTCGATGGCATGGGCGCAGTCCTCGATCACTACCAGTCCGTACCGCTCGGCGATATCCATGATGCGATCCATGGCACAAGGGCGACCGGCGAAATGCACAGGCAGGATCGCCCGGGTGCGCGGCGTGATCGCCGCCTCGATAGCATCCGGGTCGATGTTCTGGCTGTGTGGGTCCACGTCCGCCAGCACCGGGGTCAGACCTGCGTGCAAAATGGCGTTCACAGTGGCGCAAAACGTCAGTGGCGTGGTGATAACCTCGCTGCCCGGCTCCAGTCCCGCGGCGACCATGCTGACGTGCAAGGCGGCCGTGCAGGAATTCACCGCGGCCACCTGGGATAGCTGAACGCCGCGCCAGGCGGCAAAGTCGCGCTCAAATTGCGCCACCCGCGGACCGGTACCCAACCAGCCGGAACGCAGGCAGGCTTCCACTTCGGCGATCTCAGGCTCCTCGATACGAGGGGCACCGAAAACGAGAAAGGGCGGCAGATCGGGCTCGGACACGGCAGGTACTTCTGGACGAAAGCGGTATTTCTACCCTACCCCACGGGTGACGTCCACGCTGCAAGGCATGCCTGTTGCATGTCTTTTTGGCGACCGGCGGTCGTCGATCTGTGCATCGCATCACCCCGGCAGCCATCCGCCGCACCACAGCGGGTGACCTACCCGCCCAACTGGGGTAAATTCCCAGTCAATCAGGGGGCTGAGCCAGTATCGCTATGTCAACGCTAATGCAACCCTCGCTGGCCGGCCTGTCGGGCATGGCTCGCAGGTTGGTATCGGAAGATGTGCTGCCCGAGGCCGACGTGCGTAAAGCCGTGGCTGACTCGCTGCAGCACAAGGTCACGCTCACCGCCTGGCTGCTCGAACACAATCTGGTCGACAGCGCCCGCCTCACCCGTATCGCCTCCGACGAGTTCGGCATGCCGATGATGGATGTGGGCTCGCTGCTGCCCGCCATGATGCCCACTAACCTGATCAGCGAAGCGCTGATCAACAAGCATCACGCCCTGCCGCTGTTCAAGCGGGGCAAGCGCCTGTTCGTGGGCATCTACGACCCCATGCAGTCGCATGCGCTGGATGAGATCAAATTCCACTCCAATTGCATGGTGGAGCCGATCCTGGTGGAGCGCAGTCAGTTGCTGCGCTTTATCGAAACAGCCCTCAATGCCCTCAGCAACACCGTCCCCGACCTGGGTGGCGGCGACCTGGATGATTTGGTGCTGGAAGGCGGTGACGAAGAAGCCGAGAGCACCGGCATCGACGCCAACGCCAACGACGACGCACCGGTGGTCAAGTTCGTCAATAAGATCCTGGTGGACGCCATCAAGCGCGGCGCCTCGGATATCCATTTCGAACCTTTCGAAACGCAGTATCGCGTGCGCCTGCGCATGGACGGCATGTTGCGCGCCGTGGCCAGTCCACCGATGAAACTGGCCTCGCGCATCTCTTCGCGCCTGAAGGTGATGTCAGGCCTGGATATCGCCGAGCGCCGCGTGCCGCAGGACGGGCGAATCAAGCTCAACCTGTCCAAGAGCCGCGCCGTCGACTTCCGTGTCAGCACGCTGCCAACGCTGTTCGGCGAGAAGATCGTGCTGCGTATTCTCGACGGCTCGGCGGCCAAGCTGGGCATCGATGCGCTGGGCTACGAGGATGTACAGAAGCAGCTGTATCTGGACGCCATCCACAAGCCCTACGGCATGGTGCTGGTCACCGGCCCCACCGGTTCGGGTAAGACGGTGTCGCTGTATACCGCGCTCAATATCCTCAACACCGCCGAACGCAACATCTCCACCGTCGAAGACCCGGTGGAAATCCGCGTGGAAGGTATCAACCAGGTCCAGCAGAACACCAAGCGCGGCATGACCTTCGCGGCCGCCCTGCGTTCGTTCCTGCGACAGGATCCGGACGTGATCATGGTGGGCGAAATCCGCGACCTGGAAACCGCCGAGATCGCCATCAAGGCGGCGCAGACAGGCCACATGGTGCTGTCCACCCTGCACACCAACGACGCGCCGCAAACCATTTCCCGTCTGATGAACATGGGCATTGCGCCCTACAACATCACCTCCTCGGTCACCCTGGTTATCGCCCAGCGCCTGGCGCGCCGCCTGCACGACTGCAAGCGCCCCATGGAGCTGCCGCCACAGACCCTGCTGGCAGCCGGCTTCACACAGGAAGATATCGATGCCGGGCTCACCCTCTATGAAGCCGTCGGCTGCGACAGCTGCAACGAGGGTTACAAGGGGCGCGTGGGCATCTATCAGGTCATGCCCATGCTGGAAGATATCCAGAAGATCGTCCTCCAAGGCGGCAACGCGCTGCAGATTGCCGAAGTAGCCCGCAAGGCCGGGGTAAACGATCTGCGCGCATCGGCGCTGCTCAAGGCCAAGAAGGGCGTCACCAGTCTGGCCGAGATCGATCGCGTCACCAAGGACTGAGGGCACCGGCCAGTGGCCGGTATCCGCCCACAGGGCAGCCCGTCACACCGAAGTTGCGCTAGGTGCCACGGATTGGCGGCCTGAAATCGCTTAAGCTGCAAAGATATAAGGACGGTCGCCCTCCTGAGGCGGCCCGACCGGACCAGCAGGGGGAATCGCAATGGCCACGGCCACCGCTACCGCTAAAAATGCCAGCCGACTCGCCAGTCAGCGATCGGAGGTCAGCAAGCTGACCATGTACGACTGGGTCGCGCTCGACAAACGCGGCAAGCGCATGAAGGGCGAAATGCCCGCCAAGAACGCCTCGCTGGTCAAGGCCGAGCTACGTCGCCAGGGCATGAACCCGCAGACCGTGCGCGAGCGCTCCAAGCCACTTTTCGGCGCCAGCGGCAGCACGGTCAAGCCGCGTGATGTGGCCATTTTCAGTCGCCAGATCGCCACCATGATGGCCTCCGGCGTACCCATGGTGCAGTCCTTCGAAATCATCGCGGACGGCCAGAAGAATGTCCGCTTCAAGAACATCCTCACCGATGTGAAGCAGAGCATCGAGGGCGGCTCGACGCTGCACGAGGCCCTGGGCAAGTACCCGGTTCAATTTGACGAGCTCTACTGCAATCTGGTGCAGGCCGGCGAATCAGCCGGTGTACTCGACACGGTGCTCGACACCGTGGCGACCTACAAGGAGCGCATGGAAGGCATCAAGAGCAAGATCAAGAAGGCGCTGTTCTATCCGGTAATGGTGCTCGCCGTCGCCATCCTGGTCAGCATGATCTTGCTGTTGTTCGTGGTGCCGGTGTTCGCCCAGACCTTCAAGGACGCCGGCGCGGAGTTGCCGGCGCCGACGCAGTTCGTTATCAACGCCTCGGACTTCATGAAGTCCTATTGGTGGGTGGTCCTTGGCGGCATCGTGGGCAGCATCGTAGCCATCGTCATGGCCAAGAAGCGCTCGACCAAGTTCGCCCATTTCCTGGATCGCGTGATGCTGCGCCTGCCGGTGATGGGTGCCATCCTGCGTGAGTCGGCCATTGCGCGCTTCGCACGTACGCTGGGCGTTACCTTCAAGGCCGGTGTGCCGCTGGTCGAGGCGATGGAGGCCGTGGCTGGCGCCACGGGCAGCATCGTCTACGGTGAAGCGGTCATGCAGATGCGCGACGACGTCGCTGTCGGTCACCAGCTTCAGCTGTCCATGCGCCAAACCGGACTGTTTCCCAACATGGTGGTGCAGATGACCGCCATCGGCGAAGAATCCGGCGCACTGGACCACATGCTGTTCAAGGTCGCCGAGTTCTACGAGGAAGAGGTGAACAACAAGGTCGACACCCTCTCCACCCTGCTCGAACCGTTGATCATGGTGATCCTCGGCGTGCTGGTCGGCGGCATGGTGATCTCCCTGTATCTGCCCATCTTCAAGCTCGCCGGCACGGTGTAAGCTCGGAGAATCCAGGCCCCTCTCCCGGCGGGAGGGGGGCCTTTTTTATCGCTTCGGAACCGACATGCTCGAACTCCCGCTCTGGGCCTGGGTACTGGCCGCCGGTGTGCTTGGCCTTTTGGTAGGCAGTTTTCTCAATGTGGTGATCCTGCGCCTGCCCGAACGCATGAAGGCCGCCTGGCGGCTGGATGCGCTCGACACCTTGGGCATGGAATCGGACAACCAGCCACTGCCACCCGGCATCGTGCGCGAACCGTCGCACTGCCCGCATTGCCGCCATCCGCTGGCGGCACACGACAACATCCCCTTGCTTGGCTGGTTGCTGCTGGGTGGCCGCTGCCGTTACTGCAAAGCGCCCATTTCCATCCAATATCCGCTGGTGGAACTGCTCGGCGGCCTGTTGAGCGCGGCCGTGGTATGGAAGCTTGGCCCGACCTGGCCCGCGCTCGCTGGCCTGGTCTTTACCTGGATGCTGATCGCACTGGCCGGTATCGACTTCCGTACACAGTACCTGCCGGACCAGCTCAACTACCCGCTGCTGTGGATGGGCCTGCTGCTTGCGCTACTCCCGATGTTTGTCACGCCTGCCGCCGCCATCGTTGGCGCGGCCATCGGTTACCTCAGCCTATGGAGCGTCTATTGGCTCTTCAAGCTGCTGACCGGCAAGGAAGGCATGGGCTATGGTGACTTCAAGCTGCTGGCTGCGTTGGGTGCATGGATGGGGCCTGCCGCGCTGCTGCCGGTGATCCTGCTGTCCTCGCTGATCGGCGCACTGCTGGGTGGTGCGATGATCATGCTGCGCAAGCACGAGCGCGATATTCCCATGCCGTTTGGTCCGTTCATCGCCGCCGCCGGCTGGGTCTGGTTCATGGCCGGCGATTGGCTGCTGCTGCACTACATGCAGCTCACCGGCATGCGATGAGCTGCTCTCCACGCAGCTATGTCGTGGCCCTCACTGGCGGGATTGCCGCCGGCAAGAGTGCCGTATCGCGTCGCTTCGAAGCGCTGGGCATCCATGTCTACGATGCCGATGTCGCCGCACGCGATGTCATCGCGCCCGGCAGCGATGGATTGCGGGAGGTAGTGGCGCATTTCGGCAGCGACGTACTCGACGATCAAGGCGCCCTCGATCGTGCCGCCATGCGTAAACGCGTGTTCGGTAATGATCCGGAGCGACGCGCACTTGAGGCCATCATTCATCCACGGGTGCGCGCCTGGTTGCACGACCGCGCGTTAACGGACAGCGGGCCGTATTGCCTGCTCGCCATCCCCCTGCTGGCGGAAAACCTGGCGCACTACGGCTGGGTGGATCGCATTCTGGTGGTGGATGCATCGGAAGCCGTGCAGCTTGACCGGCTCGTACGGCGGGACGGCATTGATGAAACGCTAGCGCGGCAGATGATTGCCCGCCAGGCCACGCGCACGGATCGACTGGCGCTGGCTCACGACATCATCGAGAACAGTGGCGATGAAACGCGACTGGACCATGCCGTGTCGAGCTTGCATGCACGCTACCTCACGCTGGCTCAAGCCGCGCGCTGAAGCGCTCACCAAAAGCCGCGGATACCTGCAACGCCCTGCCCGCCAGCCTGGCGCGCCGCTTCCTTGTCGGCCGGTGACATGCCGCCCAAGGCATACACGGGTAACGATGCCTGCGCCACCAGCGACTGAAAGCGCGGCCACCCCAGCGGCGTCGCCCCGGGATGGGTGGCCGTGGGCGCGACCGGCGACAACGTGGCGAAGTCCGCCAGTTGGTGCGCATGAGCCAACTCCGTCGCGTCATGGCAACTGGCACCTACCCACTGGGTGAATGGCAACGGCCGTTCGCACAGCGGCATCAATTGCTGCGCCTTGAGCTGTACACCCACGCCCTCGCCAAGCTCGCGGGCTCCGTCCACATCGCCACTCAACAACAATTGGGCGCCGTACTTGCGCGCCATCGGCTGCAAGGCCGCCGCCAATTCACGCACACGTTCGGCGGGCCATAAAGGAAAGCGCAACAGGAGCAAACGTTCCCCTGCCACCATCGCCTGCATCAGTCGTTCGCGCCACGCAGCAAAGGATTCCGGAGGCACATCTGCCGGTGTGATCGAACAACATGGCGGCAACTGCAGCGCACGCAGGATCGGGCGATCGGCCGGTGCGAGCTGGGTCAGGTCCACCTGCACGGGCATGCACCATTGCAACGCCTGCCCCTCCAGTGAGGCGGGCTGGCCCTGCCAATGGCGAACCATCCAGGCATCCAAGCGCAGATCGCGATCACCGTAGCGCCAGCGCACCTGGATCAGCGGATCGGCCACGCTGGCCTCGATGCCAAGCTCTTCGTGCAACTCACGCATGAGGCCGTCGAGAGGCGCTTCAGCGGCCTCCAGCTTGCCGCCCGGGAACTCCCAAAGTCCGGCCAGATGCTTACCGGGAGGCCGCTGCGCCAGCAGCACGCGGCCCTGCTCGTCCACCAGCACGCCCGCCATGACATGCATGGCCTCAGTCAGCTTGGAAGACAACGCGACCGCCCTGCTCAGTCGTTGCGAATGTACTCGACCATGTCGAAGTCGTAAGCATGCTCGGCGTCCTTCTTGTGATGAACGCGCGAGACTTCGGTCCAGTCGCTGAAATGCACCCCGGGGAAGAACGTGTCGGCGCCATCCACGGCGGCGTTGACCCAGGTGAGGTACAGGCGCTTTGCCTGCGGCAGCGCCTCGGCATACACCTCACCGCCACCGATCACCATCAGGCCGGTACCACCCGCCCGTGCCAAGCCATCGGGCAACGAACGCACGGTCACCTGACCCGGGAACGGCGCCTCGTGCTTGCGGCTGAGTACCAGATTGGTCCGTTCGGGCAAGGCACGGCCCACGGCCACGGCGGTCTTGTAGCCCATCAGCACGTACTTGCCGAGGGTGAGCTGCTTGAACCAGCGCAGGTCGTCGGGCAAGTGCCAGGGAAGCTGTCCCTTGCGACCGATGGCGAAGTTCTCGTCCAGCGCGGCAATCAGCGAAATAGCCATGGGAATCCTTGGGTCATCGACAGTGTGGACAGCTCGCGCCGCTGGCCGCTGGCGCCGCGCGGGCCGATCTTAGCAGGATGCGACAGCGCATCCATGGGTAACAAGCCATCGCCCCAGCGGCTATACCGCCACCGGCGCCTTGATAGCCGGGTGCGGTGCGTAATCGGTGATCGCGATGTCCTCATAGCGGAAATCGAAGATCGAGTGCACGTCCGGATTCAGCACCAGCTTGGGCAGCGCACGCGGCTCGCGGCTGAGCTGTAGCCGCGCCTGCTCCAGGTGATTGCTGTACAAGTGCGCGTCGCCCAGGGTATGCACGAAATCGCCCACGCCCAGGCCGCATACCTGCGCGATCATATGGGTGAGCAGCGCGTAGCTGGCGATGTTGAACGGCACGCCCAGGAAAATATCGCCCGAACGCTGATACAGCTGGCAGCTGAGCTTGCCATCCGCCACGTAGAACTGGAACAGCGCGTGGCAGGGCATCAATGCCATTTTCGGCAGTTCGCCGACGTTCCACGCACTGACCACCAAACGGCGCGAATCAGGGTTGCGCTTGATCTCGTCCACCACCCAGCGAATCTGGTCCACCGTGCCGCCATCAGCCGTAGGCCATGCACGCCACTGCTGGCCGTACACGGGACCCAGCTCGCCATTGGCGTCAGCCCACTCGTCCCAGATGCTGACGCCGTGCTCCTTGAGATACGCGGTATTCGTATCGCCCTGCAGGAACCAGATCAGCTCGTGGATGATCGACTTCAGGTGCAGTTTCTTGGTGGTGACCAGCGGAAAGCCTTCCGCCAGATTGAAGCGCATCTGCCAGCCAAACACGCTGCGCGTGCCCGTGCCGGTGCGATCGGCCTTGACGGTGCCGTGGTCGAGTACGTGCTGCAGCAAATCCAGATAGGCGCGCATGGCATCAATCCTTGGCCGGCAACGCGGCCGGATCGGGGCGCAGGGTGGGCGCCTTGCGCGAAAGGATCAGTAGTACCACGCCAATCACCACCAGCGGCAGCGACTGGATCTGCCCCATGGTGAGCCAGCCCCAGGCCAGGTAGCCAAGCTGCGGGTCGGGCACACGCACAAACTCCACGGCAAAGCGGAAGCAACCGTACATCAGCGCGAACAGGCCCGACACGAGGTAGCGTGGGCGCGGCTTGATGGAGACCAGGAACAACACGGTGAACATCACCACGCCCTCCAGCAGCATTTCATACAGCTGCGAGGGATGACGCGGCAGGCGATCGGGGGCATTGGGAAAGATCATGGCCCAGGGCACGTCCGAGGGCTTGCCCCACAGCTCGCCGTTGATGAAATTGCCCAACCGGCCCAGGCCCAGGCCAATCGGCACCAGCGGTGCCACGAAGTCCACGGTATCGAAGAAATGCATGCCGTGCCGACGCGACCACCACCAGCCGGCGGTGAGCACGCCCAGCAAACCGCCGTGGAAGCTCATGCCGCCGTCCCATACGCGCAGCAGCGCCAACGGATCGGTCCATATCCAGTGGATATCCGCGTAGAACAGCATGTACCAGACGCGCCCGCCCACGATCACGCCCATCATCACGTAGAACGCCAGGTCGCCCAGGGCATCGTGCGACACCGGCAGCCGCCCGAGGCGACGGCGGTACTCGGCCACCAACCAGGCGCCCAGAAAGCCGCACAGGTACATCAGGCCATACCAGTGAATCTGTAGCGGCCCGAGATGGAAGGCGACGGGATCGAAAGCGACGATAAAAGGCTGCGTCATGGGACCAGGAGCGGGCGGCAAAAGCCAAGTTTAGCTGGCTTGCGCCCTGGCGCGGGCATCCCCTCCCCCGCGCCTTCCCGGCCATCGCCGCCGCCCGCTACACTCGGGACGCTGCACGGGCCCGTAAAGGGACGCGCGGCGGCCATGCGCGCCTAGAGGGGGGCGATGGATGGCCACATGCCAAAGGACTGGCCCGGCTCGCTCCGGACGGGCCGTTCTGCTTGGAGCCGGAGCGCTCAGGGGGAACATCGATGCTTCACCGACTGGCACGGACCGCGCTGTCCGTCAGCTTGCTATTGCCTGCCGCCACCCTGGCGGCCGACCTCATCCCAACCGAAGACTTTGCGCGGCATGCGCCCATCTCGCATCCGCAGCTCTCGCCGGACGGCAAATACGTCGCCGTCCGCATGGACGACAACGAGGGCAACATGCATGCCCTGATGATCTACGCGGTCACCGACATGCAAAAGCCGGTGTCCATGCTGCGCATGCCCAAGTACGACATGCCGCTGGGCATTACCTGGGTCAGCCCCACTCGCCTGGTGATCGCCAAGGGCCGCCAGCAAGGCTCGCTGGACAAACCGTCCTACTACGGCGAACTGCTGGCCACCGACTACGACGGCAAGCACCAGGATTACATCTTCGGCTTCGACGTGGCCGGCAGCCGCGCCGGCACGCGAGCCACCGACAAAGGCTGGGGCTACGTGGTGGGCACGCCGGAGCAAGCGAACGGCCACTTCTACATGGCGGCCGAATCCTGGGACAGCCGCGGCAAGTACTCGCTCTATGACGTCGACGCGGTAAAGAACACGCGCCGCCTGATCGGCCAGATCAGCGAGACCGGCATGAGCTTCATGATCGGCGCGGATGGACAGGCCCACTACGCCTACGGCAGCAACGAGGACGACGACTACGTCGTATATCACCGCGAGGACAACGGCTGGGCCAAGCTGCCTGCCACGCAAATCGGTGCCACCTTCGCCCCTATCACCTACACGCCGGACAAGCAGCGCATCTACGCCTACTACAACGCAGGCAACGGTCCGTCGATGCTGGTGGAGCAGGATGAAAACGGTGGCAACCGCAAGGTGCTGGCCAAGAACAGCTTCGACAGCGTAGGCGACATCCAGTGGACGCCAGCGCCCAGCCAGCCGTTTGCGGTCGTGCCAGCCACCGGACTGCCCAAGCCCACTTATCTGGACGCCAACCTGCCCACCGCCAAGTTGCACATGGCGATCTCGCAGAAGTTTCCCGGCAGCTACGTCAACTTCGTCAATTTCAGCGAGGACGGCAGCACCTTGATGTTCCAGGTGTCCAGCGACCGCGATCCGGGCACGTATTACCTGATCGACACGCACAACTACAAAGTGCACAAGCTCTTCAACGTGCACCCGTGGATGGACCCGGCCAAACTGTCCGAACGCCGCCCCCTGCACTTCACCGCCAGTGACGGCACCGAACTGGAAGCCATCCTCACCGTGCCGCGCGACCGCGGCGAAAACATGCTGCCGATGGTGCTGCTACCGCACGGCGGTCCTCACGGCGTGAGCGACGACTGGTTCTATGACCAGGATGCGCAATTTCTTGCTAGCCGCGGCTACCTCGTGCTGCAGGTGAATTACCGCGGATCGAGTGGCCGGGGCCGCGACTTCAAGGAGGCGGGCTACCTCAAATGGGGCACAGCCATCCAGCAGGACCTGATTGACGGCGTGAAATGGGCCATCAAGGAGCAGTACGCCGACCCGCAACGCATCTGCGTCTACGGAGCCAGCTTTGGCGGCTACTCAGCCATGATGACTACGGTTCGCGCACCCGGCCTGTTCAAGTGCGCAGTGGGTTACGCCGGCATCTACGACCTCGCCATGATGTACAAGAAAGGCGATATCAAGGAGGAAAAGTCCGGGCGCAGTTACTTGCGCAACGTGATTGGCAAGGACGATGCCGCCCTCGCCGCCAACTCGCCCACGCATCTGGCCGACCAGATCAGCGTGCCGGTGCTGCTAGTGCATGGCGAAGACGACCAGCGCGCACCGTTCGCCCAGGCCAAGGCCATGCGCGCTGCCCTGGACGCCGCTCACAAACCCTATGAGTGGCTGAGCAAACCAGGCGAAGGCCACGGCTTCTATAGCGAAAAAAACACCGTCGAGTTTTACAACACGCTTGCCGGATTTCTCGATCGTTACATCGGCGCGGGAGCGCCCGTCTCACCGGCGGTTGCGCCGTGAGAGTTCAAGGAGGGCGCTTCGGCGCCCTCTTTTTTGCACTGCGCCAATAATCTCAGCGGTAAACGATATACGTGACAGCTAGGTTGCACCTTGCCGTCACTTTGTTTTAACTTCGGGATTACATCGCCTGTCCCCCAAGCCTGGCGATGCCGTGGCGCGTAGGCCCCTTCCCCAGGGCGTGACGTGCCTTCCCCAATACCCAGAGGCCCAGCCGCTAGCGCGCTGGCTGATGGCTATTTTTTGTTCGGAGTTCCAACAATGAAGCAAAAGACACTGCTGGCTACTGCCATCGCCGCAGCGCTCGTGCTGCAGACGTGGTCGGTGGCCGCACAGGATGCTGCCCCCGCTCAGGCTGACCAGGGCGCGGCCAAGAGCCTCGAAACCGTTACCGTCACGGGCTCGCGCATCCGCAGCGTAGACGTTGAAACCTCGCAGCCGATCTTTACCATGGATCGCGCCGCCATCCAGGCCACCGGCCTGACCAACGTCAACGACATCATCGCCCGCATGCCGTCGGCCGGTACTCCGGACATCACCCCCCAGGACACGCTGTCCTCGGGCGCCGATGTGGGTGGCCGTTACGTCAACATCCGCAATCTCGGTTCCAACCGCACCCTGGTGCTGGTCAATGGCCGTCGCTGGAGCACCAGCCTGTCGGGCCTGACCGACCTGTCGACCATTCCGGTGTCGATGATCGACCGCATTGACATCCTCAAGGATGGCGCCTCCTCGATCTATGGCTCCGACGCCATCGGCGGCGTGGTCAACATCATCACCAAGGAAAAGTTCGACGGCGCGGAAGCCAACGTCTACTTCGGCCAGAACGGCAAGGGCGACGGCACCACCACGAACTACGACTTCACCTGGGGCCACAGCACCGAGAAGAACTCGCTGATCGTCGGCGCGTCGTACCAGAACACCGACCCGATGTGGAACAGCGAGCGTAGCGAAACCGACTACGCCAATGGTCCGCGCCATCCGGAAGACGGCTGGAGCGCGACCGCTCCCTACGGTCGCATCATCGACCCGCGCGCCGCTGGCACCGCAGGCGCCGGCTCGTACAACGCCAATGGCAAGTGGGTACCGAACCAGTACGTGATCAATCACGGCTCGACCGGCACCAACGACCTCGCCAACTACCACCTGTACGACGGCACCAGCAACGCCGACAAGTACAACACGCAGAACGACATGACGTTCCGCGCCGGCTCCAAGCTGAAGAACCTGTTCCTGCAGGAACGCTACAAGCTCACCGACAACATCACGCTGCACGGCATGGCCAGCTACAGCACGCGCGATACGTCGAGCCAGCTGTCGGGCTACCCGTTCTCCAGCGGCGGCACCGGCGTGGTGCTCAGCGGTGCGAACGCCTATAACCCGTTCCCGGGTCAGGACGTCAACTTCTACCGCCGCACGACCGAGCTGCCGCGCGTCACCTGGGGCAACTCCAAGCTGGCGCACATCGACATCGGTGCGGAAGGCTACTTCCAGTTCCTGGGCCATGATTGGAGCTGGGACGCGAACTACACCTACTCGCAGAACAAGATCCGCCAGATCGGTTCGGGCAACCTGAACCTCGCCAACGCGCAGAACGCGCTTGGCCCGACGGAAATGCTCAATGGCCAGCTGGTCTGCGCCAGCGCCACCGCGCGTGCCGCAGGTTGCGTGCCGTGGAACATCCTGGCTGGTCCGGGTGCCACGCCGCAGTCGGTGCTCAATTACATCAACTACATCGAGACCAACCGCCAGAAGAGCACGACCGACGACTGGACCGCCAACGTGTCCGGCGGCCTGTTCGATCTGCCGGCCGGTACGGTGAACCTGGCCGTGGGCGTCGAGCACCGTGGCGAAAAGGGCAGCTTCAACCCGGATGCGAACGTCGCCGCCGGCTTGACCACCGACCTGGCGGCTGCGCCGACCAGCGGTGCGTACAACACCAACGAAGCGTACGCCGAGCTGGACGTGCCGCTGTTGCGTGACCTGCCGGGCGCCCAGGAACTGGGTGTCAACATTGCCAGCCGCTACTCGCACTACAGCAACTTCGGCAGCACCACCAACAACAAGTACAGCTTCCGCTACCGTCCGTTCGCCGACCTGCTGTTCCGCGGCACGTTCGCGCACGGCTTCCGCGCGCCGACGATCGACAACCTGTACGCCGGCGATGCGCAGAGCTTCGAGACCTTCCTCGACCCGTGCGACTCGGTGTACGGCGCCGCCGCCACCAGCAGCACCGTGGCTGCCCGTTGCGCCAGCATCGGCCATGGTGTGCCGGCCGGTTACCAGCAGGTGAACAACACCTCGGGCAAGCCGATCACCAACAACAACGGCAGCCAGACCCCGGTGCCGTTTATCTCCGGCTCGAACGTGAACCTGAAGCCGGAGCAGTCGATCACCCGTACCCTGGGTCTGGTCTACAGCCCGCATCAGGTCGAAGGCCTGGACTTCACGATCGACTACTACAACGTCTACGTGAAGAACATCATCACTGCGGTTGACGCGCAGGACACGCTGAACTACTGCTACATCCAGAACGACCCGTCGTTCTGCGGCAACTTCCAGCGCGCCACGGTCGCCAACGCTGCCACCGGCGTAGCCGTGGGCACCGTCGACCAGCTGAACGAGAGCCTTTACAACCTCGGCACGCTGAAGACCGAAGGCTACGACGTCGGTATCCACTACCGTCTGCCGGACACCGCGATCGGCCGCTTCCGCATCGCTTCGGACAGCACCTACCTCAGCAAGTACGAGATGGTGAGCGGCCCGGGCGCCACCGCCAAGACCCCGGTCGGCTTCATGTCCGGCGAAAGCGGTATGTACCGTGTGCGTTCGAACCTGCAGGTGGATTGGGATTACCGTGAGTTCGGTGCAAGCTGGACGGTCCGTTACTACTCGGGCCTGAAGGACATCTGCTACGACAACACCCCAGGTTCGGAAGTCGAGTGCAGCTCGCCGAACTACACCAACCCCTGGTGGGGCACCTATGGCATGAGCCAGAAGGGTTCGGTGGCGTTCAACGACGCACAGTTCCGCTACACGGCACCGTGGAAGGGCGTGTTCACCGTGGGCGTGAACAACATCTTCAACAAGAAGGGTCCGTTCTACTACTCGGTGACCACCTCGGGTACCGGCAGCTCGCCGTACAACCCGTCGTTCGACATCGACCGTTACTTCTACGTGTCGTACAACCAGAAGTTCTAAGCTCGCAAGAGTCGATGACTTCGGAAAAGGCGGGCCTCCGGGCCCGCCTTTTTTTATGCGCCATCTATCTCGAAGATAGCGAGGCGCCAGCCCGCAACGGTGCGGTTAACTACAGCAACACCGGTCGGTCGGGCAGTTCGTCCGGCTTCGCCTTGTCGTTGCCTGGGAAATGGCGCTTGAGCAGCCCGTGCGCTTCGGCAATGCCTTCCATGCAGCCTTGGCGCCACTCGCCACGCGAGAAATGCGCCAGCATGTGGTCGCGCACTGCATCCCACTCGGCCTGCGTCACCGCCTTGGCAATGCCGCGATCAGCGATGATCACCACACGGTGCTCCGCCATCAGCAGGTAGAACAGCACACCGCTGTTGTGCTCGGTGTCCCACACGTGCAGCTGCGCAAACACCTGGCGTGCGCGGTGATGCGCATCCATACCCCGCCATACCGCATCGAGCGACAATCGCGATTCCAGGGCGAAACAAATCTCGCCGCGATGCTCGCGCTCCCCTTGGGCAATGGCGTGAGTCATGTCGTCCAGCAACGCCTTGGGAAAGCGGCGGTGCATCTGGAACCAGCCATCGAATAGATTCATCAGCAGACGTTGCATGCGCGCCATGTCACCAGCTCCCCGAGGAACCACCGCCACCGAAGCTGCCACCACCGCCGCTGAAGCCACCGCCGCCACCGAAGCCACCACCGCTACCGCCGCCCCAGCCGCCAAAGCCGCCACCGCCGAAGCCGCCCCATCCACCGCCACCGATCGAGCGCCCCGCCCCACCGGGCAACAACATCAACACACCACCGATAACGGCGCCAAAGATGCCAGCGCCCAGCGACGTCGCGAGCAACCAGACCAGACCGCCGGTGATCGCCGCTCCCACTGGCGTACGCAGCCACACCGTGGTGCTGCCGAACAGGCTACGCAGGAAGAAGCCGACGAACACCGCAATCAGCAGCACGTGGCCGACATTGGAACCCGAACGTTCACGATGGCCGCTTTCCACCGGTGGTGGCAACGCTTCACCGTTCACCAGCAGGGTGAGCGCGCCGACCGCATCGGAGACGCCGCCGAAATAGTCGTTGGTACGGAATTTGGGCGCGATGTATTCGCGAATGATGCGGGCGGTGGCAGCGTCGGGAATGGCGCCCTCCAGTCCGTAGCCGACTTCGATGCGTACGCGTCGATCGTTCTTCGCCACCAGCAGCAACAGACCGTCGTCTGTGCCTTTGCGGCCAATCTTGTTGGCTTCGGCCACCGCCAGCGAATACTCGGCGATGTCCTGCGGCTGCGTGGTCGGCACCATCAACACGACAAGCTGGGCGCCCTTGGTCTTCTCCAGCGACACCAGTTGCGCGTCAAGCTGGTCGACCTGCTGTGGCGTAAACGTGCCGGTAAGGTCGGTCACGTGGCGTGCCAGCGTGGGCACGGCGGGCGTGTCGTCCGCCGCATGCAGCCATGCTGGCGATAGCAAGGCTATCGCCAGCACCAGCCACAGGCGCAGCAAGCGCCGGGTCATATCAGTGCGCCGAGGCAGGTGCGGCAGGCGCGCCGCCGAAATCCACCGTCGGCGCCGTGGAGATGGCCTTTTCATTCTCTACCGTGAAGTTGGGCTTGACCTGGTAGCCGAAGATCTTCGCGGTGAGGTTGTTCGGGAAGGTGCGGATCATCGAGTTGTATTCCTGCACCGACTGCACGTAACGGTTGCGCGCCACGGTGATACGGTTCTCGGTGCCTTCCAGCTGTGCCTGCAGATTCTGAAATAGGCCATCGGCCTTGAGCTGCGGGTAGTTTTCACTCACCACCATCAGGCGCGACAGCGCACTGGACAGCTGGCCCTGCGCCTGCTGAAACTCCTGCAGCTTCTGCGGATCGTTCAACGCATCCGGCGACAACTGCATGGTGCCGACCTTGGCGCGGGCATTGGTCACTTCCGTCAGCACTTTTTCCTCGTGCTGCGCATAACCCTTCACCGTGTTGACCAGATTGGGCACCAGGTCGGCACGACGCTGGTACTGATTGATCACCTCGGACCAGGCCGCCTTGACCGCCTCGTCCTGGCGCTGAATGGCGTTGTAGCCACAACCGGAGAGGGCCGCGACAACCAGCAGCAATGCGAGGGTACGAAGAAGTTTCATGGTGGTGCTCCGATCCAGTGGAGGCACCATTGCAGCATCCCGCCGCTACCGGCGCAATCTTGCTGATCCTGGGACGCTTAGAACCAGCGTGGCCACAGAATCAGGCCCCAGCTCAGGGCGGTGAGCACGAGCAGCAGGAAAACCGCCGCCGACCCCATATCCTTGGCGCGCCCCGCCAGCTCATGGAACTCGGGACTGACCTTGTCCACCACCGCCTCCACGGCGGAATTGAGCAACTCCGCCGAGAGCACCAGCACCGGCGGCAGCAGCAGCGCAATTTTTTCCAGTGGGCCGTTGCCCAGCCAAAGCCCCAGAGGCACCAACACCACGGCGAGGCAAACCTCCAGCCGGAACGAGGCCTCATGGCGCCAGCCCGCATGCAGTCCTTTCATGGACCACTTGAAGGCATTCCAGATCTGTCGGGGTCCACGGAAACCGGTGGCGGCCATGTGTCGTCGTCCTCGTGAGCATGCGGCATGGCCGCGGCCCGCAAGGCGCGGGCACAAGCCCGTGATGATGCCACAGGCCATGTAGGCGCAGGATCCTGCGTGCGGCACCGCAACGTCACCTGAATGACGGATAGGTTACGCTTGCCCCCTTTGTGACCCCGTTCCGGGTTACGCAAGCCGGCCGCCGCGCGGCCACTGTTTGAACTGCAGTACGGACTATCGAATGGCAATCCAGAATCCACCGGTCTCCCAGACCCGCTCGTTCAGCACCGTGTTCCTGATCGAGATGTGGGAGCGCTTCGGCTTCTACGGCATGCAGGTGCTCATGGTCACCTACATGATGAAGAAGCTCGGCTTCGTCGACAGCAAAGCCAACCTGGTATGGGGCGCGGCCGCCGCCCTGATCTATGCCACGCCAGCCATCGGCGGCTGGGTCGGCGACAAGCTCATCGGCACCCGCCGCACCATGCTCACTGGCGCCGTGGTGCTGGCGCTGGGCTATGTGATGCTTTGGATTCCCTCGAACAATCCGACCCTGCTTTACACCGCACTGGGCGTCATCATCGTCGGCAACGGTTTCTTCAAGCCCAACGCCGGCAATCTGGTGCGCAAGATCTATGAGGGCGACGACACCCGCATCGATAGCGCGTTCACCATCTACTACATGGCGGTGAATATCGGCTCGATGGTCTCGATGATCGCCACGCCGGCCATTCGTGACTACGTGGGTAACCACTACGGCGACGCCATGGGCTGGCATACCGCCTTCGGAGCCTGCGCGGTCGGACTGTTCCTGGGCTTGTTCAATTACTCGCTGATGAGCCGCACGCTTGCCCATATCGGCTCGCCCGCGGATACCCAGCCAGTGCAAGCCAAGCGCGTAGCGGGCCTGCTGGTCGCCTCGTTGGTGCTCGTAGCCATCGCGGCCTTCATTCTGCAAAGCCTGCTGGCGGCGAAGATCTGCGTGTACCTGGCTGGCGTGGTGATCCTGGGCATTTTCGTGCACCTGATCCGCAGCGCGCAGAAAAGTGAGCGCGCCGGACTCATCGCCGCACTGGTGCTCACCGTACAGACCATCTTCTTTTTCATCTTCTACGCGCAGATGGCAACCTCGCTCAACCTGTTCGCGCAGAAGAACGTGGACTTGTCCTGGAACCTGCTGGGCCTGCACCTCTATACCTGGATTCCCGAGCAGTACCAGAGCCTCAACGCCATCTGGATCGTGATCCTCAGCCCCGTGCTGGTGCTCATCTACAACACGCTCGGACGCGCGGGCAAAGATCCATCGGTGGCAGTGAAGTTCGCGCTGGGCTTCGCCGCCGTAGCACTGGGCTTCTTCATGTACGGCTTCGGCGCACTGGGTGCCACCGACGGCCAAGTCTCGTCCTGGACCATGATCTGGGGCTACGGCCTGTACTCGCTTGGCGAACTGCTGGTGAGCGGCCTGGGCCTGGCTATGATCGCCCGCTATGTGCCGGCCCGCATGGGCGGCTTCATGATGGGCGCCTACTACGTGGCCGTGGGTATTTCGCAGTACCTGGGCAGCGTGGTGGCCAACTTCGCCGCCATGCCCGAGCACATCAGCAACCCGGTGGAATCGCTCAACATCTATGTCGGCCTGTTCAACAAGCTCGGCTTCGTGGGCATTGCCTGCACAGTGGTTGCCGTGGTGATGCTGCCGGTGATGAACCGCCTGTCGCGCAGCCATGCCGAGTCGCATACACCGCTGCCGGCCGTGCGTAGCGAAGAAGCCTGATCGATCACCCCTTCCCCGCCCATCCGGGCGGGGAAACCGCGGGCCGGGCCATGCTTCAGAATGCCCGGCCCGCTTCGTTTCGGCCGCGCGGTGCAAATCCGCTAGCATCGCGTCCATGAAGCATTCGACCAGCCGCCAGCGCATCGGCCCGCGCACCCTCTTCCGCAGCCTCGCCTGGCTGCGCATTTGCGCCATCGCCGGGCAAAGCACCGCCGTACTGGTCTGTGCGCTATGGATGCAGCTCAATATTCCGCTGCTACCGTTGTTGGTTGGCATTGGCCTGCTGGCCGTGTTCGCGGTGTTTGCCGCATGGCGCCTCACCCAGCCCTGGCCGATCAAGCAATGGGAAACCATCCTGCACGTCGGTGTGGATACGTTGGTACTGGGCTATCTGCTGCACTTCACTGGCGGCGCCAGCAATCCATTCATTACCTTGCTGCTCATTCCCATCGCACTGAGCGCGGCGGCCTTGTCGGTAGGCGCGGTACTCGCTGTGGCCGCGTTGGTGGGCCTGGCCTATCTCGTGCTGTTGTTCTGGTATGTGCCACTGCCAGTGACCCCCGCGCCCGAGGCTGTCACCGGCGGCTTCTCGCTGCATGTACTGGGCATGGGCGTGAACTTCGTGATCATGGCCGTGCTGCTGGGCTTCTTCATCAACCGCCTCGCCCGTGCCGTGCGGCTGCAGCAGTTGGAAGTGCAGCGCGTGCGCGAACGCGCCCTGCGCGATGAGGGCATTCTGGCCATCGCCACCCAGGCGGCCGGCGCCGCGCACGAGCTCAATACCCCCTTGGCAACCATGCGCACCCTGTTGCCGGAGCTGCGCCGCGAACATGCCAGTGACGCGCCGTTGGCCGAGGATCTGGCCCTGCTCGAAGACCAGGTAGATCGCTGCCGCACCATCCTGCGCGAGATGGTCGCCTTCGGCAAAGCGCAACTGTCGCAGGTGCCTGAGCAGATCACCCTTGCCAGCTTTATCCACGGCTGCCTGGAGCGCTTTCAGCTGCTGCGCCCGGAGGCCGACCTGGAACTGATCATGTCCGAAGCCGACGCACGCACTCAGCTGCGTACGCCTCGCGGGCTGCGCCATGCGTTGATCAATCTGCTCAACAATGCGGTGGATGCGTCCGCCCTCAACGGCTCGCAGGCGGTATCGCTCACCGCGCGCTGCGATCAAGGCTGGCTGGAACTGATCGTGCGTGATTTCGGCCCGGGCTTTACGCCCACCGGTGAACTCGCCGTGCTAGGTCAATCGCAAAAGCAGACCGGCCTGGGCATTGGCCTGGCGCTGGCCGAGGCCACCGCCGAGCGACTGGAGGGTGAACTCACCACCGACAATACCGACAACGGTGCCCTGATGGCACTGCGCCTGCCATTAGCCGTGGTTGCCGCATCGTAGACCGCCTGCGGCAGATAGCCACAGTGGCACAAGGCCACATGTGCATGCTTTGTCGCACCAAGCGACAATAGTGGCATTCGGCCTCGCGCCGTTGGAGAACCCCATGAGCGACCAGCAACTCCTGATCATCGACGACGACGCCACCTTTGCGCGCGTCCTCGCCCGAGCCATGAGCTCACGCGGCTTTGAGGTGATCACCGCCAGCAATGCCGACGAGGCCCGTGCGCTCACCCGCCGCCACCAGCCGCGCTACTGCGTGCTCGATCTCAAGCTCGGCGAAGAGAACGGTCTGCGCCTGATCCCGGAACTCCAGGCCTTGGTGCCGGAGATCCGCGTACTCCTACTCACCGGCTACGCCTCCATCGCCACCGCCGTGGAAGCGATCAAGCGCGGCGCCCACGATTATCTGGCCAAGCCGGTCGATGCCGATGCGGTGGTTCGCGCCCTGCTAGACGGCGACACCCACGCCGGTGAGGACGACGTGGTCGACGCGCCGGAAGCGCCGCTTGCACTGCGTCGCCTGGAATGGGAGCACATTCAGCGCGTGCTGACCGAGTGCGACGGCAACATTTCCGAAACGGCCCGCCGACTGGGCATGCATCGCCGTACGCTGCAGCGCAAGCTGAGCAAGCATCCGGTGCGCGAGCGCCCGGACGGGGACGACTGACCCCCGCTCACCGGGTCGGCCACGCCGGCCCGGTACACCCTGTTACGGCTGCGCGGTGCTATCGGCCGCGGCCGGCAAAGGCTCACCCGCACCGTCGTTCTCATCGCCGTAGATCGCCACGTGCGGCACACCGTCGGCGCCGATCCAGCCCCGGTACATGCCGTCGGTATTGAATGGCATGGTCACGTTACCATCGCTGTCCAGCGCAATGGCGCCGCCATTGCCGCCCATCGACGGGATTTCCTGATTGATCACCTCGGCCGCCGCGCGGCGCAGCGGCACGCGCATCTGCGTCACGCGCATGCAGATCTCATGCGCGGCAACGGTGCGCATATAGAACTCGCCCCAGCCCGTGCCGGATACGGCACAGCCCGAATTGGCGTAGGTGCCCGCACCAATGATCGGCGAGTCACCCACGCGGCCCCAGCGCTTGTCGTTCATGCCACCGGTGGACGTACCGGCAGCCAGATGACCTTGTGCATCCAACGCCACCGCACCGACCGTGCCAAAGTGTTTGGCCGTCTCCACATCCGAATGCCTGGCGTGCTCGGCATCTTCCTTGAGCGCCTTCTGTAGCTGCTGCCAGCGTTCTTCGGTGCGGAAATAAGCCGGATCGACCAGTTCGATACCCACCGACTTGGCGAACTCCTCCGCGCCCTCGCCCACCAACATGACATGCGAGGATTTCTCCATCACCGCACGCGCCAGCAGGATCGGGTTCTTCACTCGGTGCACGCCGGCCACGGAGCCAGCCTCGAGCGTCGAACCATCCATGATGGCCGCATCCAGCTCGTTCTTTCCGTCGTGCGTAAATACCGAGCCCTTGCCCGCGTTGAAGTTGGGATCGTCCTCCAGCACCGTGATCGCCGCCGCCACCGCATCCACCGCGGTCTTGCCGGCCTTGAGCTGGGCATAGCCGTCCTTCAACGCCTGGGTCAACGCGGCACGCACGGCCTTTTCCCTGGCCGGGCTCATCTCGCGCTTGATGACCCCGGCACCGCCATGGATCACCAGCACAGGCGAAGCCGCATGACTCATCGACACGATCCCCAGCGCCGCCACGGCGGCGACAAGACGGCAATACTTCACGGACAGGCTTCCCTCGGCGCAGTGAGGGCAGTATATCCGGGCCACTTGGGCAAGAAGCGCAGCTGGTTGCCCAAGTGGTGCAGCCTCACGCCCACGACATGGGCAACCTGACGCAGGGCCTCGCCGGCCCCAGAGCCCGCTCGAAACTCAGGCTGACGAAACCATTCCCGCGCGTATTGGGATCGACGAGGGTCAAGCCGGCCTTGCTGGCCATGCGCTGCGCCATATCGCGAGCCGGTTTACCTTCCGCATGCTCGTCGATTGCAGCGCTAACCCTAAGGCGCAGCCCGGCTGGCGGATTCCCTGGCCGGGCAGCCCATGCGCGGGGTGAGATCAAGCACGTAATTATCCTGTGCACCGCTGGTAGTCCCAGTGACACGCATGGACTTACCCAGCGCGCCAATGACCCTCGGCTGCGCCAGCGGGGCACCGTCCTGCCGTAGCGACAACTGCACCTGCAATTGGCCTGCCGCGACCGGGGTCGGCGTGGCCACGATGGACCATGTACCGACGCGTACCACCCCCTGTTCACCCTCCATCGTGCAGATTGCCAGCGCGGAGCGCTCGGCGTGACGATGACCCGATGCAGCAGGCGCGGTCTCGAACACCATGTCCAATTGGTATTCGTGCCCGTTGGGTGATGCAGACTTGCCGAGCTCCAATGGTGTCGTGGCGGCGTATGCCCAACCGGCACCGGCAACCAATGTGGCAAAAACCACGCCTGCACCGATTCGGCGCGTCAGCGAGCTTGGGGTAGGCGATTTCAACATGGTGATTCGCTCCATCAGTGGATGTCGGGACGACCAACAGCAACCCGCCGGCAGCGCGAACGGCGCCGGCTGTGACTTGAGCAGTGCCTGTGCATACAGGCGAGGCGAGGGAGCCTGCTGCCTTAGTACTGCGGCGTCGCAGGCTAGCTCAAGGTCTCTTCGAAGCATGCTCAGCGCCCACCACGCCAACGGGTGGAACCAAAACGTAAGCGTGATGATGCGTGCAAGCAGCAGCCACAACCCGTCACGCCGCTCGGCATGCATGCTCTCGTGCGCGAGCACGATGGCCTGCTCCGCGTAGGCAAAGCGCTGCTCGAAGTCACTGGGCAACAGAACAACCTTGCGCCAGACACCAACCACCGCCGGCCCCGCATCGGGACGCTGGGCGAGGCGCACGTGCACGGGAACCATGGGCGCCTCGTAGGACTGAGCGTTGCGCACCATGGCCGTATAGCGTCGCTGCGCCGTGACGTCGCGCAACACCAGCACGAACAGCAGCGCACTCCAAACAAGGAGAATTGTGAAAGCCCAGGGCACGCCACCCTCGTCGCTTGCCGCGCGGGACAAACCCGCTGTCACCGATCGGATGACCATAAAGGTGGGAAGCCGCGCGTGCCCGTCCAGCAGCAATGCGGGATGCGGCAGCACACTCGCCACCAATCCAACGGCCGGAAGCCACCATAACCATGCGGCACGTTCGGCGCCAAACCAGCGACGCATCGCCGGTCGTGCCAGCAGGACCCATCCCAGCATCACGGTGAGTGCAAGGGCGCCCTGGCCCAACAGCATCAGCCACGCGCGACACACCCCCTCAAGGCTGCTCATCATCGAGCTCCTGCAGCAGCTTCTTGAGCTCGGCAATATCCCGCTTACTGAGCTTGCGTTGCTCGGAGAAATGCGCCACCAACGGCGCTACGCGCCCGCCGAACAGGCGATCCAGCAGACCTTTGCTTTCCTGCGACACATACTGTTCACGCAGCAAGCGCGGCGAGTACAGGTAACGACGGCCGTCGCGCTCGACCTTCACCGCTTTCTTCTTCAACAAGCGGTTCAGAAGCGACTTGACCGTGCCCTCCTGCCAACGCTGCTGGGGCCCGACTTCGGTGAGGATGTCCTCGGCGCTACGCGGCGACGTACGCCACAGCACCTCCATGATTACGGCCTCTGCATCACTGATCATTGCGCTCAACGTTTACACTTGTAATTGAATTTAATGATTACGCACGTAATCGAAAGATGTCAAGCCCGATTCAGGGCCCTGCCTTTGCATGGGCGGCGGCGGGCGATTGCGATCAGACCGCGCTTCGGGCCCATTGCGACCTTCGTACAGCATGAGCGGTCACCAATCCGTCGTATGCTTGGCAGCTGGCTCTCCCTGCAAGAAGGCATCGCAATGGACAAGGTTTATGCAAGCGCGGCGCAGGCCCTGGACGGGTTGCTGTTCGACGACATGACCATCGCCGCCGGCGGCTTCGGCCTGTGCGGCATTCCCGAGAACCTGATCGCCGCGCTGCTGGCGGCCGGCACCAAGGGGCTTACCATCGTCGGCAACAATGCCGGTGTGGATGACTTTGGCATGGGCCCGCTGCTCAAGACCCGCCAGGTAAAGCGCGTATACGCCTCCTACGTGGGAGAGAACAAGGAATTCGAGCGCCAGGTGCTGGCCGGTGAACTGGAGCTGCATCTGGTGCCGCAGGGCACCCTGGCCGAGCGGCTGCGCGCCGGCGGCGCGGGTATTCCCGGCTTCTACACCCGCACGGCGTTTGGCACCAAGTTGGCCGAGGGCAAGGAAACCAAGGTGTTCGACGGCAAGGAATACGTGCTGGAAGAGGCCATCCACGCTGACGTCTCCATCGTCAAGGCATGGAAGGGCGATCGCCTCGGCAACCTCGTGTTCCGCGAAACCGCGCGCAACTTCAACCCGATGATCGCCACCTGCGGCAAGGTCTGCGTGGCGGAGGTGGAAGAACTGGTCGAAGTCGGCACGCTCGATCCGAACAACATCCACGTGCCCGGCATCTACGTGGACCGTATCATCCAGGGCCCCTCGTACGAGAAGCGCATCGAGTTCCGTACCGTCGCCGGTGCCAACACCGGCAAGGAAAGCCCCATCCGCACCGCGATGGCGCAGCGTGCCGCCAAGGAGTTGCAGGACGGCTTCTACGTGAACCTTGGCATTGGCATCCCCACCCTGGTCGCCAATTACATTCCGCCGGGCATGGACGTGACGCTTCAGTCGGAGAATGGTCTGCTCGGCATTGGCCCGTTCCCGGATGATGCGCATGTGGACCCGGACCTGATCAACGCCGGCAAGCAGACCATCACCACCCTCCCCGGCTCCAGCTTCTTCTCCAGCGCCGAATCGTTCGCGATGATTCGCGGCGGCCATATCGACTTGTCGATCCTTGGCGGCCTGGAAGTGTCCTGCACCGGTGACCTCGCCAACTGGATGGTGCCGGGCAAAATGGTGAAGGGTCCTGGCGGCGCGATGGACCTGGTCAGCGGCGTCCAGCGCGTGGTGGTGCTGATGGAGCACACCGCGAAGGATGGCTCGCCCAAGATCAAGAACACCTGCGATCTGCCCATCACCGGCAAGGAATGCGTGGATCTGATCATCACCGACCTGTGCGTGTTCGCGGTCGAAAAGGGCAAGGGCCTCACGCTTATCGAGCTGCACGACGGCGTGACACTGGACGAAGTGAAGAGCAAGACCGGCTGTGCCTTCAGCGTGAGCGATACGCTGAAGGCATAAGTAGAGAGCTCCAACAAGCCGCCATTCCCGCCAAGCGGGGATGGCGGTCTCATCCGATCGCCCGTCCGTCCACGCTTGCCAGCCAACCGCCCCGGCTTTCGCGGGGCAGTAACGCACATTCGTGCTCAGACCGAGACGAGGTGTGATTCGGGAAACCGAATGCGTGCGATATGTCGATCGCCATCGCGCGTCTGCAGCTCCAGCGGCCACTGAAAGCGCTCGCTAATACGCTGTGCAATCGCCAGCTCAAAGCCATGTCGATTGGCCGCGCCCGACGCTGGCGCTTCGGCACGGTGGGTCACCGTAACCATGCCCGGCATGACCGTCACCACCACCGTACCGTTCTCCGCCTGCTGACAGGCGTTGCGAATCAACTGCCAGCACAGCACCGCGAACACACGCGGGGAGCCATGCAGCGTAAACCGGGCAGGCTCCTCCAGCGTCAGGGTGATGGGGCGCCCTTCGAGCATATCCAGCACGTCGGGCAACTCGTGCCGCAGTACGTCGTTAACGACGAAATCTTCCTCGGTAAGGCCGTTGTCGGACTCGCGCGCGAGGATCAGTAGCGCCTCGACCAAGGCCTCCATCTCACGCGTGGAGCGCTTGATGCGCTGGACGGAGCGCTGCCCGAATTCGCTCAGCGACGCGTCATCGACCAACATGTCGGCCGACATCTTGATGACGGTGAGCGGGCTGCGCAGCTCGTGGCTGGCGTCGCGCGTGAAGTTGCGTTCGCGCAGGTTGTAGCCGGCAATACGATTGGCAAAGCCGTAGAGGCTGCTGGCGAGCATGGCGACGTCGGCATCGGTGCGGCGCGACAACTGCTCCGGCCGCCAGCCCTGCAGATCGGTCGATTGTTCATCCCAATCGCTGACCGCGCGCGCCAGCCGGCTCACCGGTGCCCATTGCTGGCGCGCCGCCAGCCATGCCAGTGCACTGATGATGACGATCAACAGCAGCACGGCGCCCACGGGCGCGATGTCATACAAACCCATCAGGCACACAACCACCATGGCCGTCAGTTGCAGGCCAAATATGATTGCCAAGCGACGATGAAACAGCCCGCGCCGAAACACCTGCGCGGACTGCGCACTACCCCTGCTAGACATATTCAACTCATCACGTACGCCATTACGCCGGTTGCGAGGCCGAAGCCACCTCCGATTCGAGATCGGCAAGACGATAACCAGCGGAATGAATGGTATGGAGCAACGGACGATCGAAGGGTTTATCGATCACCCGGCGCAAGTTGTACAGATGCGAACGCAGCGTGTCCGAGTCGGGCAGCGTGTCGCCCCAGATTTCGCGCTCGATGTCGCGGCGGCTTACCACTCGCGGCGACTCGCGCATGAGGATCGCCAGCAGCTTCAGGCCGATCGGCGAAACGGTAAGCTCGTGACCACCACGCACCAGTCGCAGCGTGGCCGTGTCGAGGGTCATGTCGCCCACGGTGAGCACTTCGGTGGAGACCTGACGGCGATCACGCCGGATCAGCGCTCGCAGGCGCGCTTCCAGCTCGCGCACTTCGAAGGGCTTCACCAGGTAATCGTCCGCGCCGGCTTCCAGACCCACCAGCTTGTCTTCCAGCGTGTCGCGGGCGGTCAGCATGAGTACCGGGGTGGATTTCTTGGCGTCGCGTCGCAACTTGCGGCAGACATCCAGGCCATCCATGCCTGGCAGCATGAGATCCAGCACCACCACGTCGTAGCTGTTGGAAACGGCCAGGTGCAGCCCACTCACCCCATCGGCGGCGTAATCGACCGAGTAGCCACGCCGCTCAAGGAACTCGCCCACCATCTCTGCAATCTGGCGGTTGTCCTCGACTAGTAGAATCAATCCTGCCTGTTCATCGCGAGAGCTCATCCTTACCTCCAGAAGCTGACTTCACAAAGGTGAACAGCTAACGATCCGCATCGTGAGTGTCGCGTGAAATTAACGGGTTCGGTTCACGATGGGTTGTGGCGATATTCACGCTAGCGCAACAGCGGCTGCAAGCCCTTCCAGACATTGTCCAGTACCTGCGGCTGGGCCGATGCCACCGGGTGCAACCCGTCCTCTTGCATCAGCTCAGGCCTGAGGGCCACGCCATCGAGCAGGAACGGCACCAGACCGGTGTGCTTGTTCCGGGCCAGGTCGGCGTAGACGGCGCGCAGACCATCGCGGTATTGCGGGCCGTAGTTCACCGGCAATTCGATGCCGATCAGCAGCACCCGCACCTTGCGTTGCTGGGCGGCATCGATCATCGCCGCCAGGTTTTCGCGCAACGCCCCCAGCGGCAGGCCACGCAGGCCGTCGTTGGCGCCCAGTTCGACCACCAGGATGGCCGGCTGTGTCTTGTCCAGCAGCTCTGGCAGGCGATGGCGCCCGCTCAGCGAGGTCTCGCCGCTGATGCTGGCATTGACCACCGCCCATGCCGGCTCCATCTTGGCAAGACGTGCCCCGAGCAGTTGCACCCAACCGGATGCGACCGGGATGTTGTGCGCGGCGGAGAGCGAGTCGCCCAGCACCAGCACGGTTTTCGGCGAAGCCGCCTGGGCGGTGCCGAGGGCGCCCCACAGGATCCAGGCCATCAGAACCGGCCAGCACAGGAAACGACGCATGAGTGGCAATGCCTCCGCTTTATCCAGCAACGTTCTATTGAACGCGGTCGATGTTAGCAAGTCGGTGCAAGGTCCTGAGGGACGGCTGGACATTCTCAGCCGCGTTTCCCTGCAAGTACGCGAAGGCGAAAGCTTTGCCATCGTGGGCGCATCAGGTTCGGGCAAAACCACCCTGCTCGGCCTGCTGGCCGGTCTGGATACGCCTACCCATGGCCATATCGCACTGGATGGGCATGCGCTGGAAAGCCTGGACGAAGAGGCGCGCGCCGATCTGCGGCGCCGCCTGGTCGGCTTCGTATTCCAGTCCTTCCATCTGCTGCCCGCGCTGACCGCCGAGGAAAACGTGATGCTGCCGCTGGAGCTGGAGGGTCGCGACGACGCCCGCGCCCGTGCCCGCGATGCATTGGAAGCGGTGGCGCTGTCGCCGCGCCGACGTCACTATCCCGCGCAGCTATCCGGCGGCGAGCAGCAACGCGTAGCGATTGCGCGGGCCTTCGTGCACAGCCCGCGCCTGCTGTTCGCCGATGAACCCACCGGCAACCTCGATCAGCGCACCGGCCACCACATCAGCGACCTGATGTTCGCGCTCAATCACGATCACCGCACCACGCTGATCCTGGTCACCCACGACCCCCGGCTGGCCGCTCGCTGCACACGCCAGGTGGAGTTGGACAACGGACGGGTGATCGCCTCATCGCAGCCCTCCGCCGCCGTACTGCCGTGACGGAGCCGCTGCGATGAAACTGTTGCGATTGTCCCTGCGCAGCCTGCGTCGTGAATGGCACCTGCCCGAGCTGCGCACGCTGGCCGCCTCGCTGGTGCTGGCCGTGGTGGCGCTGGGCGTGGTGGCCACGCTGGCCGCGCGCATGGAGCGCGGCGTGCTCGCCAGCGCGGCCGAATTGATTGGGGGCGACCTCGGCATCGGCTCGCCCCAGGCGTTGCCGGCCAGCTACGCCCAGCAAGCGGCCTCGCGCGGCTTGCACATGACCCGCGGCGCCAGCTTTCCCAGCGTGGCATTCGCCCATGAACAAAGTCAGCTGCTCGATGTGCTGGCGACTGATAACAGCTACCCCCTGCGCGGCACGCTGGAATTACGCGATGCACAGCACCCCAGCGCGATCGGCCACGGACCGCCAGCCGGCGAGGTCTATCTGGACCACCGTGCCCTGGTCGCGCTGGGCCTGCACCTGGGCGATCACCTTCAGCTGGGTGGACGCGATCTACGCGTGGGCGCGGAGCTGGTACGTCTGCCCGACGGTGGCGAATTGGTGGCGATGGCACCGCGCGCGCTGATGAACATCGCCGACGCCGAACAGGCGGGCTTGCTGGGCGTCGGCAGCCGCGCACGCCATCGCCTGCTCGTTGCGGGTGAACCTGCCGCCGTGCAGGACTGGCGCGACTGGCTGCAGGGGCAAACCCTGCCGCAAGGTGCCGAGCTGATCACCCCGGAGCAGACGCAGGAGCGCATGCGCAGCGCCTTTGATCGCGCCAGCGCCTTCCTGCGCCTCACGGCACTGCTGTCCGCCCTGTTGGCCGGCGTGGCGATAGCCCTGGCGGCGCAACGCTATGCGCGACGCAAGACCCACGAAGTGGCGTTGTTGCGTGCGCTGGGCACGCCGCGCCGGCAGGTACTGGGTTTGCTGGTGAACACCCTGGGTCTGCTCGCCGTGCCAGCGGTGACCCTAGGCGCTGTGCTCGCACTGGGCCTGGCGCAGCTCACCTGGAGCTTTGCCAGCCAACTGTTCAGCGCCATACCGACTCAACTGCCGCTGGGCCCGGCAGTCGCCGCGGCGGCGATGGGGCTGGCTGTGCTGGCGGGCTTTGCCCTGCCGCCGTTGGCGCGATTGTCCGAGGTACCGCCCGTTGCGGTGTTCCGCGAAAGCGCCGCGCGCCGCGTACGCCGCTTCGACGTGCTCTATCTGGTGCCTGCACTGGTGGCCTTGCTGTTGATCTGGAGCCAGAGCGGTTCGGCCAAGCTGGCCGGCATCCTGGCCGCCAGCTTGATCGGCGTCGCCGTGGTGGCCGCGCTGCTTTCCGCACTGCTGTTGTGGACGGCCCGCCGCGTGGCGCCGGGCGCGCATCCGGCGCTGCGGCTTGGGTTGGCTGCGCTGGCGCGCCGTCGCGGCATGAGCCTGATCCAGGCCACCGCCTTGAGCCTGGGCCTGGTGGCGCTGCTCCTGCTCGCCATCGTGGCGCCGGCGCTGCTGGAGGGCTGGCGTCGCGAACTGCCGGCGGATACGCCGAACTGGTTCGTGCTCAACCTGCAGGATGATCAACGCGCCGGCTTCGAACAGGCGCTGGTAGGCATGGGTGGTCAGAAGCTCAACATGTTGCCGCTGGCCGTGGGCAAGCTCACCGCCATCAATGGCCAGCCCATCGACCAGATGCGCTTCAAGGACGAGCGCGCCAAGGAGTGGGGCGATCGCCAGCTTCGCCTGTCATGGGCCGATGATCTGCCACCAAGCAACCAGGTGATCGCCGGACGCTGGTCAGGCGCGCATCCACCACAGGCCGAAGTGTCGATCGACTCCATGTGGCGCGACATGTTTGCGCTGAAGGTAGGCGACACCCTGAGCTTCAACGTGGGCGAAGGGCGTATCGATGCACGTGTAGGCAGCATCCGCAAAGTGGACTGGACCTCGTTCCGCGTGAACTTCTTCCTGCTGTTCGACCCCGCCCATGCCAGCAGCCTGCCACATACCTGGATCGCCAGCTTCTATCTGCCACGCGGCCACACCGAAGCACTGGCGCAGCTCTCGCGCGACTACAGCAACCTCAGCCTCATCGATGTGGATGCCATGCTCGATCGCGTGCGCGAGATCGTGAACCAGGTCAGTGGCGCCGTGCGCTGGGTGCTGGGTTTCAGCCTGCTCGCCGGTGCGTTGGTGCTGGCGGCCGCGCTGGCCGCCAGCGCGCAGGAGCGCCGCCACGAAGCGGCCCTGCTGCGCACACTGGGCGCACGTCGCAGCCAGCTGCGTGCGGCCGCCGCGTGCGAGTTCGCCCTGCTCGGGCTGGTCGCCGGCCTCACGGCCGCCCTCGGTGCGGCGGGCACCGGCATGTGGCTGGGACACAGTATCTTCCACATCGAGCACTTCGTGCCGCCCATACTGCCCTTGCTGTCGGGAGCCCTGATTGCCGCTATCGTGGTGATGTTGCTGGGGCTGGCAGGCACACGACGGGTCAGTCACACCTCGCCGATGCAACTCTTGCGGGAGAACTGAGTTTTGTCGATGCGCGCATGGATCATCCGCCTGGGCCAGGAGCGCCTGCTGATCGGCTTTGGCCTGCTGGCCATCGTGCTGGCCATCGCCGACCCGCATGCCTGGAACGATCATCAGCGCTGGTTGCAGTTGCCGACACTGGCAGGGCTGCTGGGCCTGATGATCTGCATCCAGGGCATCCGCGAAAGCGGGCTGGTCCAGCACGCGGCCGGCGCCCTGGTGGAACGCGCGCACTCGCTGCGGGGGCTGGGCTTGCTGCTGGTCAGCGTCACCGCCGTGCTGTCGATGGTGCTCACCAACGATGTGAGCCTGTTTCTGATGGTGCCGCTCACGCTCGCCATCGGCGGCATGTCCAACCTGCCGATCATGCGCATGGTGATCCTGGAGGCACTGGCAGTGAACGCGGGTTCGACGCTGAGCCCCATTGGCAATCCGCAGAACCTGCTGCTCTGGCAATACGACCATCTGCCGTTCCTTGGCTTCGTGCGCGCGCTACTGCCCACTTTCGCCACCATGTTCGTGCTGGTGGCGCTGCTGACCCTGCTATGGATGCCGCGCGGACGCGTGGTGTTGCATGCACAGGACATCGACGGACATCCGGTATCCACGTCGCAGGCGCTACTGTCGATCGGCGCCCTGGTCAGCATGGTGCTGATGATGGAACACGGCCACGCGGTGCTGAGCGCCGGGCTGTTGCTGGTGCCGCTGGCGCTGCTGGACTGGCGCCTGCTGGCGCGACTGGACTGGCTGTTGCTGCTCACCTTCGCGGCGATCTTCCTGGGCCTGGGGCACTTCGCCGAGCTTGTCCCGGTGCAGCATGCATTGGATCGCCTGAGCCTGGAGCAGCCACTTACCCTCTACCTGACCGGCATCCTCACCTCGCAGGTGATCAGCAATGTACCGGCCACGGTGCTGCTGCTGCGCCATGCGCCCGATGCCACCGCGCTTGCGGTGGCGGTGAATGTGGGCGGTTTCGGCATTGCCATCGGCTCGCTCGCCAACCTGATTGCGCTGCGCCTGGCCAAGCAACCGCACGGCATGCGCCAGTTGCATGCCGTGTCGATTCCGTTCCTGCTGGTGTGCGCCCCGCTGGTCTACCTGGTCTGGCGCTGGCTGGGTTGAACGTGACGGTCAGTCGTCGTCGTGGTCGCGCGGCACGCTGACCTTGCCCTGCACGCCCGAGTGGCTGATATCGCCGCTACCCTTGGCGCCGACGGTAAAGTCGCCGCGTACATCACGCACGCGCAGGTCGCCCGAGCCCACCGTATCCACACGCACGTTGCCGCCGACCTGGGCAATGGTGACGTCGCCCGAGCCGATGCTGCCTACCCGCGCATCGCCGCTCACGCCATGTGCCTTGATGTCGCCCGAACCGATGGCGCCGATGCTGAGGCTGCCCACATCGTCCACATCCAGATCGCCCGAGCCCATGCTGGCGGTAAAGGCGCCGCTGATCTTGCTCACGTGCACATCGCCCGAACCAATCTGGCTCTGTAAGGTAGTCAGGCCTGAGGCCCAGGCGTCGCCGGAACCGACATTGAGTTCCACCGGGATGTTCGCGGGAATCCGCATGTCGAGCTTGAGGTCAGTATAGGTGTGACCGAAGAAACTGACCGACACGCGATTCCTGGCGCCCGCTTCCACGATGAGCCGATCGCCCTCGCGGCGCTGGGTCACCACCAGATCGTCCAGCAACTTGGGATCGGAGGCGCAGGCGCGACCCGTGACGCTGCCGCCGGTACCGCCCTGGACGCCGGCGAGGTGCAGGTCGTGACTGTGCAGCTCCACCTGCACCGTACGGACTCCGGCCAAATCGAGCGTGAGGTTGCGCGGCGCCTCGTACTTACAGTCATCGGCAAAGGCAGACAGGGGCAGTAGCAACAGGCTGGCAAGCAGGATACGGCGCATAGGGTTCACTCCTTGGGTCAACAGATACTCATGAGATGAGTCGTGTCGCGAAAAGGTTGAAAGGCTTCCGCATGACTTTCGCCACGGTCAACGGGGACCCAAGCGCCACGTTTGAGATAGCACGACCATCGTGGAGATGTCTCACCATGCAACGCAAGACCCTGCTCGCCACGGCGTTCGCCGTGCTCGTCGCCGGCTCGGCCTCGTTCGCCATCGCCCAGAGCGCCGCGCCAGACGCGCCGCCCCCGGCGCCCAAGGGTGCGCCAGCAGGCAAGGCCCCGCCGATGATGGAGCGCGACGGCGACCGTGGCGGCCCAGGCTTTGGCCGGCCAGGCTTGGGTGGCCCTGGCGCCGCCGTGATCTCCGACCTGCACGCGCTGGAACGCCTCTACCTGATCAGCGGTCGCGCCAAGGAGCTGCCGACGCTCTACAACGACGTGCTGGCCAAGTCGCAAGACCCGCAAGTGCGTACCTACGTTTACCACCGGCTGGCCCGCGCCCAGGCCGCGCCAGCCAATCCGGATCAGGCGATTGCCACGCTGCGCAAGAGCCTGGACGAGAACCTCGCCCATGAGGCCAGCCAACGCGCCGATATCGAAAAGATGCGCGGCGAATGGGAACAACGCCGCAACCAAACCCGGCCCACCGCAGCACCCGCTCCGGCCAGCAAGCCATAACCATAAGAAATGAATGGTGTCACCGCCCGCGGTGACACCCCCGCTGAGGCACGGGAACCCCAGAGCCCGTGCCTCCTTTTTTTGGGAGGGCAACGAGGTTTACAGCGCGGAGGGTTCTGCGCGCTTGGCTTGCTGCCACAGCGCTTCCTGATCGGTGAGATCCCGCTCGGACAACGGTGTGCCCTGCGCCTTGGCGAGTTGCTCCATATGGCGGAAACGACGCTCGAACTTCGCATTGGCATGCCGCATCGCCTGCGAGAAATCCACCTTCGCATGACGCGCCAGGTTTACCAGCACGAACAGCACGTCGCCGATTTCGTCCTGCAACCGCTGCGGGTCGCGCCCGTTGGCGAACTCGTCGCGTACCTCGTCCACCTCTTCCAGCACCTTATCGAGCACCGGCCGCTCGTCCGGCCAGTCAAAGCCGACACGAGCAGCGCGCTCCTGCAGCTTCATGGCGCGCTTCCATTCCGGCAGGCCGCGCGATACACCGGCCAGCGCACTGTCGTCAGGCGGCTCGCCCTTGGCCGCGCGTTCGGCGGCTTTGATGTCTTCCCACGCGCGCGTCTGCGCATCGGCGGTGTCGTAGCTCTCTTCGCCAAACACATGAGGATGACGGCGCACCATCTTGTCGCTAATGGCGTGGGCCACATCGGCAAAGTCGAACAAACCGGCTTCCTTCGCCATCTGCGCATGGAACACCACCTGCAACAGCAGGTCGCCGAGTTCGTCGCGCAGATCGTGCCAATCCTGGCGATCGATCGCATCGGCGACCTCGTAGGCCTCCTCGATGGTGTAGGGCGCAATGGTGGCGAAGTTCTGCTGCACGTCCCACGGGCAACCGCCGGCGGGATCGCGCAATCGCGCCATGATGGCGAGCAGGTCATCCAGGCTGTGGCGCGTGGTCGTGCTCATGCAGCGTCCAGATCGGCCGCCAGCAAACGGGCTTTCCAGTCCACCGAGGCATCGCCCACGGCGAGAAACTCGGGATTGAGCAGCGACTCACCTCGGTTGTAGCGCAGCGGCTCACCCGCCAGATCGAGCACGGCGCCGCCGGCTTCCTCCAATACGCTTTGCGCGGCGGCCGTATCCCACTCACTGGTGGCACCACGACGCAGATAGACGTCCGCCGCACCACGCGCCAACAGGCAGAACTTGAGCGATGAGCCCAGCGGCACGGCCGCATAGTCGTCGCCGATAAGTTGTTGCAGCAGCGCCGTACCGGCACCACCATGCGAGCGGCTGCCCGCCACCGCGGCCGGTTGCGCCAGCGCACGGGTGCCAATGCGCTGCCACGCGGCCCCGGGCTGTACCTGCATCCACGCGCCTTGCCCGCGCGCGGCGGCATAGAGCTCGCCCGTCACCGGGGCCAGCACCACGCCGAGCACAGGCTGATGCTGCTCGACCAAGGCGATGTTGACGGTGAACTCGCCGTTGCGCTTGACGAATTCGCGCGTGCCATCGAGCGGGTCCACCAGCCAGTAGCGCGGCCACTCGCTGCGCTGCGACCACGGCGCGGCGCGCGCTTCTTCGGAAATCACCGGCAGGACCGGATCAAGCGTGGCCAGCCCCGCGGCAATCACCCGCTGCGCGGCCAGGTCGGCAGCGGTAAGCGGCGAATGATCGTCCTTGCGCTGGACTTCGAAATCCTCGCCATAGATGGCCAGAATGGCCTCGCCGGCATCGCGCGCGATGCTCGCCACCTGCGCCAGCAGGGAAGAAAACGGAATGTGGTTCATGTGGGAGAAAACCGGCCCGCGAGGTATTCGCGCGCCATGAAGAGGGCGGCGATGGAACGCCCTTCGGTGACATCGTCGCGGGCGATCAGCAGGTGCAGATCGGCCAGCTTCCAGGGAACCACTTCGAGCTCTTCCGGCTCATCGCCTTCCAGACGCTCTGGGTACAAATCCTGCGCCAACACCACGTGCGCCATATGCGTCATGTAAGACGGCGACAGCGAGAGGTTGTGGAGGATCTTCAAGCGGCGCGCGCCGTAGCCGACCTCTTCCTTGAGCTCGCGATCGGCGCCCTGCTCGACGGTTTCGTCGCGGTCCAGGCGCCCCTTGGGCAAGCTCAATTCGTAACGGCCCACGCCGGCACCGTATTCGCGAATGAGCAGCACGGTTTCATCGTCCAGCATCGGCACGATAATCACGGCGCCGAGCCCGCTGCCCTTCAGGCGCTCGTACGTGCGCCGTTCGCCGTTGGAAAACTCCAGGTCCAACTGCTCGACACGCAGAAAGCTGCTGTCGTGCACGTCACGGGTGGCATGGATGATGGGTGGCTTATGCATCGCTCGATTCTACCCCTTCAGGGCGGCGTCGAGCCGCGACAAGGCCAGCGCATGCACCGCCGGCACGCCCGCCAGCACGCCGCGCGTGTCGAGCGTGAGCGGCTGGCCTTCCAAGTCGGTGAATACGCCGCCGGCCTCACGCACGATCACCGCCAGGGCGGCGATATCGAGGATGTTCACGTCCGACTCCAGCACCAGATCCAGGCCGCCGCGCGCCAGCAGGTGGTAATGACAGAAGTCGCCATAGCCTCGGATGCGGTTGCTGTCGCGGATCAGCGCGCCCCAAGCGGCCCAGCGCGCATCCATGGTCAGCGACTTGATGTTACCGGCGGACAGCGAGGCTTGCGCGAGTTCGCGGGTAGCCGCCACCTGCACGCGCTCGCCTTCAAACCAGGCGCCGCCGCGGGCACTGGCCCACATCGTTTCGCCGTAGATCGGCGCGCAGGATACACCCACCACCAGCTCGCCCCGATACATCAGCGCGATCTGGGTGGAGAAGAACGGCGTGCGCCGCACGAAGCTCTTGGTGCCATCCAGCGGATCGACCATCCACAGCAGTTCGTGCTCCTGTTCGTCGCGACCGAACTCTTCACCGTAGATCGATGCCTCGGGCAAGGCCTTTTGCAGAATGGCCCGAATGGCGAGCTCTGCCTCGCGATCGGCCACCGTGACGGGTGTGTCGTCGCTCTTGAGTTCCACTTCCACGCCGCGACGCCAGTAATGCTGTAGCACTTCCGCTGCCGCCTGCGCCGCTTCGCGCGCGGCGTGCAAGGCCTGCGACCAATCTCCCTGGCTCATCGTGTCCCTCCCGGCAGCGCGGCCGCCAAACCGCCGCTGTAGTTGATATGGGTGATGCCCTGCGCATCGGTGCTGCCCAGGCTTTGCAGCCAACGTTGTACCTGCGAATCAGGCGCGCGCGCCTGCGCCTGGGCGGTAAAGCGACGTGCGAGCGGGCTCAACTGCAATTGCCCGTCGATGCGCAACGGGCCGGTGCCGTCGTCCAGCAGATGCCCTTCGATCACGCCATTGCCCGCACGAAGCTGCATCTGCAGGTTACCGAGCGTCAGTTCACCGCGATGCGGCGCGCGCAAGGCCGCGTCCTGCCACGTGAGGTGGGCATCGAGGTTCAGCGGCCAACCGCCGTGCAATTGCACATCGTTGGCCACCAGTTGTACGACGCCGAGCGGCTGCCCCATGGGCAACGCAAGGCCGTTGCCGAACAAGGCCAGGTCAGCGCGCATTTGGACGTCCGTCCAGCGGGCATCGGCGCTACTGCGTCCACGCATGCGCCCGGCGAAGTCCACGCGCGGCCCCTGCAGGTTTAGTTCCAGCTGCGGGTCGCCCCATAGCGCACTGCGCGACAGTTGCCAGTGCAAGTGCCCCAGGTTCTCACCGCGCGACGACAGCACTTGCGCGGCCTGTCCGTCCCACAGAGACCCACTCACTTCCTGCAGACGCAGGCCATTCAGGCGCGGCGCCAACCAAGGCATGGCCCACCGCGCGGGCAGGAAACACACCACGGCCAGACCTATCGCCAATAAGGCCGACACGCCGCCCAGTGCAATACGCCAATGCTTCAAACCGACTCCCGGAGTGGCCGCAAGACTTGAGCGAATACGCTCGAAACACCGATCATAGCCGGATGAACACCTCCCCCGCTGCCGACGCGCTGGTGCGTCGCGACCTGAGCCATCTGTGGCACCCCTGCACACAGATGCACGATCACGAAACCGTACCGATGGTGCCGATCGCCCGTGGCGAAGGCGCCTGGCTGATCGGCACGGATGGCCGCCGCTACCTGGACGGCATCAGCTCGTGGTGGACCAACCTGTTCGGCCACGCCAATTCACGCATCGCGGCGGCGCTGGCCGAGCAGGCACGTACGCTGGAGCACGTGATTTTTGCCGGCTTCACCCACGAACCGGCGGTGGCGCTGGCCGAGGCGCTGGTGAAGGCCACGCCGCCGGGGCTGGAACGCGTGTTCTACGCGGACAACGGTTCGGCGGCGATCGAAGTGGCTCTGAAAATGAGCTTCCACTACTGGCTCAACCAGGGGCACGGCGAAAAAACGCGGTTCATCGCGCTCACCGGCAGTTATCACGGTGAAACGCTGGGTGCGCTGTCGGTCAGCGATGTGGCGCTGTATCGCAAGACCTATGCCCCCCTGCTGCTCACCCCGATTCTGGCGCCCTCACCGGACACCTACGAAGCCGAACCCGGCGAAAGCGCCACCGAAGTCGCCCGCCGCCGCCTGGGCGATCTGCGCGCGATGCTGGAACGGCACGCGCATGAGGTTTGCGCGGTGATCGTGGAGCCGTTGGTACAGTGCGCGGGTGGCATGCGCATGTATCACCCCGATTACCTCGCCGGGCTGCGCGCGCTGTGCGATGAGTTCCAGGTGCATTTCATCGCCGATGAGATCGCCGTCGGCTTTGGCCGCACCGGCACCTTGTTCGCCTGCGAGAAGGCCCAGGTAACGCCCGACTTCATGTGCCTGTCCAAGGGACTCACGGGCGGCTTCCTGCCGCTGTCGGCCGTGTTGACTACATCGGCGGTGTACGAGGCCTTCTACGCCGAGTACAGCGCGGGCAAGGCCTTTCTCCACTCCCATAGTTACACCGGCAATCCGCTGGCCTGCCGGGTAGCGCTGGAAACCCTGGGCATCTTCCGCGATGAGCCGGTGCTGGAACGCAACCGGGAACTTTCGGCACACCTGGCGCGGCGCCTGGCGCCGCTGCGTGACCACCCGCACGTGGCGGACGTACGCCAGACAGGCATGATCGCCGCCGTGGAACTGGTGGCGGACAAAGCGACCCGGCGCCCCTTCCCCGCCGCCGACCGGCGCGGCCTGCGTGTTTACCTGCATGGCCTGGCGAATGAAGCGCTACTGCGCCCGCTGGGGGACATCATCTACTTCATGCCGCCCTACGTGATCACCACGGCGGAACTCGATCACTTGGTGGACACCGCCATCCAGGGTATCGAGCGCGCCGTGGCACCGTAATCGCGGTCGCTTAGTGGCCGCCGGAAACCGTCATGCTGGGGTCGAGCTGACGCAGCGCGGGCCCGAGGGTGGGTGAACCGGTGCGCTGGAGGTCATCGCGACTGTAGCTGCGGCCTGGCACCGGCAGGCAACTGCCGGATTTGGCGGGAATCAGGCTGCCCGTGCTCTGGATGCAGTTGCGATCGCCCGGCTTGGGACCACTGGATGGCTTACTCTGCGCGGCCGGCGCATTGGCCTGCGGGTCCTGGAAGGCATGCATGCTGCTGTCGCTCTGCGCGGCCGGCGGCGTGGTCTGCGCCATGGCGAGCGGGCTTGCGCCCAGCGCGAGGAGTAGAACCAGCAGGGATGTTTTGTAGGAGCTGACCATGTTCCACCTCCGGGGATGAGTGGGATAGCTTCATCATGCTGCGCCCACGCCGAACGCCAGGCAAATGCACCGGTCAAGCCGCGTTTTGCCCGTTCAGCGGGGCCAGGCCCCCGTGGGGACGCTCTTGCCACGGTCGGCTATGCTTGCTGTTTTCACTGGTATAGAACGCTTTATGCGCACGATCCGCATACACGTGGAGCAGCCCCTTGCCATGAACCTTGAGCTGGCGTTGCCAGCGCAGGCGGGCGAACACGTGGCGCGCGTGCTGCGCCTGAATGCCGGGGATCCGATCACCCTGTTCAACGGTGACGGCCACGACTACCCGGCACTCATCCAGGCCGTGGGCAAGCGCGAGGTCGTCGTTCAGGTACAAGCCGCCCAGCCGGTGGACAACGAATCGCCCCTGCCGCTGACGCTGGCCCAGGGCGTGGCGCGTGGCGAGAAGATGGATCTGATCGTGCAGAAGGCCACCGAACTGGGCGTGGTCCGCATCGTGCCGCTGCTTACCGAACGCTCCGAGGTGAAGCTGGATGCCACCCGGGCGGAGAAGCGGCTGGCGCACTGGCGCGCCGTGGCCGCCAGTGCCTGCGAACAGAGCGGCCGAGCCCGGGTTCCGGAGATTGCCCCGGCCATCGCCCTGGAGGCCTGGCTACGCGGGCTGGCGGATGACGGCAGCCTGCGCTTGGCGCTACTGCCCGAGGGCACGCAACGCGCCAGCGCAGTGCGCTTTGGCCCAGCGGGTGGCGTATTGGTGGTGGGTCCGGAGGGCGGACTGGGTACGCGTGATACCTCGGCCTTGGCCGACGCGGGTTTTGCAGGCTTACAACTGGGACCGCGCATCCTGCGCACAGAGACGGCGGGCCTGGCGGCACTGGCTGCCTTGCAGGCCCTGCACGGCGACCTGTGATCGCCGTGCGGGCTTGGCGGCTTGTCAGCTGGCCAGTTCGAGCAGGTCGACCAACTCCGCCTCAATGCCTTCCAAGTCGGGGATCACCGCCACGTCGTCGCGCACCAGCACCTGGGCGCGCACACCCGGCGGCAGCGGCGCGCCATCGTGCGTGGGAATGATCAGCTCTGCGTTGAGCGTGGTCAGGCGCGGGAACCCTTGCGTGATCACCGCGATAAACGGCAGGTCCGCGTGACCGCTCAGCGCCTTCAGCACGGCGACGCGCACGGCCTGTTCGCTGTCGCCGTCATCACCCCCCGCCAGCGCGCTGAACGAGAGCAAGGGCACGCGCCAGCCACGCCAGGCGATACGACCCAACAACCAGTGCGGCGCGCCCTCCACCGGCTCGGGCGTAGGCAGCGTGATCACTTCGGCTACGGTGGCGTTGGGCAGCAGCAAGCGCAGGTTGCCCACCGGCACCAGCACGCAACGGATTTCACGGGGTAGCGGTAGCTCGCTCATCGCCGACGTTCCATGGACATCTCCTCAACCAGGCGCGCCGCCAGTTCTGCGGGCGTGCCGGAATAGCTATGCAGGTGTTCGGCTTCGATGCCGTTCACCATATCGGCAAAATGCCCTTCGCTGGATGCTTCCACCCACACCTGGCCGCCGCGGTCATAAATCGCCTGGCAGCCACCCACCGCGTCGTTGGCATGGCCCGCGAACACGATGGCCTGGGCCGAGCGCCCATATACATTGGCGGCCATGGTGAAGCTGGCATCGATGGGCGAGCTCTGTACGTCCATTCCTTCCAGCGCTTGCAACTCGATGCGTCCGTCGCGATGCACGCGCGCCTGCTGACCATCGGGCACCACCAGCACTTCACCGTGGCGTGCGCGGCCGCCATGCTCGGCGACGCGAACGGGTAGCGGACTGTGTTCGCCCAGTACGTCGGCCAAGGCTTCGGCCGAGGTGCCACGCAAATGCTGGACGTGCAGCACCGTCATGCGCAAGTCGGTGGGCAGATGCGAGAGGAAGGCACACACCGCATCGGCGCTGCCCGCCGCGGCGCCAAGCACCAGCAGGCGGCCGATGACGGTATCCAGATTCTCCAGCAACATCTCGTGGCCGCCTTCGTAGGCAACCGGTGCGATGGCTTCTTCTATCGACACCAGCTCCAGGCTCATGCCCGGCTGGAGTTCGTGCTCCTCACCGCCTTCGGGTGCCAGGAAATCCGATGCACTCAGCTTTTCGATACCGAATTCCGCCGCATGCACAGGCGGGGCTGGCACTGCGGCAGAGGCCGGTGCATCGTCCGTGTCCACCAGTGCCCAGTGGGATGCCTGGTCCAGCAGGCTGGGTTCCACCTTGCCGACCGCCGCCGTTGCGGGCATGAACGAGTCGTCCAGCGGCGCCAGCGAAAGGTGATCCAGCTGGAAGGACGGCATCACGCGCGCCGCCTCCGTGATCAGCGGCTCGTCGACTTGCGGCGCCAGCTCGAACGGCGCCGGCCCCTGCGTGTCGAGCAGATCCACCGCCATGGGTTCGTCGTGGAAGGGTTGCGCTGTGGCGTGCTCCGCCTCGGCGACAGCACCGAAATGGCCGTCGTGCAGCGGCGGCAGATCATCGTCGACACTGAACTTGAGGCCGGAACCGAATTCGTCGTGCTCAGGCGCGTCCTCATCAGCCGCGAGCAGCGCTTCCAGCTCCGCCGCCAGCGACTCCGACTCGGCCGCCGTTTCCAAGGGTTCGTCGACGGCATGGGCGTGATGAAAGCTGCCTGCAACCAGGGAATCGTCGCCCTCGAAGAAACCCTCGGGCGCCGCAGTGGCTTCAGCGACATACATGGTCGCTACGGCCGGAGCCTCGGGCAGAACGTCGACCACCCCAGGCGCGTGTTGCGGGCGCGGCGGATCGAGATCGCCCTGCGCCAACACCTTCACCGCCAGATGGCGGGCCCAGCGCGCACGATCCCAGCCGTCCAACTCGCGGCTGGCCTGTGCGTCGTTGAAGACCACCCGCGGATGGTCCCCATCGATGACGTCGTAAAGGCGATCGAGATCATCCTCGACCTCCTCGTCCAGATTCACTACCAGCACCTGCGCACCGGTACCAGCGAGCATGTCCCTGCTCAAGGTGGACAAGGCCCCCTCGTGGACGATGCGCGCGCCTCGTTCCTTCAGTGCTTCGCGCAACTGGCTGCCCAGCTCCTGGTCATCGAACAGCAGTGCAACCGCGGTAGCCGATTCAGCCATTGAGTGACTCCAGGGCACGCTGTTCGAGCACTTCGCTGATCTGCACCAGCAAATCCGCTTCCTGGTAAGGCTTGCCGAGGTAGCGATCCACGCCGATGTCAAACGCGCGCTGGCGGTGTTTGTCGCCGGTACGCGAGGTGATCATGATGATCGGCACGTCGCGCAGACGCGCATCGGCCTTCATATGCGTGGCCAGCTCGTAGCCATCCATGCGCGGCATTTCAATGTCGAGAAGCATCAGGTCGGGCACGCGCTCATGCAGCTTTTCGAGGGCGTCCACACCGTCCTTGGCCGTACTGACCTCGTACTCGTGGCGCTCCAGCACGCGGCCGGTGACCTTGCGCATGGTGATGGAATCGTCGACCACCATCACCAGCGGGCGCACGCGGGTTTCTTCCACCACCGGCACCTGTACCGCCGAGAGACCCTCCTCCAGGCGCTGCAGACGACGCGTGATGCCATGACGCACGAGCGGCGCCAGGTCCAGAATGATCAGCACCGAGCCATCGCCCATGATGGTGGCGCCGAGGATGCCAGGCACCGAACTGATCTGCGGGCCGACCGATTTCACCACGATCTCGCGCGAGCCGATTACGGCATCGATGCGGATGGCGGCACGCAGATCACCCGAGCGCGTGAGCAGCAACGGCAGCTGTTCTTCATCGTTGGCGTGGCTGCTCGGCAGGCCGAGCAATTCCGACAGATCGTGGATGCTGTAGTCGTCGCCACCATAGGGGAACGACGGCTCCGCATCAGCCATGCGCTCGATCAGCTCCGCCGGGCTGATGCGGGCAACGCCCTGCACCGAGGTCATCGGAATGGCGAAGGAAGATTCACCCATCCGCACCAGGATGGCCTGTGTCACCGCCAACGTGAACGGCAGGCGCAGCACGAAAGTGGTGCCTTCGCCGGCCTTCGATTCGATGGAGAGGGCGCCACCGAGCTGCTTGATCTCGTTGGCCACCACGTCCATGCCCACGCCGCGACCGGCCAACTGGGTCACCGTGCTGGCGGTGGAGAAGCCGGGTTGGGTGATCAGCGCGAGCACTTGGTCGTCGCTGAGCTTGGCGTCGGTACGAATCAGACCGCGCTCGACACCGCGCTTGCGGATGGCTTCGCGATCCAGGCCACGACCGTCATCGGTCACGCGCACCACTACTTCGGTGGCTTCGCGGGCCACACGGATACGCACCACGCCCTCATCCGGCTTGCCCGCCTTGCGGCGATCGGCCGGCGATTCGATACCGTGTGCCACCGCGTTGCGCAGCATGTGCTCAAACGGCGCCTTGATGCGGTCGAGCAGGTTGCGATCCATTTCGCCGTGCGCGCCTTCTACGAACAGCTGCGCGTTCTTGCCCTCTTCCTGGGCGGCCTGGCGCAATGTGCGACGCAGGTTCGGCACCATGGTGTCGAACGGCAGCATGCGCGTACGCAGCAAGCCGTCCTGCAGTTCAGAAGACACGCGCGACTGCTGGATCAGCAGCGTTTCGGCCTGGCGGGTCAACTCATCCAGCATGCCCTGAATGGACACAAGGTCGGATACCGACTCGGCCAGCGCACGCGAGTACTGCTGCAACTGGGAGAAGCGATCCAGCTCGAGCGGATCGAACACCGAGATGCCCGCTTCGCGGTGCTCACGCTGGAAGCGCGCGATGATCTGCGCTTCGGTTTCGATTTCCATCATGCGCAGCTGGCTACGCAGACGTTGCACGGTCTGATCGAGTTCGACCAGGTTGAAGCGGTAGCCAGCCACCTGCTGTTCGAGGCGCGAACGGTAGATCGCCACCTCGCCCGCGTGGTTTACCAGCGTGTCGAGCAGTTCGGCGCGAACGCGGATCTGTTCCTGCGGCGCGCTGAGCGGTTCGTCGCGTTCCTCGGGCAATAGCTCCGGCAGCTTCACGCGCTCGGGGAACGGCACCACCGTGGCCGATACCGGCTCGGCCGACGGCGTGGCGGTGCTCTCGCCCGCCATCGCGGTGAAGCGATCGATCATGGCCTGCGGATACGGCACGCCGTGGCCCTGCGACACGCGCTGGATCAGGCCATGCAACGTATCGAAACCCGCTTCCAACGCGGCGATGAGCTCGCCCACATGGGGAGAGTCGGCATGCAGCGGCTTCTCCAGCGCGGTTTCGATGGCGTGGGTGAGGTCACCCACCGGCACCATGCCGGCGATGCGCGCACCGCCCTTGAGCGTATGCAGGTCGCGCTGCAATTCCGCCACATGCTCGATCGCCGTGGGCGCGACGCGCCATTGGGCGAGTACGCCGTCGGAGTGGTCGAGGATCTCGCGTGCTTCCTCGATGAAGATTTCCAGCAGATCGGGATCGATCTGGTGGGGTAGCAGTAGATGCTCGTCTTCGCCGGCCGCTTCGACGTGGGCATGCTCCGTTGCAGGCGCAGCGTCGACCACGTCCGGCGCGGCCGCGACCGGCTCAACCGCTTCGTCGGCGACGTGCTCCACGACCGGCTCATTCACCGGCAGTTCGTGCTCGACGGGTGCGGTTACCTCGATGACCGGCTCTTCGGCCACGTGATGCGCCAGCTCGTCGTGCACGGCATGTTCGATGATTTCAGGCTTCGCGACTTCGTGCTCGTCAGCGGTCGCCTCGTAGACTGCCAGCGCGTCGTCGGCTACGTCGCGCGTCATCGACTCCTCGACCGGTGCAGCGACGGCAGGCTCTCCGCCGGCGTGCTCGACAGGCGACGGTTCCTCGACGGCATCGGCCGGTGCGGTTGGCGCTTCGGCGTGGAACGCAAGGTCGTGTTCGACGACGGAAGCCAGCGGCTCCTCGGTGCCGACAGGCGTAACGGCCGCCGTCGGTTCGGCTTCGTCGAGCAACTCGGCGTAGATCGCGGCGAAATCCTTTTCCTCGTCGGAGGACAACACCGGCGTGAAGGCGTGGTCTTGTTCGGCTGCATGGACCTGCTCGCCGGACGGCAGGTGCGCGTCCAGATCGAACTCGCCCAAGGCGGCCAGCAGTTCGTCGGTGTAGCTATCGATGCTTGCATCGGAAGCGGAAGCTGCTTCCGATTCGGTCTCCTGAGCGTGGCCGGAGGCGTCGGACAGGGCGGCATCCAGCGAGGCGGCCAGCATGTCTTCATGCTCGGCATCGTTGCGGGGTGCGGCGACGTCGTCGAGTTCGTCCGCGTGTGCCTCGAACAGCACATGCGCAACCTGCGGTTCCGGCTGGCTGTCCCGCAGCTCGGCAAGGCGGCGGATCAGGTTGTCCAGGTCCGGCAACTGCGGCGACGGCACGTCGAACTGGCCCATCACATAGTCCACCGCGTCGGCGCTTTGACCGAGCAGGTGCACACCTTCGACCGACAGCGGCGTGCTGGCGGCACGCAGTCGCTTGAGCAAGCTCTCCAGCGGCGACAGCAGCTGCGAGAGCAGCGGGATGTCGACCATGGCGATGGCACCATGCAGCGTATGCACGGCGCGCAACAGGCCATCATCCACGCGCAGTTCCCCGTCGACGCGGTTGATGGTGGTGCGGATCGTTTGCAGGTACTGCGCCACTTCGCTGCGCAGGATTTCCAGCAGCACCGGATCGATCGGCGGCAGCACCGGCTCGGCGATCGCCTCGTGGGCGACCGGCGCGGTATGGGTGGGTGTGGTTTCGATATCGGCGAGGCTGGCCGCCGGTATCGCCGCGGCGACGACTTCCGAGCGCGGCACGCGACGGCGCACGATGCGGCGAACGGTTTCCATGTCGGCCGACGCCAGATCGGCGACGCGCGCGTCTTCCTGGCCACTGGCCAGGCGCTCGGCGGTTTCCATGATGGCGGCGATCGGCGCGGTGACCGTGCCTTGCCCCATCAGTGCGGCGCGAAGCTGTGGCAGTGCATCCACGGCAACACTGACCAGAGCTTGCACACCCTCGTGCGGCGGGACCGACTGGTCCAGCACGCGGTTGAGCATGTTCTCCACCTTCCAGGCGAATTCGCCCAGCAGGCTGGCGCCCACCAAGCGGCCGGAGCCCTTCAAGGTATGGAAGGAACGGCGCAGTGGCATCAAGGCATCGAGCTGCTGCGGATCGGCCAGCCAGGTGCGGCGAGCGGCATGCAGGTTGTCGATTTCCTCCTGCATTTCCTCCAGGAAGATCTCGCGAATGTCATCGTCGATGCCGGCGGTGCTGGTGTGGAAGCCGGCTTCCGCCTGCGTGCTTCCGGCGACTGGCACCTGCTCGAAAATCTCCTCTTCGATCTCGACCCAGTCGCTGTCCTCGCCCTGCAGGGCTTCCTGCGGGGTCATGTGCACCGAATCGGCCAGGCGCAAGCCGCTGATCTCGTGCGCTTCGGCATGCGGTGTCTGGCTGTCACCGACGATAAGGCCGGACAGATCGTCGCCATGGGCCAGACTGACGCTCTCGGAAAGCTCCGGCTGGTTGGCCAGGGCCGCGGCCAGCGCGGCATCGGCCGCCTTGGCGATGTGCTCGGGCGCCTCGTCCAGTTCCTCCGGGTCGAACGCACGGGCCGCCGGCGGTGGCCAATAGCCCAACGTACTGAGGCTGTGCTCGGCCACGTCCAGGATATGTTCCAGGCCACCGCGATGTTCGCGCGCAGCCTCGAGGTAATACTCCAACGCGGCCAGCGCATCGGCGAGATGATCCATCTGGGCGGTGCTAGGCACGCGGCGATCGACCAGCAATTCATTGCTGACGAAGCGGCCAATGCCCTCGGCCAGCTCGGCCGGGCGCGGCGCGGACAGCATGCGCATGGCTCCGGCGACTTCGTCCATCAGCGGACCGACGTCGGCGAGCTGGCGCGGCTGCCAACCCGATTCCACGTAGGCGACGATGGCTTCCTTCACCTTGGCCGTGTTGGCGGTGGCCTCGTGCATCAGCGTGGCGAGAATGTGGCGCGCTTCGCTGCGCGGCAGCATGTTCACCGGAGTCTCGACACTGATCTCTTCGTCGGCGCCGAGGCTCTCGATATGGTCGTCCAGCGAGGCTTCCACATAGAGCAGCGCGCCGGCGACGTCGAGCAGCAGTTCTTCGTCGGGTGCCCGCACGCGCGTGGCGATTTCGTCCAGCACGCGACGCTGTTCGTTCACCACGCGACGCGGCACGCCCAGGGCCAGCATGCCCAGCGTGTCGCCCACGCGTTCCAGCACTTCGCTCTGGCTGGCCAACTGGGTGGGATCGGCGTCGGTCTGGCGCAGGAACAGATCGAGCGATTCTTTCACGCGCAGCAGGTCGTCCTTCAACGCCTTGGCCACGGAGTCCAGCAGGGCACGGTTGTGGCCCGACATGGAACCACGGGCGTGCTCCACTTCGCTGGCGTCGGGCAGCAGGTTGTCCAGCGCGTAGGTCTCGCGCAGCAGATCCATGCGCGGACTGCCCTGACGCACCTGGCCCACCACGTACAGCAGCTTGCGCGCCAGTTCGTCGGCATCGCTGCCGCGCAGACTGGCTTCGCCTTGATCGACCAATTGGCGAATGCTCCGATCGACCTTGCCGATCAGCTGGCGCACGTCGGTCGCCTGTTGGCGCAGCGCGCCGTGCTGCACGCCTTCCAATACGCCAGCGGCAATCCACCACAGGCGGCGACCCGCCACGGTATGGCAACGCGCGGTGATGGCATCCAGGGTCTGGATCATGCCGCTCAATTGCTGGTCGTTGCCTTGCCCGCGGAACCACGACAGCAGTTGCTGCTGGAACCGCAGGCGCAGCGTGGCAATGTCGCCGCGCAGGCGCTCTGACGACATGTCCGGCTGCGCCATCGGCGCCTGTGGCGGCAATGCCACCTCAAGGTTCGGGGTGAACAGCGCCGATTCGTGCAAGGCCTGTTGGCCGCGACTGGAACGCAGCTCGTTGAGCAGCGGCAACAGCACCACCGGCACGTCGCGATGACCGCCGGAGAGGCGCTCAAGGTAGTCGGGCAACTGCATCAGGCCGCGCATCAGTGCGGCGTAGGCGTCCTCGCGATTGGCTATGTGGTCCTCGAGCAATGAGATGGCGAGTGTTTCCATCTCCTCGGTGACCATCGCCGCGCCATACAGCTCGACCATGCGCAGGGTGCCCTGCACTTGGTGAAGGCTGTCGGCACAGGAGCGCATGGCATCCCGGTTGCCCGGGTTGTCGACATAGGACTCCAACGCCTCGCGGGCGAGCGCCAGCGTCTCGTCGAGTTCTGGCTTGACCCACTGGAGAGTGGTGAAATCGATGTGGTCTTGAAGTCTCATGCGCCCCTCTCTGCGGCCACGTAACGGTTTGTCACGCAACCGTCGAGGTTGCCCTCTGTGAAAGCGTTATGTTTCAGCCCGGCAGCTTAAAGTGCGCCACCGAGCGCCGCAGGTCGCTCGCCAGCTGGGCCAGGTAGCCGATCGAGTCGGCCGTCTGGCTCGCGCCCTGCGAGGTCTGCGAGGTGATTTCCTGAATCGCGTTCATCGACGCCGAAATGTCCGTCGCGGCGCTGGATTGCTGGCGCGCCTGCGTGGAGATGTTCTGAATCAGCGCCGACAAGTCGTGCGATACGCGTTCGATGTCGCCCAGCGCGCTACCGGCGTCTTCCGCCAGGCGGGCACCGGCCACCACTTCGGCGGTGGTCTGCTCCATCGAGTTCACCGCTTCGTTGGTATCGGACTGAATGGTTTGCACCAGCGTTTCGATTCGCTTGGTCGCGCTGGCGGAACGTTCCGCGAGGCGCTGCACTTCGTCCGCCACCACCGCGAAGCCGCGACCCGCTTCACCTGCCGAGGCGGCCTGGATAGCAGCGTTCAAGGCGAGGATGTTGGTCTGCTCGGCAATGTCGTTAATCAGTTCCACGATGGAGCCGATTTCCTGCGACGACTCACCCAGGCGCTTGATGCGCTTGGAGGTTTCCTGGATCTGATCGCGAATGGAGTCCATGCCCGAGATGGTTTCGCGCACCACTTCGGCACCGCGCGAGGCGATTTTCACCGAGCGCTCGGCCACGTCGGCCGACTCGGCGGAGTCCTTGGACACCGTATCCATCAGGCTCGCGATCTGGTTGATCGCGGTGGTAGCGGTACTGATGCGCTGTGCCTGGTTCTGGGCGGATTCGGCCAGGTGACGCGCAGTGGTCTGCGTTTCCTGCGCCGACGACGACACCTGTTCGGAGGTCTCGTTGATCGTCGTCACCAGGGTGCGCAGCTCGTCGATGGCGTAGTTCACCGAGTCGGCGATGGCGCCGGTGATGTCCTCCGTCACCGTGGTCTTGACGGTCAGGTCACCTTCGGCGAGCGAGCCCATTTCATCCAGCAGGCGCATGATGGCCTCCTGGTTACGCTGGTTCAGTTCGGTCGAATCCTGGAAGCGGCGGCGCTGGTCGGCGATCAGCTGTACCACCAGCACGATCAGGAAGGCGGCCGCGCCGATGGCGCCCAGCACGCCCCACCAGAGGTTGGGGAACAGGCGGCGGGTCGGCAGCTTGCCGACCTGGTCGGCCAGTTCGTTCGCGCGCAACAGTACGTTCTGCGAGTCCAGCGAAGCCTGGTTGCCGGCCCGCTTCACGTCGCTGAGGTTGGCGGCTGCGCCAACCAGCTTGCCGACCGGATCCTGCAGGTTGTCCCACTGCGATTGCAGGTCGGTAAGGATCTTGCGCGCGTTGGCATCGCCCATCGCCCGCACGCCCACTTCGGTATTGCCTTCCAGCAAACCCTTGAGCACCGAACCGTAGAGCTGGCCGTCGCGGGCCAAGCCATCGGCGGCGGGCTGGGAAGCCTCACCACCCTGCAGCACTTCCTGCACGCGGCGGATCATACGGTCGGCCAGCAACATCTGGCGGGCCGAGGTATAGGTCTGCTCGGCACTGCCGCCGCGCTGCTGCAGGATGTTGACCACCTGCTCCATGCTGGAATTGAGCAAGGGCAGTTCGCGGCCGAGGGTACCGGCACGCTGCGCCGAGTCCACCACCAGCGCCTTGTTGGAGAGGATCTTGCCGATATCGGCGTCGAGCTGGCCCCAGGCATTGGTGAGCGCCGCCACAGCGCGACCGGCCGGCGAGGCGTTGTTGTCGGCATAAGGCTTCATGCCGCCCTTCTCGTCGCCCTTGTTCAGGCGCTGCACCGCCGAATCGATGGCATTGCGGTTGGTCTCGAGCTCCTTGAAGGAGTCCACGTTACCGTCCGCCGCCTCGAGGGCGTACTTAGCCGTCTGCTGCGACAACACCTGGATCTGCGTGGTGAGACCCACGGCCTGGCTATCCTCGCGGCCCCTCAACGTGAGCATCACGAAGTCCACACCCGTGAAACCGAACGCGATGACCAGTGCAATGATGAGGCCGGTATAGCCCCGCTCCTTGCCCACGCCCCCTGTAGTGCTCATTTCGTTCACCTCGCCCGTGTATCCCCCGCCGCTACTCGCCGGCGAAGGCTTCGGATCATCGCCCTGGTTCCGGCCCCGAACGGCACCGGTCCTACTGTTTATTCGTGCAACTGTTGCCCGTCAGGCAGCGGCCTGACGGAAATCCGGTGCGCGCACCAGCTTGCCCATGCTGAACATGGCCAGGCGCGGTTCCCCTACGCGATCGTCAACGAAGCGCGTCAGGCGCGGATCGTCCTCTTGCTCGGCCTGGCGGCGCTGCTCGGCATCGACCGTACGCTGACCGAACACCTCATCGACCATCAGCGCCACGCTACCGCTGCCCTGGCGCACCACCAGCAAGCGGGTGCGCTCGGTGGTCTGGGTGCGATCGCCGAACAGGAAGCGGGACAAATCGATCACCGGCACGAGATTGCCGCGCACGTTGGCCACGCCCAGCAGCCACGCCTGCGTGCCGGGTACCGGGGTCAACGACGGCACCGCCAGCAATTCGCTGATCTCGTCGATGCCGCTGACGAACAGGCGGCTGCCGGCACGAAAACCAATACCGCGCCAGAGACCGGGGGCTTCGAGTTTTTCCGGCGTGTCCGAGGCATGCGCCAGCGACAGTCGTTCGTAACGGGCTAGCAGTTCGAAGGGCGAGAGCGCGGCGGTCTGGGTCATCGTCGTCTCAGGCAGCGTTCGGCAGCAAATCGTTGATGCAGGCCAGCAGGTCTCTTTCGTTGACCGGCTTGGTGATGAAAGCGCGCGCCCCCTGGCGCAGGCCCCACACGCGATCGGTTTCCATCGACTTGGTGGTGATCATGACAATGGGAACATTCGACGTCGCCGGGTCGCGCGTGAGCGTGCGCGTGGCCTGGAAGCCATTCATGCCGGGCATGATGACGTCCATGATCACCAAGTCCGGCTTCTTTGCGCGCACGCGCTCGATGCCTTCCTCGGCGTTGCCGACGGAGTCGACGTGATAACCCGCGCGCTCGAGCAGCGTGGTGAACACGCGCACGTCGGTCGGCGAGTCGTCGATGATGAGAATATTGGCCACAGGTCCCCCTCAGACCCTGTAGTCGCCGGCCTTACACCGTGCAGACATGTCGATGGATTGCACCCAGCAGTTCATCACGGGTGAACGGCTTGGTCAGATATTGTTCGGCGCCGACAATACGGCCGCGCGCCTTGTCAAAGAGGCCATCTTTCGAGCTGAGCATGATGACCGGCGTGCCGCGAAACTGGGGATTGTTCTTGATCAGCGCACAGGTCTGATAGCCGTCGAGACGCGGCATCATGATGTCGACGAAGATGATTGCCGGCTTTTGGTCGGAGATCTTGGCGAGCGCCTCGAAGCCGTCCACGGCCGTCAGCACGTCGCAACCCTCCTTCTTCAGCAAGGTCTCGGCGGTACGCCGAATGGTTTTCGAATCGTCGATAACCATGACCTTAAGGCCGGCCAGGCCATTTCCACTTATGTTCAAATTCACAACACCCCCCTGCGACCCGCCCCAGGCTCAGGAAAATCGTGCCACCGCCAGCTCCACGCCAACGGCTCCATCTGGAGAGAAATTTCCACGAATCTCTTTTACGACGTACGACGACCATTCAGCCGGCAGGCACTCGTGGATTGCTGTTTACCGCCTGCTTAACGTGGCGTCAAGCTGAAATCTCCCGTGAAGCGTCCTACGTCATTGAATTGCGTACTTCCCTGCGACGGAGACCCTGATCCTGAATCAGGTTGCCTCCGCCCCGGAACCCAGCGCGCCCCTCATCGGGCACCCGTCCAAGGGCCGGAAACGATCCAAGGGAAGCGTATCGACATACACTGCCCCGCTCTCGCTCGGCCCGTGCCGGCTGCGCATCGTGAACACGCTCTACTACCGGAGAATGACGATGACCCTCTCGGTCGCCGTACTCATGGACCCGATCGGCTCCATCAAGATCGCCAAGGACACCACCTTCGCCATGCTGCTGGAGGCCCAGCGCCGCGACTACCGGCTCTTCTACATGGAGCAGGACGACCTGGCCGCCCGGGACGGACAGCCCTGGGCCCGCCTGGCGCCGCTCTCGGTCCGCGATGACCGCGAAGACTGGTTCACCCTGCACGAGGCCCAATGGCGCGACCTGCGCGAGATGGACATAGTGCTGATGCGCAAGGACCCGCCAGTCGATGCCCAGTTCATCTACGACACCATGATCGTGGAACTGGCCGAGCGGGCCGGCACCCGGGTCATCAACGCGCCGTGGGCCCTGCGCGACTGCAACGAGAAGCTGTTCGCCCTGCACTTCCCCCAGTGCATGGCACCCACCTTGGTCTCGCGTGATGCGGCCCAGTTGCGCGCGTTCGTGGCCGAGCATGGCGAGGCCGTGCTCAAGCCGCTCGACGGCATGGGTGGGCGCGGCATCTTCCGGGCCAGGCAGGGCGACAGCAACATCAACTCGATGATCGAAACCCTGCTCGGCGCCGGCCCGCATGGCGAGCACAAGCAGATGGTGATGGCCCAGAAGTTCATCCCGGAGATCACCGCCGGCGACAAGCGCATCCTGGTGGTGGACGGCGAACCGGTGCCCTATGCCCTGGCGCGCGTACCCCAGGGCAGCGATTTTCGCGGCAACCTGGCGGCCGGCGGCCGTGGCGTGGGTGTGCCACTGAGCGAGCGCGACCGCTGGATCGTCTCCCAGGTGGCGCCCGAGCTGCGCCGACGCGGTTTGCTGTTCGTGGGTCTGGACGTGATCGGGGATTACCTCACCGAGATCAACGTCACATCGCCGACCTGTGCCCGCGAACTGGACGCCCAGTTCGGGCTTAATATTGCCGGCCAGCTGTTCGACGCTATCGAACGAACCCGAACCGGAACCCGCAACGCGTGAGTCAACCCGCTGTCCGCACCGGCGCCGACATGATCGGCGCCACGATGCTCTTCTCGCTGTTGCTGCATGGCGTGCTGGTGCTCGGCATTACCTTCAGCTACGTCAAGGCCAAGCCCAGCTTGCCCACGCTGGATGTCACCCTGGTCGACGTCGCCAATCGCGAGAGCCCGGACAAGGCCGACTTCCTGGCGCAGGCCAACAACAGTGGCGGCGGCGAGAACGACAAGGCCTCCCGCCCCTCCCAGCCGGTATCCGGCCCGCTGCCCACGCCCACGGCAGGGGTGGCGCCGCAACCCGTGGAAGCCAGCGCGCCCAAGCCGCAGGAAGCCACCGAGGACAAGCTGCTCACCACCACCGGCAACAGCCACTACAGCGTCAACACCGACAGCGCCAAGGTCGAGCAGGACGCGCAGGATCTGCCGGAATCGCAGGCCGAGGTGAAGCGACGGCTGGAGATGGCGCAACTGGCGGCGGAAGTGCGCGACCGTAGCGAGAAGTACGCCAAGCGCCCCAAGAAAAAGTTCATCTCCTCCAACACCAAGGAATACGCCTACGCCGCCTACATGCGCGGCTGGGTGGACCGGGTGGAGCGTGTGGGCAACCTCAACTACCCCAACGAGGCGCGCCGCCGCAGCCTGCACGGCGACGTGCTGATGACGGTGACGCTCAACCGCGACGGCACGGTGAAGGGCATCGAAGTGGTGCAAAGCTCGGGCCAGCCGCTGCTGGATGCCGCCGCCCAGCGCATCGTGCGCCTGGCCGCACCGTTCCCCGCCCTGCCGGCGGACAAGGAACATATCGACGAACTGAACATCACGCGCACCTGGCAGTTCATGCCTAACGACACACTGCACAGTCGTTGAGCGTTGACGGGCCCGCGGCGCCCCAGGGGATTGGCCCGATTGTCGCGGATGACAGGCGCCGGCCCCTTCCCTGGGCTTACAATGATCCCATGACTGCTACCCGTCCCCAGCCCCAGTCCCTCGCCGGTCAGTTCCTGATCGCCATGCCTAGCCTGGCCGAGCCGCCGTTCTCACGCGGGGTGGCCTTCATCTGCCAGCACGATGAAGACGGCGCGGTCGGTTTGCTGGTCAACCAGCTCTCCGAATACCGCTTCAGCGACGTGCTCGCCCAGATGAAGCTGGAGTGCCATGACCCTGAGCTGGCCGACGCACCGGTGCTGATCGGCGGCCCGGTGCAGCAGGAACGCGGCTTTGTGCTGCATCGCGAACCGGGGCACTGGGAGTCGAGCTACCGCATCAACGCCGACTGGTCGGTAACCACCTCGCGCGACATCCTGGTAGCCATGGCGCAGGGTGAAGGTCCGCGTCTGGCCGTGATGGCGCTGGGCTATGCCGGCTGGAGCGCGGGCCAGCTAGAACAGGAATTGAAGGACAACACCTGGCTCACCGCCGACGCGAGCGAGCGCGTGGTGTTCCATACCCCGTTGGAAGAGCGCTGGAGCGCGGCCGCCGGCCTGGTTGGCGTGGACCCGCTGCAGCTTCCGGGCTACGCGGGCCACGCGTGAGCTGCGTATTCGGCTTCGACTACGGCAGCCGCTTGCTGGGCGTCGCCGTTGGCAACCGCTTTACCGGAAGCGCGCGCGGCCTGGCCGCCATTGCCGTTCGCGATGGTGACCCGGACTGGTCGCGGCTGGACGCCCTTCGCCAGGAATGGCTGCCGGACACCCTGGTGGTCGGCCTGCCGCTGACCCTGGACGGCGAGGAGCAGCCAGCCAGTCGCGGCGCCCGCCGCTTCGCCGAGAAGCTCGGCCAGCGCTATGGCTTACCGGTGATGCTCACCGATGAGCGCCACAGTTCCCGTGAAGCCGCGCAACGCTTTGCCACCGCGCGCGCCGCCGGCCTGAAGAAGCGCCGCGACGCCGCCACCATCGATGCCGAGGCCGCCGCCGTGATTCTTGAGCGCTGGCTGGCCTCATCCCCTGGTCACTGACACTCCCACGAAGCCGTCCGCCATGAGCCTACGCCTGCGCCACCTGACCACGCTGGAAAACCTGTCCCGTCCGGCCATCGAGCGCCTGCTCGACCGCGCCGAAACCATGCGCGACGGCTGCGCCCATGGCACGCGCAAGCTCGACCTGCTGGCCGGCCGAACCATCCTCAACCTGTTCTTCGAGCCATCCACCCGCACGCGCACCTCGTTTGAACTGGCCGCGCGCCGGCTGGGTGCCGACGTGATCAACTTCGACATCGGCTTTTCGTCCACCAGCAAGGGCGAGGCGCTGTTCGACACGCTGCACACGTTGGAAGCCATGCACCTGGACGCCATCGTGGTGCGCCACAAAGTATCGGGCACGCCGGAGGAACTGGTGCGCCACGCCATGAGCGGCGTGTCGGTTATCAACGCCGGCGACGGCAATCGCGCCCACCCGACCCAGGGTCTGCTGGATGCGCTGACCATCCGCCAGCACCGCCCCGACTTCAGCCAGCTCACCGTGGTGATCTGCGGCGACGTGAAGCATTCGCGCGTGGCACGCAGCGATGTGCATGCCTTCTCCACGCTGGGCGTGAAGGAAATCCGCCTGTGCTCGCCACGCGCGCTGATGCCCGAGTCGTCCGAGTTCCCGGGCTGCGTGATCACCGATGATTTCGACGCCGCCATCGAAGGCGCCGACGTGGTGATCATGCTGCGCCTCCAGAAGGAGCGCATGGCGGCCACCGACCTGCCCGATGAAGCGGCCTACTTCGCACGCTACGGCCTGGACAACCGCCGCCTGGGCCGCGCTGCGCGCGCCGCCCTGGTGATGCACCCGGGCCCGCTCAACCGTGGCATCGAGATCGCCTCGGAGGTCGCCGATGGCCCGCAGTCGCGCATCCTCGAACAAGTCGGCAACGGGGTGTTTGTCCGCATGGCGGTACTGGCCGAAGTCCTGGGCCGCTGAACACCGCACGCCCGGGGGCCGTGACGCGCCGCGACATGGCCGGATTCCGGGCATAATGACGGCGCTGTATCCAACACATTCAAGGGAATAGACATGCGATCGACGACGCGCGTAGTTGCGCTGGGCCTCGCCGGCGTGCTGCTGGCTGCATGCCATCACAAGGACAAGGACGCCCCCCTCGCCTTCGTGCCGGCAGACACGCCGTACGTGGTGGCCAACCTCGACGTGCTCGACGACGACACGCGCAAGGCGCTGCTTGCCCAGGCCGACGCGCAGTTGCCGAGCGAGCTGACCCAGCTGCGCTCGGCGGCCGACGAAATGGCCGATAGCAATGCCGACACCTCGCGCCTGCTGAAAGCCTTTATTGCCGAACTGGATGGCAAGACCATCGAGGCGTTTGCCCAGAATGCCGGCCTGAACATCAAGGGTCGCTCGGCCTTCTACGGCCTGGGCCTGTCGCCGGTGGTGCGCTTCGAACTGACCGATCCCAAGGCGTTCGATGCCTTCGTCGGCCGCCTGGAAGCGGCCTACGGCAAGCCCTTCGACACCGCCACGCTGGGCAACCTCCATTATCGCAAGCACGTGTCGGCGGAAGGCGGCGTGCAGGTGATCCTGGCCGTCGCTGGCAAGCAGGCCGTGGCGGCGCTGCTGCCGATCGACGCGCCGGAAGCCACCCTGCGCCTGGCGCTGGGCCTGGATCGTCCCGAGAAGAACATCCAGGACGACGGTCGCCTGGACAAGCTCGCCAAGGCCAAGGGTTACCAGCCGTGGGCCATCGGTCAGGTCGACCTGACCCGCCTGCTGCCGCTGGCCGCCAGCGGCAAGGACCCGATGTTCAACGCGCTGCGCAAGGCGCGCGCCGAAAGCGAGTCCGCCAGGACCGGCGAGCCCGTGGCCAACCAGCTGCAGGTCTCGCCCAGCTGCGAAGGCGAAGCCACCCGCATCGCCGCCCGCGTGCCGGCACTCAGCTTTGGCTACACCAAGCTGGACGCCACCCACCAGTCGCTACGCTGGGACGTGAGCCTGGCCGACGACATCACCAAGGCCTTCTCCGGCATGAAGGTGGAACTGCCCGGCTTGGGCGCCACCAGCTACGCGCCGTTCGACATCAGCCTGGCGGTGCCGATGGTGCAGCTGCGCGGCTTCTGGAGCGCCCAGGCGGACGCCGTGGCGGCCAAGCCGTTCACCTGCCCCGTACTGGTCGATCTCAACGAGAGCTTCGCCAAGATCGGCATGATGTCGCAGCAGGCGGCTGTGCCGCCGATCGGCGACCTGCTGGGCCTGCGCGTGGCACTGGACAGCTTCGAAGCCGGCGGCGCCAACGGCATGCCCAAGTTCAGTGGCCGCGTGCTGATCGGCACCTCCAACCCGGCAGGCCTGCTGGCGATGGCGCAGATGGCCGCCTCGGGCCTGTCGCAGCTCAAGCTCACCCCGGACGGCAAGCCCGTGGCATTGCCGCCGGAGCTGACCGCACCGCTCGGCACGCCGGTGTGGGCGGCCATGGGCCCGAAGGCACTCGCACTGGCCATCGGTAATGGCGAGGAAACCAAGCTGGGCGAACTGCTCTCCGCACCCACCGGTTCGGCGGGTGACTTTGGCCACCTGCACCTCAATGGCGAGATGTATCAGGCCTGGGTGAAGGCCATGGCGGCCAAGGCAGAAAACATCGCCGAGCTCACGGCGTCGGCCCAGTCCGACGACCCGCAAGCCGAGGCCACCGCCAAGGCGACGGCTGAGCGCACCAAGGCCCAGTTCGCATCGATGCAGGCCCAGGCCGATCGCATCAAGACACTGAGCGGCGGCGCGCGCATGGACAGCGACGGGCTGATCGTTACCAGCGAGACCGAGCTGAAGTAAGCGACGCAATACACGCAAACAAAAAGGGGCGCCCAGGCGCCCCTTTTCAATGGGCCACGGCCTGCTTCGCCCTAGATCGTCACCGCCGCGCGCCGCTGCTGACGCGCGATACTCATGCCCAGCGCCAGCGCCAGTAACGCAATAACCACGGCGAACGTCATCAAGCCCAGGCGATCACCACGCACGCCCTGCTCGAAACCCACCGGCAGGCTATCGCCGGGCATCAACATTAACGCCGCCATGCCGACGAAGTGCATGCCGCATACGGCCACGCCCATGACGAGCGAGCTGCCGAGCATCTGCAGCCAACCGCGAAGATTGAAAGCCAACCAAAGCGCGACCATCGACGCGACGATGGCAATCGCCACCGACAACGCAACCATGGGCAGGTCATAGGACGCACGCGCCGAGGTCAACATCGCCATCATGCCGATGTAATGCATGCCCGCCACGCCCAGCCCCATCAACACGCCCGCACCCAGCAGATGCACAAAGCGAACACGCGCGGCACTGACCATCGCCAGTCCCAGCGAGCAGGCCACGATCGCCAGCAACGCCGACACCGCGGTGAGCCATACGTCATAGCTCACCTGCACGCCCATGTTGCACGCGAGCATGGCGATGAAATGCATGGTCCAGATGGCGCCACCGCCCATGGCCGTGCCCGCCGCCAGCACCGCGCCAAGACGTTTTCGCGGGTGGTTGGCCAGCGGAATGCTCAAGGCAAGCTGCAACGCGGTGAACGAGCCAAGCACGGATACTGCATAGGAAAGACATACCAGCAGGGCGTTGTAGTGCGAATGCATGAACCATACCCCGTGAAAATCAGATCGTTGGCCGCCACGGCGTCACTGCGACACCTCGAAGACACAAGCGGCTGCGCCATGGCTGTGACAATGAATTTCGTGCACGGCCAGCGAAGGCTCATCCACGGCATCCATCAGCAAACCCTCAAGGAACCCACAAAAGAAGTGTCCGCCCGATGCGCCGCCAGGCTGGCATAGCGGGCAATCGCGCAGATGCAGTTCGCTGCCATGCTGCTCGGCGGGCACGAATTCGCGCAGGGCTGGCAAGGCGATGCGCCGCATGGCATCGAGCAGCCCCAGCTTGGCGCCCAGCGCGTAATCGCGCTTGTAGACCCAACAACCTGTGCGCCGCCCCGCCAGATGCAGCGACGCATTGCGTGCCTCTACTGCCACCTCGTATTCGAGATGGATCAGCCAGGGAAAGATGCGCGGATAGTCCTTGGCCAGATTCGGCAGGATGCGTTCGATCTTGGCTACTTCCGCACCGCCGACCCGTGAGGCGGGATGCTTCGCGCGCGCCGATGAGGCGACAGGCGATGCGTGCAAGGCCACACCCCCACTGGAGGCAAGGCTGAGCACACGCGGATGCGCCTCCAATGCATCTTCCAGCGCAAGACGACGCTCGTCCGGGCCGCGCAACACCAAGGTCGCGCAGGTGCCCTGCACATCCGCCGCTAGACGTTGACGCAAGAGCACGTGATCGTGCTCGCTGATGATGCGCCCCAGTTCCACGAGCAAGCCTTCCCGACGCTCGGAAACAACACGCACTTCCAGTTCGGCCATGATTCCCCCCGAAATCAAGCCAGCACATGCAGTGTGCTCAGGTGCGCAGAATGTGCCGTACGCGTGCGCATTTCTCAAGCGCTTGTTTCTGCGATCTCCCGCGAAAAGCCATCCAAACCCGCCCTGATGAGCGCGTGCAGGCGACGACACATCCAAAATGTGATGTGCATCACGCTTGTCACAACAGCGAAGCTCTGAACACTTTCAGGACATCGCAACGACATCTCCTTCGCATGCCTAAGAAAGCGCTGAACGACCGCCGCCATCAGCCATCGGCGATTCACGTTGGGTCTGTTGGGATGGTTGGCACGAGGCGGCCATCGCTGCCCCGTCTGTCTTTCCTACGGACAGCGCTCCCCCACTACAGGAGATTTCCCATGCGTACCCCCAACCTGTTCCGCAAGACGCTGATCGCCGCCGGCCTGGTGGCCGCCTTCTCGGCCGTACCGTTCGCGCAGGTTGCTGCCCAGGACGCAGCCATGCAGAAGCAGTCGGACAACCAGACAGTGCCTGACAAGACCGCTGACGCCTGGATCACCACCAAGGTGAAATCGGAGCTGGCGACCACCAAGGGCATCAAGAGCACCGATATCTCGGTCAACACCACCGATGGCGTGGTCGCCCTTACCGGCACCGCAACCAGTTCGATGGAGAAGGCCAAGGTCGAACAAATCGCCAAGAAGGTGAAGGGTGTGAAGAGCGTCGATGCCAGCGGCCTCACCGTCAGCGATACCGCCAAGTAAGCGCTCGCACACGACATCTGGCGTTCGCCTGAACAAAGAAGGAGCCCCATGGGGCTCCTTCCTTTTCTACCCGCGGGCGTGCATCAATCCACCCACCGCATACGCACGGCCGGGACAGCCGACTTACAGGTCATAACGAACCGTCAGTCGGAAATAGCGCGGGTCCGTATAGTTCAACTCGCGACCATAGAGCGGATTGACCGTCGTGCGATTGGCCGCATAGCGATAGTTGTACATGGTCGGCGTCTGCTTGTTGAACATATTGATGCCGTCCAACTGCAGCGTGAGTTTGTTTGCCATCCAACCCGGCGTGTAGGCCACATTGAGGTTCAGCTGATAGGTCCATGGCGTGGTGCCATGCGACCCTCGCGGCGAGAACTCATACCCTGGCTGCCCCGGCAAGCCGCAGAACCAATAGGTCGAGCTGTTGTAGAGCCCCTTGTCGGCCGTAGGGTAATAGCTGGTGCAGTTCTTGGGTCGTCCGGACGCTGCGATCAAGGTCGCGCCAATGCGCCATTCCGGATTCAACTGGTAATAGCCAAACGCTTTGACTTGATGGGCGCGATGGTTGGGCAACAGGCCATTGGCGCCCACCATCAGCTGGGGAAGATCCCAATCCTGCGTGCGTGACACGTCGGTCTGACCACCCGAGCCTGTATCCAGGTCCGAGGCCAGCTGCCCCTCGGTATTGCCGTAGTTGCGCGAGAAGGTGTACTCGGCCTTGCCGTACCACTTATCAGCCAATGGATGCTCGATGAAGAGATCGACGGCGTAGTACTTACGCTTGAGATCGGGGAGCCCCAGCTCCTGCTTGCTCAGGTATACCGACGCAAGACTGCCGTCCGGCTGCAGCACTTCAAACGTGTTGCCACGTCCCGGGTTGAAAGTCAGGCACCTGCCGCCAAGCGCAGCGACGCAAGTATCGTCGATGGCGCTCATCAGCTTGCGATAGGTCAGCTTGACGCCATAGCTGTAGGACGGATTGATCTGCTGCTCCATGCCAAGGATGTACTCATCCTGGAAATGCGAGCGCAGCCCCTTGGCCGCCACGGTACGCGGGTCGGGCGCATCGCCACACTCCTGATTGGAGGAGACACCGCCGGTATTCGGGCAGATGTACGGGCTGACGGGATCGACCGCGATGGGGTTCAACCCCAAGGGCACGCCGCTGACCGTGTCCACGCCGGTATAGGTAAAATACTGGTTGCTGATCAACGAACCGGACACGCTACGCACCGCTGCGTTGTTCGGCACCGCCAGGTGATAACGACCGGCATTGGCGAACAGCTTCAACGTGGCGTCGCCAAACACATCCCATGACGCACCCAGGCGTGGCGCCAACTGGTGTCGCTGGCGGATATAGGCGTCACCGTTCTTGTTGTAGTTGGTGAACTGCTCGTTGCGCAAACCCAAGGAGAGCAGCCAGCGCTCGGTCACCTGCCAGCGATCCTCGATGAACTGTGCCGCCTGGTCCGTCTCCACGCCCGCACGCTGCGTGTTGTACAGCTTGTAGACGTAATAGCCCTCCGTACCCAAACCACCGGCCTGGGCCGGCGAGCCAATGACGCCAAGACCGGCATCCACCGGAGCATTCGCGTTCGTCTGCTTGGCATAGATCCACGCGTAGTTACCGGCGTACTGCTTGCCCGTGAACGACTTGGCGTTCTGGGCGTCGTAACCCAGGCGAAGATCGTGGTCGCCGATACGGTATTCGACATCCAGGCGCCAGCCTTCGGTTTTGTCGTTGGCTCCCGGTAGCGGGATCGTCGACGTGCCCGGCGGGCTTACCGCCTGTTGGCAGGTGTTGTACACCAGGCCCGGTACAGCGGCGCCACTGTTCACCGAAATATACGGGCAACCCGGATCGTAACCATCGCTCGAATAGACGTGGTTGACCTTTTGCGTACCGTACAGAGCAGACACCGTGAGGTCATCGGTGAGATAGCCCGTGTACTTGCCGATGTACAGGTCGCCGCCATCTTTGGTGTACACACCGCCCGTCTGCTGCTCGCCATGGCTCAGCGTCTTGTAGCTGTAGGCATAACGATCGGACTGGTACAGCGTCTTGTCCGAAACACCGGTCAGCTCAAGAATGTGGCTATCGGTAATGTTCCAATCCAGCTTGCCTGTCCAGCGCGGCATCTTGTGGCTGTAGCTGCTGTAGCCGGTCTTGGAAACCGCCCCGGACGAATTGCTGTAGGAGAGCACGCTTGCGCCCTCCTGACGATTCATCTCCGCATCCAGGTAATAGAACAGGCGATCCTTCACCAGCGCGCCACTGAGATAAGCGCCCACGGTGGATTTCCAGTACTGGTTGCGATGGCGGTAATGCAGCAACGCACCATCGGTCGTTGCGTTGCTCGCCGCGCCGGTACGCGGGAAATAGTTGTTGCGCGGGTTGGCGCGCAGCGCTTCGGGCTCCCAGATGGTGTAGAGGCCGGCCTTGGTCTGGTTACTGCCGCGCTTGGTGACGATATTGATCACGCCACCGGTGGATCGCCCAAATTCAGCGCCGTAGCCGCCCGTGAGCACCTGCTGCTGATCGATGGCATCGAACGGCAACTGCGTGAACCCGATCGAGGTGAGCGGATTGGTCACCGCATAGCCGTTGATGAAATAGGCGTTCTCCGAAGAAGCGGCGCCACCGAAGCTGGGCACGCCATAGCTGGAGTTGGCCACCACGCTCGGCGCCAGCAATGCGGCGGCGGAGATATCGCGCGCAATCGGCAGCTTGTTCAACTGCTCGGCCGTGAGCACGGTGCGGGTATCTACCGAAGACACATCGATAGCTGGAAGCGCCGACGCCACCACGGAGACGCCCTCAAGGTTCTTCGCGTCGCCCGAGGCGTGCGCCTGCGCGGAAGCGCCAAAGGAAACCTCCGTACCACCGGCGATACTCAGCTCCACATTGTCCCGCGCGCTCACACTCGCACCCTCGCGCTTGAGCGTGACGCTGTAGCGTCCCGTGGGCAACGAACTAAAGCGATACCGCCCTTCTTTGTCGACAGTCACATGGCGCGTAAAGCCCGTGTCGGCGTTGCGGATCTCCACACTGTCGCCGGCCTCCGAGGACACCTGACCAAAAATGGAGCCGGTGATATTGGACTGCGCGGCGGCGTCGAAACCCGCAACGGCCATAGCGACAGCCATGACCAAGGGCAAACGCTTCCCTGGCCGCTGAACAAGAGCAGCAAAACGATTCACAAGTTGTATTCCCTTCAACGTACGTGCGATCGCGCCATCCCTTGCGGCGAATCGCCGTTGCGTCCAGCGACCTCAAGGGTCGCTTTAACCAGCGTGCACAGCGAAGAAGCGGTACGGGATGGGCGTATGAGCGCCGCAAATGGCAAGAGCGACGTGCGCCCTTAACATTCAATCGACGAAGGAGCGATTTAGCCGCAATAACCTACGACCAACAAGGCGCAAGCACCGTCTACTGATGAAGGGGAAACCCGGCACAATCATGAGCCCTATCTCCTTCGTCCTTCACGCAGCGTTCGCTGTGGACCATGAGGCGTGAAAGAGCAATGTCGTCACACCGCACGTCGAAAGGCGTTATGAGTACGCCCTGATAAGGCACTGGATTTTCGACATATCGGCATCCCTCTGCATGAGGGAAAAAAAAGGAGCCTGTAGAGGCTCCTTTTTTTCTGACCGCCACAACAGGCTCAACGCTTGAGCAAATGCCCGCCACCGAAGTTCTGGGAATCGCGCGTTTCTTCCAGTTCCACGCCATCCAGGCCTTGCGACAGCGTGTGCGCGTCGCCGCCCTGCGCCAGCTTGATGCGCAGACGCACCTCGTTGGAGCTGTCGGCATGGCGCAGCGCGTCTTCGTAGGAGATCTCGCCGGCGTGGTAAAGCTCAACCAGGCTCTGGTCGAAGGTCTTCATGCCGAGGTTGGTGGACTCCTTCATCACTTCCTTGAGCTTGTGGATCTCGCCCTGGCGGATGTAGTCCTGCACCAGCGGCGTACCCAACAGCACCTCCACCGCCACGCGGCGGGCCTTGCCGTCCGGCGTGGGAATGAGCTGCTGCGCTACGACGCCCTTGAGGTTGAGCGACAAGTCCATGAACAGCTGCGAGCGACGATCCTCCGGGAAGAAGTGCAGGATGCGATCCATCGCCTGGTTGGCGTTGTTGGCATGCAGCGTGCACAGGCACAGGTGACCCGTTTCGGAGAAGTTGATGGCGTGCTCCATCGTCTCGCGCGTACGCACTTCGCCGATCATGATCACATCAGGAGCCTGGCGCAGGGTGTTCTTCAGCGCGTTCTCCCAGCTATCGGTATCGATGCCCAGCTCGCGCTGCGTGATGATGCAGCCCTCGTGCTTGTGCACGTATTCGATGGGGTCTTCGATGGTGATGATATGGCCGGTGGAATTGGCATTGCGGTAGCCGATCATCGATGCCAGCGAGGTCGACTTACCGGTGCCGGTGCCGCCCACGAAGATGATGATGCCGCGCTTGGTCATCGCCAGCTGCTTGATGATCGGCGGCAGGCTCAGCTCTTCGATGGTGGGGATCTTCGACTCGATGCGACGCAGCACCATGCCCACGCAGTTGCGCTGATAGAAGCACGATACGCGGAAGCGACCCACGCCCTGCGCCGAGATGGCGAACTGGCATTCGTGGGTCTTTTCGAACTCCTCGCGCTGCGAGGGTGTCATCACATTGAGCACCATGTCGCGCGCCTGCTGCGGCGACAACGGACTCTGCGTGATCGGCACGATGCGGCCCTGCACCTTCATCGACGGCGCCACGCCCGCCGTAATGAATAGGTCCGATGCCTTCTTGTGCACCATCAGCTTGAGGAACGAGGTGAAATCGAAATCGCCCATGGCACAACCCTCTAGTGTTCAACGGCAAGCGCGGGGCGCTTACTTGAAGATGTCCTTGTTGCGCGCGTAACCGTGCGCCTGCTGGCGCGTTACCAGGCCACGCTTTACCAAGTCCTGCAGATTTTGGTCCAGCGTCTGCATGCCGTACTGCTGACCGGTCTGGATGGACGAATACATCTGCGCCACCTTGTCTTCGCGGATCAGGTTACGGATGGCGGGAATGCCCACCATGATCTCGTGGGCTGCAATACGGCCGCCCCCCACCTTCTTCAACAGCGATTGCGAGATCACCGCGCGCAGCGACTCGGACAGCATCGAGCGCACCATCGGCTTTTCGCCCGCGGGAAACACGTCGATGATGCGGTCGATGGTCTTGGCCGCCGAACTGGTATGCAGGGTGCCGAACACCAAGTGGCCGGTTTCCGCGGCGGTCAGCGCCAGGCGGATGGTTTCCAGGTCGCGCAACTCACCCACCAGGATGTAGTCGGGGTCTTCGCGCAGCGCCGAACGCAGCGACTCGTTGAAGCCATGCGTATCGCGATGCACTTCGCGCTGGTTGACCAGGCACTTCTGCGAGGTGTGCACGAACTCGATCGGGTCCTCGATGGTGAGGATGTGACCGTATTCGTTCTTATTGATGTGGTCGACCATCGCTGCCAGCGTGGTGGACTTGCCCGAGCCGGTAGGGCCGGTCACCAGGATCAGGCCCTGCGGCTGCTCGATCAGCTCGCGGAACACCGCCGGGGCGCCGAGATCCTCCAGCGTGAGCACTTCGGAAGGAATGGTACGGAACACCGCGCCGGCACCGCGGTTCTGGTTGAACGCGTTGACGCGGAAGCGTGCCAGGCCGGGAATCTCGAAGGAGAAGTCGGTCTCCAGGAATTCTTCAAAGTCGCGGCGCTGCTTGTCCGACATGATGTCGTAGATCAGCGAATGCACCTGCTTATGTTCCAGCGCCGGAATATTGATGCGGCGAACGTCGCCGTCCACGCGGATCATTGGCGGCAGGCCGGCGGACAAGTGCAAGTCCGAAGCCTTGTTCTTCACCGAGAAGGCAAGCAGTTCGGCGATATCCATCTAGCGTTCCCCTCAACCCGATCGACTGGATGTCATGCAGCGGCGTACCGCATGGGCGGGGCATCCCCTGGCGCGCAACTTATCGGCGCCAAGGCGCAGATGTCGTGCAAACGGCCAGAAACCGGTTCCCCCATGCAGCGGGCCGATACTACTCGCCGGTAGGCCTGCGCCACCAGTCTTTCCAAAGCCCTAGCCCTTCAAACTGCGGACCAGGTTTGCAAGCATGCTTAGCCGGGCCTCGCCCGCCGGCACTTTTGCCACGGGACGGCCGGCGCCTGCTCCGGTAAGGTAGCCACCGCATTGGCGAGGATTCTGCATGACACGTATCGCATTCATCGGGGGCGGCAACATGGCCCGCAGCCTGATTGGGGGCCTGCTCAAGACCGGTATGGCCGCGACCAATCTGAGCGTGGCCGAGCCGCGCGCCGACGCCCGCCAGGAGCTGGGCCGCGAGTTCGGCGTGGCCTGCTATGGCGAGAACCGCCTGGCGGCCGCCGAGGCGGACGTGCTGGTGCTGGCCGTCAAGCCGCAGATCATGCCGGCCATCCACGCCGAGCTGCTGGACACACTGGCGCGCCGGCGCCCCTTGCTGATCTCCATTGCCGCCGGCGTGCGGCTGGACCAGCTCGAACGCTGGTTCGGCCACACCCTGCCCATCGTGCGCTGCATGCCCAATACGCCCGCCCTTATCGGCGCCGGCGCCACCGGCCTGTGCGCCAACCGCCGCGTCAGCCCGGAGCAGCGTGCCCAGGCCCAACACATTATGGATGCGGTCGGCCTGACCCGCTGGGTGGACGACGAATCGCTGATGGATACGGTCACCGCCATCTCCGGCTCCAGCCCTGCCTATTTCTTCGCCATGGTCGAGGCCTTGGAAGATGCCGCCTTCGCACAGGGCATGCCGCGTGAAGCGGCCCGGGCGCTGGCCGCCCAGGCCTGCCTGGGCGCCGGGCGCATGCTGGCCGAAAGCGGAGAAGACCCCGGCGTGCTGCGCCAGCGCGTGACCTCCCCCAACGGCACCACCCAGGCCGCGCTGGAAAGCCTGGCCGCCGACCACTTCCATCAGATCATCGCCCATGCCGTGGCCGCTGCCACGCATCGAGGCGGCGAACTGGCTGCAGCCCTGGATAATTAATCGTGAGTTACCTGATCAACGCACTCTCGTTCCTGCTGGAACTGGCCTTTGGCGCCGCCGCCGCGCTGTTTGTACTGCGCCTGCTGGCTGAGGCCAGCCGCGCGGATTTCCACAACCCGCTCAGCCAGTTCGTCTACCGCAGCACCAACCCGGTGCTCGCCCCGCTTCGGCGCGTGCTGCCCAATTGGCGGCGCATCAACATCGCAGCGCTGCTGCTGGTGTGGCTGCTGATGCTGCTCAAGCGCGTGGTGCTGTTCGCGCTGCTGGGCATGTTTCCGCGCCTGGCCGGCCTGCTGCTGTTGTCCGTCGCCGACACGCTGGACTTCATTCTGATGTTCTATGTGGTGCTGATCTTCGTGTGGTCGCTGATGAGCCTGTTCCAGGTGGAGCGTTACCACCCGGTCTATCGCCTTGCGGGCACCCTGGTCGAACCCCTGCTGCGCCCCTTGCGCGGCAAGCTGGTGGTCGGCGGGCTGGATTTCGCGCCGTGGGCGGTGATGATTGTTTTGATCCTCGCCCGCCTGTTGCTGGTCTCGCCGCTGACCGACCTTGGCGCACGCCTCGCGCTGGGCGTCTAAGCCATCACCCTTCATCTTTCCCTGCCGGAATCCTCCAACGCATGAAAGCGACCTCCTCCTTGCGCCTGCGCGCTCTCGCCATCGGCCTGGCCCTCGCCGGCATCGGTCACGCCTGGGCCACCACACCCGCCGCCAAGCCGGACGTGGTCGCCGCCAATGTCGATACCTCGGTCAAGCCCGGTGACGACTTCTTCGCCTATGCCAATGGCGCATGGCTGAAGAGCCATCCCATTCCCGCCGAGGAATCGCAATGGGGCATCGGTCAGGTCGTGCAGGATGAGCTATACGCCAAGCTGCGCCAGATCAGCGAGGCCGCCGCCGCGCAAAAATCCGCCTCGGTGGGCAGCGACGAGCAGAAGGTGGGGGATTTCTGGTCGACCGGCATGGATCAGGCGCTGGCCGACCGCCTCGGCGTGTCGCCGCTCACGAGCGAACTGGCCCGCATCGATGCCGCCAAGGACCTCAACGCCCTGCTGGACGAAGCCTTTGCGCTGCAGCCGCTGGGCGTGGACGCCTTCTTCGACATGGGCGTGCTGCAGGACGAGAAGCAAAGCGATGTGATGGCCGTGCACCTTATGCAGGGCGGCCTGGGCTTGCCCGAGCGCGACTACTATTTCAACAACGAGCAAGGCGTGGCCAAGGCTCGCGTGGCCTACGTGGAGCACCTGCGCCGCATGTTCCAGCTGTTGGGCGCCAGCGAGGCCGACGCCAAGCAGAATGCCACCCAGGTGATGGCTTTTGAAACCGCGCTGGCCAAGGTCTCACGCCCGCTCGAGGCACTGCGCGATCCGCTAAAGAACTACAACAAGATGGCGCCCGCCGAGCTGAGCGCCAAGTACACGCCGACCATTGCCTGGAACACGCGCCTTGGCGATTGGAAGCTGCCCGCCTCCACCGTGATCGTGGGCCAGCCGGAGTTTTTTGCCGGCCTGCAATCGTTGCTGGCCAAGACGCCGCTGCCGGTGCTGCGCGCTTATCTGCGCGTGCATCTGGTCGACACCTACGCCAGTTACCTCAGCCAGAATTTCGATAACGAGCACTTCGACTTCTACGGTCGCGTACTGTCCGGCCAGGCGGAGCAGAAACCGCGCTGGAAGCGCGTGCTCAACGCCGAAAATCATGCCCTGGGCATGATCCTGGGCCGCATCTACGTCAAGGATTACTTCTCCGAACGCAGCAAGCAGCGCTACAACGAGATGGTCGAAGCCGTGCGCACCGCCTACAGTGAGCGCATCACCCGGCTCGACTGGATGAGCGATGCCACCAAGGCCAAGGCGCAGGCCAAGCTCGCCGCGGTAACCAAGAAGGTGGGCTATCCGGACAAGTGGAAGGACTACTCCGCGCTGCAGATCGGCCGCGAGTCGTATGCGCAGAACATGATGAATGCCAACCGCTGGGCGTTCAACGACATGATCTCGAAGTTCGGCAAGCCGGTCGACCGCGACGAGTGGGACATGACGCCGCAGACCTACAACGCTTACTACAACCCCTCCAACAATGAGATCGTGTTGCCAGCGGCGCAGTTCCTGATCCCTGGCTTCGCCGACGATCAGGTCGACGATGCCGTGGTCTACGGCTACGTGGCGGCGTCTACCATCGGCCACGAAATCACGCATGGCTTCGACGACGAAGGCCGCCAGTTCGACGCCAAGGGCAACCTGTCCGACTGGTGGACGCCGGAAGATGCCAAACGCTTCCAGCAGCGCGCCGATGTGATGGTCAAGCAGTTCAACGCCTACGAGCCTTTGCCCGGCCTGCACATCAACGGCCAGGCGAGCCTGGGCGAGAACATCGCCGACTTCGGCGGCCTGATGATCGGCATCGACGCCTTCAAAAAGACCGAGCAATACCGCAAGGGCGAGAAGATCGCCGGCTACACGCCGATGCAGCGCTTCTTCTTCGGCTATGCGCTGGGCTGGCTCTCGCAGCAGCGCGAGCAGCGCTTGCGCAATGCTCTGCTCAGCGATGTGCATGCACCGGCCAAGTGGCGCGTCAACGGCCCACTCTCCAACATCCCGGATTTCTACGAGGCATTCGACGTCAAGCCGGGACAACCGATGTGGCGCCCGGAAAACCAGCGCGTGAAGATCTGGTAACCCCCCGCACCCGCGCGTTATGCGCGGGCATGGCGGATTCATGGCCGGCGTCGGCGCGTTCTACGCGCGCTGGCGCTGTTCCCACGCGGCAAAGATGGCGTGGATGGCGGCCAATCCGTCGCTGAGCGCGGCCGGGCCGGGCTGCAGGATGATCGGCGACTTGATCTCATACAGGTCGCCGTTGCGCACGGCGGGAATGGCACCCCAACCCTCGCGCGACGCCACACGTTCCGGGCGAAAACGCTTGCCGCACCACGAGCCCAGGATGATGTCCGGCGCCTGCGCCACCACCTCGCCAGCGTCGGCCAGAATGCGATGCTTGGCCAGCGACTCGCCGGCCATTGCCGGAAACACATCGTCGCCACCCGCAATGCGCACCAACTCGGCGACCCAACGAATGCCGGTGATCAGCGGCTCATCCCACTCCTCGAAGTACACACGAGGACGGCGGGTGAATTGCGCCGCGGCCGCCTGCACGTCGGCGAGTTGGCGCTCCAGGGACTGCGCGTAGGCTTCGGCCTTGTCCGCCGCACCCACCATCGCACCGAGCCTACGCACATAGGCGAGGATGCCCTCCACGCTGCGGTGGTTGCTGATCCACACTTCCACGCCCGCCTTGATCAGCTCACGCGCGATGTCGGCCTGGATGTCGGAAAAACCGATCACGAAATCCGGTTCGAGCTTGAGGATCTCGTCGATCTTGGCGCTGGTGAACGCCGAAACCTTGGGCTTTTCCTTGCGCGCACGCGGCGGTCGCACCGTGAAACCCGAGATGCCTACGATGCGGCGTTCCTCACCCAGCGCGTACAGCACCTCGGTGGGTTCTTCGGTAAGGCAGACGATGCGCGAGGGGTAGCCGTCGCGGTGATGAAGCTGTTCGGTCACGCGTTCAATGTCCCAGCACCGTCACGGTGATCCGTCGCTGATGCGGATCGAGGCGGTGTTCCCATAGATACAAACCCTGCCAAGTGCCCAGGTGCGCGCGCCCTGCGTGCACCGGCACCACCAGACTCACCCCGGTAAGGATGGCCCGCACATGCGCGGGCATGTCGTCGGGGCCTTCCTCATCGTGGCGGAAGATGCCGTCGCCATCGGGCACGGCACGAGCCAGCCAACGCTCCAGATCGTCGCGGACGGTCGGGTCGGCGTTCTCACTCAGCAGCAGTGAGCAACTGGTATGCAGGCAGAAGACATGGGCAATACCCGTGTGCACGCCGCTGGTCGCGATCACCTCACCCACCTTATCGGTGATGTCGGTAAAGCCGCGGCCGCGCGTATGCACGACAAAGCCATGCTGGCCAACGTGTTCGGCGGGCGCTGCGCGCATGGGTCAAGCCTCCAAAAGCGGGGTTGCCCCCGTGGAACCTGGCTACGACCTGCCTGCGGTGCGTCGTTGCCGACAGATCGCGGGCAGGCTCAAGGGTAGAGCAGACGGTTGGTCCAGGTCTGGCCGTGACGGCTCCAACGCACGCGCTCGTGCAGGCGGTAGTCCGCGCCGTACCAGAATTCGATCATGTCAGGCTCGACCACGAAACCGCCCCAATGCGGCGGGCGTGGCACATCCTTACCCTCGAACTCGTGTTCATAGCGCGCATAGCGCTGCTCGAAGGTCTCGCGATCGGGCAGCGTCTGCGACTGCAACGAGGCCCAGGCGCCGATCTGGCTGGCGCGCGGCCGAGTGGCAAAATACACGTCCGACTCTTCCGCCAGCAGCTTGCGCGCCACGCCTTCCACCCGCACCTGCACGGCATTGCGCAGCTGCTTCCAGTGGAAGCACAGGGCGACTTGGGGATGGGCCTCCATCTGGCCGCCCTTGTCGCTTTCGTAGTTGGTATAGAAGCGGAAGCCGCGCTCGTCGGCGCCCTTGAGCAACACAATGCGAGAGCTGACGCGGCCAGCCGCGTCCACCGTCGCCAGGTTCATTGCCGTGGGTTCGGGTTCGCCACCATGGCTTGCCTCGTCCAGCAGCTGCAAAAAGGTGTCCAGAATCTCTCGTTTCAACATGGGGGTCTTGAATCGTGGCCGCCGCGCGCCATCATGGCCGGCATGTCTACGGATGCTAGCACGCAGAATTCGACCTTGGCCGGGCACCTGCTCGACCAGTACGCCGGCCGCATCGCCCGCGCCCGCCGCCCCTACCTGCTGGGCCTGTCCGGCCTGCAGGGCAGCGGCAAGAGCACGCTCGCCCGGGAAATGAAGGCCCAGGCCGAAGCCCGGGGCTGGCCGACCGAGGTGCTCTCGCTGGACGATTTCTACTACTCCCGCAGCGAACGCGAGGTGCTGGCCCACCAGATTCATCCGTTGCTGCGTACCCGCGGCGTGCCGGGCACGCACGAGATCGAGCTGCTGCTGTCGGTACTGGCCGCATTGCCGCAGGCATCTGACAAGCTGCCGGTGAGTTACCCGCGCTTCGACAAGGGCCGCGACACCCGGGTGCCCCCATCCAAATGGCCCCGTGTCACCCGCCCACCCAAGCTGGTGATCCTGGAGGGCTGGGCCATGGGCATCCGCCCGCAAACTCAGGCGGCGCTGGAAGCACCGGTCAATAGCCTGGAGCGCGAGGAAGACCCGGAAGGCACCTGGCGCCACTGGGTGAACAAGCAGTTGCGCGGCTACCAGCCGCTATGGCGCAAGTTGGACGCACTGATCGTGCTCCAGGCGCCCAACTGGGAGGTGGTACGCAAGTGGCGCAGCGAGCAGGAGGAGGAACTGCTCGCCCGCCATGCGCCGCTCGCCATGGACGCCAGCGCCATGGTGCGCTTTCTGGCTCACTTCGAACGCTTGAGTCGGCATGCCTTGGCCACGTTGCCGGAGCTGGCCGATACCTCGGTCGAGTACGACCACCATCGTCACGTCATCGCACTCAACCATAGTTGAAGCACCCACTCAGGCCAGCGGCTCCACCTGCACCGCCGTGCCATAGGCGAGCACCTCGGTAACGCCTTCGGCGACGTCGTTGGCGTCGTAACGCATGGCAATCACCGCGTTGGCACCGCGCTCGGCGGCATGGCGCAGCATCAGCTCGAACGCTTCCTCGCGCGCCTTCTCGCACAGCTCGGTGTAGATGGAAATATTGCCGCCCACCAGGGTTTGCAGCGCCGCGCCCAGATTGCCGATCACGCTGCGCGAGCGCACCGTAATGCCACGCACGATGCCCATGGGCCGCACGACGCGGTAACCCGGCAATTCGTTGCTGGTACTGACCATATGCAGCGGAAGCTGGTTTGCCATGTGCGTATCTCCGTTTGTGAAAAAGTGTGGGCTGAGCGTACATGCCTCATCGGCGTTCCGGCCCTTGCTCACTCTGTCGCCGCCAACAAGGCGGCATACCCTTCGCGTGCATCGGGCCAATGCGGCGCAAAGCCGCTCGCACGCAAGCGCGCGTTGCTGAGCCGCTTGCTGCCCACGCCAGCCGGCGCGGGGCCATCCGCCGGCCATGGCGCCCCTATCACGTTCGCCAGGTGGTCATAGAGCGTGTCCAACGGCAGCGGCGTGTCGTCCACGCCTACATAGAGCGGCAGCGCGCCTGGCAGATCCAGCAGATGCACGATCGCGGCGGCGGCATCGTCCACGTGGATGCGATTGGACCAATGCGGCGTATGGCGCGGCACGCGCACCGAACCCTCGCGCAGGCGCTCGACCAACTGCATGCGCCCTGGCCCATACAGCCCTGCAAGCCGCAGCACGGTCGACGACAACGGCTGCGTCGCCAGCCAGCGTTCCGCCTCCAGCAGCACGCGACCATTGAAGCCCAGCGGCTCCACCGGCGTTGCCTCATCCACCCACGCATCGCCGTGTTCGCCATAGACGGCCGAGGACGACACGAACACCACGCGCGGCAAGGCGCTGCGATCCAGTGCCGCCAGCATGTGCTGCAAACCATGCAGGAACACGGCGCGGTAGCGCCCTTCCTCGCGCGCACCCGGCGTGGGCAGATAGACCAGGTGGGTCAATCCCGACGGCAGACTTTGCAAGGTTTCCGGCCGGGTCAGGTCGCCTTGCAACCAGCGAATGCCATTGTGGCCGTCTGCGACGGGGCTGCGCCGCAGCGCCCACACTTCATCGCCGCGCGCCCTCAGCAAGGCCGCCACGCGTAGGCCCACATCGCCACAGCCAGCGATCAATACGCGTCGGCTCATGCGGCCACTCCGCTGCACCAACCCCGCCATGCGGGTGCGCGCCTGTTAGCATTTGCCCATGAATCCATCGTGCAACCTTTTCATCGTCGGTCCCACCGGCGCCGGCAAGACGACCATCGGACGCCGGCTGGCCGAGCATTATGGGCTGAGCTTCGTCGATCTCGACCATGAGATCGAGCAGGTCTGCGGCGTACCGGTAAGCACGGTGTTCGAGATCGAGGGCGAGACGGGCTTTCGCCAGCGCGAAAGCCAGCTGCTGGAAGAGCACAGCCGCCGCAGCGGCGTGGTGCTGGCCACCGGTGCCGGCGCGGTACTCGACCCCACCAATCGTCGCCTGCTCGGAGAACGTGGCTTCGTGCTTTGGCTGCAGGCCACGCTGGAGCAACAGCTCGAACGGCTGGCGCAGGACAAGCAACGCCCCCTGCTCGCTGGCCCCGACCGTGCCGAGCGACTCGACGCCATGGCGCAACTGCGTACGCCGCTGTATGAAGAAATCGCCGACCTGAGGATTCCCGGCGCCCATGAACCCGTCCACGCCGCCAGCACGCGCAGCGTCCTTCTGATCGATCAGCATTGGCACCGCCAGCACGCCGTATGACCACTACCGTTCCTACGCCCCGCACTATCGACGTCGCCCTCGGCCAACGCAGCTATCCGGTCTGGATCGGCCACGGCCTGCTGGCAGACCATGCCCGTTGGCGCGCTGCGCTCAAGGGTCGTCACGCGCTGGTAATCAGCAACACCACGGTCGCGCCGCTGTATCTGGACCGCGTAGCGCAGGGCCTGGAAGGCCTGCATTGGTCCTCGTTCCTGCTCGACGACGGCGAGTCGCACAAAAGCTTCGCCAACGTGGGCCGCGCGCTAGAGGCGCTGGCTCAACTCGGTGCCACCCGGGACGCCTGCGTAGTGGCGCTGGGCGGCGGCGTGGTGGGCGACCTGGCCGGCTTCAGCGCCGCCTGCTGGATGCGCGGCATCGACTTCATCCAGATGCCGACCACCCTGCTGTCGATGGTCGACTCCTCCGTGGGCGGCAAGACCGGTGTGAACCTGCCGGCTGGCAAGAATCTGGTGGGCGCCTTCCATCAGCCGCGTGCGGTGGTGGCGGATATCGACACGCTCGCCAGCCTGCCCGAGCGCGAATACCGCGCCGGCCTGGCCGAAGTGGTCAAGGGCGCAGCCATCGGCGACCCGGCCTTCTTCGCGTGGCTGGAAGAGCACGCCGCTGCGCTGAATGCACGCGAAAGCGCGCCATTGATCGAGGCCATCGCGCGCAAGGTGCGGTACAAGGCGGGCGTGGTGGCGCGCGATGAAACCGAACAGGGCGAACGCGCCCTGCTCAACCTGGGCCATACGTTTGGTCATGCGCTGGAGACCGCCGGCAAGTACAAGGTGCTGCTGCATGGCGAAGGCGTCGCCATCGGCATGCTGCTGGCCGCACAACTGTCCGAGCGCATGGGCATGAGCGAGCCGGCCGACACCGCGCGTCTGCACCGCCTACTCGAAGCACTGGGCTTGCCCACCACCGTTCCGCCCGGCATGCAACCCGAAGCCCTGCTCGCACTGATGCGGCTGGACAAGAAAAACCTCGCCGGCACGCTGCGACTGATCCTGTGGCGCGGTGTGGGTCGCGCGGAAATCGTCGGCGGCGTGGATGAAACAGCCGTACTCGCCGTGCTCGAGGCCGCCCTCCGCTGAACCTGCGACGCCGCTGCGCTCGCTCCCGGGCGCGCGGCCTTCTAGAATGCGATGTCTGCGTTCACTCGCCCCCTGCGACATCGGATTCCATGCGCCTTTACCTGCAAGCCATGCCCGCCAGCGCCGAAGCGCCGCGCTACGTCCAGATCGCGCTCGAGCAGGATCTGCTTGGCGGCTGGACGCTGTATCGCGAATCGGGCGTGCAAGGCGGCAAGGCCACCTTGAAGCGCGAACAGTTTCTCGAACGCGAGGACGCCATGGCGGCCTTCGAAAAGGCGCGCGACGCGCAGCTCAAGCGCGGCTTCCGCGTAATGTTCAGCCAGGGCCTGGATGGCCCCTACGGATCCTGAAATGACCGACGTCCTGAAGAACGACCGCTTCCTGCGCGCCCTGCGCCGCGAGGCCACCGACACCACGCCCCTGTGGGTCATGCGCCAGGCCGGCCGTTACCTGCCCGAGTACCGCGCCACGCGCAGCCGTGCCGGCAGCTTCATGGCGCTGGCACAAAATCCGGAGTTGGCTTGCGAGGTGACGTTGCAGCCCTTGGAGCGCTTCGAGCTGGACGCGGCGATCCTGTTTTCCGACATCCTCACCATTCCCGACGCCATGGGCCTGGGCCTGAGCTTTGCCCAGGGCGAAGGCCCGCAGTTCGCCCACCCGGTGCGTAGCAAGGCCGATATCGAACGCCTCGCCGTGCCCGACATGGATGGCGAGCTGCGCTACGTGATGGACGCCGTGCGGCTGATCCGCCGCGAACTGCACGGCCGCGTGCCGCTGATCGGTTTCTCCGGCAGCCCCTGGACGCTGGCCTGCTACATGGTGGAAGGCCAGGGCTCGCGTGATTTCGCCCGACTCAAAGCCATGTGCTGGAACGACCCCGCCCTCGCCCATCTGCTGCTCGGCACACTGGCCCAGGCGGTGACGGCCTACCTGATCGCCCAGGCTGCCGCCGGCGCCCAGGCACTGATGGTGTTCGACACCTGGGGCGGCCTGCTTGGCCCGGCCCCATTCCGCGAATTCTCGCTGCGCTATATGGCACAGGTGGTGGACGCACTGAAGGCCGACCCGGCCAGCCGCGAGCTGCCGGTAATCCTGTTCTCCAAGGGCGCCGGCCAGCATCTTTCCGCACTCGCCGACACCGGCTGCGCCGGCCTGGGCGTGGACTGGACCGTCGACCTGGCCGACGCCCGCCAGGCCGTGGGCGGCCGCGTGGCCCTGCAAGGCAACCTGGACCCGGCCGTGCTGCAGGCCAGCCCGGAGGTGATCCGCCGCGAAGTGCGCCGCGTGCTGGACAGCTACGGCGACAATCCGGGACATGTCTTCAACCTGGGGCACGGCATCACGCCGGAAGTGGACCCCGAGCACGTCAAGGTGCTCGTGGACGAAGTCCACGCCTACGGCCGCCAACTCCGCCGCGCCTGAGCAAACGCGCATGGCCTGGCTGGCGACCAAATACCTGATCACCGCCGCCGTGGTGGTGGCGGTATCGGAATTCGCCAAGCGCAGCGACCGCCTGGGCGGCTTCGTGGCCGCCCTGCCCCTGGTGACCGTATTGGTGCTGATCTGGTTGCAGGTGGAGCACCAGCCCCAGGACAAGATCGCCAACCACGCCTGGTACACCTTCTGGTACGTGGTGCCGACGCTGCCCATGTTCCTGGCCTTTCCAGTGCTGCTGCCACGCCTGGGCTTCTGGCCCACCCTGCTGGCCTGCCTGGTGATCACCGTGGTGTGCTTTGGCCTGTTCGCCCTGCTGGTAAAGCGATTTGGCATTGAATTGCTACCCTGAGGGGCGGCCCCCGTTTTCGGACATTTCTCACCGCGCCGCCCCTTCATCCCTCCCGAACGCGGGAATGACGGGGTAAGAAGGCCACTCAACGGGCCAAAAATGGCACCCCGCGCGCCCCACCCGTACAATCGACGCTTTAACGTCAAATCCCCACGCGCCGGCGCCGGCGCGCACACGCGAGCCCCCGATGGAAAAGAGTTTCGAGCCCAGCCAGATCGAGTCGAAGTGGTATGCCGCCTGGGAAGCCAGCGGCGACTTCAAGCCCTCCGGCCATGGCGAGCCGTACTGCATCCTGCTGCCGCCGCCGAATGTCACCGGCACGCTGCACATGGGTCATGCCTTCCAGCAGACCGTGATGGACATGCTGATCCGCTACCAGCGCATGCGCGGCATGAACACGCTGTGGCAGGTAGGCACCGACCACGCCGGTATCGCCACGCAGAAGATCGTGGAGAACCAGCTCGCCGTGGAGAACAAGACGCGCCACGACCTGGGACGCGAGGCGTTCATCGAGCGCGTGTGGCAGTGGAAGGAAGAATCGGGCTCCACCATCACCAACCAGATGCGCCGCCTGGGCGTCGCCGCCGACTGGTCGCGCGAGCGCTTCACCATGGACCCGGGCCTGTCGGCCGCCGTGCGCAAAGTGTTCGTGGACTGGTACCGCGCGGGCCTGATCTATCGCGGCAATCGCCTGGTGAACTGGGACCCGGCACTGGGCACCGCCGTGTCGGACCTGGAAGTGAACAACGTCGAGCGTGACGGCCACCTGTGGTCGATCCGCTACTTCACCGTCGATGGCAGCGACAGCGTGGTCGTCGCCACCACGCGCCCGGAAACCATGCTCGGCGACGTGGCCGTGGCCGTGCACCCGGAAGACGAGCGTTATGCACACCTGGTCGGCAAGTTGCTGCGCCTGCCGTTGTCCGACCGCGAGATTCCGGTGATCGCCGACGATTACGTCGACCGCGAATTCGGCACCGGTTTCGTCAAGATCACCCCGGCGCACGACTTCAACGACTACGCCATCGGCCAGCGCCACCACCTGGCGCCGATCAACATCTTCACGCTGGACGCCAAGGTCAACGAGAACGCGCCCGCCAAGTACCAGGGCCTGGACCGTTTCGAAGCGCGCAAGCGCGTGCTGGCCGACCTGGAAGCGGAAGGCCTGCTGGTGGAAACCAAGCCGCACAAGTTGCAGGTGCCGGTGAGCCAGCGCTCGGATGCGGTGATCGAGCCCATGCTCACCGACCAGTGGTTCCTCGACCTCACCAGCGAAAAGGGTCGCAAGGAAATCACCCAGCCGGCGCTCGATGCGGTGCGCGGCGGCGAAATCAAGTTCGTGCCCGAGAACTGGAGCACCACCTATACGCAGTGGCTGGACAACATCCAGGACTGGTGCATCAGCCGCCAGCTGTGGTGGGGCCATCGCATCCCGGCGTTCTACGACGAAGCGGGCAACATTTTCGTGGGCGAGGACGAGGCCGACGCACGCGCGCATGCCACCGTTGCGCCGGTGGGCGCGCTGCGCCAGGACGAGGACGTGCTCGACACCTGGTTCAGCTCCGCGCTATGGCCGTTCTCCACCATGGGCTGGCCGATGGACGGCCCGGTGAAGGACGAGCACGGCAACGTGGTCGCCAACTGGGAAAACGACAACGTGTTCCTGCCCAGCGCCGTGCTGGTCACGGGCTTCGACATCATCTTCTTCTGGGTCGCCCGCATGGTGATGGCGACCAAATACTTCACCGGTCGCGTGCCATTCCGGCATGTCTACATCAACGCCATCGTGCGTGATGCGGAAGGCCAGAAGATGTCCAAGTCCAAGGGCAATACGCTCGACCCGCTCGACCTCATCGACGGCATCGAGCTGGAGCCGCTGGTGGCCAAATCCACCAAGTCGCTGCTGATTCCGCAGGTGCGCGAGAAGGTGGAAAAGCGCATCCGCAAGGATTACCCCAGCGGCATTCCCGCCATTGGCACCGACGCGCTGCGCTTCACCTTCGCCGCGCTGGCCAGCTACAGCCGCACCATCAACTTCGACATCAAGCGTGCCGAAGGCTACAAGGCGTTCTGCAACAAGCTGTGGAATGCCGCGCGCTTCGTGCTGATGAACCTGCCCGAAGGCGAGCTGGCCGCACCGGCCAACGGCCCGGTGACGGAAGCGGAGCGCTGGATTCTCACGCGCCTCAAGCAAACGCTCACCGAGGTGGAGCAACACTTCGCCAGCTACCGCTTCGACCTGTTGGCGCAGGAGCTGTACGAGTTCACCTGGAACGAGTTCTGCGACTGGTTCCTGGAACTGTCCAAGCCGGCGTTGAATGGCGACGATGCGGTCGCGGCGGCGTCCACCCGTCACACGCTGGTGGTGGTGTTGGAAACCGTGCTGCGCGCCCTGCACCCCATCGTGCCGTTCATCAGCGAGGAAATCTGGCAAGCGGTGGCGCCCAAGCTGCGCATCGATGCCACGTACCTGCTTGAGCGCCCGTGGCCGAACGCCGGCGAGATCGTCGCCGACGATGCCGCCAATGCCGAAATCGAATGGTTCAAGGCCGTACTGAGCGGCATCCGCCGCATTCGCGCGGAAATGAACATCGCGCCGGGCAAGGTGATTCCGCTGCTGCTCGCCGATGGCGATGCCACCGATCGCGCACGCGCCGCCAAGTTCGCCGCGCAGATCAGCTTCCTTGCTCGCGTGGATGCCCCGCAGTGGATCGAAGCCGGTGCCGATGAACCGGCCGCGGCTGCCGCTGTGGTGGGCTCGCTGCGCGTGCTGATTCCGCTTGCCGGCCTGATCGACCTGGGTGCGGAGAAGACGCGTCTCGCCAAGGAAATCGCCCGCATCGAAGGCGAGATCAAAAAGTGCGAGGGCAAGCTGGGCAACGCCAACTTTGTCGCCAATGCACCGGTCGAAGTGGTGGCACAGGAGCGTCAGCGCATTACCGACTGGGGCGTCCAGCTCAACGCACTGCGCGAGCAATCGCAGAAGCTGGGCTAAACCGGCATCCGTGTCCTCTCCCCGCCGGGGAGAGGACTGTGGCGGGCGTCGCGCGACCGAGCCGCCAAGGCGGCCTCAGGCGTCCACCAGATCCCGCGCCATCACAATGGCATCCTCGCGCCCATCGCGGGCCGGGTAATACTTCGGGCGACGCCCGATTTCCTCAAACCCCATCGCGTGGTACAGCGACTGCGCCACCGGGTTGGAAGGACGCACCTCCAGGAACACCCGCGAAGCACCGTTCCAACGCGCAATGTCGAGCAGACGACGCAATAGCAATCGCCCCAACCCCAAACCGCGATGCGCCGGGCCAATGCACACGTTGAGCACATGCGCTTCGCCGGCCGCCACCGAGAGCACGCCGTAGCCGGCGATTTCGCCCTCCACCCACATCACCCAGCACGGGTGCCCCGCTTTCAGGCAGTCGGTGAAGATGCCCGGCGTCCAGGGGAATTCGTACGATGCCGCCTCCATCGACGCCACCGCAGGCACGTCCTCCCGATGCATCGCTCGGATTTCGGCGTGAGGGCGGGCAACGGCAACCATGCGCGGTTACTCCGAAGGTTGGGCCAACGCGCGTCGCAGGCTGCGCAACGCGTTCCACAGACGGCGCTTGCCGGCGCCAGAGGCGAGCACGCTGGCCGGTTCGTCCGCCAGCACAATATGCGCCTTGGCGAGCGTCGCCGCCGGCAGCACGCGCCCCAGCGCATGCGCCTGCGCTTCGCCCAGCACAAGATAGGCCCGTGCCTCGGGCGCGGAAGCTAGCTCGCCCCGGGCCACCTCGATGCGCGGCGCACGCGCCACCATCGGACCGCAGCTCAGCAGCGCGCGCCCAAGCAGATCCAGTTCGCGCGCAGGGCACCCAGCCGGCAATACCACCACGCAATCGCCCGACAGCAGCGGAGCATCGGCCACGGTCGGCTCAGCTGCCACCTCAGCAGCCACCGGTGACGCATCGCGACGTACCCAGGGCGTGATGCCCAGGGCGCGCAATACGCGCTCGCGATGTGCCACCGAGGCTGCCAGCGTCATATCAGGCCGCTCCGCGACGGCGGCGACGGGTCGCGCGACCCCACAGGGTCATCACCGGGCCGGACAGCAAGTACAGCGTGAACACCACAAACAACACACGCGGCGGATCTACAAAGAACGGCACCAGGATCAGCAAACCCACGATGATCCATAGGAACGGCACCCGGCCGTCACTCATCGGCAGCGACTTGAAGCTGTAGTAACGGAATCGGCTCACCATCAGCAGACCCACGATCACCGCCATGAACGGCACGATGAAGCACACCTCCTGACCCGGCACGTCGAACTTGTCCATGCTCCACACGAAGGACATGCACACGGCGGCGGCGGCGGGGCTGGCCAAGCCCTGGAAGTAGCGCTTGTCGATCACCCCCACCTGGGTGTTGAAGCGCGCCAGGCGCAGCGCGGCGCAGGCCGCGTAGACAAAAGCGGCGGCCCAGCCGATTTTGCCCCAGGTAGGGCCATAGTCTTTCAATGAGGCCAGCGACCAGTTGTACATCACCAGCGACGGCGCCAGCCCAAAGCTCACCAGGTCCGACAGCGAGTCGTACTGCACGCCGAACTCGCTCTGGGTGTTGGTCAGCCGAGCCACGCGACCGTCCATGCCGTCCAGCAGGGCAGCCACGAACACCGCGATGGCGGCCGAACTGAAATCGCCCCCGATGCTGGCCACGATGGCGTAGAAACCCGCGAACATGGCCCCGGTGGTAAACAGGTTCGGCAGCAGGTAGATGCCCCGATGGCGCGGCGGCCGGGCGGGTGTACTGTCGCTCATGAATCAATCCGTGACGGAATGCGCGCAGTGTAAACCATCCTCCGCTTGAGTCCGGCCGGAGGGGGTGTTAACAAATGTGCACTCAATCTCAAGCCCTGGAGAGCGCCCCATGCGCCGCCTGCTGATCGCCACCGCGCTGTTGCTCGCCGCCCCCCTGGTCATGGCCCAGGCCTATAAGTGGACGGATGCCAACGGCACCGTGCACTACTCCGACGCCCCGCCGCCGCAGGGCACCAAATACAAGAAGGTCACCACCACCGGCACGGTGGAACCGCTAGCCGGCGCCTCTGAGGGTCGCGGCAGCGACACCACCGACAAGAGCCCCCCGTCCGCCGCATCCGCCCAAAAGCCGATGGCGGACACCCCGGAAAACCGCACCAAGCTTTGCGGCACCCTCAAGAGCAACCTGGACACGCTCAAAGGCAGCGGCCCGGTGGTGATGGAACAGGATGGCCAGCAGAAGCTGATGGATGCCGGCCAGCGTCAACAGCAGCAGGCCTCCACGGAGGCCCAGTACAAGCAGTACTGCTCAGGCGGCTGAGGCCACGCCGCCCGAAAAGGCGCCGCCCCGGGGCAAATCGCCGGGCCGGCGCTAAGTCAGCGTCGCGGATCGCTATAATCGGCGTCTTTCACCCGCCGGATCCGTACGCATGCGCCTTAGCCAGTTCCACTTGGCCACCGTCAAGGAAGTCCCCGCCGACGCCGAAATCGCCAGCCATCGGCTGATGCTGCGCACGGGCATGATCCGCAAGCTCGCCGCCGGCCTGTATACGTGGTCGCCGCTGGGCCTGCGCGTGCTGCGCAAGGTAGAGAAAGTCGTGCGCGAGGAAATGGACCGCGCCGGCGCCATCGAAACGCTGATGCCCACCATCCAGCCCAGGGAACTGTGGGAAGAGACCGGTCGCTGGGAAAAATTCGGCGGTCAGCTGCTGAAGATCAAGGACCGCAAGGAGCAGGAGTTCTGCTACGCGCCCACGGCCGAGGAAGTGGTCACCGACTTCGCGCGCAACGAACTCAAGAGCTACAAGCAGCTCCCGATCAACTTCTATCAGATCCAGACCAAGTTCCGCGACGAAATCCGCCCGCGTTTCGGCGTCATGCGTGCGCGCGAATTCCTGATGAAGGATGCCTACTCCTTCCACCTCACCCAGGACTCGCTGCAGCAGACCTATGACGCCATGTACCAGGCGTACACGCGCATCTTCACCCGCCTGGGCCTGAAGTTCCGCGCCGTGCAGGCCGACACCGGCGCCATCGGCGGCAACGCCAGCCACGAATTCCAGGTGCTGGCCGACTCGGGCGAAGACGCCCTGGTGTTCTCCGACGGCTCCGACTACGCCGCCAATATCGAGAAGGCCGAGGCACTGGCGCCCACCACCGCACGCCCCGCGCCGGCGGCTGCGCTCACCCGCGTGGACACCCCCACGCAAAAGACCATCGAAGACGTGGCCGCCTTCCTCAAGGTCACCCCGGCCCAGTGCGTGAAGACCATCCTTGTGCGCGGCAGCGAAGGCCTGGTAGCGCTGTGCGTGCGTGGTGACCACGAAGTCAACGAAGTAAAGGCCGGCAAGCTGGCCGAAATGCCGGGCGACTCGGTGCTGGCCAGCGAAGAAGAGATCCTGGCGCTGACTGGCACCCGCCCTGGCTTCATCGGCCCCGCCGGCCTGCCCGCCGAAATCCCGGTGATTGTGGACCGGAGTGCGGCCGTGCTGGCCGACTTCGCCTGTGGCGGCAACCAGGACGGCACCCACTTCACCGGTGCCAACTGGGAGCGCGACGCCCGCGTCACCCGGGTGGAAGACATCCGCAAGGTGGTCGAAGGCGACCCTTCGCCGGACGGCCAGGGCAACCTGCGCATGGTGCGCGGCATCGAAGTGGGCCACGTGTTCCAGCTCGGCAAGAAGTACGCCGAAGCGCTCAAGGCCACCGTGCTCGACGAAAACGGCAAGGCCCAGGTCATGCTGATGGGCTGCTACGGCATCGGTGTCAGCCGCATCGTGGCGGCCGCGATTGAGCAGCGCCACGACGAAGCCGGCATCGTCTGGCCGGAACCGATGGCGCCCTGGCGCGTGGCCGTGTGCGTGATCAATCCCAAGAACGCACCGGAAATTACCCAGGCTGCCGAAGCGCTCTATGCCGAACTCAACGCACGCGGCGTGGAAACCGTGCTGGACGACCGTGGCCTGCGCCCCGGCGCCATGTTTGCGGACATGGAGCTGATTGGCATTCCGCACCGCGTGGTCATCAGCGAACGCGGCCTGGCGGCCGGTACGCTGGAATACCGCGCCCGCCACGAAGCCGAGGCACGTGCCATTACCCAGGACGAGCTGTTCGGCCTGCTCGGCTAAGCCGCACGAGTGACTCCCGAAAACGGCCGCGCAAGCGGCCGTTTTCGTTTTGGCCGCCCACGCATTCAAACCGGCCAGGAACGTTCAATGCGCCGGCACATCCGTCCATTAACCCCCTTAGACATGCCCTGATTTTGCATGGCATTTCCGTCAAGGCGAGAAGTGCCATTCAACAAGCGCATGGCGGGTCATTCATCGCCTTTTGTTTTCCATGACTGGATCGCGGCGACTATTCTTCTTTCATACGGAGGACCGCGATAGATCAGCGCATCCTTGGCACTCCATGGATAATGCCATTTTCGTTTATCGATATTTCCCCATTTATACTTTGCATTAACGATATATATCAACGACAATCGAAAAACTATAATGGGCGCCCCACATCATTTCGCCCATTCAAGTAACCGTACTCATCCCGGGAGTTACTTATGGCAGTGGATATCAAGAACCTCAATCACAACCAACTCAATGACCTGATCAGCAAAGCCCAGGTGCGCCAGCAGGAATTGCGCAAGGAAAAGGTCGCAAAGCTGCGCGAAAAGATTCACGCGCTGATCAAGGCCGAAGGTTATGCATTCGAGGACATTTTCGGTCACGGCCGCAGCGGCAAGCCCCGTCGTACCGGCGGTACCGTAGCGCCTAAGTACCGTAACCCGGCCAACCCGGAGCAGACTTGGTCCGGCCGTGGCAAGCGCCCGCGCTGGTTCAACGATGCCCTGAAGGCCGGCAAGAAAGAAAAGGATCTGGCGATCTAATCGCCACCTTCTTGCGCCATTTGCGAAAATGCCGGCTCTGCGCCGGCATTTTTATTTGGCTGGACGTGCTTAGAGCGAGCGCCGCGGCGCCACCAGCAAATCGCCGAACAACAAGCCCGCCACCAGGGCTATCAACAGCGTTATCAGCAACATGCCGGTATCCATACCAAGGCTGGTATCGCGCTCCAGCAAATACGACACGCTGCGGAAGCCCACGCTTCCGGGCACCAGCAAGATAATGCCCGGTTCGCGAATAATCGCGCCCGGACGATGCGCAAAACGCGCATACAGATTCGCCAGGCTGCTCAGCACCAAACCGCCCAGGAACACGCCGAACGGCGCCGCCGGCAATTTGCCCGCCAAGGCGCCGCCCCACCGCGTCGCCAGATAACCGAGCACCACCGCCGCCATGACCACCAGCCAATCGCGTCGCGCGGCACGGAACGAAATGGCAAATGCAAAGGCGCCAACCAGCAGTGCCGGATAATCCGCCCAGCCCGGCAACGGCGGCAACGCGTAATCGCGCCCATCGACGCCGAAAGCATGGCAAAGCTGAGTGGCCGCCACGGCGCCAAAGGTCAGCTTGATCAAGGTAGCGATAGCACCGCCCATGCGCGCCACGCCCGCCACCAGATGCTGGCTGGAAATCTCGCGCACCGCCGTGGTGAGTGCCATACCAGGCATCAACACGATCAGGCCGGCCAGGATCACCGATTTGATCGCCAGCGGCACCAGGAACTGGCTCACCACAATGGCGATAACCGTGGCCACCAGCGCACTGATCGCCTCGCTCGCCACCGCCAGCCGCGGGCGCGTAGCCGACAACACGGTAATCGTGCCGATAATCAGGCCGATCAACGCCGCCGTGATCAGATCGGCCCAGGAGCTGTGCAGCAGCAGCGCCACCACACTGGCGGCGGCAAGGCCATAACTGGCGATAACCCCGGCCTGCGCGCGCCGCGTATCCGGCCGCCCTAGATCACGCAACAGACGAAAACCTTCGCGCAACTCGATATCGCCGGCGATGACCTTGTCGGCAATCGCGTCAGCCTCGCTCAGGCGCGCCAGGTTCACGTCGCCTGGCGCCAGACGCATCACCTGCGTTACCTGCGCCACTTCGTCCTCGCCTTGGGCGAAGTCGGTAAAGGAAATGATGATCGCGGTGGGGCTGGACCAGACATCCGCCTGAAGCCCCAGACGCTGCGCCGACCCGGCAATCGCCCCTTCCAGTCGCGGCGCGGCCGTGCCGTATTGGTGCAGGCGACGCGCCAGTTCCAGCAGGAAGGCTATGCGCGTATTGAGCGGCGCAAGCGCCAGCGTGGTGACAACGACCGGACGCGTCATCACGTACGCACTCGCATGGAAAGGGCTGACATTGGAGTGGCGTTACTAAAGGCTATGGGCGTTGGCGCTAGTAGAACTGATTTGGATGGCCATTGTCAGCGGGAGATGTCTCGATGGGGCGCCGCAGGCATCGCGTGTTGGTGTAGCGATTCATATGAGATGGGCCATGCGAGCCACATCGGCGATGCGGTATGGGGCACGCCGAACCTATTCCTGCCCCGCATAAGCCGCCATCCTCGCGCAAGCAGGGATGACGACTCAGAAGAGGGGTGCAGAGTTCCGCGCGGGTCGCGCTTGCCCTGCCCTCGCGGGGATGACGCGGCGGGAAAGGATGAGCAAACACTCACCCGGCCCACCGCCATGCGCGAACGCCCTAGTCCGCCGCCTTCACCAGCAGCATCGTCCCCTCCACGCCCACCACCTCCACCATGGCCCCCACGGGCAGGTCCGGGCCACTGACCAGCCACAGCCCATCGCCCACCTTGGCCTTGCCACGACCATGCACGATGGGCTCGGCCAGCACATAACGCTGGCCAATCTGCTGCTCGCCGCGGCGGTTGAGGCGCGCATCGCCGGGTTCCGCGCGCATCAGACGCGGACGCAGGCCGTACCAGTAGGCCGCGCAGGAGAGAAACGCCAGCACCGCGAACAGCACGGCCTGCGCCAGCGTGGACAAGCCCGGTAGCACCAGCACGACCACGCCGGTCGCTGCGGCACCCATGCCGATCCACAGCAGGAAATAGCCGGGCAAGATCACTTCCACGGCGATCAGCAGCAGCGCGAGGATCCACCACCAATAATGCAGGGCGACGTCTTGCATGGGGGTGCCCCGCTCAGCTCATCGACGGCGGCACGCGACGGCCGCTCGGGTTTTGTTGCTGATTGAGTGCGTCCTTGGCCAGCTCGGCAATGCCCGCCAGCGAACCGAGGATGCCCGTGGTTTCCATGGGCAGCAGCAGCGTTTTCTGGTTGGGCGACTGGGCCATTTCCTTCAGCGCCTCCACGTATTTGTTGGCGACGAAGTAGTTGAGCGCGTTGACGTTGCCGTTGGCGATGGCCTCGGACACCATCCTGGTGGCTTCGGCCTCGGCCTCGGCAAGGCGAATGCGTGCCTCTGCCTCGCGGAACGCGGCCTCTTTCTTGCCTTCCGCGGCGAGAATCGCGGACTGCTTTTCGCCATCGGCCTTGAGCACCGCCGCCTGGCGGAAGCCCTCGGCTTCGAGAATGTTGGCGCGCTTTTCGCGCTCGGCCTTCATCTGGCGTGCCATCGAGTCGACCAGGTCACGCGGCGGCGCAATGTCCTTGATCTCGATGCGGTTGACCTTGACGCCCCACGGATGGGTCGCCTCGTCCACCACGTTCAACAGTTTGGCGTTGATGGCATCGCGCTGGCTCAGCGATTCGTCCAGGTCCATCGAACCAAGCACCGTGCGGATATTGGTCATGATCAGCGCCAGCGCGGCCTGCTCCAGGTTGGCCACTTCATAGGCGGCCTTGGCGGCGTCGAGCACCTGATAGAACACCACGCCGTCCACACGCACCACCGCGTTGTCCTTGGTGATGACGTCCTGCGAGGGCACGTCCAGCACCTGTTCCATCATGTTCATCTTGCGGCCGATGCCATAGATGAAAGGCACCAGAAAATGCAGGCCCGGCGAGAGCGTGCGCGTATAGCGGCCAAAACGTTCCACGGTCCACTCATAGCCCTGCGGCACCATGCGCACGAGTTTGGCGATCACGATCACCGCTACGAGCACTACGACCAACGCAAACAGCTGTCCCATTGCCTTGCCTCCACATCCATGAACGATAGTCCCGAGTATAGGGGACGCGTTCGATGGGACGGGATAAAGGCTTATTTGTTCCCCAAGGGCAGCAACAGGCTTACACGCAAGCCGCCGTCTTCGCGATTGGCAAGCGAGATGCGGCCACCATGTGCTTCGACGATCTCGCGCGCCAGCGCCAGCCCCAGGCCCGTGCCCGAACGCTTGGTCGAATAGAACGGCAGCAGCGCCTGTGCCAACACGGTTTCGCTCATGCCGGGGCCGCGATCGGCCACTTCGATGCGCATGTCGCGACCCACCATGGTCAGCGATAGCGATACCCCCTCTTCGTCGCTGCCCGATTCGTGCGCGTTCTTGATCAGGTTGATCAGCACCTGTTCGACCTGACCGGCATCAAACCAACCCGGTTGCTCCGGTATGGAGCCGCGCAGTTGGAACTTGCAGTGCAGCGACAGGCTATCGATGAACGGCTTCCAGGCGATATTGACCGGCTGCGGCGCAGGCAACTTGGCAAAATTGGCGTAACCGGCAATGAAACTGTGCAGATGGCGCGCGCGCTCGCCAATGGTGGCGAATACACCCGGCAAGCGACCGGTGTCACCGCGACGTGCCAATTCCGAGCCCGAATGCGCCAGCGACGATATAGGTGCCAGCGAGTTGTTCAATTCATGGCTGATCACGCGTATCACGCGTTTCCACGTCGCCACTTCCTGGCGTGACAACTCGCGCGTCATGCGGCGAAACAGTTGCAGGCGATGAGGACGCCCCTGCAGGCGAAAGCTGCGCTGGGAAAGGTGGAAAGTTTCCTCGCCGCCATCCATCTCCACTGTCAGCAGCGCGTCTTCACCGCCTTCCACGGCGCGACGCAACGGCTCGGGCGAGTCACTGATCAACTCGGCAAAGCTGAGGCCATGCAACGTGCGTCCTTCGTTGAATAGATGCCGCGCGGCGATATTGGCGTAGGTCACGCGCCCGCTGCTGTCCGTGAGCACCAGCGCCACGGGCGTGTTCTGTACCACGGTATCGAGCAGCAACTCGCGCTGGGCCAGATTCTGGCGCTGTTCGCGCAGGGTCTGACCCAAGGCGTTGTGCATGCGGATCAGCTCGCCCAGCTCGTCGCGCCGGGTGGCGGCGATGGAGAAACTGAAGTCTCCATCGCGATAGCTCGCCACAGCGCCCTCCAGGGCGCGCAACAGCTTGGTGATCGGCGACATCACACGATGCCCCAGCCACAACGCCAGCGGCAGCAGAAAGGCGGCCGAAATCAGGATGCCACCGTAGAAACCGAAGCGTGCCGGCGCGCCCAGGTCCAAGCTCAGGTCGTGGCGCATCCACAGCAAGAGCTGCGGCAAGGGCCATTGCGTGACACCGGCATAGATGAGCGCGCCGGAAAGCCCCGCCACGCCCAACAACAACACCATGCGCGCTTCCAGCGAACTGAAGCCGCGCCACATCAGCGGGTTCCCCCTGCCCAACACCCTTTCAATGACACGCGCCGGCTACTCCCATCGGTATGCAATTGACGTTGGCGCCGCGACCGTTGTTGATGATCACGCGAATCGGCGTCTGGTCCGGTGGCGCCTTGTCTTTGGGCGCCTGTCCACTGAAGTTGAAACGCTGGGCGTCGCCAGCCGCCGTGCTCAGCGCATCGCGGTAGGCTTCGTGGCTGCTTGCCGGCGGTGCCGGCACGCTCCAGCGATCCCCCGCGAGCGACGCGGGCGGCGCAACCGTCTGCGCGGCAGCGCTGGTGCACACCCAACCGGTAATTAGCAGTAAGCGGCGATAGCGCATGGCGAACTCCATCGGCACAACGCCCATCATCCTCGCCCGTTAGGCACGCGGCAATCATGCCTGACGACCGAGAACCTCAAGCCTGGGCCAGGCCATAACGTTCCATGCGCCGGTACAGCGCCTGCCGCGACAGGCCGAGTGCCACCGCGGCACGGCTGACCACGCCACCGGCCTTGTCCAGCGCCGCTTCCACCGATTCGCGGCTGGGCTCGTCCAGATTGCGCACGGCGGCGGCCGCCACCTGAGGCAGGTTGAGTTGCTCAGGCGTGATGCGGCCATCGGCGCTCAGCAGCGCGGCGCGCTCGATCGCATTCTTTAGCTCACGCACGTTGCCCGGCCAGGTATAAGCCAGCAGCGTTTCGCGCGCGGCGTCGCTCAGTTCGGCGCGGCCGTCCAGAAAGTGCTCGGCCAGCGGCAGGATGTCGTCCACGCGCTCGGACAGCGGCGGCAGGTTCACCTCGATCACGTTGAGGCGGTAGTACAAGTCTTCGCGGAAGCTGCCGGCGCGAATCATGCCCTTGAGGTCGGCATTGGTGGCGCTGAGCACACGCACCTTCACGTGGCGCGTGCGGCCGGAACCCAGTCGTTCGAACTGGCCGGTTTCGAGGACGCGCAGCAGCTTTACCTGGCCGGACAATGGCAGGTTGCCGATTTCGTCGAGGAACAGTGTGCCGCCATCGGCCAGCTCAAAGCGTCCCTCGCGCGCCTTGTTGGCACCGGTATAGGCGCCAGCTTCCGCACCGAACAGCTCGGCCTCGATCAAGTCGCCGGGCAACGCACCGCAGTTCACCGCGATGAACTGACCGCGTTTGACCCCGGAATTGGCATGCACGATGGCCGCGATGCGCTCCTTACCCGCACCGTTGGGGCCGGTGATCAGCACCGGCACATCCGAGCGCGCCACCTGACAGGCAAGCTCCAACGTGCGGGCCATGGGCTCGGAGGCAAACACCAGGCCGTCCAGGTCGTAGCGGCGCTGCAGGTCTTCACGACGCTTGCGCCGTTCGTTGCGGGTGCGGTTGACCTCGCGGGTGGACTCGGACAGCTCCAGCAGGTTCTCCACCGTCGCCATCAACTTGGCGTCGTCCCAGGGCTTGGCGAGATAGTCAGCCGCGCCGGCCTTGACCAGTTCCACCGCGGTTTCCAGATGCGTCCAGGCGGTGAGCAAAATCACCGGCAGGTCGGCATGGCGCTGGCGGATGGCACGGAACAGCGCGATGCCCTCCTCGCCCGAGGTGGTATCGGCGGTGAAGTTCATATCCTGAATCACCACGTCGATCCGCTCGCTCTCCAGCAGCGCCAGCCCATGTTCGGGGGTCAGGGCGTTCAGCGGGCGAATGTCATGCAGCGAAAGCGCCAACGAGAGCGCTTCGCCCACGGCGGGGTTGTCATCAATGATCAGTACGGTTCGCATTCGTCGCTTGCACATGTAGACGTGGATGCATCTCCACGCCAAAAGGTTGCCATTAATTTGACCTTGGCGGCCAATCGGCGGGATCGCGCCTCAGCTGCCATGGGGCGGCGGCGGTGGCGCGGGGGGAGCCGGCGGGGCGGCGGGGGTTCGTGGAGCAGCCCGGCACGGGCCTCGGCGGCCAGTGGCAGCGGTTGTTCCGCCCCGTTGCGACGCACCACGAACGGCAGCGGCGCGCTGTCATGGGCGCGCAGCCCGGCGAACAGCGCGTCCACGTTGCTTACGGGTGCCCCGTCAGCCGACACGATCACGTCGCCTTTGCGCAGTCCCCAAAGGTTGTCCGGGGTGAGTGCGATGACCACCACGCCACCCTTGTCGGTGCTCAGGTGCAGGTACTGTCCCTGGCTACGCCAGCGCAAGGTGTTCTGCGAATGCCAGGCGAAGCCATTGGCTGCTAGCGCACCGCTCGCGGCCAAGCCCAGGGCGGCGCCCAGAAGCGGGCGCGAGAACATAGATGACATGCAGGCCCCCTCTTGCAGTGAACCCCGGTGCGCGTCGCGATGGGCGACGCGCACCAGGCGTGGGCGCTTTAGCCCTTCGGGTGTGCCGGCGCCTTGCCGGACTTCACCGCAGCGATCCACGCATCCACGCGCGCTTCCAGCACGTCCAGCGGCAACGCACCGCCGCCGAGAATCTCGTCGTGGAAGGAGCGGATGTCGAACTGATTGCCCAGTTGCTTCTTGGCGCGCTCACGCAGCTCCAAGATCTTCAGCTGGCCCGTCTTATAGGCCAGCGCCTGACCCGGCCAAGTGATGTAGCGGTCGGTTTCGGCCTGCACATCCGGCTCGTCCTCGCTGGAATGCTGGTGGAAAAAGTCCACCATCTGCTGGCGTGTCCAATGCTTGTAGTGCACGCCGGTATCGAGCACGAGGCGATCGGCACGCAGCAGTTCGTCGGACAGGCGGCCGTAGTCGGAAAGCGGGTCTTTGTAGAAGCCGATCTCCTTGCCCAGGCGCTCCGCATACAGCGCCCAGCCTTCGACGTAGGCGTTGTAGCCCGCCTGCTGGCGGAACGGCGGCAGGCCCGGCAAGGTCTGTGCGATGGAGATCTGCATGTGATGGCCCGGCACACCTTCGTGATAGGCGGTGGACTCGATGGTCAGCACGCTGCGGTTGGCGAAATCACCGGTGTTGACGAATACCTTGCCTGGACGCGAGCCATCCGGCGTACCCTGCTGGTACTCGGCGGCAGCCGCTTCCTTCTCGCGGAAGGCTTCCACCGGCACCACTTCCACCTTGGTCTTGGGCAGCAGGCCGAACAGCTTGGGCAGCTCCGGCTGCATGCCGGCAATATAGCCACGGTAGCGGTTGAGGATGTCCTCACGCGAGGTGGCGTGCGTCTTGGGGTTGGTGGTGAGCGACTGGCGGAAGCTGGGCAGGTCCTTGAAACCCTGCGACTTGGCGATCACCGTCATCTCGTCTTCGATGCGCTTCACCTCGGACAGGCCGATCTGGTGAATCTGATCCGGCGTTTCCTTGGTGGTGGTCATCTGCTCCACCTGGAAGCGATAGATCGCATCGCCGTTGGGCAGCTGCCACACGCCCGGCTGGGTACGGCCGTGCGGCGCGTAATCCTTGGCCACGAAGGCGCTGAGCTTGGTGTAGGCGGGGCGCACCTGCTGGTCGATGGCGGCCAGGATGGCGTCGTGCAGACGCTTCTGGTCCGCCGCCGAGACGGTCTTGGGGAAGTGCTTGAGTGGCTCGGCGAACACACTGTCCATGCCGGCCGGCTTGGCGATGCTGTCGATCTGCACCACCACTTTATCCAGCAGGTACTTGGGCGGCATCATGCCGTCCTTCAGGCCCTGGCGAGCGACATCCGTCACCTGGTCAAGCAAGGTCGGCAACGCCTTCAGGCGGGCCAGGTAATCGTCGTATTCCTTGGTGTTCTCGAACGGGATGGAGCTGACAAAGCCAGCCAGGCGCAGGTGCACGCCGCTCATCTGCTCCAGCGGCATCTCGTCCAGCTTCAGGTCATGCGCCTTGATGCCATCCTGCAGCTGGCGAACCATGAGCTGCTGGTTGAGCTTGTCTTCGTCGGAGAACCCGGTGGTATCGATGGCCTGGAAGCGCTTGAGAAACTCCTTGGCCTTGTCGTAATCGACCTGCTGATGCGCCAGCGAGGCGTCACTCCAGCGATCGTTGTAGCGCAGGTCGCCCAGGATGGTCGCAAATTCTGGCGCGCTCTCCAGCGAATACTGCCATTGTTCGGCCAGCAGGTCGTTCAGCGCCTTTACGCGCGTGGGCACATCCGCCGTCGCCGCATGCAGCGGAGCCACCAGGGCTACCGACGCAAGCACGCCCGCCAACACCATTCGCGGTCCGATCTTCATAAAGCCACCCCTCCCGGTTGAAAGTACCCCTTATTCTGACCCGGAACGGGGGCGCCCACCCGTGCCAGAGCGCACGCCGGGGCTGTCACGTAACCTACACGGAGCGGGTCGCCACCACCGGGGGTACCGATGCCGCGCGCAGGGCCGGCCCCAACACGGCCAGCTGCCCGATGACCCACAGCAGCACCGCCCCCACCGGCAGGTAATACAGCGGCAATCGCGGCAACTCGTAGATGCGCATCAAGGCGATGTTGAGCGCGAACGCCAGCAGCATGCCGATCGCGATGCCGCCGGTGACGATCAGGAAATTCTCGGTCTGGAAGTAATAGAGGATGTCCAGGCGCGTGGCACCGATGGCACGCCGCACGCCAATCTGCTTGCGTCGCTGCTGCACCCAGAAGCTCGCCAGCCCCACAATGCCCAGGGCGGTCACCATCAAGAGCGCCACGATCACGCCGGTGAGCATGCTGGCCATGACGCGAGCCTGATGAAAATAGCGCTGGCGCAGCTCACTCACCATGCGGCTCTGGTCCAGATTGAGCACACCCTCGGGTACGGCTTTCTGTGCGGCGGCGCGCGCCTCGCGCAACACGCGCGGCAAATCGGCCGGCGCGGCACGCACAGCGAACACCCCGGTCAACGTCCGACCACCCGGCGCCGTGGGCGCGAACACGGCGTACTCACTGGCGTCCGGTCCGCGGCGCCCACTGGGATCAGGGCGTGCCAGATGATCCATCACGCCTACCACGGTGAAATGGAACTTGTCCGACCAGAACTCCTTGCCGAGTGGGTCCTGCCCCGGCCACAGGCGCTCAGCGAAGGCGCGGCTGATCCACACCGAGGTATCCGGGGACAACCAGATATCGGAGCGACGGAAATCCTCGGGGATGAACTTGCGCCCGGCCACCAGGCGCAGGCCCAGCGTTTCCGCCGCGCCTGGGCCACCCAAGTAGAAATGCGGCACGGCGACATAGTGCTCGCGGTCGAGATTGATGCCGTTGTCGCCGGCACGATCGGAGAACGGCAGCGCATTCACCGCCGCTACCGACTGCACGCCGGGCAGCGCGCGCAAGGCGCCCTCAAGGCGCGCATTCACGTCGTTGCCGTTGCACTGATCGCAATCCACATGGATCAGCGCCAGCGAGGCCTCATCCACGCCACTGTCGATGCGCATCGAATTGAGCCGCTCGGCCACCAGGAAACAGGCGTTGCACAAAACGGCGCAAGCCAGCGCAATCTCCATGGCGATCAGCATGGCCGCCAGCCGATGGCGACGCAGCGCGGCAAGAACGGGAGCAACCTGCATGAGCATCCTTTTCATAGCGTCTTCAGTTGCAGCGCCGGAGCCACCCGGCAGGCACGTAGCGCGGGCAGCACGCCCGCCAGCAGGCTGCTGCCCAGTGCAGCGGTGAAGGTCACCAGGAACATTCGCGTATCCAGGTGGGCCAGGTCCGCATACGGCACCGGTTGCTGGCGCACCAGCCACAAGCCGACCAGGGTGAGCAGCCAACCGAAGATGCCGCCGATCAGGCCAATCGTGCCCGCCTCCACCAAGCACTGCGCGAACACATCCCGGCGGCTGGCCCCCAACGCGCGGCGCACACTGATCTCGCCGCTGCGGCGCAGGAACTTGGCCAGCAACAAGCCCACGGTGTTGAACAGGCAGACCAGCAGGAACGCGAGGGCCAACCAGGCCTGCAGGCGCACGTCGCTGGGCACCACGCCGTTGAAATCCAGCCATTCCATCAAGCTGCGAAGGCGCGTGTTGCCGGCGTGCGTAAAGCGCCCCAGGGCCATTTGCTGCGCGGCGTAATCAGCCAGGAAGCGGCGATAGCCCGCGACCTTGGCGGGGGCGTCCAACTGCACCCACAGACCCAGCCACACGCACGGCGAGTTCTGCAGATGCCCTTGCCGCTCGGGCAAGTGCCAGCAGGTGAACTGCTGAAAGTTGCCATCGTTGATCTCCAGCCCGGACGCAAAGGGCGTAATCACGTCCTCCGGCTTGCCGTAGAAATCCGCCGTGTCGCCATCGGCGAAGCGACCGCCGCGTACGCTGTAGAACTGCGGCGACGGTCGCCACGGCTTGAGCACGCCCACGATGCGCACATCGCTGTCACGCAGTCGCAGCGTGCGACCCACGCTGTCGGCTCCGGCGAAGAGCTTCTGGTTGAGGTCATCGGAGATCACCGCCACGCGTGCCCGCGCACTTTCGTCGGCCTCGCTCCACGGGGCCCCGTACTGAAATGGCACGTCGAACATGGGAAAGAAATCCGGCGTGACCGAAAGCAAGGTCGTCATCACCGGCGGCGTGCCAGCCTCGGGCTGGCTCAGCTTGACCGGACTTTCCACCACCAAGGTCTGGCGATCCGCACGGCGCGCGCTCCACAGGTCCATGGCAGACTGGTAATCCAGCATGTCCATGGGCTCGGCATCATCCTTATGGGTCGGGTACGCGTCCACTTGTGCGTAGTAGATATGTTGGCTGCGGCCCGGCAGCGGGTCGCCGGACAGCAGGTGCATCACGGTCAGCGTCGTCATGCTGGCGCCGATGCCGACGGCGATGGCCAGCACCATCAGGCCGGTCAGCACCTTGTTGCGCCGAAGACTGCGCGCGGCCAGGTCCAGGTAATACCCAAGCATCCCCTACTCCTTGTTGATCGCCCGTGCCCCGTTTACACCAGGGCGCCGTCCCGCATCGTGCCCTGCCGAAGACAGGGCCCGACGCGATGCGGAAATTCAAACCGAACGCGTCGCCACCACCGGCGGCACGGCCGCTGCTCGCAACGCGGGCCCAAGCACGGCCAGCTGGCCGATGATCCACAGCAGTACCGCGCCGACCGGGAAGTAGATCGCCGGCATGCGCGGCAACTCGTAGTGCACCATCAGCAGCAGATTGATGCCGTAGGCCATCAGCATGCCGAGCGCGATGCCAATGGTTGCCAGCAGGAAGTTCTCGGTCTGGAAGTAATTGAGTATGTTGCGACGGGTTGCGCCCAAGGCACGCCGCACGCCGATCTGCCGGCGACGCTGCGCCACCCAGAAGCTGCCCAGGCCCACGATACCCAGGGCTGTGACGATCAACAGCGCCACGCACACGCCCACCAACAAGCCAGCCATGGCGCGATCGTTCTGGAAGAAGTCATGGCGCAAGTCATCGAGCGTGACCTTCTTGAGCACGACGCGACGGGGATTGATCTCCTTGAGCTTGGCCAGCGCCGCCGCGAGCACGCGCTCGCGGTCGCCTGGAGTGCGCGTAAGGATGGCGTAGCGCCCATCGGCCTCGCGCATGGGCATGATCATGCTGTAGCTCTTGGCCGAATCATCCCAGATGGACGGACGCACCAGCTCCCTCACCACGCCCACCACGGTAAGTGGGTATTCGGAGATGTAGAGCTGCTTGCCCAGCGCGGACTGCCCCGGCCACAGCCGCTGCGCCATGGTCTGCGTAATCACCACCACGTGCGGGATCTGCTTGGCATCCTTGGCTGCCGCGGCACGCACGACCTGGTCGAAGTCCATGTACTCGTCGGGCAGCAGGTCACGACCTTCGATCAGCTGCGTGCCCATCGCCTTCACCAGGTTCTCGCCGGAATACATGGTGGCGTTGAGCGTGGACAGGCGCTGCTTGAGGTCCAGCTTGATACCGCTGTTGGACGATGAATTGCCGAAGGGTATCTCGTTGATCGAGGCCACCTGCTCCACCCCGGAAATCTGGCGCAGGGCGGCGAGATCCTCAAGGGTTCGTGCCTTCTCGTCCTTGCTCGCCCCGATATCGGCCAGCTCGATATACACCAGGCGATGTTCGTCCACACCGCTCTGCATGTTCATGCGGTCGATGCGCTGATTGATGATGAATACCGCGTTGCAGATGATGGCGCAGGTCAGCGCAATCTCGATGATCACCAGGAAAGCCGTGATCTTGTGACGACGCAGGGTGGAAAGAATGGGCAGGATATCCATGTGCGTATCCTCACTGGCTCTTCAGTTGCAACGCCGGCGCCACCTGGCAGGCACGCCAGGCCGGCAACAGGCCGGCCAGCAGGCTCGCGCCCACCGCCAGCAGGAAGGTCATGACCAACATCGACAGGTCCAGGTGCGCCAGCGACGCATAGGAGGATGGCTGCAGCCGCACCAGCCAAAGGCCAAGGAACGCGAGCAATAGGCCGCCCACGCCACCGGCCAGGCCGATCACGCCCGACTCGATCAATAGCTGGGTGAACACCTCGCGCTTGGACGCACCCAAGGCCCGGCGCACACCCAACTCACCCGTGCGCCGCAGGAACTTGGCCAGCATCAGGCCCACCGTATTGACCAGACACACCACCAGGAAGCCCAACGCCAGCCACGTCTGCAGCTTCACGTCGCCCGGCACCACCTTGTTGATGTCCAGCCACTCCATCAAACCGGGAAGACGCACATTCACCGGCCGCTCGAAACGGCCAAGCGCTTTCTGCTCCTGCGAGTAGTGCTCCAGGTATTCCTTATAGGCCGCGACTTTGGCCGCGCTGTCCAGCTGAACCCAGAACTGCAACCAAACGCACGGCTGGGTTTCGGCGTGATCGTCGTCGCCGCCGCCGGTACCCCAACAATCGGTCGAACCGTTGTGGTCAAAGCGCATGTCGCGGGAGGTGGTCAGCGGTACGAAGATATCTTCCGCGTTGGAATAGTTGCCCATGTTGACGTCGTAGAAGTGCGGATTGGGCCGCCACGTATCCAGCACGCCGATCACCCGGAAAGCGCCCTCCTTGAGGCGCAGTGTCTGACCGGTGCTGTCCTTGCCGCCGAACAACTTGTCGTTGAGGGTGCGGCTGATCACCACCACGCGCGCCTTGTTGTCATCGTCCGCGGCACTCCAGCCACGGCCGTACAAGAACGGCACCTGGAACATCGAAAAGAAGTCACTGGAGGTATAGCGGGCATCGCTATAAAACGGGTCCATACCCGATTGCGCCGGCTGCACCGGCACCGCACCGCCCGTCATCAAGGCCTGGCGGTCACCGCGCTTGGCCTTGAGCAGGTTCATGCCATCGATCCAGGTGATCTGTCGCGGCGGCTCCATGCCAGGTTCGAACCCGTCCATGTCGCGCGGTTCGAGCTGCGGATAGAACAACGTGCCGCTGGTACCGGGCAGCGGATCGCCCGACAACACATGCAACACCGTCAACGTTGTCATGCTTGCGCCAATACCCAGGGCGATGGCCAGCACCATCAACGCGGTGAGCATTTTGTTGCGCCCGAGGCTGCGCAGCGCCAGATCTAGGTAATAGCTGAACATGGACTCCCCTCCTATCCGTCGATCCACCCGGTCACACTGACCGCGTGGCCTCCACTGGTGGCACTCGCGATGCACGCATGGCAGGCGCAAGTACCGCGCCCTGCCCCAGCAGCAGCAGAATCACCACCCCGCCAAGTACGTACATCAGCGATAGCCGATGCATTTCGAACCGCGTGACCAACCACAAATTGATCGCAACCGCGAGCACCGTGCCAACCAGCGCGCCGCCACAGCTGATCAACAGGTTTTCCGTGAGGAAGTACTGCAGGATGTCCTGCCGCGTCGCGCCCAGTGCCCGGCGCACACCGATCTGCCGGCGACGCTGCCCCACCCAGAAGCTGGTCAGGCCCACGATGCCCGCCGCCGTGATCGCCAGCAGCACCACGCAGATCACGCCCATCAGGATGGCCATGCCACGGTCGCGCTCGTAGGCACGCGCACGCACTTCGGCGAAGCTGAGCACGCCATCGTCTTCATTGATGATGCGTCGCGGGTTGTGCTGAAAGAGCGCCGTGGGCGCAGCGCGCATGGCGGCCTGGAGCTGCCCTGGCCGTGCCCGCACGATGTAGAACGCACCCAGCGAGATCGCCAGCCGCTTGGGCACGATGACCGAGCGATAGGCAAAAGCCGAGGCCCAGCGATCCACGCTCTGCGCTTGCAACAGATCGACCACACCGACGATGGTGCTTGGCCCACCGATCAGGTAAAGCGTTCTACCCACGGCATCCTCACCCGGGAACAGCTTGTCCGCCAACGCCTTGGTCACCATCACCACCGGCGGCCCCAAGCGGTCGCGCACATTCATGGGCGTGATTTCCTCCGCGCGGAAGTTGCGACCGGCCGCGAGTTTCAGGCCCAGTGTGTCGAGGAAATGGTCATCGGCGAAGTAGATGGTGGCACCGGAGCTGTCTTGCAGCTGGTCGGGCTTGAGCTTGACGGCGTCGTCCCAGCCGCCGCCGCGCAGCGGGTAGGAATTGCTCGGCGTGGCGTCCTGCACACCGGGCAACTCGCGCAGCACGCGCAGATCCTCGCGAATCTTCGCGTCGGCCTGCTCCGCGGTGGACGAGCCCACCCATTCGTTCTGCACCACAAAGATATTCGCCTCGTCCACGCCCGATGGCTCGGACAAGTGAGCCAGGCGCTGCTCAATGATGAATAGCGCATTGCACACGATGGCCAGGGTGAGCGCGATCTGCATCGCGATCAGGAACGTACCGGCCTTGTGTCGGCGCAGTGCGGAGAGAATCGGCTTGATCTGCACGGTTCGCACCTCGCCTCAGTTGGACTTGAGCTGCCAGGCCGGCTGCACTTGCGCCGCCCGCCAGGTGGGATAGAACGCTGCCAGCACGGTGGCCGTCACCGCCAGCAACAGGGTAAGAAACACCAGCGAGAGATCCAGATGCGCCAACATGGCGATCTGTGGCTCGAACACCATGCCCACACCGAACATGCCCAAGCCGGTCAACAGCAACCCGAGCGCGCCCCCCGCCAGACCCACCATGGCCGCCTCCGCAAGGAATTGGCGGTAGATATCCGCGCGTGACGCACCCAGCGCGCGCCGCACACCGATCTCCGGCGCCCTGCGCATGAACTTGGCCAACAGCAGACCCACCGTGTTGACCAGGCAGATCACCAGGAAGCCCAGCGCGAGTGACAGCGAGATGCGGCTCTCCGGTGGCACCGCGTGTTCGTGCTCCAGCCACGCGTGCACGTCGCGCAGACGGTTGTTAGGTGCCCAGTTGAAGCGGCCGCTGTTGCGCTGATCCTGGGCATAGCCATCCAGGTACTGGCGATACGCCTGCACTTGATCGGCCGTATTCAACTCCACCCACGCGCTGATCCACACGCACTCGCCGCGCAACCAACTGTCCCAATTGTCGCCGCGCTTGCCATCGCTGCCGCAGTTGTTGTTGCCGTAGGTGTCGATCTTCTGATCCACCGCGTAATTGAACGGGATGTACACCTGGGACGGACGCGCATACGCGTTACCGCTGAACATATCGAAGAAGCGCGGCTTGGGATCCCAGTTTTCGGTCACGCCCACGATGCGGTATTGGCGATCATCCAAGGTCATGCGGCGCCCCACACTATTCTCGCCGCCAAAAAGCTTTTGGTTCAGCGCGCGACTGATGACGACCACCGGCTCGCGTGCTTCATCCTGTTCCGCGCTCCAGCTGCCGCCGTATTGGAATGGCACGTCGAACATGCTGAAGAAGTCGACGGTGGTCGCATAACCCAATGCCTTGAACGGCATCTTGTGCGCGTCATCGGGCATCACCGACATGCCAACCTGAAACAGCAGCGTCTGGTGCGGCGCTCGATGTGCGCGCATGAGCGCCACGGCGTCGGTGTAATTGAGTGCGTCCGGTGGCTCGCCTTGGCGGTTGTATTGCGGCCCGCGATTGTCGATCTGCGGCACGAACAGCTGCGAGGATTTCTGCGGAATCGGATCGCCCGATACCGCGCGGAACACCGCGTAGGTCACCATCGATGCCGCCACCCCAAACCCGATCGACATGATCATCAGCGCCGTCAGCAGCGGATTGCGCCGCAGGCTGAAAGCGCCAAGTCGCAGGTTGTGTACAAACATGCCGCTCATGAATACCTCGTTTTGACTCGAGACTCCGCCCGCTCCGGGGCCGTCCATGCTCTTTCGCCAGGCACCGGCTACACCGAACGCGTGGCTTCCACGGGCGGCACGCGCGAGGCGCGCATCGCCGGCGCCAGCACCGCGCACTGTCCCAACAGCAGCAGCGCCACTACGCCGACCAACACATAAGTCACGGATAGCCGCGCCATCTCGAATTGCGTCACCATCCACAGGTTCATGCCGATGGCCAGCAACGCGCCCATGAGGACACCGGCGGTACCGATCAACAGATTCTCGGTAAGGAAGTAGCTGAGAATGTCGCGCTGCGTTGCACCCAATGCCCGGCGTACGCCGATCTGCTTGCGGCGCTGGCCGACCCAGAAGCTGGTCAAACCCACGATGCCGGCCGCCGTGATACCCAGCAGCACCGCGCAGACCACGCCCATCAGCACCGCCATGCCCCGGTCGGCGCGATAGGCCGATTCGCGCACCATGGCGAAGGTGCGGATGCCGTTCTTGGGCGCGATGACACGCATGCGGTTGGTCTTGTAGAGCGCTGCGGGCGCCGAGGCCATGACTGCGCTCAGCTGGCCGGGCTTGGTGCGTATCATGTAATTGGTGAAGGTGCTGACGAGGCGATAAGGCTCGATGATTGCGTTGTCATAGAACGTATCGGACCAGTTACCGTTCCAGGGCACCTGGAGACGCTCGACGATGCCGATCACGGTGCTCGGCTTTTTGGTGTCACCGATATAGATCGGCTTGCCCAGTGCGGAGCTGTCGGGGAACAGCTTGTCGCTCAGCGCCTTGCTGATGATGACCACCGCCGGGTCGCCCACTTCCTTGGGATCGGCTTCGCCGATCTCATCAGCCTGGAAGTTGCGCCCCGCGACCAGGCGCGTGCCGAACGTGGCGAGGGTATGTTCATCGCTGAAATACAGAGTGGTATGCGCCTTGGATTTCTTGTCGTCGGCGTTGAGGTGCACGCCGGTGGACCAGCCACCGCCGCGCAATGGGTAGGAGTTGACGGAGATGGCATCCTCCACCCCAGGCAACTGGCGCAGCGCGGCGAGGTCGGCGCGGATGAGCGGGCCGCTCTCTTTATCTTCCACGCCGACCATGCGGTTCTGGATGGCCATCAGGTTATTCTCGTCCAGGCCGGTTGGACGCGCGATGCGATCCAGGCGCTGATGGATGATGAATAGCGCGTTGCAGACGATCGCCAAGGTGAGCGCGATCTGCAGCGCGATAAGGAGGGTGCCGGCCTTGTGGCGCTTGAGCGCGGCGAGAATGGGCTTGATCTGCATGACGATGCGCGCCTCAGTTGGATTTCAGCTGCCAGGCCGGCTGAATCTGCGCAGCCCGCCAGGTGGGATAGAACGCCGCCAGCACCGTCGCCACCACGGCAAGCACCAAGGTAAGCAGCACCAGCTTCACGTCCAGCGTGGCGAGCTTGGCGATATCCGGTTGGAACACCAGGCCGACACCAATCACTCCCAGACCGGTCAACAGCAGTCCAACCAGGCCACCGGCCAGGCCGATGGCGGCCGCCTCGATCAGGAATTGTGCGTAGATCTCCTTGCGCGATGCACCTAGCGCGCGGCGCACGCCGATTTCGGAGGCGCGCCGCATGAATTTGGCCAGTAACAGGCCGATGGTGTTGATCAGGCAGATCAGCAGGAAGCCCAGGGACACCAGCAAGGACACCTTCGCTTCCTGTGGCACGACCTTCTGGTAGTCCAGCCAATCGGTAACGTCGCGCAAGCGCGTATTGGGCGCCCAATGGAAGCGGCCCGAGCGCTGCTGTTCGGCGGCATAGCCGTTAAGGTACTGACGATAGGCGTCCGCATCGGCCGTATTGGGCAGCTCCGCCCAATACTGCAGCCAGATGCACTCGGAGCGGATCCAGTTATCCCAGCCCTGCCCGGGGTCCTTGTTGCAGTTGTTGTTGCCATTGGTGCTGATCTTCAGGTCCACGGCGCGCGTGAACGGGATGAAGATTTCCGTGGTGTCATCGAACGCGTTGGTGTTCACCACGTCAAAGAACAGCGGTGAAGGGTTCCATTGGTCGACCACGCCGGTGATGCGGTAGGTGTGACCGTTGAGGTTGATGTCCTTGCCCACGCTGTTGGCGCCATGGAACAGCTTGTCGTTGAGTGTGCGGCCGATCACCGCCACGTCGGCGTGCGCGTTGTCGTCGGCGACAGACCATGCCGAGCCATACAGGAAGGGAATATCGAACATGGCGAACGCGTCGCCGTACCAGGCGTAGCTGTTCTCCATGAACGGCAACAGCCCCGCATCGTTCGGCACTACCGAGAGGCTGACCGGGTAGAGCACGGTCTGCCGTTTGGCGCGATGGTCACGAATGAGGTTGGTGGCATCGGTGTAAGTCATCGCCTGCGGCGGCTCGCCCTTGTTCTCGGCGGCGTCCTCCGGCCCCCAGTTGTCGATCTGCGGCACATAGAGCTGCGATGACTTCTGCGGTATCGGGTTGTTCGCAGTGGCACGGAACACCGAATATGTCGTCATCGAGGCAGCCACGCCGCATCCGATCGCCAACACCATCAGGGCGGTCAGCAACGGGTTTTTGCGAAGACTGCGCAGACCAAGCTGGAAATAGTAGGCAAACATGGGCATCCGCTCATGGAGGTCGGGCCGGCGACCCGCGATGGGTCGCCGGTAGGCGTTGGCACTCAGGCCGGCGAGTTGGCGCGTGCTGCCATGACGCTGTGGTGGAAGCGGGGGTCCTCCGCCAGATCCACGACCTGACCATCGATGATGTGCACGTTGCGCTGGGCGCGGGCGGCCAGTTCCGGGTCGTGCGTGACCATGACGATGGTGGCGCCTTCGCGATGAATCTCTTCCAGCAGTTCCATCACGCCGCGCGCCATCTGCGTATCCAGGTTGCCGGTCGGTTCGTCCGCCAGCAGCAGGCGCGGCGAACCGGCCAGCGCGCGTGCGATGGCCACGCGTTGCTGCTGACCGCCGGAGAGTTCGGCCGGGTAGTGCTTGGCACGGGAAGCCAGGCCCACGCGCTCAAGCGAATGCATGATGCGCTCTTTGCGTTCGGCGGCCTTCATGCCGCGATAGCGCAACGGCACTTCCACGTTGTCGAACACGTTGAGGTCGGGAATCAGGTTGAACGCCTGAAAGATGAAGCCGATCTTTTCATTGCGGATGCGCGAGCGCTCGTTGTCGTTGAGGTTGCTCACTTCCACGCCGTCCAGGTGGTACTGGCCGCCGGTGAAGGTTTCCAGCAGGCCGGCGATGGTGAGGAAGGTGGTCTTGCCCGAACCGGACGGACCGGTCACGGCGACGAACTCGCCTTCGTTCACGTTGATGTTGAAGTCGCGCAGCGCATAGGTCTCCACCACTTCGGTGCGGTAGACCTTGGACAGATGAGTCATCTTGAGCATGGTGGTGTCCTTCAGTGGTGGTCGTTAGTTGCTGATGGCGACGCGCTGCGCGCCCTTGAAGCTGTCGGTACCGGAGATCACGATGTTGTCGCCTTCCTTGAGGCCATCGAGAATCTCCACTTTGTCGATACTGCTGGCGCCCACGCGGATGGTGTGCTTCTCCGCCACGCCGTCGTGCACGATGTAGGCATAGCTGCCACCGGACTCGTCGACGAAGGAGCCGCGCTGCACGGTGAGTACGTTGTCGCGCTTGTCGAGCAGGATGCGCACGGAAAGACGCTGGTTCTGGCGCAACTGTTTGGGCGTTTCGCCCTCAAAGCGCAGGCGAGCGGCGACTTCCCCATTGACGACTTCCGGCGAGATGGCGCTGACCAGGCCCTTCCAGGTAGCGCCGTTGCCGCTGATTTCGCCGCCCATGCCGATACCCAGGTCGCGGGCGAAGCTCTCGGGCACCTTCATTTCCACTTCCAGCGCGGAGAGGTCGATCACGCTGAGCAACTGGGCGTCCTTGGCCACGGTGGCGCGCTCGGCAATGAACAGCTGACCGACCTGACCGTCGACCGGCGACTTCACGTTGAGGTCGTCCACTTGGCGCTGCAGGTCTTTCACCAGCAACAGCTGGCGATCATGCGCGAGCTTCTTGGACTGGATATCGAAATTCAGGCTGTCGGTATTGGTGGCGAGATCCGCCTTGGCATGCTCCAGCGTGATGCGCGCCTTCTCCAGCGCATCCTTGGACTTGTCCACGTCCATGCTGGGCACGGCACCTTGCGAGAACGCCTTCTGGTAGCGGGCAAGGTCGCGCTGGGCGCCCTGCTCGTCGATGTTGGCGTTGTCGTAGCCCTTTTGCAGTTCGCCACGTGCCTTGCGGGCATCGATCTGCGCACGCAGATAATCCACCTGCATGGCATCGGCGGCGCTTTCTTCCTGGGCGAGTTTGTTGGTGAGTTCCGGACTGTCGATGACGGCCAGTATCTGGCCCTTCTTCACCGCATCGCCGGCGTGCACCTTGAGGGTGACGGCGCCGCCGTAGGTGGCATACAGGGTGGGGCTGACTGCGGCTACCACCTTGCCTTCGGCGGCGATGTCGCGCACAAACGGTCCGCGCTGCACGGTGGCGAAGGCCAGGCGCGAGCTGCTCACCGAGGCGTCCGCCGAGAACAGCCGGCCGATACGCGGGCCGAACAGAGCGATGAGCGCCAATAGCGCCAGGCCGACGCCGATCAGCACCACGCGGCGCTTGCGGTTGGGTTTGACTTCGACCAACCGGTCTTGGGCTGAGGTATCTCGAATCATCGACGGGTCCCTGGCCGCGGACAGTGCGGCCCCTGACCCTAGTCAGCAAGCGTCGTGCCAACCCTGAAAGGACAATTTATCGCCGTTTTTTCATAAGGTTAGAGCAACCCCATGGCGCCATCACATTGTCCGCGGACACCGGCACGGACAAACGGACAAGCGTCCGCGGACGTTCAGCCGGTCGCCAACGCCACCGCTGCCGTGCGAGCCACTTCGTGGGCGATGCCGCGGCCGAGCGGCGACAACGTTTGGGGCGGCGCGCTCTCCAGCAGGTTCAACACGCCGATCCGGCGTACGCGGAAATGCAGCAGTTCGGCGTGCGTGGCGCGACAAGCGAGTCGTTGAGCGCTCAACGGGGCGGAGGGCAATGCGCGCGAGCGCACCAGCAGCGCATCCCAGGCCAGATAGTCGGTGTCGGGCAACAGATGCAGGCGCGCACACAGGTGTCCGCCGGCGTCCATCGCATCGATCCATTCGCGCGGTCCATCGGCGCCGATCATGCTCGACACCATCAGCTCATGCGTATGCAGCAGCGGCGCCAACTCGCGGCGCTCCACCAGCCAACCGGGCGGCAAGGGCGCCGTCTCGTGCGCGCCACGCGGCGCAGGCAGGCACAACACGCTACCCAACAAGGGCAAACAGGCGGCCAGTTCATCGCCGCGCATAGCGACCGTGCATCGACTGATATCGACATCCACGGCCGCGCTGAATGGGCGAACCGAGGCAAACGCATGAGCGAGCCAACCGAACATCGTCGTTCTCCGCAAGAGAGGCGACCCGGCTGGCTGTTTCGCGGTAACAGCGTGGCGATAGGCCTGTGGAATGCGCGCGGCGACCGCATGATCGCCGCGGAGATGGGCGTCCTTGCCCCATGAAGCTCCCTCGGGGGAGCCGGTGGCTGCACGTCCCGCTGCCGCTTGCTGCGTCCGGCAGGGACACGCGGAACGGGCGGCTTACTTGGTCAGGATCAACTTGTCGTTGCGCGTGAGCCGCAGGTGGTATTCGTTGCCTTGGTGCTGGATTACCAGTTCACGCGCGCCTTTGAGCAGCAGTTCGCTGGAAACGCGCCGGGTTTCACTGGCGAGCTCCGGCAGCTTCTTCAAGCTCAGCAGGCGGAACGGGCGTGCCAGCACCTCGGTGCCTGGGTGGAGGGGCATAGCCGTCGTGGTCATCGGGAAGCTCCGCAGTCGTCTAGGACACACAGATGATAATAATTCTCATTTGAGTGTCAACTCCCTGATTCAATGCTCGATGCGCCCCGCCCCCTCGGCCTGCTCCCGGGCCAGGCGCGCCGCCAGCTTGGCCTTGCCTGCGTCGGCATAGGCGCGACAGGCGCCGCTGTCGATCAACGGATTCGGCGTTGCCCCGGCATCACGCTTGGCGATGCGCTCCAGCAACTGGCTCTGATCCGGATGGGGGCTCAGCAGGATGTCACACGGCAAAGCGGCCACCACGGCAATGCCGCGCTGATAATCGGCCACGCGGCGCGGATGCGCCGGGTCGCTGAAGCGAAAGCCGTCGGCCGCGAACGCACCCAGGCTGTCGGCGTAGACCATGTGCTCGCAGCGCCCTGCCTCACAGGATTGCCAGGTCCACGTGGTGCTACCCGGCGTATGACCAGGCGTGTAGTGCGCGGTCAGCGCGACGTCGCCCACCTTCACCACCCCACCATCAGCCACCACCGACACCGCGGCCACCGGGGGGAAAGGACTTGCCTCGCCATACTGCGGATCGCCCGGGTCCTTGCCGCCCAATCGCAGCGCGTTGGCACCGGCGGCACTGGCCATCACCTTGGCGCCGCTGTCATGCGCCAGCGCGGCGATGGCGCCGGCATGGTCGAAGTGCGCATGCGAGTTGAGAATAAGCTTGATGTCGCCGACGCGAAAACCCAGCGCTTTGATGTTGTCTTCGACTTGACCCACGTTGCGCTGCAGCGTGCCATCGATCAACACCAGGCCGCTGGGCGTGGCAATCAGGATGGCACTCAGGCCCTGGGTGCCAACGTAGTACGTGTTGCCGTAAATGCGGAACGGCTTTTGCGGCTGGCTCCATTCCGGCGACTGCGCATGCAGCGCGGTGCTGCCGAGCGCAGCCAGGGCAAAGAAACAGGCCGTGCGTACGAGGCCTTTCATAGAAACAAACTCCCTTTGACGATGCCTTATCGAAGCGGCACGGCAGCATGGCGCCACCGTGCGCCGCGGCGACGATGCCTGAAAGGCGAAATGCGGGCAAACGCGGGCACGGCGCGGGCGAGCAGCAGATGCCTCAGGCGACCGCGGCCTCGATGCGCTGAATGACCTCGGCATCCAACCGTGGCAGCAACTCCAGCGCTCCCAGATTCTGCTGCAGCTGTTCGAGCTTGCTCGCGCCCAACATCACCGTGGATACGTGCGGATTGACCAGGCACCACGCAATGGACAGCTGCGCCAGCGACACGCCCAGATCAGCCGCGATCGGTGCCAGTCGCCGCACCTTGTCGATGCGATGGCCTCCCTGCTCCAGGATCGCCTCGCGCAGCCACTCGTAGCCCGGCTGGGCCAATCGACCATCCGCCGGTACGCCATCGTTGTACTTGCCGCTAAGCAACCCCGAGGCCAAGGGCGACCAGATGGTCGTGCCCATGCCGTAGTTGGCGTAGAGCGGCGCGTATTCCTGTTCCACTCGCTCGCGATGCAGCAGGTTGTACTGCGGCTGCTCCATCACTGGGGCGTACATGTGGTTTTCGCGGGCCACACGATGTGCCTCGATGATCGCCTCGGCGGGCCACTCGCTGGTACCCCAATAAAGCACCTTGCCCTGGCGCACCAAGGTATCCATGGCCGCGACGGTCTCCTCGATCGGCGCATCCGGATCGGGCCGGTGGCAAAAGTAGAGATCCAAGTGTTCTACGCGCAAGCGTTGCAGTGCCTGGTGGCAGGCCTCGATCACGTGCTTGCGCGATAGCCCGCGCTGCGTGGGTAATGGATGATCCACCGCGCCGAAAAACACTTTGCTCGACACGCAGTAGCTGTCGCGCGGAAAGCGCAGGTCGGCCAGCACGTCACCCATCAGGGTTTCCGCGACGCCATGGTTGTAGGTCTCGGCGTTGTCGAAGAAATTGATACCGCGATCGTGCGCCATGGCCAGCAGGTCGCGCGCCAGCGAACGACCTACCTGTTTGCCAAACGTAACCCAGGCGCCAAACGAAAGCACGGAGAGCTGCAAGCCCGATTTTCCAAGACGTCGATACTGCATGGGGTAGCGCTCCGGCAAGAGGGGTGGATCAGCATGCCAAGACACCGCCGTTCCGTCCACGGCAGCGGGCCGTGCCTGGCGTATACGCCGGAGCGACGGTGACTCCACTATGCTGCTGCGTCGCTTTTCCACGCTATCCACGACGGAGCTGCATCATGTCGAACATCCAGGGCTGGGCCGTACAACAGGCCGGTCAACCGCTCGTTCAAACGCAAATCGATCCAGGCCCGCTCGGCGCCGAGGAAGTGGAGGTCGCCGTGGATTACTGCGGCATCTGCCACTCCGACCTGTCGATGATCAATAACGAATGGGGCTTCTCGCGCTACCCGTTTGTACCCGGGCACGAGGTGATCGGCCGCGTGACGGCGCTGGGTCCGCAGGCGAAGGGTCTGAAGATCGGCCAGAAGGTGGGCATCGGCTGGACCGCAGAAAGCTGCATGCATTGCCGCCAATGCCTGTCCGGCCACCAGAACCTGTGTGCCAAGGCCACACCCACCATCGGCGGTCACCATGGCGGCTTCGCGGATAAGGTGCGCGCGCATTGGGCCTGGGCCATTCCGCTTCCCGAGGGCCTGCACCTGGCCAGCGCCGGACCGCTGTTGTGCGGTGGCATTACGGTGCTGGAGCCTTTCCTGGCTTACGACATCGGCCCCAGCGCGCGCGTGGGTGTTGTTGGTATCGGCGGGCTGGGTCATATGGCGATCAAGTTCGCCAAGGCATGGGGCTGCGAAGTCACCGCGTTTACCTCCACCGCCGCCAAGGCCGACGAAGCGCGAGGCTTCGGTGCCCATCACGTGGTTTCCAGCCAGGACGCCAGCGAGATCGCCGCCATCGCAGGCACGCTCGATCTGCTGCTGGTTACCGTGAATGTGCCGCTCAACTGGAACGCGTTCATCAACACGCTGGCGCCGCGCGGGCGCATGCATGTGGTGGGCGCGGTGCTGGAGCCGATTCCGGTGCCGGCGTTCTCGCTGATCGGCGCCCAGCGCGAGGTTTCCGGTTCGCCCACCGGCTCCCCGGTGGACATTGCCACCTTGCTCGACTTCGCCGCGCGCCATGACATCCGCCCGCAGGTCGAGATGTTCCCGATGAGCAAGGTAAACGAGGCACTCAAGCATCTGGCCGATGGCAAGGCACGCTATCGCATCGTGTTGGACGCCAATGCCAGCTGATTCTTGCTGAAAAAAAAGCCGAACCCCGAAGGGTTCGGCTTTGCCGTCAAACGGCTGTAAAACACTTACGGGTGCAAAGGCTTACCAGGCGTAGGCAGCACCCATACCCGCACCCTTGTCACCTTGGCTGTTCGCCGTCAGGCCCGCACGCAGGATCCAGCGGCCGTTCTCGCTGATGCCGGTCATACCGACCGAAATGGCGTTCTGACCGTTGTACGTACCCACACCTGCCGACACGGTGTTCATGTTCGGCTGGTAGGCCTGCGGCATGTTGGCCATGGCGATGGCCGAGGCCGTGCCCGCCGAAGCGCGACGCTGAGTCTTGTCGATGCTGCGCGACAAGACACTGAAGGCCTGGTCGGTGTAGTTCTTCGACCAATCACTCATGGCATTGAGCTGGGACATGTTCACCGCATCCGTAGCATTGACGCCAGCGGCCACGTTGGTGACGGTACGTTCGGCACCCGCCGCGCCCACCGACACGCTATTGGCCTGCGTCGCCACCGAACCGGTACCCAGTGCCACAGCGTTGGTGGCCGCCGCCTCCACCGATGCGCCCTGACCCACGGCCGTACCCGAGCTTGCGTTCACGCTGCTGTTGGAACCCACCGCCGTACTGCTTCCAGCGAGCGCCTGCGCGTTGCCACCGATGGCGGTATCGCCCGTGCTGGCCGCGTAGGCATCATTGCCCGTGGCCAGGCCGTAGGTACCCAACGCCTGTGCGTTGTGCCCCATCGCCGACGCATTGTCGCCAGAGGCAACACTGTTGTAGCCCAGGGCTACACCTGCGGTATCGCCGGAGTTCGCGGCGTTATTGATGCTCGAGCCTTCTGTAGCCGTGAGGTAGGAAATTTCCTTGCCGCTGCCAGGATTCGGGATAATCGGATCAGGGACGATGACATTACCCTCAAGCACCGTCACTCGGGCATCCACGCTGTTGATCTGGGTCACCAGGCCCGACAACTGACCGAAGTTCACTGCGTCGTACGGGTTCTTGCCGTCCGCCACATTGGTGAGCACCACCGGAGTCGTCGAACCAAAACCACCCAGCGTCACCTGACCACGGTTCATGCCTGGGTCGTAGACCACGGCATCAAGCATGTTGCCACCGATGTCGACCAGGCCCGCTGCCTTTAGCTGGCTGACGTTTACCGCGTCATTGTCGTCCGTGCCGTTGGCGACGTTCTTCAGCGACACCGGTGCGCCGCCCTTGGCCAGCGTGACACTGCCGAGGTTCGGCGAGCCGTCCGCATTCTGGTCGTAGGTCACCGCCGCCAGCGCGTTGCCGTTGCCGTCGATCAGGCCAGCATTCTTCAGCTGACTCACGTTCACGGCATCGGCGTCGTCCACACCGGCCATCACGTTCTTCAGCGTGCGGGCGTTGCCATCCTTATCGGCAAAGTCCACTGCCTCGCCATCGGTGCCTGCGCCCACCGTCAGGTTCGCACCCGGGG
>NZ_JAELTT010000306.1 GCF_016428975.1 Dyella sp. ASV21
CCCCCCCCCCCCCCCCCCCCCCCCCCCCCCCCCCCCCCCCCCCCCCCCCCCCCCCCCCCCCCCCCCCCCCCCCCCCCCCCCCCCCCCCCCCCCCCCCCCCCCCCCCCCCCCCCCCCCCCCCCTTCCCCCCCCCACCCCGCCACCCGAGATTCGGTCACGGGTCTCGTGGGCTCGGAGATGTGTATAAGAGACAGGGCATGCTCGGGGCGAGCGTCCCGATCGGATGCAAACGGCTGACGTCGACCCTGCTGTTCGACATCCATGGCAGACCTAGTGAGTTCCCCCCGGAATTGACCGCAGTCTAAGACGCTCTCGAGCCGA
>NZ_JAELTT010000040.1 GCF_016428975.1 Dyella sp. ASV21
GCCCTGCACTAGGCTTGCCACAGTTCGACAACCGCGGTCCCTATGTACGCCCAATGCCCCGATTGCCTGACCGTGTTCTCGCTGAACACGGAAACGCTTGCGCAAGCGCGCGGCCAGGTCATGTGCGGACATTGCGGCATCGAGTTCGACGCACTCGCCACCCTGGTGGACCAGCTGCCGCCCGAACCATTCGAGTACCTCGCCCCCCGCATGCCCGAACCGCCGCCGCGGCTGGAGCTGGCAGTCTATCGCCCGCAGCCGCCGGCCGAGCCCGAGGTGGCGACCGCCGTCGCAGGCCTCGCGGATGCGCCCGCCGGCATCCGCGACGACGTGGAAGATTTCAGCACCCTGGTCGTCACTCCGCGTTTTGCTCGGCCACAGGAACCGCGGGCCCGTCGCTGGCCGTGGATCAGCGCCTGCCTGCTGTTGCTGCTGGCATTGGGCGGCCAGATCGCCTGGGCCAAGCGCGACGCATTGATCGCCGACGACACGGTCGGCCCGGTATTGCGCGACGTCTGCGCCAGCCTGAGCTGCCGCTTGCCCCTGGTGCAGGACACCGCGCGCCTGACCTTGCTGGCCCGCGACGTGCAGTCGCACCCCTCGGTGCCTGGCGCCCTGCTGATCACCGCCAGCCTGCGCAACGACGCCTCGTTCGCCCAGCCGTTCCCGGTGGTATCCATCACCTTGTCCGACGCCAACGGCAAACGCCTGGCCATGCGCCGCCTGCGCCCCAGCGAATACCTTGGCGATGCCGGCGTGCAACAGCGCGGCCTTGGGCCCGGCGCCAGCGCCGCGCTGATGCTGGAAGTGGAAGACCCCGACGGCAAGGCGGTCGCTTTCGAATTCGGTTTCGAATAGCCGTCCATTCGACGGCACCCATCCGACCGGGCTACACCCGTCATAGCCGTCGCCAAGGCCCTGCCGGTTCACGCATAGGCCGTGCCATGTCCCGGGTGATTTGTCCATACGCCATTTCACTGAGCCCGTCCAGGTGGGCATCGTTCACGCAACGGGGACTTAAAATTGTTGGCACGCGAGGGTAAACTCGCCCCTTCGTCTTGTGCTGCACCCGGCGTTCCATGCGAGCCGCCGCCCGCGGTATTGCCATAATCAAATGCAACGGCCCACGTAGTCGTTGCGGTAGAACGTGAGGGGAAATGCCCGTGAATGCCGTCAGACTGCCTGTCAACGAAGCGACTTCGGAAGCTTCGTCGCAGAGCGCGTTGAGCGAATGCGTCAGTCGCACCGTCCGCCGTTACCTCGCCGACATCGGCGATACGGAGTGTGGCGAGGGCTTGCACGCGCTCGTGATCCGCGAAGTCGAAGGTCCCCTCCTGCGCGAGGTGCTCGCCTGGCACGACGGCAACCAGAGCCGCGCCGCCGCGGTGCTCGGCATCAACCGCGCCACCCTGCGCAAGAAGCTGGCCGCACACGGCCTGCTGTGATTCCAAAGCGCGGCGTCGCCGCGCTTGCTGTCGCACCACCAGAACAACGTCGTCATGCCCGCCCCCGTTTCGATTCGCGCCGCCAGCAACGCCGACGAACCTCGTATTACGGAAATCTGGGAAGCCGCGGTCCGCGCGACCCATGACTTTCTGGCCGAGGACGACCTGGTGTTCTTCCGCTCGTTCCTGCCGTCCATCTTTGGACGGCTAAACGTGCGCGTTGTCGAACGCAGCGGCTGCGTCGAGGGCTTTATCGCCACCGCCGGGCACCATGTGGAGGCGCTGTTCGTGAACCCCGCGCTGCACGGCCAGGGTCTGGGACGCCAGCTGCTGGACGCGGTCATGGCGGAAGCATCGCCCGGCCCTGCCTGGACCGTCGACGTGAACGAGCAAAACCCGCAAGCCACCCGTTTTTACGAACGCTACGGTTTCGTGCGCATGGGCCGCTCCGAACAGGATGCCAGCGGTCGCCCGTTCCCATTGCTGCACCTGGTGCTGCGCCGCTAAGCCCCTTCGGACGGCCAAACGCGCGGGCGCGGGAGGGCTGGGGTTATAATTGCGGTCTTTCCCCCAGGAATCCGCCTCATGTCCGCCGTTGCCCTGGCACCGATCCGTCGTGCCCTGCTTAGCGTTTCCGACAAACAGGGCCTGCTCGACCTCGCCCGCCGGCTGTCCGCCAAGGGCGTCGAGCTGCTCTCCACGGGCGGTACCGCCAAGGCCTTGCGCGACGCCGGCATTCCGGTAAAGGACGTGAGCGACGTCACCGGCTTTCCCGAGATCATGGACGGTCGCGTGAAGACGCTGCACCCGAAGGTACATGGCGGCCTGCTCGGCCGTCGCGGTACCGACGATGCCGTGATGGCCGAACTGGGCATCGGCGCCATCGACCTGCTGGTGCTCAATCTGTACCCGTTCGAGCAGACCGTGGCCAAGCCCGACTGCACGCTGGAAGACGCCATCGAGAACATCGATATCGGCGGCCCGGCCATGCTGCGCTCGGCGGCCAAGAACTGGAACGACGTGGGCGTCCTCACCTCGCCTGACCAGTACGAAGAAGCGCTGGCCGAAATCGAAGCGCACGGCGGCCTCACCCGCGCCACCCGCTTCACGCTTGCGGTGGCCGCCTTCAATCGCGTGTCCAACTACGACGGCGCGATCAGTGACTACCTCTCCGCCCTGCAGCTCAACGACACGCTCGACGCCATCGCCGGCCACGACGCCTTCCCGGCGCAGGCCAACGGTCGCTTCGTCAAGCTGATGGACCTGCGCTACGGCGAGAACCCCCACCAGCAGGCTGCGTTCTACCGCGACCTGTACCCCTCGCCCGGCACGCTCGCCACGTTCCGCCAGCTGCAGGGCAAGGAACTCTCGTTCAACAACATCGCCGACTCCGATGCCGCGTGGGAATGCGTGCGCAGCTTCACCAAGCCGGCCTGCGTGATCGTCAAGCATGCCAACCCCTGCGGCGTGGCGGTGAGCCTGGACGGCATCGGCCGCGCCTATGACCTGGCGTACCAGACCGACCCCACCTCGGCCTTCGGCGGCATCATCGCCTTCAACCGCGCGGTGGATGCCGCGACCGCGCGCGCCATCGTCGAGCGCCAGTTCGTGGAGGTGGTGCTGGCGCCGGGGTACGAAGACGAAGCGCTCAAGATCTTCGCCAAGAAGGTCAACGTGCGCGTGCTGGAGATCCCCGTGCCGGCCGGCGGCGACCTCAGCGCGCCGCATCCGGGCAACGACGTGCGCCGCGTGGGTTCGGGGCTGCTGATCCAGACCGCCGACCGCGCCATGGTCAAGGCCGACGACCTGAAGATCGTCACCAAACGCGCGCCGACACCGGCCGAAGTGGATGACCTGATCTTTGCGTGGAAGGTGGCCAAGTACGTCAAGAGCAACGCCATCGTCTATGCCAGGAACCGCCAGACCATCGGCGTGGGCGCAGGCCAGATGAGCCGCGTGTACAGCGCCAAGATCGCCGGCATCAAGGCTGCCGACGAGAAGCTGGAAGTGGCCGGCTCGGTCATGGCGTCCGACGCGTTCTTCCCGTTCCGCGACGGCATCGACGCGGCGGCGGCGGCGGGCATCCGCGCGGTGATCCAGCCGGGCGGTTCGATGCGCGACGCCGAGGTGATCGCTGCGGCGGATGAGCACGATATCGCGATGGTGTTCACAGGCATCCGCCATTTCCGCCATTGATCGAACCCGCCCCGTTTCCCGGTAGGGAGCGGGGCTTGGTGGGTATTCATCACACGGCGTCATTGACGCCGTCGTCCCTGCGAAAGCAGGAGGCGCTTTTCAACAGCCGAAGGGCTCACCCCGTGCCTTTGGCTCTTGGTGCTAGCCATGCGGCGATCTGGCCGCCTGCGCCGCGGGCGTTTCGATCGCTTGCCAGCGATCGAGTCACCTTTCTTTGCTGACCCAAAGAAAAGTAACCCAAAGAGATGGCCTCTCAGGCTCGCAGCGATGGGGTGGAAAAAGCCTTCGGGCTTGAGGGACCCGACTGGGTGGCAACCTCCGCCGCAACACAGCGGCTACACCGCGGCGCGCCGTGACCAAGCGGACTTAAAGCGGGCAGGCGCGATATCGTCGCACCGGGGCAAGCTCGTGCGATGACGTCATGGGCAAGGACAAGCCACGCCCCCTCAGCGCACCACCTGTGCCTGCTCCGCCGCCTCGCGCGTCACCTCCTCCGGCCGCGCCGCATAACGCCGCGCCAGCACCGCGCAAGTCATCAGCTGTATCTGATGAAACAGCATGATCGGCAGCACGATGGTGCCCAGCGGATGGCCGGCGAATAGCACCTTGGCCATCGGCACGCCGCTCGCCAGACTCTTCTTGGAGCCGCAGAACACGATGGTGATTTCATCTGCGCGGCCAAAGCCCAGTGCGCGCGAACCGTAACGCGTCACCACCAAGGCCACCGCCAGAAGAATCGCGTTGACCACCAGCAAGCCGATCAGCACGGTCAGCGGCACCTGCTTCCACAAGCCCTGCAGCACCGCCGCGCTGAAGGCCGTATACACCACCAGCAGGATCGAACCCTGGTCGACATAGGTCAGCATGGCGCGATGACGGCCCACCCAGCCGCCGATCCAGCGCTGCGCCACCTGACCGGCCACGAACGGCACCAGCAATTGCATCACGATGCCGCCCACGGCATTCCACGACATACCGCCCTGCCCATGCGATTCCAGCATCACGCCCACCAGCAGCGGCGTGATGAAAATACCCAGCAGGCTCGACGCCGACGCCGCACAGATCGCCGCGGGAATATTGCCGCGCGCCATCGAGGTAAACGCGATGGACGACTGCACCGTGGAGGGCAGCGTGCACAGGAACAGCACGCCAAGGTACAGATCCGGGGTTACCAGCGGGGAAAGCAGCGGGCGCAGCAGCCAGCCCAGCAGCGGGAACAACACAAACGTGCTGGCAAGCACCGTCAGGTGCAGGCGCCAATGCGTCATGCCGGCCACCACCGCTTCGCGTGAAAGCTTGGCGCCATGCAGGAAGAACAACAGCGCAATCGCAGCGTCGGTAAGCACTTCGAATAGGCTGGCGGCCGCGCCACGACACGGCAGCAAGCTGGCCAGGATCACCGTGGTGATCAGTGCGCAGGTAAAGCGATCCGGTAGAAAGCGACGCAGAAACATGGCGTTGGGACCATCGAGCGGGAGAGCACTATTGGAGCGCCGCCGGATTAATTATTCAAATCGTTTTATCGGAAGTATTGATACTATAAACGCATGAATATCAACCTGCGCCAGCTCCGCGTGTTCCTGGCCGTGGCCCAGCAGCAGCATTTCCGGCGTGCGGCGGAGAGCCTGCACCTGAGCCAGCCGGCGGTGAGCCGGCAGATCGCCGAGCTGGAGGCCGAGCTGGGCGTGCGCCTGTTCGATCGCACCACCCGCGAAGTGGTGCCCACCGAGGCCGGTCGTTACCTGGAAAGCGCGGTGGGCCGCGTGCTGGACGAGCTGGAAGGCGTGCTCGGTCATCTGCATTCGGAAAGCGAGCGCCGCCGCGGCAAGGTGCATGTGGCCTCGGTACCCACGCTCTCCGCCGGGCTGATGCCCCTATGCATCGCCGACTGCGCGCAGCGCTATCCCGAGCTCACCATTCAATTGCATGACCAGGCGCAGACGCTGGTGCTCGATAGCGTGCGGGGCGGCGAGGTGGATTTCGGCGTGGCCATTGCACCGGCCGCCAGCGCGGAGTTCGACGTGGAGCGCATCCTGCGCGACCCCTTCGTGCTGGTGTGTCGCCCCGACCACCCGCTGGCGCGGCTGGAGCGCGTGCCCTGGCAAAAATTGCGCGGCGAACCGCTGGTGTTGCTCGACTACTCCTCCGGCAGCCGTCGCCTGATCGACCACGCCTTCGCCAGCCGCGGCATCGAGGCGAACATCGTGCAGCAAACCGGCCACACCCTCACCGCCTTCCGCATGGTGGAAGCGGGCCTGGGCATCAGCGTGAGCCCCGCGCTTTCGCCCCCGCCGCCCAGCCTGATCACGCGACCACTGTCGCCGCTGGAGCATCGCGATATCGTGCTGATCAAGCGTCGCCAACGCTCGCTGTCACCACTGGCTGCCCTGGTCTGGGCGCGTTTGCGCGAGCGGTCCGCGCAACGCTGAGCCTCGCCGCTCACGCCATCTTGCGCGCGCGCCGCCTACCCTCGCCTGGATCGACGGAGGGCCAGCCCCATGCGTTACCAGCTCTACTACTGGACCGGCATCCAGGGCCGTGGCGAATTCGTGCGCCTGGCCCTGGAGGACAGCGGCACCGACTATCTCGACGTCGCCCGCGAACAAGGCGATGCGGTGATGATGTCGTTCCTGCGGGGCACGCAACCGGGCGCGCGGCCGTTTGCGCCACCGTTCCTGCGCGCGGGGCGGCAGGTGATCGCGCAGACCGCCAACATCCTGGCTTTTCTCGCGCCCCGCCACGGCCTGGTGCCGGCGTCGGCCGCCAGCCAGTGCTACGCGCTGCAGCTGCAACTCACCATCAGCGACATCGTGGCCGAGGTGCACGACACGCATCACCCGGTATCGGGCGAGCTGTACTACGCACAGCAGCGCGCCGAGGCGCGTAAGCGTGCGGCGGCCTTTCGCACGCAGCGCATGCCCAAGTACCTGGGGTACTTCGAACAGATCGTGGCCAGCAACGATGGACGCCACGCGCTGGGTCGACGCCACTCGTATGTGGACCTCTCGCTGTTCCAGTTGATGGCCGGGCTTACCTACGCTTTCCCTGGCGCCATGAAGCGTCTCAAGCGACGGCTACCGCACTTGCACGCACTGGGTGAGCGCGTGGCGGCGCGCCCGCGGCTCGCGGCCTATCTTGCGTCCGAGCGGCGGCTGCCCTTCAACGAAAACGGCATCTTTCGCCATTACACCGAGCTGGATGGCTAGCGCGCTAGCGCGCGCCGATCAGAACACCGCGATAATCACGGCACCCGCCACGATCAGCGCACCGCCAATCGCCAGCGGCCAGCTCATCGTCTCGCCCAGCAACAGCACACCCAGCAGGATGGCGATCGCCACGCTGAGCTTGTCAATCGGCGCCACCTTGCTCACCGGACCCAATTGCAGAGCGCGGTAGTAGCACAGCCACGACAAGCCGGTCGCCACGCCGGACAACACCAGGAATACCCAACTGCTCACCGGCAGACCGGTGGGCTTCGCCCATTCATGGCGCAGGCTGAGAATGCCGGCGGTAACCAGCAGGATCACGATGGTGCGGATGAAGGTGGCGAGGTTGGAGTTGATCCCCGCCACGCCCAGTTTGCCGAACAGCGCGGTGAGCGCGGCGAAGAACGCCGAGCCCAGAGCAAACAGCAGCCAGCTTTCGCGCAGGTTCACGCCTGCTCCGCCAGCCGCGGCGCCTTATTGACCGCCATTGTCCTGGTCGTCGGCGGACTTGCCCTTGCCCCACTCCATGACCTTGTACATCACCGGCTTCACCGGCTCGCCGGCCGCATTGGTCCAGGCGCCCTTCTGGTCGACCATGAAGGTCTGCGGGATGCCGCTCTTGGGCGTCACCACCACCATGTAGAGCTGGCCGCTGCGACGGTATTCCTGAATGGTCTGATCGCCCTCGGTGCGCACGTTCACCGTCGGCGGCGCGTCACCGCGCGCGTCGCGCGGCTGCGGCGCGGAGGCGCCGGCCGGCTGGCTGAGTGGCGCGGAGTTATCGGCGGTCGGCTGGTTGGCCTTGCTGGCCGGCGCGTTGGCCGGAGTCGGCGGCGGGGTCACCGCTTTCACGCCCGGATCGTTCATGCCCGGCGGCGGCGGTGCGGGCGGAAACTGGCTGGCGGACTGCGCAAACGAAGGAGACGCGACCGCCATACCAAGCGCGATAAGCAGGGAAACGGATTTCATGACGACGGCCTCTGCTGAATTTCACAAAGCATAGCAGCGCCACCCGATGCGGCTCGTGAATCGAGAGTGATCGAAGGACACGCCGCGCGGGCGCGGCCACGTGCCCCGCCAACGCATGCGACAATCCCCCGCATGGCCAAGCTCATTCTCATCGACGGTTCGTCCTACCTCTATCGCGCCTTCCACGCCCTGCCGCCGCTCAGCAACGCGCACGGCGAGCCCACCGGCGCACTGTTCGGCGTGGTCAACATGCTGCGCTCCACGCTCAAGGCCAAGCCCGACTACGTCGCCTTCGTCAGCGACGCGCCCGGCCCAACCTTCCGCAACGCGCTGTACGACCAGTACAAGGCCAACCGGCCGCCGATGCCCGACGACCTGCGCGCCCAGGTGCAACCCATGCTCGATATCGTGAGCGCACTGGGCTTCCCCATCCTGCGCGTGGACGGCGTGGAAGCGGACGACGTGATCGGCACGCTCACCGAGCAGGCGCACGCGCAAGGCATCGAGGTGGAGATTTCCACCGGCGACAAGGACCTCGCGCAGCTGGTCCGCCCGGGCATCACGCTAGTCAACACCATGACCAACGTGACCACCGACAGCGCCGGCGTGATGGACAAGTTCGGCGTGCCGCCGGAACAGATCGTGGACTTCCTCGCCCTCACCGGCGATACCGTGGACAACGTGCCCGGCGTGCCCAAGTGCGGCCCCAAGACCGCCGCCAAATGGCTGGCCGAATACGGCTCGCTGGATAACCTGATGGCCAACGCCGACAAGGTCGGCGGCAAGATCGGCGAGAGCCTGCGCGCGGCGCTGCCGCAGCTGCCGCTCTCGCGCGAACTGGTCACCATCAAGACCGACGTAGCCCTGGAACAACCGGTGACGGCGCTTACCCTGCACGAGCGTCACGTCGCGCAGCTGCGTGAGTTGTACACGCGCTACGAGTTCAAGCAGGCACTGAAGGAACTGGACGGCGCCAGCGCCGGTGCGGCGCCCAGCCCCGAAGTCAGCCGCGCACCCGCCCAGGGCACGCTGCTGCAGAACGAGCCCACGCTGAACATGGCCGGCCAGTACGAACTGGTCACCACCCAGGCGCAGTTCGACGCATGGCTCCTCAAGGTCACCCACGCACCGCTGGTCTCCTTCGATACCGAAACCACCTCCATCGACGCCATGCAGGCCGACATCGTGGGCCTGAGCCTCTCGGTAGAGCCGGGTCACGCGTGCTACGTGCCGCTGGCCCACGATTACCCGGGCGCACCCCAGCAGCTTTCGCGCGATCACGTGCTGGCCGCGCTCAAGCCGTTCTTCGAAGACCCCAGCCGCCCCAAGATGGGCCAGCACGCCAAGTACGACATCAACATCCTGTCGCACTACGGCATCGCACTGCAGGGGTTGAAGCACGACTCAATGCTCGAATCCTACGTGTGGAACGCCACCGCCACACGCCACGACATGGATTCGCTCGCCAAGAAATACCTGGACGTCGACACCATCAAGTACGAGCAAGTAGCCGGCAAGGGCGCCAAGCAGATTCCGTTCTCGCAGGTGGACCTGGATACCGCCTGTCGTTACGCGGCGGAGGACGCGGATATCACCTTGCGCCTGCACCACGCGCTATGGCCCAAGCTGGAAAGCATCCCCGCGCTGCAGGCGGTGTACGAAAACATCGAGATACCGCTGGTGCCCGTGCTGGCCGCCATGGAGCAGCGTGGCGTGCTGATCGATGTGAGCGAACTGCGCATGCAGAGCCAGCAGTTGGGCAAGCGCATGCTTGAGCTGCAACAGCAGGCATGGAAGGACGTCGGGCGCGAGTTCAATCTCGATTCGCCCAAGCAGTTGCAGGCCATCCTGTTCGACGAACTGGGTCTGCCCGCCAAGCTCAAGACGCCCACCGGCCAGCCCTCCACCAACGAAGAGGCGCTGGAGGCCATTGCCGACGATCACTCGCTGCCGCGCCTGATCCTCGACTATCGCGGCCTCGCCAAGCTGCGCTCCACCTATACCGACAAGCTGGCCGAAATGGTCAACCCGCGCACCGGCCGCGTACACACCAGCTACCACCAGGGCGCGGTCGCCACCGGGCGTATTTCCTCCAGCGACCCGAACCTGCAGAACATCCCGGTGCGTACCGAGGAAGGCCGCCGCATTCGCCAGGCCTTCGTGGCGCCCGAGGGCTGGGTGGTGCTGGCGGCGGACTATTCGCAGATCGAGCTGCGCATCATGGCCCACCTGTCCGGCGACGAAGGCCTGCTCAAGGCGTTCCACGAAGGCGGCGACGTGCACCGCGCCACCGCCGCCGAAGTATTCGGCCTTACGCCCGAGGAGGTCAGCGCCAACCAGCGCCGCGCCGCCAAGGCGATCAACTTCGGCCTGATGTACGGCATGAGCGCCTTCGGCCTGGCCCGCCAGCTCGGCGTGGACCGCGGCGAAGCCAGCGATTACATGGCGCGTTACTTCGCCCGCTACCCCGGCGTGCACGCCTTCATGGAAGCCACACGCGAGCGCGCGCACCGCGAGGGCTACGTGGAAACCCTGTTCGGCCGCCGCCTGTATCTGGAAAACCTGCAGTCACGCAATCAGGCGCTGCGTGCCGGCGCCGAACGCGCCGCGGTGAACGCACCGATGCAGGGCACCGCCGCCGACATCATCAAGCGCGCCATGATCGCCGTGCACGACTGGCTGCGCGACCGCGACGACGCCCACATGCTGATGCAGGTGCACGATGAACTGGTGTTCGAGGTGCGCAAGGACGCGGTGGATGCGGTACGCGCAGGGGTGATCGAGCGCATGTCGGGCGCCGCCGAGTTGTCGGTGCCGTTGGTGGTGGATGTGGGCGTTGGAGCCAATTGGGATCAGGCGCACTGAGGGTGCGTTGATTCGGCTGGGCGCGACCGGGGTGTTTTCTGCACGCTGGGTCGCGCTTGCTTTCGCGGGGATGACGGCGAGGGAGAGGACAAGGTGCGGACGCGAGACGCCCAACCGGCGCCGAGCGAGCCCACCACGCCGCATCCCCTCTAACCCATCCCCTTATGCCAGCACCTGAGCCCCTCCCCGCACCAGCTATCATGGGCGGATGAGCACTCCCCATTCCCCCCTCCCCATCATCCGCCTCAAAACCGACCGCGCCCCCGGCCACCCCTGGGTGTGGTCCGCCCAGGTCATCAAGCCCGAGACCCGCCTGCCCCCCGGCAGCGTGGTCGACGTGGAAGACGCCAAGGGCCGCTTTGTCGGTCGCGGCTTCTGGAACGGGCATGCGCGCATTGCCCTGCGCCTGCTCACCACCGACCCGGCCGAAGCGGTCGATGCCGAGTGGATCGCCGCACGCATCGACCGCGCCGTGACGCTGCGCCAGGAACTGCTGCAGCTCGACCGCGTGAGCGACGCCTGGCGCGTGGTGCACAGCGAAGGCGACGGGCTCTCGGGCCTGGTGGTGGATCGCTATGCCGACATCCTGGTGATCGAATATTTCGCTGCCGGCATGTGGCGCTTCCGCGAGGCCATCCATGCCGCGCTCAAGCGCCACTTCCCCGACGCGCGCCTGTACTGGTTCGCCGAGAGCCACGTGCAGAAGCAGGAGTCGTTCGACTGCCGCTCGCCCGATGCCCCCGTGCCGGTGGAAGTGCACGAGCACGGCCTGCGCTTCCATGCCGCGCCGGGCTACGGTCACAAGACCGGTTTCTTTGCCGACCAGCGCGAGAACCGCCATCACTTTGCGCGCCTGGCCAAGGGCCGGCGCGTGCTCGACCTGTGCTGCAACGCCGGCGGCTTCGCCGTGCACGCCCTGGCAGCGGGAGCACGCGAGGCCATCGGCGTGGACATGGACCCGGGCATCCTGGAGATCGCCCGCGCCAATGCCGCCGCCAACGATGTGCCGGCCACCTTCGAGCAGGCCGATATCTTCGACTGGCTGCGCGCGGCGGTGGCGCGTGGCGAGCAATTCGATGCGGTGATCCTTGATCCCGCCAAGCTCACCCGCGATCGCACCCGGGTGGTAGATGCGCTGAAAAAGTATTTCGCCATGAATCGCCTGGCGCTGGACGTGATTCCGCCCGGCGGCCTGTTGCTGACCTGCTCGTGCACGGGCCTGGTGAGCGAGGCGGATTTCCTGGAAATGCTGCGTCGCGTGGCGCTCAATGCGGGCCGCGAAATTCAGGTGCTCCACGTGGCCGGCGCCGGTGCCGACCATCCGTTCCGCAGCGACGTGCCGGAAGGTCGCTATCTGAAAGCGGTGTTCTGTCGCGTGATGTAGTGATGGCCATCGCCTGGAGGCGCGCATGCTCGATGTTGTCGAAACCCTTCGTGACTACAACGCCGGACGCGATCCCGAGCGTCTCGAACGCAAGTACGCCGCGATGCGGCGCGACCCGTTCGTGTTCCTGCGCGGCAGCTGCCATCGATTCTATGCGCGCCTGCCCGAAGCCAAGGTATTGGCCAAGGCGCCGCTCACCTGGGTGTGCGGCGACCTGCACCTGGAAAACTTCGGCAGCTACAAGGGCGACAACCGCCTGGTCTACTTCGACCTCAACGATTTCGACGAGGCGGCGCTGGCACCAAGCAGCTGGGAACTGATCCGCCTGCTCACCAGCGTGCATCTGGCCGCCGGCAGCCTGACCTTGAGCAAAGCCCAGGCCAACCACCTGTGCGGCTGTTTCCTGGATGCCTACGTGGAGGCGCTGCGCCTCGGCAAGGCGCGCTGGATCGAGCGCGATACCGCGCAAGGCATGGTTGGCGACCTGCTCGACAGCCTGCGCGGCCGGCTGCGATCGCACTTCCTCGACAGCCGCACCGAACGCAAGGGCAAGCGCCGCAGCATCCGCCTGGATGGCAAGCGCGCGCTGCCGGTCACCGACAAGCAGCGCGACAAGGTCACCGCGTTGATCGGCAAGATCTGCGCCCACGAGCCCGACCCCGCGTTCTATAAAGTCATCGACGTGGCGCGCCGCATCGCCGGCACCGGCAGTCTGGGCGTGGATCGTTACTCCATCCTGGTCCAGGGCAAGGGCTCGCCAGACGGCAACTACCTGCTCGACCTCAAGCAGGCGCTGCCCTCTTCCCTCGTTCCCCAGCTCAGCGTGCCGCAACCGGACTGGGCCAGCGAGGCCGCGCGCGTGGTCGGCGTGCAGCAGCGCATGCAGGCGATTTCGCCGGCGTTTCTGCGGGCCGTGAGCATGGGCCGCAAGAGCTATGTACTGCGCGGCCTGCAACCCACCGAGGATCGCGTGGCGCTGGCCGACTGGCATGGCAAGTTCGAACGGCTGGAGGGCGTGCTCAGCGCCATGGGGCGCCTTACCGCCTGGGCACAACTGCGCAGCAGCGGCCGTCAGGGCTCGGTCACCGCCGACAGCTTGATGGCCTTTGCCGAAAAACGGCGCTGGCCCGTGCAGCTGCGCGAGCTGGCCCTGGAATGCGCCGAGCGCACCCGGCGCGATTGGCAGGCCTTCGCCAAGGCCTACGACAAAGGCGCGTTTAGGCCATAGCCCGGGCCGATCCCGGCTTCTGAGACGCCAGCGCGTACACTTGGCGCCCTGTGCTCCTGGGTATTGCCATGTCTTTGACCGACCTTTTACTGATCGTGCTCGTCCTCGCCGTGTTGGCGCTGATCGCCCTGCAGGTGATGAACCTGCTTCGCGGCCGCGACGATGGCAGCCTCACCGCGCGCCTGGACGCGCTCAAAGACGACAACCGCCACCTGCGCGACGCGCTGGCGCAGGAGCAGCGCGCCGGACGCGGCGAGATCACCCAGTCGCTCACCCAGTTCCGTGGCCTCGTACAAGAGCAGCTCGGCAACATGAGTACGCAGCAGCACGAGCGCATCGGCCACTTCGGCCAGCGCCTGGATGTGCTCACCGAACGCACCGACGCCGGCCTGCAGGCGCTGTCGCAGCGCTTAACCGAAGACGCACGCCGCAGTCGCGAGGAACTCACCGTCGCCCTCAACCGCTTCGGCGAACAACAGCAGCAGCGCCTCAGTGCGCTCACCGCCGACAATGAAAAGCGCATGGGTGAAGTGCGCGCCACGCTCGAAACCAAGCTCAAGGCGATGCAGGACGACAACGCCGCCAAGCTGGAACAGATGCGCGCCACCGTGGACGAAAAGCTGCAGACCACGCTGGAAACGCGCCTGGGCCAGTCCTTCGCCCTGGTGTCCGAGCGCCTGGAGCAAGTGCAGCGCGGCCTGGGCGAAATGCAGAGCCTCGCCACCGGCGTGGGCGATCTCAAGCGCGTGCTCACCAACGTGAAGACGCGCGGCATCCTGGGCGAGGTGCAGTTGGCCGCGTTGCTGGAGCAATTGCTCACCAACGATCAGTACGATGCCAACGTGGTCACCATTCCCGGCAGCAGCGACCGCGTGGAATTCGCCGTGCGCATGCCTGGCGCCACCGAAGGCGGCCAGCTCTACCTGCCTATCGATGCCAAATTCCCGGTGGAGGATTACCAGCGCCTGCTCGATGCCCAGGAGGCGGCCGATATCGATGCGGCCACCCAGGCTGGCCGCGCACTCGAAACGCGCGTGCGCGAGGAGGCCAAGCGCATCCGCGGCAAGTACGTGGCTCCTCCGCACACCACCGACTTCGCGGTGCTGTTCCTGCCCACCGAAGGCCTGTATGCCGAAGTCATCCGCCGCCCCGGCCTGTTCGAAGCCTTGCAGCGCGATTTCCACGTCACCGTGGCTGGCCCCACCACGCTCACCGCCCTGCTCAACAGCTTGCAGATGGGCTTTCGCACACTCGCCATCGCCAAGCGCAGCAGCGAAGTGTGGACCTTGCTCGGCGCGGTGAAGACCGAATTCGGCAAGTTTGGCACCGTGCTGGAAAAGACCCGCAAGAAGCTCAACGAAGCCAGCAACGTCATCGAGCAGGCCAGCGTGCGGACGCGCGCCATCGAGCGCAAGTTGAAGGGCGTTGAAACCTTGCCCGGCAACGAAGCGCAGCAACTGCTGGCCGACGCCCCCGCCATCGACGACAGCGGCGATGAAGAGAACGAAGGCTGAGCGCTAGCTCAAGCCGAGGCGCTGACCAGGCTACCGCTGCTACCGCTACCTTCGGCCAGCAGCGCCGTGCTCAACGCGGATACCGCCGACTCCAACTGCCCCATGGTGGTGGTCATTGCCGCCTGCAATGCGGTCACACGCGCCAGGTTGGCGGGATCTTTGGCCTGCGGGCCAGACGTGGCGGCATGCAATTGCTGTTGCTGCTGGGCCAGCATTTTCTGTAGCTGAGCGATTTCGCGCAGCAACGCTTGCACCGTGGGGCTCGCGGCACTGGTGCTGCCGTCGCTGCCACCGTTGGCGCTCGCGCTGTTGGCCGGCGACTTGATCGCGCTGCCTGCCACGCTGACATGCGAGCCCGACGTGATGCCTTCCGACGATGAAGCCGCGCTGGCCGACGCGGGCGCGCCGGCGATGCTCACGGGGATGCTGGAGGTATCCATATGGATGCCGATGCTCATGGCCATTCCTTGTGCATAGTCGCCCGGTAGATCGGCCGCCAGGCCAGAAACTTGAGCGCGTGCATGCCACCAACCGGCCGCCCCGAGGGGCGCTTAACCCCATCGCCAGGCATATCGCGTTTCATCTCATGCACCGGACGTCGGTGCCTGCCAGGAGCCTTCGGATGAATCCGCGCACCCTGTTGCTTGCGGCACTGGCCGCACTCGCCGCCAGCGGCAACGCCGCCGCCGTCGGGCGATTGGTGGACCTGACCGTGTACGACCGCACCAGCGAACAAGCGTTGCCGGTGTATGCCTATCAAGGCCGCTATTACGTGGCCGGCCAACCGGGCCACCGATATGAGATCCAGCTACGTAGTCGCGAGTACGGGCGCCTGCTGAGCGTGCTGTCCGTAGACGGCATCAATGCCATTTCCGGCGATACCGCCGACTGGTCGCAAACCGGTTACGTGCTCGCGCCGCGCGCCAGCGCGCAGGTGCGCGGCTGGCGCAAGAGCCTGTCGGAAGTGGCGGACTTCGTGTTCGCCGATGCCTCCAACAGCTACGCCGAGCGCACCGGCCGACCGGACAATGTGGGCGTGATCGGCGTAGCGGTGTTTCGCCCGCGTGAACTGCAACCCGCGCCGGGCATCGCCATGGCGAAGGCGCAGCAGGCGCCGCCCGCACCCGCGCCTGCTGCGCCGGCCGCACCGGTTGAATCCAGCGCCGCGGCGGCACCGCGTGCCGCCATCATGCCGGTGCCCCCGCCGGTCAGCGCCCTACCCATCGACCGCGGACCGCTGGGCACCGGTCACGGCGAGCGCGAAAACTCCCAGGTGAACTACACCAATTTCCAACGCGCTTCGCGCACGCCCGATGAAATAATCACCCTGTACTACGACACGCGCGAACGCCTGATCGCCCAGGGCGTGCTGCCCCAGGCATCGACGCTGCCCACGCGGCCCGATCCTTTTCCCGGTCATTTTGTTCCCGACCCGCGGTAACTCGCGCCCGCTCGTTCAACTGCCGGCAGGCTGATACATGGCAGCATGCGGGACGCCCGCCGCGTCCCGTAGGAGCCACGCATGTTGGATGCCTTGCCCACCCTGATCCGCGAACTGGAACAGGATCGTTCACTCGAACAGCCCGACCGACTGCGCGAGCGGGTGCAGGCGCTGGATCGCCTCGACGAACTGCTGCAGGCGGGTACGTGTGCGACCGATGGCGCGGACTGGCGACAACGTGGCGAAGCGGTATGGGCGCGGCTGGATCGCGTGCAACAACGCCTGGGCGAAGCCATTCGCCTGGCGATCAAGCAGGGGGCGGGTGGCCATGCGCTGCGCGGCTGGGTCGCGCCGGGCGAACGGGGTCATCCCGGCGACCCGCAAGGCTACGATCACCTCGATGCGCTGGTGAGCGATGTGCTCGCCTTCGAGGAACCCGGCGTACCCCTGCATGCGCTCGACGCGGACATGGTGTTCTACCAACCCACGCCGGCACGCCATGTGTTCGAACTGATCGAGCGCGTGCGCTTCACCCCGGACGACGTGCTGGTGGACCTGGGTTCGGGCATGGGGCACGTGCCCCTGCTGGTGTCGATCTGCACCCGCGCCCACAGCATCGGCATCGAACGCGAACCGGTCTACGCGGAGGCGGCTCGCCGGCAGGCCCAGGCGTTGCAACTGGATCGCGTGGAATTCCTCACCCAGGACGCGCGCGAGGCCGATATCTCGCGCGGTACCGTGTTCTATCTCTACACGCCGTTCAGCGGCGGCATCCTGCGCGAGATGCTGGACAAGCTGGCGCACCAAGGGCGCCAGCGCCCGATCCGCCTGGCCACGCTGGGCCCATGCACCGACGCGGTGGCGAACGAGCCGTGGCTGGAACTGGTGGGCCCACGCGAGGCCCACCGCATTACGCTGTTTCGCTCGCGGGGCTAGCTACCGCCCAGAGCAGTTTTCAGGCGCAGTCTGGAATTGCCGGCGTCCAGGCCATCGTCCGGTGTGGCGTCAGGTGCCTCGCTAAGCAACGCCTGGCTGATCCACGGGGGGGTCGCGCGCGGCCCCGGAACGTAGGGATGCCACGTGCCGTAGTGCTCCTTGGCGGCCATACTGCCCATGGTCAGGCCGAAATTCACCGGCACGCGCACGACCCAATACGGATCATCCATGCGCTCGCCCTCGGTCGGCAGGTTGTACGTCCACAACTTGGCTGCGGAGAGCGAAGCCTCGGCGAACTGCTTGCGCAGCAAGCTCATCTGGCTCTCGCTAGAGTACTGATCCAGGTTCACCTGCTCGGCGATGGCTTCCTGCACCGTGCCATCACGGCCCACGCGCACGAGCAGATAGACGGTAGCGCTCACCCGGGCACTCAGCGCAGCCGCTGGATAGCGCGGCGCGGGCTTGCGTGATTTGTAGCTCACCGTCTCGCCAGATGGCTTCTCCTTGGCGCCGAACGAGGCCCCATCCACGCTCAGCTTGTAGTTGCCATCACCGGCAGGCTTGGCCTGGACGCGCAGGCTCATGTTGCTCTTCACCACCTGTCCGCTTGGTGCGGACAGCGTGAACTCCCAATGCGGCATGACCTTACCGATCACGTCCCGCACCGGCGCCGGCAACCTTTCAGGCCGATCCAGCGTATAGCCATGCAGGCTGCCGTCGGGGTTCACCTCCACCGTGCCGGTCACCAGCATGCTGGCCTCGACAGCACCACTGACACTGTCTGCCTGCGCCAGCCCGGCGGCCGCCCCCAACAAAAGACATAAACTGATGGCGAATCCCGGTTTCATTGCTGTCACTCCCTTGATTTTGGTCGAGTGTAAAGCGGCCGCGTGTCCGGCGTAAGCGCAAGACTTGACGCCCGCACGCGGCGGTGCAGTGGCTGATCGCCCGACCTGTCGCGCCCCACCCGCCCGGAGCTTGACGAGGGCGTTACACTGAAGGGTCTCAAGCCGTACCCGAAGGAACCCGCATGAGCGAGCGTCACGAACCGACCGAAGTCACCCGCGAACAGGCCGAGGAGGCCGTGCGGATTCTGTTGCGCTGGTCGGGCGAGGATCCCAGCCGCGAAGGTCTGCTCGATACGCCCAAGCGCGTGGTCAAGGCCTACAAGGATTGGTTCGCCGGCTATCAGGTCGATCCAGGCGAGTACCTGCGCCGCACCTTTGAAGAGGTGGCCGGCTACGACGAAATGGTCGTGCTGCGCGACATTGAGTTCGAGAGCCATTGCGAGCACCACATGGCCCCCATCATCGGCCGCGCCCACGTGGGCTACCTGCCGACCAACCGCGTGGTGGGCATCAGCAAGCTGGCCCGCGTGGTGGACGCCTTTGCCCGCCGCTTCCAGGTGCAGGAAAAGCTCACCGCGCAGATCGCGCAGTGCATCCAGGACAACCTGCACCCGGCCGGCGTGGCCGTGGTGATCGACGCCAGCCACGAATGCATGACCACCCGCGGCGTGCACAAGCGCGGCGTGTCGATGGTCACCAGCCAAATGCTGGGCGCTTTCCGCGACGATGCCCGCACACGCTCGGAGTTCCTCCAGTTCATCGGCATTCACGGCGGTCGATGAGCTTTAGCCATTGATGTTGCCTATCGAAAGCGCGGACGCCGACGAGCGTCTGCAAGACGTACTGCGCGAAGGCGTCAGCGCCGAAGACCTGCCCGCCGTGTTTCCGCTGCTGCGCGGCCGTGCGTTGCTGCGCGCCTTCAGCGCTTTGTTCCACGGTGGCGAAGCCCAGGTGCTGCTGCGCCTGCTGGTGCTGCGCACGCTGGGTGCACGCGCTCACGCCCCGGAATGGACGCCTGCGGAAATCCGCGACCAGCTCGCTTTCGTCGAGCCGGTCAAGCTGGAAACCGTGGTGCAGCGCCTGAAGGAGCACGAGCTGCTCACCTGGGACAGCGAAACGCTGCGCTACCGCGTGAGCCCGCTGGGCCGCAAGGCGATGGCGGCCGTCAGCACGCTGCTGGAATTTGAACGCGACGACGAAGACGGCCTGGGCTACCTCACCGCCCAGTTGGCCGCAGGGCAGGCTGTGGGCCGCCTTTCCGCCGACGAGCTGGGGCATCTGCTGTCGCGCCTGTCCGAACTGAAGGAAGACTTCGACCGCGCCGTGCTGTCCGGCTCCGAGCACCGCATCCGCCGCGCCGCCGCGCGCCTGGAGTCGGTGTGGACCTGGGTGGAGAAAGGCACCGAAGTGGTCAGCGCCATCGCCGACAGCGACGAGCTGGACCCCGCCACGCACCGTCTCGCCCAGGCCGTGGGCCGCGCGCAGAGCGCGCTGCTGCGTCAGGCCGGTGTGTTCCAGCGCGAACTCAATAAGATCGACCAGCATCGCGTGCACTTGGGCCGTACCGGCCTGTCCTCGTCGGACCTGGTGGCCTGGCTGCGCGCCCAGGGCGCCGAGAAGCTGGCCCTGCATGCGGACGAGGCGCACCTGATGCCCGTGCAGCCCCCGTTCCTGCAGGACCAGATCGCGCTGGACGTGGCTGAATTCGAACTGCTCGAACGCGAGCGCGCCGCCGCCGAAAGCAACGAACTTCCCTCCGCCGAAGCCACGCCGACCACGCACGACCTGCCCATCGACGAGGACGATCTTTCGCCCTTGCTGGCCTGGCACGGCGAACTGGCTGCGGTGACCGATCCGCTGGAGCTGCGCGATGCGCTGCGTGGCGAGGACTACGCGCTCAGCGCATACCGTCTCTCGCTGCTGGGTTTGCTCGGCGACCCGGAATCCTCCGCCCTGCAAGGCCCTACCGCCGACCTGGCACGCCTGCCGTTGCAGTTGGAAATCGAACCACGCCTGATCGACCCAGGCCTGGCGGCGATCGCGCTGGTCAGCGCGGGCCGCCTGCACTCTCGCAAGGACAAACCGCATGCATGACGAAACCGCTGCGCTGGTCGCCCGCCTGCTCTCGCAGCGCTGGCTGCCGCGCGACGACGCCCAGGCGCGCAAGGCGCTGCTGGACGAAGCCTTCCGCGAAGACCTCGACCGCCGCCTCGCCGCCGTTGGCCTGGAGCTGCGCGAACACCCGTACTCGGCATACATCGGGGTGGCCGTCACCCGGGGCGCCGAGCGCCAGGTATTCGGCGGCAGCGACAGCTGGATTTCCAACACCTTGCAGCTCGACCGCGACGCCGTGGCCCTGCTGGTGGTGCTATGGGCGCTGATCGTGCTGCCCAAGCGCCAACGCCAGCTTGACCGCCAGCAAGCCGAAGCCGATGCCTCGCAGACGCTGATGTTCGCCGAGGGCAAGCCGATTTCCCGCGACCCCTCGCTGTCCCCGGTGGTCGCCGAGCGCACCCTGCTGGCCGACTTCGGCGACAAGCTGGGCGGCAAGACGCGCGTGAACTTCAATCTTGGCGTGCTCAGCCGCCACGGTTTCGTGGTGCGTCGCAAAGGCGAGATCGCCGAGGGCCCGCTCCTGGATCTGGTGTTCGATTACGAACGCACCGCGCGACGCATCCTCGATGGCGCGCTGGGCGATCTGCTGGCCGGCATCACGCCGCGCGACGAACCGCCCGGCAGCGACGAACCGCTTTACGACGACACCGAAGAACTGGAAGACAGCGAAGTGATCCACGATGTTTGATTTCCGCAGCCTCGAAGTCATCCACTGGGACTACTGGCAGCGCTTCAGCCTGCCGCTGGATACCAACATCGTCACCGTGGTCGGCCCCAATGGATCGGGCAAGACCACCTTGCTCGATGCGCTGCGCACGCTGCTCACCATCGACTGCGCCGGCAACCGCGACTACAAGAGCTATCTGCGCCACAACGGCAAGCCTTTCGCCTGGCTGCGCGCCCGCGTGGGCAATATTCCGGGGCCGCGTGGCGAGCGACCGTTCTTCCCGATCATGGACAGCGAAGTCACGCTGGCCCTGCGCATCCAGAAGAAAGGCGGCGAGTGGCAGCGCCAGTACGCCGTGCTCGGCGGCGACGTAAGCATCGACGAGATCGAAGCGCGCAACGAATGGCTGGGCCTGCGCGAATACCGCGTGCGCCTGGAAGGCGCCGGGCTGTCGCAGGCGATCCGTCGCGTGCTTACCCTGGAACAGGGCGCCACCGACAAGTTGTGCCAGCTGCCACCCAAGGCGCTGCTGGACCTGGTATTCGACGTGTTCGGCGACAAGAGCGTGCTGGAGGACTACCAGCGCGCGCGCAACGAACAGATCGAAGCCGACCGCGAACTGCACGGCCTGGAGCACCAGCTCTCGCTGATCGGCGTAAGCCTGCAGGAAGCCGAAGGCCGCGTACGCTCCTGGCAGGAGTGGGATGCGCTCAAACGCGAACACGCCGACCTGGTGGCCGAAACGCTGCCGCGCACCGAACTGGCCGAACTGCACGCCGCCATCCGCGGCGCGCGCCCGCAATTGCTGGGCCTCAAGCGCAAATGCCGCGACCTCTCCGCGCGCGACGTGGAGCTGCAACTGCAGTTGCAGGCGCTCGACGCCCAGGAAGAAGCCTTGCGCGGTGAGCAGCACAGCGCCGACCAGGCGCGCCAACAGGCCAAGGCCCAACTGGACGAAGCGCGCAGCGCCGAAACCGCCAACGCCACCGTGCTCAAGCAGGAACAACATCTGCGCAAGCTGGTCGCCGAGCAGGACGGTGCCGATCACGAACAGCAAGGCAAGCGCCTGGTCGAGGCACGCAGCCAGCTGGGCCGCCTGCAGGCCGACGAAACGCGCCTGCGCGAACAACTCGCCACGCTTACCGCGCAGCTCAGCGCCTGGCGTCGCGGCCAGCGCTACACGCCGGAGTTCGAGCAAACGTTCCGCCGCGCGCTGGACGAGGCCAACATCGGCCACAGCATGCTGAGCGAGATCGTGGAGATCACCGAGCCGCGCTGGCAGGCCGCGGTGGAAGCGGTGCTGGCCGGGTATCGCCATGTGGTGCTGCTCGATCATCCGCGCGATCGCGAAGCCGCGTGGCGCCTGGGCGAACAGCATCGCTACAAGCACTTCGTGGTGGCCGAGCGTGCCCCTACCACCACGCCCACGCGCGGCTCGCTGCTGGAAGTGGTGGACTTCAGCGCACCGGCGCCAGAATGGCTGCTGCGCCAGCTCGACCGCATTCGCCGCGTCGAAGACGTGGCCGACGGCGCCAAGCTGGGCAAGGAACAGGACTGGATCACCCCGCAGGGTTACTTCCGCGAGCGTCGTGGCGGCCGTCACCTGGGCGTGGACGATGTGTACTTTGGCAGCGCCGCACGTGAGCGCCAACTGCGCGAAGGCGAGGATCGCCTGCAGCAGATCGAAAAGCAGCTGCGCGCGCTTAGCGAAAAGCGCAAAACGTTCCAGGAAGAAGCCAGCGACGCCGAAAGCTTGCTGCGCGGCGCCAACGCCAGCGGCCAGCTCGCCGACCGCGCCGATGAATTCGCCGCCGCCCACGAAGCGCAGGCCGCCCTGCAGGACGACGTGCAGCGTTGCGCCGACAGCTACGCCGCCGCCGAAGCGCATTACGAGGCGGTGCGCGAAAAGCGCCAGCAGAACTCGCGCCAGCGCGACAACGAGGCGCGCGAACACAAGCAAGCCCAGCAACAACTGGCCGATAGCGCGCGCCTGTTCAACCAGTCGCGCAACGAACAGATCGACCGCCTCAAGGCCTTCCGCCACAAGCGCAACCACGTACGCCCCGCCCACCGCAGCCGCCGCGCCATGCTCGAACTGCGCGAGCGCTACGAATCGCCCGCCGCCGTACGCCGCGAGATCGAACGCATCGAGCGCCGCGTGAACGAAGGGCACTGGGAAACCGACGATGGCTGCCTGCCGCTGCGCGACAAATTCGCCAACGACCACGACGGCCTCAAGCAGGATCTGCAGCGCCGGCGCGTGCACCTGGAGCGCGCCGCACGCATCACCCACGAAGCGCGCGGCGCCTACCTCAACGTGCTGCGCAATACAGTCAAGCGCTACGCCCGTAACCTGAAGGTGCTGGCAGACCTGGCCGGCATCGGCGTGGAAGTGGAGCTGCCGGAACTGTCCAACGAGGACCTCGCACTGGCCCAGGCCGGCCTCACCGTACGCTTCGAGTTCGACAAGAAGGGCTGGATCGGCATGGACGACGGCGAAGCCTCCGGCGGCCAGCAGGTAATGAAGTCGCTGCTGTTGCTGGTGGCGCTGATGCGCGACGAGGATCGCCCGGGCGGCTTCGTATTCATCGACGAGCCGTTTGCGCATCTGGACATCTTCAACATCGACAAGGTGGGCGCCTTCCTCAAGTCCACCCGCGCCCAGTACATTCTCACCACCCCGGCCACGCACAACATCAACGTGTTCCAGCCCAGCGACCTCACCCTGGTCACCAGCAAGCGCCGCCCCGGCGCCACCTGGGCGCAGCCGCTGGCAGTACTACGCCGCCGCACCGAGGCCGCCTGATGCCGCGCAGGGCCGCCCTCGCCGCCCTGCTGCTGTTTCCGCTCTGTGCACTTGCCCAGAGCACGCCGCAGGAATACCTGCGGCAGTTCGATACCGATGGCGACGGGCGCGTAAGCGAGGCGGAGTACGTGGCGCACATGAGCGAAGGGTTCTATCGCCTGGATGTGAATCACGACGGGGTGCTGACACCGGATGAATTGCCCGGGGGGCATGGCAAACCCATCACGCTCAAGCAGTTCCAGGATAATTTGCGCCGGCAGTTCCATAAGCTCGACCGCAATCACGATGGGTATCTGGATGCGCGTGAATTGGCGCAGCCACCCCAGGGATAAGGGTGGCTCGCGCTTGGCGCGGCGAGCTTTCCATTCGGTGCTTTTGTGGGATGGCGCGTTGGATTTTTGATGCTTTTGGCCGGGGTCGCCAGGGTGCCGCGCGAGCGGCAACCACCCCGTACTGCACCGCACACCCACCCTTCCCCGCAATCGGCTATCGTGCCCACCTCACCCCCTGCGACTCCCCATGGACCCGTCCGCCACCACCGACCTCTCCTCCCGCCGCGGCGCTGCGCTGGTGTTGATCTACATCACGGTGGTGCTGGACATGCTGGGTTTCGGCATCGTCATTCCGGTGCTGCCGCATCTGGTGGAACAGCTCGCCGGTGGCGGTATCGCCAATGCGGCGTGGTGGGTGGGCGTATTCAGTACGGTGTTCGCGGCGGTGCAGTTCGCGTTTTCGCCGGTGCAGGGCGCCTTGTCCGATCGTTTTGGGCGGCGACCGGTGATCCTCATTTCCAATGCCGGCCTGGCTATCAATTTTGTGCTGCTGGCGCTGGCGCCCACGCTGTGGCTGCTGTTCGTGGCGCGCGTGCTGCTGGGCATGACGGCCGCCAGCTTTACCACGGCCAACGCGTATATCGCCGACATCACGCCCAAGGAAAAGCGCGCCGCGGCCTTCGGCATCCTAGGCAGCGCGTTCGGGCTGGGTTTCATCATCGGACCGGGCGTGGGCGGTTTTCTCGGCCACTACGATTTGCGCCTGCCATTCTGGGTGGCCGCTGGGCTGGCGGCCTGCAATTTCCTCTATGGCTTGTTCGTGTTGCCCGAGTCGCTGCCCAAGGAACGGCGCACGCCGCGCTTTGAGCTGCACACGGCGCATCCGCTGGGTTCGCTGGCGCTGTTGCGGCGTTATCCGCTGGCGCTGGGCCTGGCGGTGGTGATGTTCCTGGTGTATCTGGCGCACTACGTGCTGCAGACCACGTTTGTGCTGTATGCCGATTACCGCTATGGCTGGGGCACGCAGGCGGTGGGTTATGTGTTGATGCTGGTCGGCGCCTGCGATGGCCTGGTGCAGGCCGTGCTGACACGGCGCCTGGCGCCACGGCTGGGTGAGCGTCGCCTGATGCTGAGCGGCATGTTGTGCGGCATCGGCGCGTTCGTGGTGATGGGCCTGGCCGACAGCGGCGCGGTGTTCTTGCTGGGTATTCCGTTGATGGCGCTATGGGGCTTGTCCGGACCGCCGATTCAGTCGCTGATGACGCATCAGGTGGACCCGTCCGAACAGGGCCGCTTGCAGGGCGCGATCAGCAGCCTGTCGAGCTTTGCCGGCATCTTCGGGCCCTACCTGTTCGCCCAGGTGTTTTCGTACTCGATCTCGCCCAACGCTCCACTGCACCTGCCCGGGCTGGCCTTTGTGCTGTCGGCGATCTTGCTGGCGATAGGCACGGTGATCGCGGTGCGCGTGACGAGGCGCGCGCATGATCTTGCGCAAGGTGATGCCATCGTCGCCAAGCCGGTTGAACATGCTTCGATCGCCACCATCACACCCTCTTCCAACCCCGATTCCCCGGAGCAAACCCCATGACCTTGTCGATGTATCAGGCTTCCGTTCCCGTGTTCCTGCGTGCCCTGCACAACCTGCAGCATGTGCTGCGCAAAGGCGAAGAACACGCGCATGCACGCAAGTACGAACCCTCGTTGTTGCTGCAGGCGCGCCTCACCGCGGACATGCTGCCGCTGACCCGCCAGGTGCAGATCGCCACCGATATGGCGAAGAACGGCTGCGCCCGCCTGGCCGGCGTGGACCCGCTCAAGTTCGAGGACAACGAAACCAGCTTCGCCGAGCTGCATGCGCGCGTCGAGCGCGCCATCGAGTACATCAAGGGCTTCAAGGCTGACCAGATCGATGGCAGCGAGACGCGTGCCGTCACCATCAAGACGCGCAGCGGCGAGCAGCAGTTCGAAGGCCAGGGCTACCTGCTGCATTTCGTGCTACCCAACCTGTTCTTCCACTGCACCACGGCCTACGCGATCCTGCGCGAGGCTGGCGCGGAACTGGGCAAGACGGATTTCATCGGCAAGCCTTGATCGCGCGGCTCGCTCCGTCATCCGATAGCCACCGGAAGACGGGGCGTTCCGATACAGCGGGGCAAGCTGAACCGTGCACGCGCCGGCCTTGATAGCCCGGCGCGGTGCACCCACGTCGGGAACTCGACCCGCCGGAGCACCGCCCATGACAGCACCCGCCACGCTCAAGATCGACTTTGTTTCCGACGTGGTGTGCCCGTGGTGCGCCATCGGCCTGAAGTCGCTGGAGCAGGCGCTGGAGCAGGTGAGCGATGAGGTGACGGTGGAACTGCATTTCCAGCCGTTCGAGCTGAACCCGGACATGGCGCCGGAAGGCGAAGATGCGGTGGAGCATCTGCAGCGCAAGTACGGCAGTACGCCGGAACAGATCGCTGCCAATCAGGCGGCGATTCGCGAGCGTGGCGCCGACGTGGGCTTCACCTTCAACATGGATCGCCGCAAGCGTGTGGTGAATACCTTCGACGCTCATCGGCTGCTGCACTGGGCGGCCCTGCAGGGCCGCCAGACCGAGCTGAAACAGGCGCTGCTGGCTGCGTATTTCACCGATGGCCGCGACGTGAGCGCGCGCGGCGTGCTGGTGGACGTGGCCGGCGAGACGGGCTTGGACCCGGTGGAAGCCGGCCATGTGCTGGACGAGGGCCGCTACGGCCAGGATGTTCGCGCGCAGGAGCAATTCTTCCGGTCGCAGGGCATCCAGGCGGTGCCGTCGGTGATCGTGAACGGGCGTTACCTGATCCAGGGTGGGCAGCCGCCGGAAGTCTTCGCACAGAGCCTGCGCCGCATCGCCGCCGGGGACTGAGCGGCCCGGCGGCGCCGGGACGTGCGAAAATACGGGGCTATTACCGTCCGAACGCTCCGTCACGCATGCTGCGACTCACCGATATCAAGCTTCCGCTGGACCACCCCGAGGGTGCGATCGAGGCCGCCGCGCGCGCCAAGCTCGGCCTGGGCACGGATGCACTGCACCGGGTCACGGTGTTCCGGCGCGGCCATGATGCGCGCAAGCGTGGCCATATCCAGCTGATCTACACGCTGGACGTGGAGGTAGCCGATGAGGCCGGCGTACTCAAGCGCCACGCCAACGACAAGCATGTGCAGCCCACGCCCGACACGGGCTACCACTTCGTGGCGCGGGCGCCGGAAGGCCTCGCCCAGCGTCCCATCGTGATCGGCCTGGGGCCGTGCGGCCTGTTCGCCGGCCTGCTGCTGGCGCAGATGGGTTACCGACCGATCATCCTCGATCGCGGCAAGGCCGTGCGCGAGCGCACCGTGGATACCTGGGGCCTGTGGCGCAAGCGCCAGCTGGAGCCGGAATCCAACGTGCAGTTCGGCGAGGGCGGCGCGGGCACCTTTTCGGACGGCAAGCTTTACAGCCAGATCTCCGATCCCAAGCACCACGGCCGCAAGGTGCTCACCGAGTTCGTCGAGGCCGGCGCGCCGGAGGAAATTCTCTACGTGAGCAAGCCGCACATCGGCACCTTCCGCCTGGTGACGATGGTGGAGAACATGCGCGCGACCATCGAGTCGCTGGGCGGCGAGATCCGCTTCCAGCAGCGCGTGGATGACGTGCTGGTCGACACCGACGCCGCAGGCAACCGCCAGCTGCGCGGCGTGGTACTCACCAGCGGCGAGCAACTGCTCAGCGAGCATGTCGTGCTGGCCGTGGGCCACAGCGCGCGGGATACCTTTTTCATGCTGCACGAACGCGGCGTCTACATGGAACCCAAGCCGTTCTCCATTGGCTTTCGCGTGGAGCACCCGCAGTCCATCATCGACCGTGCGCGCTTCGGCCCGCAGGCTGGCCACCCGATCCTGGGCGCGGCCGACTACAAGCTGGTGCATCACTGCAGCGGCGACCACCAAGGCAAGGGACGCTCGGTGTACAGCTTCTGCATGTGCCCAGGCGGCACCGTGGTGGCGGCAACCTCCGAGCCCGAGCGCGTGGTCACCAACGGCATGAGCCAGTACTCACGCAACGAACGCAACGCCAATGCAGCCATCGTGGTGGGCATTGATCCCAAGGATTTCGCCGCGTTCGACGACAGCGGCAGCCCGCTGGCCGGCATCGCCTTGCAGCGTGACCTGGAGTCGCGCGCCTATGCCTTGGGCGGACGCAACTACAGCGCTCCGGGCCAATTGGTGGGCGACTTCCTGGCCGGCAAGCCCTCCACCGAATTCGGTCAGGTGCAGCCGTCGTACAAGCCGGGCGTGCATCTGACCGATCTGGCGACGGTGCTGCCCGAATACGCCATCGACGCCATCCGCGAGGCGTTACCCGCGTTCGAGCGCCAGATCAAGGGCTTCGCCATGCACGACGCCGTGCTTACCGGCGTGGAAACGCGCACCTCCTCACCGGTGCGCATCCGCCGCGGCGAGGACTACCAGAGCCTCAATACCCGCGGCCTTTATCCGGCCGGCGAAGGCGCCGGCTATGCCGGCGGCATCCTCTCGGCCGCCGTGGACGGCATCCGCGTGGCCGAGGCGGTGGCGTTGTCGATCAACGCCACCAAGTAAGACCTTACCTACGCAAGCGCATGGAAAAGTTGCCCGCAATGGGCGACTTCGGCTGACTTGCGCGCCCTTTCATGACCTACGACCTAATTGCCGCATCGTGAGCATTACGTCAGTTTCATGTAAGCAATTTGTGATCGAATCGTAACTTCTTGCTGTTTCCCCAACGGCAAGCACCCCTGCCGACGACTGTCCCCACAGAGTGACGTTGCTAGACGTCGGCTCCCCGTAACTTTATGCCCCGTAAAGGGAGACGGCTGCATGAACAACACCGCTTACACCCGCAAACTGCTCGCATTCGCCTGTCTGGCCGCCATCGCTGGCCAAGCCGCAGCGCAAGATGCTGCGAACAATCAGGCTGCTGACGCCAGCAATGCGGCCAAGCTGGAAACGGTCACGGTCACCGGTACCCGCATTTCCAACCCGAATGTGATCTCGCCCACTCCGGTGAGCGTGCTGACCGCCGCGGACATCAAGGCCACCGGCGCCGTGAACGTCGGCGACCTGATGACCACCATGCCGCAGCTGTCCACCAGCTACACCATGGGCAACTCCACGCAATCGATCGGCACCGCCGGCATCGCCCGCCAGGACCTGCGCAACCTCGGCACCAACCGTACCCTGGTGCTGGTCAACGGCCGCCGCTTCGTTGGCGCCACGGCAGGCAACACTGCGGTTGACGTGAACCTGATCCCGGCCGACTGGATCGAGCGCGTGGAAATCATCACCGGCGGCGCCTCGGCCGTGTACGGTGCCGACGCCGTTACCGGCGTGGTCAACTTCATCCTCAAGAAGAACTACCAGGGCGCCAACCTGCACGCGCAGTACGGCACCTCCGAGCACGGTGGCTTCGACAAGAAGCTGATCTCGCTCACCGGCGGGCTGAACTTCGCCGACAACCGTGGCAACGTCGCCGTGTCGGTTGAGCATAGCGACCAGGATTCGCTGGAATTCAGCGACCGCTTCGGTCATGAGTCCTACACCACCATCAAGACGCCGAACGGCCCGACCGATGCCGCGCTGTTCGGCAACGCCGGCAGCTACACCATCACCGAGGGCGGCACCTTCTCCTTCGGCAAGGCGGCGGACATCAACAAGCGCTATGTGTTCGACTCGAACGGCAGCGTGCGCAAGCAGCGCTTCGGCGGCCTGTACGACGACACCGGCCGCTGCACCGACTGCGACCGCGTGGACCTCAACCAGGTCAGCCAGTTGCAGCCGCGCTACGGCCGCACCAGCATCAGTTCGGTGGCCAGCTTCGACATCACGCCGGAGCACCGCCTGTACGCCGAAGGCACCTACAGCCACGTCGACGTGAAGAAGTTCGGCCAGCCGGCTTTCGGCAGCGGCGCGTCGGCCTACAAGATCACCGCCGACAACGCCTACATCACGCCGGAACTCGCCGCGCTGATGAAGGCCAACGGCGCCAACAGCATCACCGTCGGTCGCTTTGACGTGGACGCCGGCCGTCGTGGCGAAGACACCGCCCGCGATACCAGCCGCGTCGTGCTCGGCGCCAACGGCGTGATCACCGGCGACTGGCAGTACGACGCCTCGGTGACCTACGGCGTGACGGACGAGACCCGCCACAACTTCAACAACCGCATCAAGGATCGCTTCTTCGCCTCGATCGACGCGGTGAAGGACTCCAAGGGCAACATCGTCTGCCGTTCCTCGCTGAACCCCAAGGCGATCAACGCGAACACCGGCAAGGTGCTCAACCCGATCGCCCTGGGCGGTGGCTGCGTGCCCACCAGCATCTTCGGCAACGGTGCGATCAATCCGGCGGCGGCGCAGTGGTTCAACACCACCACCACCACCTCCTCGCGCCTCACCCAGTTCGTGGGCGGCGGCTCGGTGACCAACAACAACCTGTTCGATATGCCGTTCGAGGCAGGTTCGGCCAGCATGGCCGCCGGCGTGGAATTCCGTCGCGAATCCAGCCGCCAGGTGACCGACCCGCTGGACGCGGCCGGCCTCACCTTCCTCAACGCTATCCCGCCGTCGAGCGGCGCCTATGACGTGAAGGAAGGCTACATCGAGACCGCGCTGCCGCTGATCACCGGCAAGCCGTTCGTGCAGAACCTCACCTTCGACGCCGCCGCACGTTTCTCCGACTACTCCACCATCGGCCACACCAAGGCGTGGCGCTGGGGCCTGGACTGGTCGATCGTCGATGACCTGCGCCTGCGCGGCACCATGTCCTCCGCCGTGCGCGCGCCGAACATCGGTGAGCTGTACAGCGGCCAGCGCGAGAACTTCTTCTCGGTGACCGACCCGTGCTCGGCCAACCAGATCAAGAACGGCCCGAACCCGTCCGTGCGCCAGGCCAACTGCCTTGCCCTCGGCGTGCCGCAGGGCTGGACCTCGACCAACGGCTCGACCATTCGCGGCGTGTCCGGCAGCAACCCGAACCTGCAGCCGGAACAGGGTCGCACCTGGACCGCCGGCTTCGTGTTCACGCCCAGCTTCCTCACCGGCTTCGGCCTCACGGTGGACTACTGGAACATCAAGCTGACCAACGCGGTGAGCGCCCCCACCGGCCAGGACGTGGTCAACCACTGCGTGGATGCCACCACTGGCGTCAACAACGTGTACTGCCAGAACGCCACGCGTGACGGCAGCTCCAACGAGTTGAACTACATCCGCACGATCAACCAGAACATCTCCTCGCTCAGCACCTCGGGCATCGACATCGGCGCGTACTACTCGCATCCGCTGTTCGGCGGCAAGATGAACTGGGCGGTGGATGCCACCCGCGTGATCGGCTTCACCGAGCACCCGTTCCAGGACGATCCGGCCAACACCGTGCAGGACAACGGCACGTTGGGCTTCCCGGAATGGAAGGCGGTGCTGCGCGCCACCTACAGCCGCGAGAACTGGGCATTCAACTGGAATGCACGTTACTTCTCCTCGATGCTGCGCGTGAGCAACGAGAGCTACCGCTCCAACCCGAAGCAGACCATGCCGATCACTGCCGGCTCGGGCTTCTTCAACGACGTCCGTGCCAGCTACGTGTTCCCCAACAGCGGCTGGCAGGCTTATGTGGGCGTGACCAACGTGTTCGACCGCGATCCGCCGGTGAACCTGTTCGGCACCACCTTCGGCTCGGCGCTGTACGACGCCATCGGCCGCGCCTACTACGCGGGCTTCAACTACAACTTCTGACCTGGGTGGCAGCCCAGGGACTTGGGGCGAAAGGGCCGGCTTGCCGGTCCTTTCATCAGGAAGGGAATGGGGCCGGCCTTTGCCGGCCCTTTTTCTTGGGCGGGGCCGGGGCCGGCAGGCGCCGGTCCGGCATGCGAGAATGACCGGCCGACGCGAACTGACGCGCCCGACCTGCCCCGATGCTGACCGACACCACCAAAGACGCGATCCGCGCCGCCTATACGCGCCTCAAAGACGGCTTGCCCGGCTTTCGCGCCCGCGCGTCGCAGGGAAAGATGATCGCCGAGGTGGCCAAGGCGCTGGCGCAGGAAGGCGGCGCCGCCGTGATCGAGGCGCCTACCGGCACCGGCAAATCCATGGCCTATCTCATCGCGGGCGTGGAGGTAGCGCGCGCGCAGAAGAAGAAGCTGCTTATCGCCACCGCCACCGTGGCGCTGCAGGAGCAGCTGGTCCAGCGCGATATCCCGCTTTATCTCAAGCTCAATGGCCGTGAGGCCAAGGTGGCGTTGGCCAAGGGTCGCGGTCGCTACCTATGCCCGCGCAACCTCGCCATGGCCAGCAATAGCCTGAATGAGACGGCACAGATGGGCCTGGGCTTCGACGCCGACCTAGCGCTATGGAGCAAGCCCCCGCAGGAACGCGACAAGAAGGCGCTCTCCAAGCTGGCCGGCCTGTACGACCGTGGCGAATGGGATGGCGATATCGACGCCGCGCCGGAACCCATCAGCGACGTGCTGCGCCCGATGATCACCACCAGCGCGGGCGGCTGCACCGGACGCAAGTGCGCGCAGTTCATGAACTGCCCTTTCTTCGCCGCGCGCCGCGCCGTGGGCGACGCCGAAATCATCGTCGCCAACCAGGATCTGGTGCTGGCCGACCTGACCATGCCGCGCGAAGAAGACGGCTTTGGCGGCGTGATCCTGCCCAAGCCCGACGAAACCCTGTACATCTTCGACGAAGGCCACCACGTTCCATCCAAGGCGATCGACCGTGGCGCGGCCGACGTCTATCTGAACGCCGCCGCGCGCCAGTTGAGCCGCCTGGGTCGCCAGATCCACGCCGCCTACTCGCTTACCGACAAAGAGGTGATCGGCAAGCTGCCGCTCGATGTCGGCGACCAGAAACTGCAGGAACTCAGCAACGCGCTGGAAGAACTGGAAAAGGAAATCCGGCTCGGCTGGCTGCCGTCGCCCGATGACGACGAGCCGATGTATCGCGGCTCGCTCGGCCAGCTGCCCGAGGCCTGGGTGGAGCACGCGCGCGTACTCTACGTATTCACCGCCGAAGTGGAACGCTGGATCGCCGCGGTGCGCCGCGCCGTGCTCGAAATGACCGAAAGCGGCCCCACCCACGAAGCGCTGTCGCGCGAACTGGGCATTGCACTGGAACGCATCGACCGCCAGCTGCGCACATGGCGCGCGTGGTCCACCAGCGATGGCGAGAACGCGCCGCCACTGGCGCGCTGGGTTACGCTGAGCAACGACCAGCAGCTGGTATGCCACGCCTCCTCGGTGTCGGCCGGCGGGCTGCTGCGCAGTGTGCTGTGGGGCAACGCCAGCGGTGTGGTGATGACCTCGGCCACGCTCAGCGCAGGCGGCAATTTCCGCGGCTTCGCCGACGCCGTGGGCCTGCCCGACGACGCGGTGACGCTCAGCCTGCCCTCACCGTTCGACCTCGCCACGCAGGCGCGGCTGGAAGTGCCCGCCATGCGCGCGCTGCCCGATGCGCGCGAAGAACACGTACTCGAAATCTGCGACTGGCTGGCCGAGCATCTGGATTGGGACGCCGGCAACCTGGTGCTGTTCACCTCGCGCGCCAAGCTCGATCGCGTGCTCCAGAAGCTGCCCATCGACAAGGTGCGCAAGGTGCGCGCGCAGGGCTCGCTGGGCAAGGCGCAACTGGTCGCCGAACACATTGCAGACGTGGAAGCCGGCAAGGGCAGCACGCTGTTCGGGCTGGCCTCGTTCGGCGAAGGCCTGGACCTGCCCGGCAAGCTATGCGAAACCGTGGTGATTACCCAGCTGCCCTTCGCCGTACCCACCGACCCGGTTGGCGCCACCTATGCGGAATGGCTGGAATCGCGCGGACGCAATCCCTTTATCGAAGTGACCGTGCCTGAAGCCACGCGCGTACTGACGCAGTATTGCGGCCGCCTGATCCGCACGGAAACCGACCGTGGCCGCATCGTGCTGCTGGATCGCCGCGTGGTGCTCAAGCGCTATGGCGAACGTATGCTGCGCGCGCTGCCCCCATTTACCCGCGTCATCGAGAAAGTGGCATGAGTTTGCGCATCATCCGTTCCGCCGACACGCAGACCCAACCGTGGAAAAACGGCCTGGGCACCACGCGCGAGATCGCGCGCTTCCCGCGCGCATCCACCAGCGACGACTTCGTCTGGCGCGTAAGCGTGGCGGAAGTGAACAGCGCCGCGCCGTTCTCGCTGTTCCCCGGCATCGACCGCAGCATCGCCCTGCTGGAAGGCGACGGCTTCACCATGACGCTGGACGGTGACCGCCAGCATGCACTTACCACGCCTTATGTGCCGTTCGCGTTTGCCGGTGAAGCGCGGGTTGACGTGGTCATGGCCGGCGGCGCCACCCGCGACTTCAACCTGATGGTGCGTCGCGCCTCCGCGCAGGGCACCGTGGCGGTGTACGACACGGCAGGCAGCCATGTCGCGCCCGAGGACGCCGTGTTGCTTTATGTGGCGCGCGGCGCCGCGCACACCACGGATGGCGAACTGCAGGCCGGCGATGCGTGGCTGCCGGATACCGCGCCGTTTCATCTGGCGCCCGGCGCATTGGCCCTGCTGGTTCGCGTGCACCTTCACGCCTGACCATCGCGGCCGCATGGCGACCACAAGCCAGCCTGTAACAGGCCTGTCTATAATCCGGAGCACTGCCACCACCCCCGGTTGAACCCATGTTCTGGCTTGTCGCTGGTCTGGTGTTGTTTCTGGGCGCCCATTCGGTGCGCATCGTCGCCAGCGACTGGCGCGACCGGCAGCTTACGCGGCTGGGCGACACGCGCTGGAAGGCGCTGTATTCGCTGATCTCCATCGCCGGTTTCGTGCTGATCGTGTGGGGCTTCGGGCAAGCGCGCCTGCAACCGGTACTGCTCTACGTACCGCCGCTGTGGCTGCGCCACCTCAATGCATTGTTCACCTTGCTGGCCTTTATCCTGGTGGCGGCGGCTTACGTGCCCCATAACCATGTCAAGGCAAAGCTCGGTCACCCCATGCTGGCCGGTGTGAAGACCTGGGCGTTTGGCCATCTGCTTGCCACCGGCATGCTGCACGATGTGGTGCTGTTCGGCGGCTTTCTGCTCTGGGCCGTGGTGGATTTCGTCAGCGCGCGGCGGCGCGATCGGGCCGCCGGGGTGGTCTATCCCGCCGGAGCAGTCCGCGGCGACCTCATCACCGTGCTGGCCGGCGCCGTGGCCTGGGCGGTATTTGCCTTCTGGTTGCACGGCTGGCTGATCGGCGTGAAGCCGATGGGGTGACATCAGTCATCGTCGCGCCCGCCCTGCCGCTGCGTTAGAGTGGCGCCGTTAACCCCCCGAGGATCGGCCCATGGCTGCCTTCCTGCTTTGGCTGTTGCTGCTGGTGTTCTGCTGGCCGCTCGCGCTGCTGGCGCTGGTGCTTTACCCCATCGTATGGCTGCTCACGCTGCCGTTCCGGCTGGTGGGCATCACCGTGGGCGCCGTGTTCGCCCTGCTGGGCGCGATGCTGATGCTGCCGGCGCGCGTATTACGCGGCAAACCCGCTTAAGTGGACAAGCCCAGCGCGCCCGCGTGCGAGCGCAATCGCGACCCCATTCTCGACGTACTGCGCACCCATCTGGCCGATCGCCGCCAGGTACTGGAGATCGGCAGCGGCACCGGCCAGCATGCCGTGCACTTTGCCGCCGCCCTGCCGCACCTCAGCTGGCAATGTTCCGACCGGGTGGAGAACTTGCCGGGCATCGGCCTGTGGCTGGACGAAGCAGGATTGCCCAATACGCCCCCTCCCATCCCGTTGGACGTCAGCGGAACGTGGCCGCCGCATCGCTACGATGCCGTGTTCAGCGCCAATACCCTGCACATCATGAGCTGGGACGAAGTGGAGCAATTGTTCGATCACCTGGCCGAGGTCACCACCGAAGACGCCAGGCTGCTGATCTACGGCCCCTTCAACTACGGCGGACGCTACAGCAGCGACAGCAACGCCGCGTTCGACCAGTGGTTGCAGGCGCGCGGCACGCATATGCGCATCCGCGATGCCGAGGCCATTGACGCGCTGGCCGAAGTGGCCGGCTTCGACCTGATCGACGATATCGCCATGCCGGCCAATAACCGCACACGGGTGTGGCAGCGAGTGCGCTAGGCGCGACGGTTGGCATTTGCCCGGGAAGGCGTCAGGATGCGCGTTATGGCGCCTCTTCTCCGCGCTCATCCCATCATGCGACCCTACGTGCAAGCCATCGATACGCTCACCCCCTGCCCTTGCGGCAACAATGCCGGCTACGCCCATTGCTGCGGCCCGCTGCACGAGGGCGGCATAGCGACCACGGCCGAGCAACTGATGCGTTCGCGTTACAGCGCCTATGTGCTCAAGCGCGAGGATTATCTGCTTGCCACCTGGCATGCCAGCACGCGCCCCGCCCACCTCAAGCTCTCCGCGCAACAGCCGGCCCCCACTTGGCTGGGGCTCACCGTGAAGCGTCATGAAAGCGAAGACGACCAGGCGACGGTGGAGTTCATCGCCCGACTGCGCTACGGCGGCGGCAAGGCGCAGCGCATGCAGGAAATCAGTCACTTCGTGCGCGAGCAGGGGCGCTGGTTCTACGTGGACGGCGAGTTCATCGAACCCTGAGGCGCCTGCCGCAACGCTGCGAGCACCTAGATGCTCGCGCCAAACGGCAGCGCGGTTTCGCCCAGCTCCTTTCCGAACGGACCAAAGCGCCGCTCCACCACCACGCCGCGTCCTTGATGGTCCACGGCGACCACGGTGCTCGCTCGCGTACCGTAATGCTCGCCGCGAATGAATGCCGAGGACAGCCAGCGCTCGCGCTCCAGACCTATCCCGGTATCCGGCAGCTGGTCGTCGGGGTAGACACGCGGGTCGGCCAGCGCCGCAAACAGCGGCGCGAATTCATCGTCCTGGCCGGCATCCAGCCACGCCTGCACATGCGCCATCAAGGCGCGCGTCTTGGGCCAGGGCGTGTTGAAGTCGGCATTGGACAGGCCATGCACGCCCGGTGTAATCGCCTGTCCGCGCGCGTCCGGCCGGTTGCCCAGATAGAAGCCATGCCGCGCATCGAAGGTGAGCAGGTTGAACGGTCGGTAGTCCGCGGCCGTGCGCAGCAACGCTTGGGCATGCGCGTTGGCGTCGGCCTCACCGGCAAGGTAGTCCAGCGCCAGCAGGCCACGCGAGCGTCCCAGCTGCGGGTCGCGCGGATCGCGCACATTGGTGACCACACTGCAGCGTCCGCTGTCGGTCACGCCCAGCCAGGTGCCGCCAGCCTCCAGATCCTTGCCCGCGATGATCGCCGGCTGCTGCCAACGCGCCAACTCCGCACTGGGTCGCGCATGGAACTCATCGCGATTGCCCGCCAGCAGCAGGCGCCAACGGGGGTGCACATTCCATGCGAAAGCGATCAGACACATCGCTGCATTGTCGGCCAGTTCACGTGCAGGTGCCAGCGCGGGCGCGCATGACTCAAGCGGCGCGTTGCGCGCGCAGCGGTACCGACGTGGCCCAGCGCGCGGCAACCTTGGGCGAGGTCAGGCACACCGCTTCGTCGGTGCGCGTGGTGACGGCGCGTTCCAATAGCTGGATATCCGCCTCATGCTGGCGCGCCACGTGCGGATCTTCAAAGAAGATCACGCGCTGGCAGCGACGCTCCAACACCAGATCGGCAATTTGCGCATCGCCACCCATCGGGCCACTCTGGTAACGCGCCACCCACGGCTGATCCTTCGGCCAGCCGCGACTCCAGGCCAGTTCGTTGAGGCGCTGGCCAGTGGTGCCGGTGCCTACGCGATGCGCGAAACGCGACAGCACATCGAAATACTCATCGGCGAACGCCAACATCTGAGGCTTCATCGCATCGTGCGCGATCAAGGCCACGGTGTGACTTTGCAGATCGTGAAACACATTCGCACCCGGGTCTGGCGCAAAGCCGGCGTGGATGCGCTCGAACTCCACCCAATCGCGCGCCGATGCCACCGTGGACACGAACGGCTTGCCGTGAATCACGCACTGCCGCTTGAGCGCCACGGCTTCGGGGAAGATGGACGAAGGGTCGACCGGATCGATCAGGTACACCGCGCCATCGAGCGTACGCTCGTCGCCCAACCCCACCACTTCGGCCACCAGCTTCATCAGGCCGCCCTCGCGGCCATAGGGGTAGCGACGCAGGCCAGGGTATTCCTCCAGATGACCTACGCGACGGATCGCATCGTAGGTACGCCCCACCGCGTGCAGGCCCAGACCCAGCTCGCGTATGCCCGCCTCGCTGGCACGCAGCCAGCGGAACAGCGCGGCATCGGCATGCGCATGGTGAAGTTGATTGGCGGCAAGACCCAGACGCATGCGTAGATTTCCCTTAAAAGTCGAGCAGGCCACCACCAACGTGAGCCCAAGACAGGCGACGCACGACCCCCAGGCCAGCAGCACGGACGGCCTGACCTCGTTTGAGGGCTATTGGAGTGGCACGAAGGATTCTACCTACAACGCCTTCCGCGACAATGACAAACTCAGGCGCACCACGCGTACTCGCGCCTGTGCACAGGGCGTAGCATGCATATGCCTCGCCGTGCGCTGGCCTGTACCCGCAGCCGCCGTCGCGCCTGCGTCGTGCCATGGCGTCATCGGCTTGCCTTACGCGACGCATGGCGATTGCGTGACTTTTCGCGCCCGGGAGCACGGGTGAACATGCATTCACTTTCATTCAGCAGGCAGCACGCGATGGCTGATTCACCCCGCACGTCCCCTCGCGCCAAAGTCGCGGCCGTGTTCCGCGTCACGGCGGGCAACTTCCTTGAGCAGTTCGACTTCTTCCTGTTCGGCATCTACGCCAAGCAGATCGCCTCGGTGTTCTTTCCCTCGGACAACGAGTACGCCTCGCTGATGCTCACCTTTGCCACGTTCGGCATCGGTTTTCTCATGCGTCCCCTCGGTGCCATCGTGCTCGGCTCGTACATCGACCGGGTCGGGCGTCGCCAAGGCCTTATCGTCACGCTGGCGATCATGGCCAGCGGCACCTTGCTGATCGCCTTCGTGCCCGGCTACGCCACCATCGGCATCCTGGCGCCCATCGTGGTGATGATTGGTCGCCTGCTGCAGGGCTTTTCCGCGGGCGCCGAGCTGGGTGGCGTGTCGGTGTACCTGGCCGAGATGGCCACGCCCGGTCGCAAGGGCTTCTATACGAGCTGGCAGTCCGCCAGCCAGCAGGTGTCGGTGATCGTCGCGGCGATGTTGGGCTTCGCGCTCAATTCATGGCTGAGTACCACGCAGATCGCCGCCTGGGGCTGGCGTATTCCGTTCCTGATCGGCTGACTGATCGTGCCGATGATCTTCCTGCTGCGGCGCAATCTGCAGGAAACGGAAGAGTACGCACGCCGCCAGCATCGCCCGAGCATGGGCGAGGTAATGTCCACGCTGGGGCACCACTGGGGCGCCGTGCTCGGCGGCATGCTGCTGGTCGCCATGACCACCACCAGCTTCTACCTGATTACCGTCTACACCCCGACCTTTGGCACCACCCTGGGGCTCAGCACCACCGATAGCCTGTTGGTGACCCTGTGCGTGGCCGCGTCCAACTTCTTCTGGCTACCCATCGGCGGCGCGCTTTCGGATCGCATCGGCCGCATGCCCGTGCTGCTGGCGATGACGGGGCTGAACGTGGCCACGGCCTATCCGGCACTGTGGATGCTCGCCCAGAATCCCAGCTTCACCAGCATGCTGCTCGTCTTGCTGTGGTTCTCCTTCATGTACGGCATGTACAACGGCGCCATGCTGGCGGCCCTGACCGAGTTGATGCCGGCCGCGGTACGCGTGGCGGGCTTCTCGCTGGCGTATAGCCTGGCCACGGCGGTGTTTGGCGGCTTTACCGCCAATATCGCCACATGGCTGATCCATACCACCGGCGACAAGGCCTCGCCCGGTTACTGGATGTCGTTCGCGGCGGCCTGCGCGTTCAGCGCCACCCTGGTGC
>NZ_JAELTT010000307.1 GCF_016428975.1 Dyella sp. ASV21
GACTGAAGCCCTGTCAAATCAGCGGCCTGGCTCAGGTATTAAGGCCAGGCCAGGCCGCCTTCACTCCGGCTTCACCGCACCCAAACGATGGTCATCGCGCCGCACCAATCAGGGAGCGGTGTGGGGCCTGTCTCTTATACACATCTGACGCTGCCGACGACAACGTTCGGGTGTAGATCTCGGTGGTCGCCGGATCCTTAAAAAGGGGGGGGGGGGGGGGGGGGGGGGGGGGGGGGGGGGGGGGGGGGGGGGGGGGGGGGGGGGGGGGGGGGGGGGGGGGGGGGGGGGGGGGGGGGGGGGGGGGGGGGGGGGGGGGGGGG
>NZ_JAELTT010000308.1 GCF_016428975.1 Dyella sp. ASV21
CCCCCCCCCCCCCCCCCCCCCCCCCCCCCCCCCCCCCCCCCCCCCCCCCCCCCCCCCCCCCCCCCCCCCCCCCCCCCCCCCCCCCCCCCCCCCCCCCCCCCCCCCCCCCCCCCCCCCCCCCTTTACCACCCCCACCCCGCCAACCGAGATTCGGTCACGGGTCTCGTGGGCTCGGAGATGTGTATAAGAGACAGGTGCAGGGCTTGGATACGGTGCAGGGGTTCGATATGGGCCCGGTCGCCTAGCCGGTATCCGGCGGTAGGGCGGATCGAGGGCAGCAGGCCGTTGCGCCGTGCAAGTTCCCCCACGATCAGGTGCCG
>NZ_JAELTT010000309.1 GCF_016428975.1 Dyella sp. ASV21
CCCCCCCCCCCCCCCCCCCCCCCCCCCCCCCCCCCCCCCCCCCCCCCCCCCCCCCCCCCCCCCCCCCCCCCCCCCCCCCCCCCCCCCCCCCCCCCCCCCCCCCCCCCCCCCCCCCCCCCCTTTTCCAACCACACCCCGCAAACCGAGATTCGGTCACGGGTCTCGTGGGCTCGGAGATGTGTATAAGAGACAGACCTTATGCTGACCGTAGCTGCCGCGATGGTGCTGCTGGGCACGCTGTTCCCGTTGATCGGCGATGCGCTCAACCTGGGCAAGATCTCGGTGGGTCCGCCGTACTTCGGTTTTCTGTTCACCCTGCT
>NZ_JAELTT010000041.1 GCF_016428975.1 Dyella sp. ASV21
CTGAGGTCCACAAAGGCTTCTGGGATGCCTGGCAAGCGCTCAAAGGCGCCGCCACGGAGACAGGCCAGCGAGCGCTCGAAGAGCAGCAGCAGGCACTCGACGCCGAGCGTAACCAACTGCAGGAGGCCCGCGACGCCTTTGCGCAGGAGCAGGCGGCTGCGGCCAACGCGCAGGAAGAACGGGAACGCCATCTGACCACGCTCCAGCAGGAGTTGCGCGAGGCCAAGGAAGCCAACGAGCGTCTGCAGAACGAAGCCGGCGGCCTCCGCCAGGCGCAGCAGGCGGCAGATCAGCAGCGTGCGCAGGATCGGGAGGATCTGACGAAAGCAGCACAGTTGCACGCGGCCGACCTGGAGGCTATTGCCGCTCACGAGCTCGCTCAGAAGCAACTGAGTGCCGAGTTGGCCTCGGCTATCGACGCACTGGCGAAGGCCAACAAAGCCAAGGAGGCCGCCGAAAAGGCAAACGACGATCTCGCCGCGAAGCTCGCCGCCGCGCAGGAACGTAGCGAGGAGCTTCTGGTTGATAAGGACGCCGCCCTCGCAGAGCTGGCCACCGCACGACGTGAGCAGGAAGCGGCCGTGACCAAGGCCTCCCGCCTGGACACCCAACTGGCCGATCAAACCTCTGCCGTCACGCGCCTCACGGAGCAGCGCGATCGAGATGCCCGGCAGTGGGGCGCCATCGAAGAACGGCTCAGCGCACGCGAGAAGGAATGCGTCGCCTTGCGCCCACTCACAGGACAACTCCAGGAAGCAAGGCAGCACATCGCTCGCCTGGAAGGCGAAATCGCCGCGCTGCGGCAAACACCTCCGCAGCAGACACCCTCTACCACCACCAAACGAAAGCGCACGCGCGGAGACAAGCCATGAGCCGGCAGCAACGCAGTTACCACGAACAGTTGGAAGACGTGCGCGAACACCTGCGCCAGGGCGCTGCCTCCACGCGCAGCAAACACGCTGACGCGACCGCCCGCCGCAGCGACACGGCCGCGTGCACCGGGGCAAAGCGCACACAGAAACCGCAGGCCGGGGAACGCACCAGCGCCGCCGCTGCAACCGCGAACATCATCGACTCGGTGGAGCGCGCGGCCGCCGATACCCGCCATGCCCACACCGAAGGTGCGGCGAAGCGTGCCGATGCCACACACGACACATTCGCCCACACGTACCACCATGCCAACACGGCCGAGGAACGACGGGACGCCGCGGACCGGATCGAACGCAACGACGAACGACACCGCGCGTCGGAGGACAAACAACGTGGTCGGCACGACTGGTTGACCTTCGGCAAGTTTGTCGTCGTCATCGGCGCCGCCACTTTTCTGGGCTGGGCGGCGATCAAGGCCGGCCGCGTGCCTCTTGCGGCTTAGGTCGCAGCACACCCACCTACCAACCACCGCGCACACGGACCTCGCGATGATCATCCAGCTAATTAACCCACTCACGTCAGCACAGATGACGGCATGGATTCAACGGATCGCCGCTCTAGAGGCGGTCCAGATCGACTACAACCCCCAGCGCAGTATGGCCATCTGGAAATACTCGTTCCTCGTCGAGGGCCAGCCCCATGACATTTTCTACGCCGGCCCCTCGGCGAACGAAGGCCACAGCTTCCTCGTGTGCCGCGACTTTGCCATCGCCGGCGTTGCTTACAAGCAAGGCATTCGGCAGTTCACAGAACCGACCCACCAAGGCGCGGGATTTGGGCGCTGGACGCTTCAGGTTGCAACCAGACATTACGGCGTCATCGTCGGCGATGACGCAGGCATGACGCCTGAAGCCTACCGACTCTGGTCCAATCCTAAGGGGGGGATCGGGGTAGAAGCGATTGACGTCGCCACGGGAACGCGAAAGCCGAACGATCCCCAACTCTACTCGGCCTGGCCGTCAGCACAGGTGGACGTGCTGATCCTCACCAACGGCAACACGGCCGCGCTCGCGAGCTCGACGCCGTAAGCATGGCGGAGGCGTTACGCGCGTGAAAGCGAATGTCCCCGAGTTCTTTGTGGGAACGGACATTTCTGCTTGTACAAGCAGAAATGTCCCGCCTGCCACAGCCTCGCCCACCGACGAAGTAAGCCACGACCTACAGTACGCGTATCGCTACTTCAACAACACTTTGTTTGGCGGCACGCTGCCGGCGAACATCGTGTTGTCCTACCAGCGCGACAGCGCGAGCTTTGCGTGCTATCGCGAGCGCCAATATCTCCATGTTTCGCGGCGCGAGTCGCATGCGATCGCGGTGAACCCTCAGTATCTTGCACTTCGCACCCTGACCGAATCGCTGGCCAGCTTGGTCCATGCCATGTGCAAGCTTGCGCACGGCGAGTATGGGCGGCGGAAAAGTCGCTCCAGCTATCACAACCGCGAACTTGCCGCCGTACTCAAAAGGGTCGGCCTGTTGCGCGCGCGTGGATGGCCTACCTGATGGAAAAGAGACAGGGAACCGTGTCGGCCACATCATCGAGGACGGTGGCCCCCTCGACATCGCCTGCCGCCAGCTGCTGGCCGAGGGCTTTACGTTCGCCTGGGTGGATCGAATCGCGCCCGCGGTTCCTTATGACGCGACGTCAGAGCAAGCGCGAGCGCAGCATTTGGTCGCACGCCTGGGTGCCGCTTCGAGCGCTGACGCGAAAGGCGCGACCGAAGCTCCGCCACAGCAACTCCCCAAGCCGAATCTGCCTGACCCCGCCTACGCCGCCATCCAAAATGCTGTCGAGTACACGGAGCCCACGCTCACCGGGCGCCGCCGGAAATACCAATGCCCTGGCTGCAAGAAGTCGTTCTGGGGGAGCAGGGATATTCAAGCCAAATGTGTGCCGTGTGATCGCTATTTTGCGGACACCGATCCGGAGTCTCTTAAAGGCGATACGCCCCAGCGGCGCAAGCTCCGCCAAGTCAGGCATCAGGCGCGGGCGGCGCGCCCCACACGAGCGCGGTTGCCCACATAATCAGTGCCGTCCACCTACGGGCGTCTGCTCCGAATCAGCGGGCCTTCTCCATTGGATTGAGCCGGAACCCGAAACCCCCAGCCACGATCGCTCCGTTTTACGCCCCATCCGTTGCTCCTCTTACCTATCGTCTCCTGACCATCCACGGAGACGAATCCACATGAGCAATCCGACCATCGAGTCTGTCCTCGCCGACCCGGGTGCTTCCAACTGGCTCAAGGACGCACTGCGTGCGGCTATCACACGCGACCCGGTCGACGCCGCAAATGATGCCTCCACTCTGAAGAACATCCTGGAAGACCGATGCGACCAGGCGGTGGAGACTGCTTGGGACGAATTCTGCGAGCAAATGGCTGGAGTCGGCTGAGATGTATCGCTTTCTCGGCATTGCGCTTCTTTCCGCCCTCCTCTCTCCAGCCATGTCGCGTGCCGGCGAGCTGCTCGAAGCCACTGAAGCCTTCCGCGTTGCCAACACAACACGCGTCGGTGACAAGCTGTACGTGACCTGGGATGTCGAGCCAGGCTATGCGGTATATCGCGAGCGGATCCACATCCGCGATGGCGGTGCCGGAAGCGTGCGCGGCCCCGCCGAGCTCCCGGCTGGCCAGCTCGTCGACGACGGCCTGGGCAACCAGTCCGAGGAGTACCTGGACACGTTCACGATGGCCATCCCACTCACAGACCGAGCCGCGGGCGACATCTCGGTCACCGTCCAAGGGTGCCATCAGGAAGAGCCACAGGTGTGCTTCCAGCCGATGACCATCAAGGTGTCCGTGGAGGATGTAGGTTTGACCTCGCCGCGCGCCGCAGGCTAAATGCCCGACCCCGGAATCATGGCGCGCACCTGCGCCTCACTGAAGCAAGGAAAGTGCATGGCAGGGATAAGCAAGAAGTTTGGCCAAGGCCTCGCGGGCGTCGTGTTCGGCCTGGTCGTGCTCGGCGCCTTTATCGACAAGGGTGAGAACCACGCCACCGGCGACAAGCCTTCAGCTCCCAACGCGGCCCCTTCGCCGTACGCGAAGATCGAGAAGATGGACAAGGTGATTTCGGTTACCCCGCTCGCCGCCGATACGAAACGGATCACCGTGGCGATCCGGCAGGATTCGATCTTTTCGGGTGGCAACAAGACCAAGGACGTCCTCGAGCGCGCGCGGAAGGACTTGGGCAACCTGCCCTATGAAACGGTCGCCGTGCAGATGGTTGAGCAACTGGTCGACAAGTACGGTCGAGAATTCGAGAAGCCGATCCTTCTGCTGACCTACAAGCGGGATGACGTCGAAGCCATCAATTTCGACCACGTGGTTGGCTGGAACGTCCTGAACCTCGCGTCAGTCTCCGCGCTGGACCCCATCTCTGGCCACGTCATCGACCAAGAGTGCTTCGGCGACAGCGAAGGTGCCCGCGAGAACCTCAAGTTTGCGCAGGAGTTCTGCATTAAAGCCCGCCTGGCTGAGCCGGAGATCTGACTAAATTGGGGCGCGGTTGCTACCGGCTGCGCCCCAATGGGTCATTCCTGCCTTCTCGGTGCGCGGCGGTGATCGCCTGCAGTGCGCACATCCCGATTACTGCTTGCTCGCCCGCGCCAAATAACTGCTGCCAACAGTCCTTTCGGCCCCACCAGTCGCGAGGCCTCATCGTCCGCCTCGGACTTTCTTCGCCTCAGTCCAAGCCACGCCACCCAAACGGCGACCCCCACCCCCGCGCTGCACGCCACGAGCTCGGCCCCGCGAACTGCACCGAGAACCAGAAATGCACCCAGGCAGATCAGCATGCCGGCGGATGCCAGAAGGTGTCCTCGCACGACCCTGCCCCAAGCGATCGCTAAAAGTGAGCGTCGTGCATACGCCGGCGCTCCCAGAAGTCCACGCTTGATCATCAGGCGTCCAAAGGCAACCGTGACGTCTCCGAAGATCGCAGCGACGATCCACGGCGCAATGGAAACGCGCGGCGATACCCACGCGCCCCAGCGAGTTGGCCGCCGCGCGCGCAGCTCGTCGAAGTCCCTCTGCCACAGGTCGAGACTCATGTGGCTGCAGCAACTGCCCCGTTGTCCACGGCCAGTGTCGGGCCGGCACGCCACGCGTCGCGCGTCGACTCAATGTCGCTCTTATTCAAACGCAGGGCGGCCCTGTCCCGAAACTGGATGATAGGCTGGCCACCGCAGACGTAGCCCCGCCCGAACCAGATCACGCCGTTGCGGATCCACGTCAAGCCGTGCGGCCCGGCCACGAACGCGTCCCGGTCAACGGACCAACGCGCTTCACCGTTCTCCAGCACGACGGTCGATCGATACTTGTAGCGCGGCCCGGATCTCTCGGTCCAAGCGGCATCCAGAAGTCGCTCGAGCGCCTCGACGTGCGTCAGCTGGTAGACCATCTTGATGCGCTCGGACACGTCAGCATCGGTGAGCAGTCGCCCGTTGAGCCTGTTGATTGCCGCGTCGTCATCGGACTGCGCGCCACTGGTCTCGCTGAAGCGGTCGAACAGGTCTCGCATAAGGTGGATGCCATAGAGCGCGCAGGCCTCCAGCATGGCGAGGTACTCAGGCTGAAACCACGCCTCATTGACCTCCTCAGTAGCAGCCGGAACGTCGAAGGGATCGACCACCGCCGTGAGGCAACGCAGAAGGAACGCCCGGCGATCCGGGTCACTGGGAACGCCCTTGGCCAAGCCGCTTTCTTTGAACGCCTGCCGCATCGAGGTCAGTAGGCCATGCTGCAGGGCTTCCGGGTGACTCAGCAGCCAGTGACGGATCGTTCGGCCCGAGCTGATGGGAAGGCAGTCCGTGATGTTCTCCACGAACATCGGAAGTGCGGCGGTAGTCAGTACAGCCATGATCAGTTCTCCGACGGACGCAGGTCCACGTCCACGTTGGTGTATGGGGTGATGGTGGCGCCGCCCGTCGGCTGGCTCAGCACGACCTTGAAGGTGCGCTTGTCGCTGCCGCCAAATGCGGTGGTCGGGACGGTGATCGTCTTTTCGCCCACATCGCCCTGGCTCCAGTACATCGTCTGGCTCACGCCGTTGAAGTCACGCCCATCGGTGGCCGTGCTGGACTGGGTATTCACAACCACGGACACCATGCCAGTTCCCCCATTCCGGCTCACCGAGATCACAGCCGGCTTGCCACTGTCGAAACTGTAGTAGCCCGTCGTGAACGTCACTTGGCCGACGCCAGTCGGCGCGTCGGTCGACTGCGTCGGCAACGTCTTCGACAAGTCGTCGTTGATCGATGATGTCGACCCCTGGTAGTCCATCGACTCCAGATGCTGGTCGGTACGCTGGCTCACCGGAATGCGACTGGGATCGCCGTAGGTACTACCCGCGCCGGTGTACAGCGACTCGGCGGCGTTCGGATCCATCACGTCGTCGGGAAGGAAGCCACCCATCTGCATGCGCCCGATCATCTCGTTCGTGTCGATCTCGTCGAGCGCCCCGCCGGAGAGCTGAGCTACTGACAAGCCCGCGCAGTTGGGATGCTTGGCGTCACCCATGTCCCCGATACCGCGAGTCATCATGTCCTCGCGCATGATGCGCGTAATAGGCGAGTTGAAGCAGCAATAGATCTCCTTCTTGACCAGGCATACCCCAAGAACCTTGCTCTGGCACTTAGATCCGAGGTAGTGGCATGTGCCGACCTGCTTCTGCACGGCCACTTCGAAGTCCGAGTCATCGCAGTACCACGAGAGCTTCGGCCTCACGCTCTTGTTCTGGCCATCCATGAACGAATCGTTGGCCTGGCCAATGCTGCCGAAGCCAGTGTCAGACGGACTCGCACCACCGCCGGTGAGGTTCTCGAAAGAGGATGTAAAGGAGGAATTGAGATCCCAGTGGTCCGCACCGCCCTGCATCTGGTTCCATGCGCCCTGCACATGATCGATCAGTTTGCTCGCATCAAATGCCGTGGACTGTTTCTGCGTCGTGCGGTACTGGTCCCACCAGTCCTTCTGCGGGTCAGGCACGGTCTTCTTGCAGCACTTGAGCAGGCCGCCAAGCATGTTCTTGCAGTCGAGCCGTTTCCCGGCGAAGAACCGGATGCGATTCAGGTCGAAGCCCTGCAGCGAATCAACGCCGCCCATGCCAGCCGGAAGTGGCGTATCCGCGGGAATGCCCCACTGCGTGGCCTCATTGGCGGACCAACCTGGCTGCACGGTCGTGCCACCCGATTGCGCGAAGGCGCTTCCAAAGGCGGCCGTCAGCATGGCCAAACCCGCGATCCGAACAAACAGCGATTTCAATTTCCACCTCCTGTGGGGTTTGCCCAGGCCGGAACAACCGACATCGATTGCGGCGCCGGGCCCTGAGTAGGCGACGTGGCACCGGTGGGTGCTGCACCGTCGATGGTCCAGTCGTTCATGACGTGCTGCGTTTCCACTTGCTTCGCGAGCGCCTTGTTACGTGAGTAGGACGCCTCGTCCTTCTTGTCCTGCGACGTGCACGATCCGTCCAAGCAGGCGTTGTTTGCGCTGCACTGAGTCGTCTCGGTCACGTTGTGGTCGGTAATCGGCACGCCCTTCTTGCACGCGTACTGGTACGTCTCGATGTAGCACCAACCGTTGTCGCCCATGCCGCCGTCGGCGCAGTCCTTGGACTTCAACGTGCAGGTCGGGTCGCTCTCGATGTCCTGGCACGAATTCGGCTGCCCGTCGGCCGGCTCCTGCGGCATACAGTGACGTGTGCCGTCGTCGTCGTCCCAGCAGACATCACCGCTGCTGTTGTAGATGCCCGAGCAGTCGTAGTGCAGCGTGGCAACCATGCAGGTGCCACCGTCGCCATCGAAAAGCGGGGGCTGCTGCTGGACAATCTCAGCGGGAATGGTCAGTCCGTTGACGACAACCGGTGCGCGCTGGTCACAGGTCCAGTTGACCTTGCAGAACTGGTCGCTGTGCAGGGTGCAGTCCCCCGAGTCCTCGACGGAGAATCCGTACTGCGGATCACCGTCTTGGTTCCATTGCAGGTGAACGGTCGGCTGGCCGGGAGGCTCGTCGGCCCACGATTGGCGAGTGGTTTCGAAGATGGCGATCCAGCCGTTGTCAAAAGTAGGAGCCTGGATCTGCTTCACCGTGACGTTGGCGATAGGGAGACTCACAGTCCATGTGTAGTCGTAGATCTGCTTTACGCCGCCCTTGATCTGGTCCGCGATAGATACGGAGGTCCGCTTGCCTCCCGTCCCGGAGCATTCCTGGTTGTAAGTGGCCACCAGGCAGCCGTAACCCTCACCGGGGTACAACTGGCCACGACCACCGTTGTAGAGATCGCTGTACTCCAGATGGATGCCATCGATGTCACCAGGCGATTTCTGGGTGCAATGCCACGCCATCTTGCAGCTCGGGCTTTCTGGCGAGGCGTTGCAATCGCCGGTGTCCTGCGTGCCGACGGCGATCTTTTCGGGACCCAGCACGTCCCACGTCATGTGAATGTGTGGCTTTACGGCCGTCGAACCGTTTCCGGTGTACTGTCGGCGAACGTTGAACGATGCGGTCCAGCCATTGGCCAGGGTCGGAGCAGCCGTAAGGGCAACGGACACATTGCCGTCGGGGTTTGTCACGTACCAGTTGAACGCAGAGATCTCGGTGGCGCCAGGCGGCAGTAGGTCACCGATGCCGATCGATGTGATCGCATTGGACGCGCCGTTACAAACACGATTCAGCTCGCCGACCACGCAGGTATTCGGGGCGCCCGGGTAGAGCGGGGCCTTGGACTGGGCCAAGCTTGCTGATACGTAAAGCCCGCTGACCGTAGCCGGCGCCTGCTGCGTGCAGGACCACTGCGTGGGGCACGCGGTGCTGCCTGGGTCATTGCAGTTGCCCTGGTCGCCTACGCCGACGTCGGTAACTGATGTCGTGACATCCCACGTCATCACGATATGGGGTTGCTGAGGCACATACGAAAAGTCGCTTCGGCTGACCGAGAAGCCCGCAACCCAACCATTGGCCTGGGTCGGGGTCTGCGTGAGCCACACGCTTACACCGTTCTGTGGATTGGACACCCACCACTGGAAGTTCGACACCCGGATGCCGCTGACCTCGCCAGCGACGGCGATGGGCAGAACCATCTCGCTGAGCGTCTCGATCACCTTCTTCGACTTGGGCGCCAGGCTGCCGTAAGTGGCTCCCGCGGGAACCTTGTCGCCAATGGGAATGGCCGCGCCGTTCGTTGCGCTACCGCCGCAAGTGCGACTTAGCGTGCCCACCACACAGGTCGAACCGGCACCGGGGAACAAGGGAGCCTTGCTCGACGCCATGTCGGCCGTCACCTGCTGGCCATTCACCCAGTACGGTGCGTAGGCGTCACAACGCCACTGCGTCGGGCACTGAGCGCTGCCCGGGTCGCCGCACCACCCGCTTTCGCTGACCCCCGCGCCGACGGCGTCGACGGTCCACTGATAGTTGATCCGGTACGCACGGTGCCGCACCGAGTTCAGCACAAGGTGGTAATAGAGCGTTGTTCCGGACCAGCGGAGGTTAGTCACCGTAGCCTGATCGGCATCGGTTATCCATGCGTTCGAGAGCCTCGCGTTCGCCGGGATCACTGTGTAGCCGAGGTTGAAATAGTCCGGCGTTGAAAAGTCGTACTGCTGATCCAGCTCCTGTCTACTCGGAATGGTCGTGTCGTTCACGATGTACCAGGAGCTTTGGCCTGGTTGCGACACGGTGGTCGAGTAGACCGTCCGCTGACACGACACGCTGCCCATCTCCGTGCTGATGGGGAGATCGCCCTGTGCGCTGCCCTGGGTCTTCTGCTGGGACGTGCTGGCCGACATGACGCGCTTGCACGAAAGGCCTCCGGTCTCCTGTGTGACGTTGAGGTCACCGTCGCGCGTCTGATGCAGGGTCTCGCGATACTTGTACGCGGTGGTCTTGCGCGTACACATCTGCATCGTCGCGCCCTGCTCGACCAAGAGCTGAGCGTCTTTCTGCCCGGGCACGCGAGGAATGGTCACCGACCCGTGGCGGGTGCGAGTGCACACGACACCCTGCTGCGTCGGGGTCAAGACCTTGTCGCAGGTCTTGTAGTCGATGATGTACCCCTCCTCCTGGACCGGCGTGACGACGGTCGTGTCCTTGCAATCGCCGAACACGTCACCCAGCGCGTTACCGTTGGTGGCGCTGTCGAATGAGGACGCGGATCCTTTGAGCGTTGGATCGTTCTCCAGATCGCTCTGGCTGAAAGGCTTGTTCGCCGCCGAGTTGGAGACCGTGTTGCTGGCTTGCCCCATGGCACCAGTGTCTTTGTCGACCTTCTTCGACTCGGTGTCGTAGAGGGTCTTAAGGTCATTCAGGTCTTTGCCGTTATTGGTGCTCTTCAGGCGGTCGATGTAAGACTTGTCGGTGGTAGTCGGCGCCAAGCGGTTCATATCGACCGTCTGGCCGTTCAGCGTGACCGTGCCCGTACCCGCCTCACCACCCTCCGCGTAGCCGACGTTCGGCTTGTTGGCCAGCAGAGCATCGCCGTCGGAAGTCGCGGTGCCCGTAGTAGTTTGCGTCTGGGCTGCGCTCAGCGCGATGGTCTGCGTCGAGACCACCTGGCCACCGTCCGAAGGAGCGGTTTGAGCCGAGATCCCGAAGCAGGCGATTCCAAGAGCCATCGCCAGTGCGATAGCGCAGCTGCGTCCTATCTGAAGCATCGAGATTCCTTGGCCCATGTCGTGAACCGACGCGCGCTTTGAGCGCGGCGCGTCGAGAGACTGGCCAGTCACACCGAATGCGGTGGAGAGGGTTGCAGCAGGCGCCAGTAAGCCAACGGCCGCCGCACTACCACTGGCCGCAGGAGAATCTACTGATCAAAGGACACGACGAGGGTCGGAAACGGTGCCGTTATAGGGTGCCGTTTCTACCCCCTCGCCTCCCGTGTCTTCAGAGCCTCGGGCAGAGGGCGCGGCGCGCCGTAGATAGTACCGGTTGCACCAACGATGGAGCGCTCCTACCCGACGGCCTCGATCACTTCTCTGGCGCTGCTCAATGCGGGTCGCCAAGGCTCGCCAAAGAATCGGCACAACAACGAGAAACGCCACCGCTGATTCGGTGGCGTTGTCGTAGTCACATCAGCAGCTCATCTACTGCTTTACATCGCCGCTTGTCAGGCGTAACGTGTTGTTTCATATGGCCGTTTAGACGTCTACCAGAACGTAACACAGCAGTCTGAAAACGCCCATTCTAGTATCACGTAATCCTCGCCTTTCATAGGGATATTTCTCCATTCTCCCCACTCAAACGGGCTCGCGCCAAGCCAGTGATTTCCGCTCTTTTCAGGAAGCGGATAGAACGTCTGCAGGCGGTACTGTTGCTTCGGGATCATCGGCGAGATTGAGCTGCGACACACCGAGTCGTTTCCGTATGTCTTCTTTGCCAATGTGCGCCGATGCAAGGCGGCGAGCGCACGGAACGTCAGCAACGATGTGTTGCGAGGCGGACTGTCGGCGTTGTTGACGTTGCCGGTAAAGGGGTACGCGTGTCCCCATGTACCTGCGCACCAGTACATCAGCTGGATAGGCTTGTTCACCGTCGACGCGACCGCATCAGCGGCGCAACTGGCGATCACAAGCGGATTCGAGAAAAGCTTCGCCTCCGGCTGGGTGTAGAACGCCAACTCGTCGTTGTTCCACGTTGGGTCGATCTCCGAGAAGTACAGGAGATCCATGTCGTACCCGCCTTTCGTCGAGCACACCGAACCGATTAGCGAATCGAGGAGCACGTTCACTGGATACGCCCACCAGTGCCAGTTGTAGTACGCACCCATCGACTGCGGGTTCTCCATCGACTCCGGCTTGTACCCACCCCAGCGCGCCAAACCAGACACGCCGAGTTTTGTCTTCGACTTGATGAGAGGCTTGCCGAAGACGGGACTGCACCACGGCTGTCGAACCATCTCGAACAGGTGGCGCGGCTCCCAGAGGCCCAGCGTGATCCCTGGTGACGGGATACCGAAAGTACGGCCTGGGCACACGCAGAATGGTGCGGCCGCGTCGTCGGGAATTGGACCGCCGCCGATGGGGATGCCCATGATGCGAATCGGGAAGAAGCACTTCCAGCAGAGGTTGCGGATCATCGACCCGCTGAAGAACTTGGCGTCCGGACAGGTCGCACCGGACACACCAACGTCCGACGCCACATCGGCGTATGCGGCGGCGTTCAGCCCGAAAGCCAGGGCAAAGGCGAAGACCAGCTTCGCACCAAGCTTGCGCAGAGAGAGGTTAGTCATGGCCACCTCCCGCCGGTCGCTTGAACCCACCCCTAAGCAACGAGTCACGAATGATCGAGATGTGGTTCGGAGCTTCGAACACCAAACGCACTTCTCCGTTCTCGACGCGCTCGATGGTCAGATGCATGCTGTCCGGGTCACCCTCGCCCTGTGGGATGTCCATCGTCACGCCCTGTCCTCGGCGCATTGTCAGTACCAGGCGACCCATATCACTTCCCTCCCTGGTGCACGGGCACCTCGGTAACAACGAAGACCTTGTTCGTGGCCTCAACCGTCGTTGGCACCATTTCGACATGGAACGTGTCGCGCACTGGTGCGTTCAGCATGTAGACCGGGTGCTCGAGTTCGTTCTCCATCTCGACGTATCCGTCAAAGCCCTCGTCGCGGTTCATGGTGGTTGTGATGAGGGTCACACGCGTGCCGGCGGCGTCCTTGAGGAACTTGCGCGCGTACTCGAGCTGCGCCTTGTCGGTCGCGTCGAAGATCAGCAGCTTCTGGTGGAACCCCATGGAATCGAGCGGGTTGAACGTGTCGCCTGCTCGCGCCACGACCGTTCCGTTCGGGGCAATGATGTCCTTCGGGACCACAACGGTCGGGTCGATCTGGCGCACACGCGCCTCGGTCGCGCGCGGCAGCTCCGTGAACGGGGCCTTCTTCCAGTAGTCGGCGGCAGCCTTTTGCTTCCAGGCCTCCCAATCGAAGTTCTTGACCTTCTCCTGCATGGCCGCGAGCAGGTCGATCTCCGCAACGGGGAAGGTCTTGCCCCGCGCCCCAAGGTCGCCCTTGGCGCCGCGCGCCACTTCGGTTTCTAGCCAGGCCGTGTCGAACAACCCGCGAACCGAGGCGATGGTCTTGCCAGACTCGTCCACGCGCTCAACGGTCGGCACGACGGTGATGTCGTGGTCGCTGAACGCCGTCGGGTCCACGAAGATGTTGGGAAGTGGCTCGGCCTTCTGCACGCGGTCCTTGACCATGTTGCCCAGCCAGAGCTGGAGCTGATTCACTGTCTGGCCTTTCTTCGGGCCACGAAAGATCAGCATCGTGTCCTCGCGGCCCACGGCATCCATCATGGCCTCGCGGACAGCTGCATCACCCATCGACTGTGAGAGGTAGATGCGGTACTTCACGTTAGGAGCCTGCTTGGCCACGCCCGGCTTCTGCGCCACGGGTGACGGCAGATTCAGAGTCTGCGCGGCCTTGTCCAGCGCCTGCTGCAATGCGGTCGGCTGCTGGTCGACGATGCTCTGCAGCTGACCGCCGCGAGCGGCCTTTTCCTTTGCAATGGTCGCGTCGGCGCTTTCCTGCCAACCACTGCCGGCGACCGCTTCGGGGTCTTCGAGGGCTGCCTGCGCGCGCTCGACCATGATCTTGTCTGCCACAGCCGACGTCGACGCCTTGGCGGGCGCGGGGCCCTGTTGCGCATAGGCAGTCCCGAGCACGGCCACGAGACCGGCGAGCGCCAACGGAATAGCCCTCTTCACCATAGCGGCACCGCCTTGCCATCGATCTGATCGAGCTTGACGAGGCCCCAGTAGCGGCCGTCCCAGGTATTCGGCATCGTGCCGAGCATCAGCACCTTGCCTGTCGGTACTACGTAATCGGCCCGGACATCATCCATAGTCATCCTTCCCTTCATCATCACTTCCTTGTTTAGCGGCCCCCAGAGGTGACCGTTGATGAAAATGCCCTGCTCGTTCACGACGACGTGATCACCAGCGATGGCTCCTGCGTACTTCGCCACGTGAATGCCGTTAGGCATCATCGGAATGCGGTACGCGCGATACATGTAGATCTTCCCGCGCTCAATGGAGTCCGGAATCTGCTGGCCGACGATGAAGTACCTCCAGGGGAGGCACGGAGTCGGCTGCGGATCCACACCGAGGTGGACAAAGGCACCGACCAGCTTCACCGCGAGCAACCACGCGATCGTGAGCCCGCAAACGATGTTCAGGGTCTTCGTCTTGCTCCAGCGCTCTTTGTGCGCCGGCGCGACACTGGCGTTAGCGGTGCTCACGGGTTCGCCCCGTTGCTCGAAGGAGCCGCGTTGGCATCGGCCGCGGGCTCGACTTCAATACCCTGCGGGTACGCATAGACGTAGGATTCGTCCAGGACCATGTAACCCTGGCTCCGCAGATCGCGCGCTACCCCTTGAACGTGACTGATGGCGGCCTTGAGGGCAGCGTCATCACCTCCGAGGCGCGTCACTTCGGCCTGCACGGCTCCCTGCACGTCCATCACGACGATGCGGGGGCGCTCGGCCAACTCGTCGGGCAGGTGGAGTGCCCCACTCCATCGCAGCGCAACGAGTGCGACGACGACGGGCCAGACGAGCGCTACGAACCAGACCATCGAACGGCTCCATCCGGGCTGCGCGGGCGATTGCGCCGGCTTCGTTCCCGCATCGCTCATGCCGCGTACCTCGCGCCGTAGGCCACCCCGCGATCACGCAGAACTGCGTGGATCGCGTCCTCCTGCGAGAGTCCGGCCTTCACGTAGTTCTCAATCGCTCCCTTGTCATTCGCGTGCGACGAGAACAGAAGCTTGTTGTACGGGGACTCCACAAGTCGTCCAACCCCGGTACCGAACGGGCCAACGATCAGGATCTCGGAGAACTCACCCTGCACGGAATGCACGGTCTCCAGCAGACTGAACTCGCCTTCAGACAGCGTCAGGCGGCCCTTGCTTCGAGCCATCGAAATCGAGTCGCGCTCCTGCGCTAGAAGGAGCTTATGCGCTGAGTTCTCGATGATCGCCGCCGCGCCCTCGTTCTGGTAGAAGTCGTTCACCGACTGCGTACAGATGCCAGCGGCCGCGCCGAACTTACGCAGCTGGCGATACCAGCTGATGATGAAGTCCTTCGTTTCCCCAGTGGCGATCAGGTTGAAGGCCTCGTCGACGAGGAGGCACTTCGGCATGCTAACCGGCAACTTATCCATGGACTGTTGGATCTGGTACATCAGCTGCAGCAGAACCACGCGCTGCAAATGCTGGCGACCCGTCAACTGCTGAAGCTCCAGCACCACCAGACGGTTGTCCAGATTCACATTGCTCGGGCCGTTGAAGAACTTGCCGTACTGGCCTTTGGACGTGAACGGGAACAGCTGCTTGCCGACGTCCTTGAGACGTTGGTCCTCTTCTTCGAGCAGGGCGGCCTCAAGGTGGTCGATGGTCAGATCGTGGTGGTGCCTCTGCCACTGCTCGGTGAGCACGCGCTGCACGCCCGGCGCTTGGAACTCGTCGAAACCCTCCTTCGGCGCGGCCATGATCTGGATGATGCCCACCAGAATCTCGACCTCTTCGCCGAAGTCCTTCACGATGGAGAACGGGTTGATGCAGATGTCCGAGTCCGCCTCGAACTCGATGTACTGTCCGCCGCGGTCCTGGCACAGCTTTTTGTAGCTGAAGCCCTTGTCGATCAACCACGCGCGCCCGCCGATACTCAGGAAATTCGTGACGATTGCATTCGCGAGGAAGCTTTTGCCCGAACCTGACTTCGCGGCGATCACGAAGTTGTTGTTACTGTCCGTGTCGTACGGCGACCACGGCATTAGCTGCCCGTCGCGACTAATGAAGGTCAGCAGCGGCCGGCGCGATCCGCGCCAACTTCCGATGATCGGAAGCATCGGCACGATATGGCGCGTCCCGTAGGTCCTGTAGCGGCCAGTGAACTCGCGCATCGCCGGCTCGGCGCCGAACGGCATTAGCTGAGAGAAGAGAGGCTGGAGCGCGTACTTGTCGGGCACGGCCTGGAAGCCGAGCGTGCGCATCATCGCCTGGACGTCGCCGGCTGCCTGAATCGACTGCTCGTTCGTGCGCGAGAAGACTGCCGCGCCAAAGTACGAGTAGATGATCCGGTCACCGTTATCCATCGCCTCGACCATTTGGCGCAGGCTTTCCGCGCGACGGCCGTATTCCGGCACCAGGCGCGCGAGCGGACCTTCGGCATTCTTCTTGGCCCACTGGAAGTCCCGTTGGAGCAAGCCGCGTCGGTTCTCGTGGTCCGGGTAGATCACGTTGACCACGTAGAGCACGGGGTCACGCATGGCCTTCGTGCCCTTCATGATGTCGCCCATGTAGTACTGGGCCATGCCGGGAAAGAGCGAGTCCGGGTATCGCTTCACGCTCAGGCAGCGCACATGCGCATAGTCACCGAGGCGGATGGCCTCTTTCTCAAAGTCGATGACGGTGTCCGGGTCGAGAATTTGATTGCACAGCAGCTCGTCCGGTTCACACTCTGCAACAGCCGTGCGGCGCCAGATGGCATTTGGGCTGTGGTTGAGGAGGGTTTCCATGAAGCGGACGTAGCGACTGGCTGTCAGGCGCTGGAAGGGAAGACGAATCGCCTTCAGCGCCGCGTCGAAATTCTGCATGAGTTCGCGAATGGCGGATTTCTCTTGCAGGGTCGGTTCATGGGTTCCGTGCGGGACGGTCACGGTGATCAAGACCTGGAGCTGGCGAAGGCGCGCGCCGGCAACCTCGCTTGCAGCATTCAGCGTCAGGCCGCGCAGAAAGTTAACGCGCTCGTCGGAAATTTTGTTGAGATTCGGATCCGTCTCGTTACGACGCAGCTCTTTGAAGTCCCAGATCACCGGCTCGATATCCGGCGACGCATAGTGCAGCACCTGGAGCGTCGAGTTTGTCGGATACGGAACGTTTAGGAGGACGTTCAACGCTTCGAGCGTCGCCGTGTCGATGCCGTTCAGCGGCGGCATGATCGCGCCGAAGCCGAGTCGATCGGGTGACACAACGAAGATCCCGTCATCGGGGTCATACGCGTGAACAACACCGAAGTTACGAATCAGCGCCTCCTGGCGTTCGGCAGCGGTTGGCACAAGCCGTCTCCTATTTGATTGAATCGTTTGGCGGTAGAGAAAAGGGGGCCGACGTGATTGCCGGCCCCAGGGCAGCGCGGGCTAGTTGCTATTGCCCGTTACAGCGAGAAGGTGAAGATCGCGTCGATGATGGACGGCGCGTAGGCGAGAACGACGGCGAAGCCAATGCCGATGGCGAGAGCCATCAGGGACTGCTTCACGATGCCGACGGCCATGCCGATACCGAATGCGCCCATTGCGAGGACCTTGCCGAGGGTGCCCTCGAGCCAGCCGCGGACCATCTGATAAATCGTGTCGAACTCGGCGCCCTGGTTACCGGCAACAGCGATGCCGGACACGAGGGTAAGGAGAGCGACCAGAAGGCCGTAGCGCTGGATCAGTTCATTTGCGCGCTGCAGCTTCTTGTTCTTCTGCATGCGCTCGGCGAAGTTCTTCAGGTACTTCATGGGATTTCCTTACGGGTTGGCGCCACCTCCGTTTCCCGTGCGGGGAGCCGTTGGAGTGGCTTTTCCAACGCCTGCCGGTGCTTCCTGCGCCGCATCCTTCCCGGGTGCTTCAAGAAGACGGAACAGCCCGTCGTCGTCGCTCGCCTTCTGTGCGACCAACCACTTGCGCGGTTCAATCTCCGTGAAAATGAATCCACTCATGTGCAAGTCGCCCGCGTCGTCTTCCCACGGACGCACGTAGATGCGCATGATCTTTGCCGGTTGCCTGAACGCGTCCGGCGAACTGTCGGCGCCGAGCGCCGGCACACCGCGCTGCTTCGTCGCGGCCTGACGGGTACCAACAGCGTTTGCGCTGTTGTACTGGCTGGGGTCGGTAGCCACGCGCGCGCCCGGCGGGGACAGCGCAAGCGTCGAGCCATCCAGATGCAGCTGCGCCGGCGCACTCGCAGGGAGCGCAACGGTCGCGGCCGGCGTGACGTCAGCGACCACCGGAGCCGGACCCGGGGACGCAACTTTTCCCGCACTCTTTCCCTGTGTCGCGAGTTTCGCGGCTTCCGACGCGTCAACACCCAGGACCTCGTCGGCATTGTTGGTCGCGCGATAGACGTCCGTAGCGGACATACACGTCACGCCCTGCGGACGAGGGCACGCAAACTTGGAGCTCCCGGTGGCGCAGGCGCTGAGCGCCAACGTCACGAGTCCAATAGAGATGAATCGAAGGCAGTACATAGGTCTCTCCTTGACCTCGTCATACTCGACGAGGTCACACGTGTTGGGGGCTGGAAACGACGGCGTTGTGTGGGCCTGTTTCGTCAGGTCACTTCACGACGCCCATCGAGACACCCTTCACGAGCATGAAGGTCACGCGCTGGCCAGCATCGATCTCGATCACCGGCATCATCTGGTCGGCGAGATCGAGGTAGTACTTCGCAATACGGTCGAATGCGGAGCCGACACCCTGCCCTGCACCCTGCTCGAAGGCAGTGCCGTAATCGGTGTTGTCCGAGGCGAAGTTCATGCGGTAGTTGCTGCCGCTGAAGGCCTGCGCGAAACCCTGCGCGACGCCGGCCATGCCCGCCTTCGCGATGAGCTGGCCTTGCTTCGTTACGAGTCGACCCCGGATGCCCGCCTTGCCATCGGGGCCGATCGCGACCATCTCGGCAGCAATATCAATAACGCGCTTGTCCTTGCGCACGCAGGAGATGCTGACGGACCGAATGTACGCGCGTTCGGAAGCGAGATCGCCGTGACCAGACGACACGATGAAGCACTCACGCACATCAGCTCGAAAGCGGTTCGGAAGAATCGCCTCCTTCTTCACGCGAATGAGCATGGGCACTGGGTCTTTCATCGCCTGTTTTCCGGTAGGTGCGTCCATACCGGTGACGTTCACGCCTTCAATCAGCGAACCAGAGGGCATGTACTGGGTGGGCACCTTGGCGTCGCTCTTCGCCGTCTCCGCTGGCGTTGCTGTGCCGGGCTTGTTGGGCACGCCGGCGGCCGACGGGTCAGCATTCGCCGCCGTTGCGTGCCCCGTCGAAGGCGTGCCGCGACCAACTTCCCGGAGCGTTACGGCTCCGCCGCCCCCCACGCTCGTGGCACTACCACCGGCCATGGGAGCCATCGCGGCTCCGGCCTGGCCCGCATGCTGCCCGTTCGCCGCCTGCCCGGCCTGCACCTGCTGCCCACCACCTTGCTCAAGCTTGCTCTTCAGGTCCTCGACCTGCTTCCGAAGATCAACAAGTTCAGTCTGAGTCTTCTGCGCCGCGCTACGCTCTTGGCCATCAGCGCCCTGTCGATTGCGCGCGTCGCTCTGCAGCTTCAACTGGTTTACGGTCTGCCCGAGCTGCTTCTGGTCGCGCTGCGCATCCTTGACGCCGGCGGCCAGGCTACTCATACCCAGATCGCGAGCTGCGTTCGAGGGCATTAGTTCGTTCGCCATCTTGATCTGCGTCGGGCCCTTATGGGTCGCCTGCTTGGGAGGCGTGAAGAAGATGTAGTAGCCGATGACGAACAGCACGCTGAGCATCGCGCCCCACGTCAGCCACTGCTTCTGCTTCGGATTGAGCTTTTCCCAACGATCGGTAATTGCCTTCGGCATCGCCATGTCAGCGGCCCTCACTCACAAGCGAGGGGCGAACCACGTCCGACGCGTCCTCACCGGGCGCCCGAATCGCGACGTATAGCTCCGCAGCCTGACCAGGCTGTAGATGCACGGCAGGCCATGCGGCAGCAGCCAACACGTCGGCCCCGCGACAGCCGGTCTCGACGATGTCCACAGGTACCGGTTGCATATTGGTCACGCGTGCCACCACGAGCTGCATATTGAAGCCGGTCAGCAGTTGCTTCTGCTCGATGCGGAGTCCCGGCATGTCGCACCGCGCCGCAGCAGCAGATCGATGATCAAGCGGACCAAGCGAGTAACCCGAAGGCACCTTGCCGAGCGCAGCGTTTCGGAAAAGTTCCTTGACCGAGTCGGTGAATGGCTGGTCCGTTTCCCACCCGCGAGCAGACTTCGCGTCACCCTCGTGGCGGGCCGTCTGCTCCACCGGTTCGCGCGGCACATAGTTCTCGAGCCGCATGGTCACGCTCACGGCGGGAATGTCTGCTGGAACGAGAGAAACCGAGATGGCCGTCGTCTTGTCGTTCTCATCGTAGATGAACATGCTCACCGGCTCGCTTCGAGAGGTGGTCACGTAAACCAGAGGGAAGTCAGGGTCGACGTCAATCTTTGCTTGGTCTTCCGTCGCGGAAGTCATCAGCTTCGGCTTCTTGAAGGGCACGACAATACGGTTCGTCTGCCCTCGGCCGATCGCAAAGATGGTTGTGACGCCAGCCTTCACCGTCATCTGCGGAGGCGGGGCTTTTACGGGAGGCTTCGTGGCCACCTCGCTATTTCGCGGCGCCGGCGCCAACAGTCCTGCCGCAACTCGGCGTTCCTCCGGTGTGAGGCCGTCAGCGCCTTCAACGCCGGCAGCCAGCGGGGCCTGCGGTCCGGTTCCCTGGGCCTGCGGTGGGTTCACCTGCTGAACCGGAAGGCCCGGCGTCACTTCAGCATGGGCACACAACCCATACGCCATCATGGCTATCGCGAGCACTCGCGCACGCATCGTTCGCATCCTTGCTTCTCCTTAGTTTCCGGTCTGCTGGGCTTCGGCGGCCTTGCGCGCCGCGGCTACTGCTTTCTTTTCGCGTTCAGCGGTGGGACGCCACGGCCCCTCGTAGACATCGATACCGGTCAGAACGACGCGGTAGTTGACGATCTTGATGCCGAACTCGAAGGTCCGGGTCGTCCGCTTCTCTGCTTCGCGGATGCCGTGAATGGTGTACTCACCGGTGACCACAACGGTGTCGGTGTCGGGCACACGCCACACGTCGGTCGCGCTGAACTGGATCGAGACTTGCTCATCCTTGATCTGCTTTGCTTGCGCGGCCACAAGGTCGCGCACCTGGCTACTGATGTTCGGGGCGACGAAGGGACCAAGCTTCTTGTCGAGGAAGTCGGCGGTGCGAGGCGTAACGTTCGCGAGGGTGTCCGCGAAGAAGCTGCCCCACGCGGTCCGAACAGCGTCGTTTGCGTCGTCAGCCATCAGCAGCCCCTTGTCCGTCAACCCGGGAGGGATTTGCTCGATGACGGGCGTGCGCGTTGCAAGCGCAATGCCCAACACCAGAATGACAACGGATTGGACCAGCATGACGTAGCGGCCCATCCGGTTCTCGGTCAGGGTGCCGTCCCACGTCTTGAGATAGTTCTTTAGGTTCATGCGGGGAAGATCCTCCGCATGAAGGGATTGACGACCGAGCGAACGCTCGACTTCACGCTCGCCATGCCGTACCACCAGAACATGTGCTTGAGAAAGCCGTCAGCACGCGACTCGCGGTAGCGGTTGAAGTACCAGCTAACGCCGATGCCCACGCAGATGGAGACAAAGAGCATCTTCAGGAAGATGCCCAGGCCGACGATGATCAGGAACGGGATAGCCTGGTCGACGGTCCAGAGCAGGAACCGCTGTGGTGCATCGACGTGGCGCGGGATCTGAACGCGCTGCATGAGTGGGAGGACTCCAATTTCGGGAGCTCTCACGGTAAGCGCCAGAGGCAGCGCCCTAACTCCGAAACGATGCCGTTATTGAGGCTCGTTTCATGGAGGACACGCAGGCCAAAAAAAAGGAGCCCGAAGGGGCTCCTTTTGTTGGTTGGTCTTAGGCGACCTCGGAAAATTCCTCGTGTGCCCAGACTTCGACGTGCTCGTCGACCATTAGGTCGGGCGGCAGACCAAGGTCTGCGACCTCGTAGGGGACTTCGACAGCTGGTTCGACCAGATCCTCGCGAGGCTTCAGAAGGTTTCGCGCGCTGCGAATGTGCTGCACACGCTCTTCGGAAACGATCACGTTCGGTCCGCCATTGGCGGCGAGACGGTCAAACAACTGCTTGCTGGTCATGATCGGAAACTCGATCACTTCTGCCGAAGGGGCTGCGAGTTCGGTGAGCTTTGGCTCACCCTTCACGCGACCATCGCTGGACCACTCGTTGGTTTCGTTCGTTTCCGAACTGCCATCCAACAGCGCCTGGCGGTCACTGGCTTTGGGACGCTGACTGCCCTGAAAGATGACGATCAGCAGAACCAAACCGCAAAACATACTGACAAGACCCATGGATATAGCTCCATCTCGCTGTGCGCACGAGTAATAGAAAAGAGCTCCATCTCGCGCACAACGAGAGGAGTGAATCACGCTGAGCGTAGGGGTGAATACCGCACGAACGCCAATAGGTCGTTCACGGGAAAGGATCGGGAAGTAACGCTAAAAGGGTGCTGTCTCGGTGGACAGTTACGGCCTGAAGGTGGGCCTCGGCACCGATGCGCTCACAGAGTGAGTCGCGGGTTTGACCTGATGTTATCGCGGGCCCGCCCTTACCGCTAGAGGTAACTTTGCCCTCTCCGCCGCCGTGGTAGCCTACCCACATGATCTCCGCGAGCCTGACGCCGTGAACATTTACATCTTCCTTGGACTCTTCGTGCTCTTGGCCCTTCTGGGGGGACGCAGCAAGCGCAAGGACGGCGGCGGGCCGCAGAAGAGCGACGAACCCTCGGGCTGGGACGACGAGCCGTGGCGGAACGCGCCATCGCTGTTTGACGACCACAGCGACCCGATGGGGATCAAGCCACTCAACCAGCCGCGTCACAACGACGACTGATGCAAACAAGAAGGGCGCCAATGGCGCCCTTCTTATTTCTTGCCTCATCCCTGTCCCTGGTTCGGACGCCCGCCTCCGACCTCAGTTGAACCAAACGCTGGGGTGCTAACCCCCTGCCCGGCACCAGAGCCGGGCCGCACCCTGCCCTCGTCCGATGGACCTCCATTGCTCATCGGCGTTTGGGAGCCCCCAATCATCGGCGCGCCAACCGAAGGCCCTGATGCTCCCTGGTCTCCTCCAACGGAGGGCGAACCAACGGCGCCCTGGTGGGAGTTCGCGCCGGGGCCGACGAACCCCGGGCCAAATACGGACGTGTTGCGATCGATGGTCTGCGGTCCCGGGCGGGTGAGCTGCATACCCTCCGGATTCTGGCCAAGCGCTATTTCAGCGCCGGACATATCGCCCACGCCGCCGCCCCATGACTTCGTATGGGCAACCTGCTCGTAGGCCTCCAGATTTTTGCGCTCGTCCGGCGTCAAGTTCGCCACCGAACTGTCGTAGGCCTGCACGATCTCCGGCGTCGCGCCGTTGTGCGCGTGCACCGCATCAATCGCGGCCTTCGCGACCAGTAGGTCACGGCTCTGGTAATTGCCTTCCGATTGGATGAGCTGATCCGCTCGACCTCCAAACCACTGGTTGGCGTCGCTTCGCAGCGTCGGGTCTGTGGCGACGTCCTTGGCACTCGACGAAGTGATACCGCCGAAGCCGAAAGTCATGCTCTGCTTACCGCGCTCGTCCATCATGAATTCTTGCTTCTTCGCGATGTCCCGCTCCGCTTCGCCTCCATTGACGGCTCGCGCGATGCTCATTGCCCCCTGGGCACTCTGGGCGCTATGGTTTGTCGCGGCGGACACCCGGTCGTCATAGAAGCGCTTCATGTCCTTGGCCAAGCCACCAGTGTCGTTGTTCGCCATCTCCTTCGCGCGAGCGTTCTTGAGATCGGCGGCTTCCTTCTGGACGACACCGGTGTTCGTCTCAAACTGATCACGAACACGACCAGAAACCGCATTTGCCGCATTCGGATCCTGGCGGTAGCCCTCGAGTTCACGGCTCTGCTGATCCATGTTGGCCACGGCCTCGCCGATCCCAGCGCGCTGAACGACAGCGCCCGTCGCCTCAGGCACAGATGCGCCGGAGACCAGGCTTTGAGCCTGTCCCTTGATGTTGTTCTCGTTCAAGCCAGAGCCCAGCGGGTGACCACCGACTTGCTGCGCTGCCACACCCTTGACCACGTCCGAAGCCAACCCGGAGTTGCGGTACGGATCGCCAAGCGCGGCCTTGCTGACATCACCGCCGAACATGGCTCCGCCCTGCCCCAGTGCTTTCAACAGCGCCTGGCTGCGGTCGCTCTCGTGCCCAGCCCGCAGGGCCTCCCGACCGGCCACTGGGAGGCTCTTACCCTCCAACGCCACCAGTGCCGCCTGCACATCGGCGACCTTCGAATCACTCGATCCCCAGCCCGAACCTTGCACGTACTGCCGGGCGTAGTTGAATGCCTCGACGCCGGCGTGCTGCTTCGCTGCATTGATGACCTCATCGGCGTGACCACGACCTGCGATTCCCGTAGCAGCCTGGATGCTGTCAATTTGCTGCGAGCTGCCGAACTGAGACTTCAACGACTGCGCTTCCTGGAACTGCTCCTGCTTCGACTTCATGTCAGACAGCGCGCTCTGGTACTGGTTACTACCCACGGCACTTTCAGCGATCTTCGAGCCCTGCGAAGCCATGTTCTGCACAGTGTCGTTCACCGCAGTGGCCATCTGCGCAGTCATCGCCTTGTTGTACGACGAGTCACGCTTGATCTGCTCACCAAGAGCTTGCGCATCCTTCTCAGTGAACTCGTGCCTCGAGCTGCTGCCCGCGGCAAGGCTGATACCGGCGGCCTTCGCGATGCCGGCCGCCGCTTGTCCCTGGCCGGCGGCGGACATGGCCATAACCGCGGCCCATGCCTGCTCTTGTCCGCTCTTGATGTCGTAACCCTGAGACGTACCCCACTTCGCCATTTCCTGCTGGCTTTGCGATGCGGAGCCCTGGAACATATGGGAGCCAGACACTGTCTGACCAATCTCGTTCTGGAAGCTCTGGCTGATAGCCTTGGATGCGGTGGAAGTCAGGTTGTTCGAAGAAGCCTCAAGCGCTGCAGAGGAACTAGAGACCGCGCTTTCGCCAATCGTCGCGCCGGAGTATTTCGGCGCAATCGCAGAAGCGCCGGTGATGTGGCTACCGCCAATCTGACTATGCGATTCCATCGAGCCGCGCTCCATGATTGGCGCGTCCTTGACGGAGTCGGGGCTCACCATCTTCTCGTTGCTGAACTCTGCACCCTGCATACGGCCAGCAAGCGCGCTCGCAGTCACGGCTCCGCCGAAGATCAGCATCATCGTGATCGCCGGCGTCGCCGCCGCAATCGTTGCACCCGTGGCAAGCCAGTTCACAATCTGGTGTTGCAGATTGGCTGCACCCGCGATGCTTGTCACCGATAGTGGAGTGGCCCCAGGTGGAACCTGGTTCATCGCGTCCACTGCGTGCTGGGCCATCGTCACCTGAAAAAGATTCACCACAGACAAGACAGGCAGCCACAATGCGACCCAGATCGTCAGGACCATGTAGGTCATCAGCTTCTGGAAGCCCCAGGCACCGAGACCGACAACCAAGGCCATGAAGGGGGCCATGGCGTAAATCATCGACTCGAAGAACGCAGCCATCGGCCGCGCCACCTGGCGGAACATGGATTCATCGGCGCCCCATTGCGTGGCACGCTGCTCGGTTCCCTGGTTCACCATCACCGCGGTCATAACGTCCAGTCCTGAGGGATCGCTGCCGCGTCGCAGGGCCATAGACCACACCGCATTGACGGCGGAACTCATCGTGTACGCGGCCGCCTCATCGCCGGCCATACCGATGTCGTTGAATGCATCCCGCATCTGCTGGGCAGCAGGGTATCCCGGTACCACACGCTTCATGCGAACTGCAGACGCGTTGGCAAAGGCGCTGAAGAGCGAGTCGTCGCCGGCGTCTGCCTTCAGCTGATTGAGCGCGGCCGAACAGTCCATGTCGGTAATGTTGTGGGCCTTGTCCTCCCACTTCGTCGTGATGAACTTGTTGTTGTAGCCAAGGCCACCTGTGGTCGTGTCGCCGAAGCTGAAAGGATCGGAGGTGTTGAACGCCTTCGCCATGTTCAGCTGACTATTCCCTGCCGCCACAAACGTGCAGTTCGCGAGGTAGTAGGAGACGTTGTTCTTGAACCGTGACACGAGACCATTCGACCCTGTGTCGTCAAACTCTGGCAGCTCCCAGTTGCGCACGGCATTGATCCACTCGAGGCTACGACCGAAGCCTGTCGTGCCATCGGGATTGGTCCCGCCAGATGGAAGGCCATAGCCCTGCTCCATCTTTTCCGACAGCGTGAGCCCAAGCGTCGAGATGATGCTTCCCGCCGCTGCGACACCGAAGGGAACGTTGTCTACCGGGAAGGTCCCGTTCTGCACGGCTCCTGGCGCTCCGCCCAGGTCATGGATGATTACGTCCGCGCGCATACCGAACATCACGGTGAATGCGATGAACGACAGGAAGAGCACCCCGAACTCTGTCTTCTGCGCGTTGTTGGAGACGTGCTTGACGGCGACCATGAGAAGGCCCAAAAGGAGCCCGAGCGCGCCCAGAGAAACAAAGAGGCCGCTGTTGCTCATGGACGCGACGCCATCTAGGACGCGCTTCATGTAGAGACCATCGCCCATCGAGTAGATCTCGAACAGCTTGCCCGTTTTGACGAATAGATTTGGCACTGAGGATTCCTTTCGTCAGTTGACCGCGCCGACCGGGCGCTGCACCGGGTCACGCTTCTCCAGCGCGTGCTGGATCTCGGACCAATAGTTGATGACCGCGCTCTTGGACTTCGCGTTGTCGTAGTAGAGGCTCAGCTCCTCTTGGTTGCGCTGCAGCGATTCGTGAAGGAGCTGCCGGACTGGGCGGGTGTCCCCGCTCGTCTGCTGGGCGACGGCGGTTAGGGCAGAGTCGATATTGACGAAGACGATCTCGCGCGCGAGCTCGGCCGCGATCAGGTCGCCGAACTGCGCAACGAAACGCTTTGCTGCAGCCGGCGACTTCATGGCGAGGCTGATCGCCAATTGCGTGTACTGCCCGCCACCCGTCATCAGGGCCTGCTCCTGAGTGGTCGGCGAGCGCTGTCCAAGGTAGACCTGGTCGAGCATGCCGGACCCTTCAGAGCCATCGCCAAGGAACACCTTCATCAACTTCGTGCGCAGACCTTCATAATTGCTGTAGTCCTGAACGATGATGCGATTGCAGCCATTCACTTCATGCGGGTGCTGACCCACGCACTGGATTCGCTTGATCATGCGGGAACCGTCGGTTCCCTCGACCAGCTCCTTGATGGTCATGGTCGGCGGCTGTCGGTACTGGATCAACGAACCTTGCTGACCGACGCGCGACCCCGTCGCGCCGGCGACGGAGCACTCGCTTTGGGCCGCATCAGGCATGCATACGATGATCGTGCCAGTCAGCGACATGATGTCTTCCAACATCTGATCGTTCTGCTGGCCAACCCATGTGCCGACGCCTTGCGACATCAGCGCGCGCCACACGACGTTCCCAGGGATAACCTGATCGAAGATCTGTGGCGATTGATTGGCGAGCGAACCAAGGGGCGTCGTCGACTTATTGAGGTTCTTGCTTTGCTGGTAGTCATCAGCCTGACCGAGCCACGTGCGAACCGGCTTACCCATCTCCGCGATACCGGAGGCGATGGAGTTATCGCCACCCGCGTTGATGATGGACTGGCCCACTTCGCACGAGTTGATGTTGTTCATCGTCACGTTGTTCATCATGTTTTGCATCTCGCCCATGATCTTCTCGCACGACGGACACATGCTCTGCAGGGCGAGCTTGAACGCGTAGCCCACAGCTGCCGACGCAATGGATCGCAGCGCCGCAACGATCTGGTCTTTCGAGATGAATGAGAAAGAACCCATGAACGCGTCGATTCCACCGCAGCCGCCCGTGATGTTTGGTGCATTCATCGAGATGAGCTGCACATTCATCATGCGGTTCTTCATTTGGAAGCTACCGCCGGTAATCACGCCGCGACGAGCACCCATCACAACCTTCGGATCAGTCGTGTTCGTCATCGAGTTGAAGATGTTCGCTGACTGACCGGCGACGCCACTTTGTGCATGGACGTGGCCGCTGATGGCTGCCAGGGTTACAAGAACGAGAAGTAGGATTCGCTTCATTGCCGGTTACTCCGAGCCTTTCCATGGTGTGGCGTTTCCGCGCGTTGCCTTCTGCAGATCGTCGAGGGTCGCGGACTGCTGCGCCTCGCCGTGCATACCGGCGTGGCGAAGCGCATCCAGTACCTGCTTTGGATCGTTCGGGTCTGTGATCGAGGTGGGGTCAAATGCGTCAGTGATGTATCGCTGGGGCATGCCCTTCATCGCTCGCTCGTACGTCGCCTGGTCAATCCAGTTCTGATCGCGCGAGATCTCGATGATGCGGCGCTCAATGTCCGGCAACGACCGCTGCCCAACAGCCAGACTGACGAGCTGCCCTGTAGACGGATGAACCATGAACAACGTCGGTGTGTTGGTGACGCCGAGGTACTGCCCCTGCCCGCTATCTGCCACCCAATTCGGGAACGAGCCGTCCTGCAACGGCTGATGGTCCAAGCTGATCGGGAGGATGGAGATGTTCGAGTCCTGCTGTAGCAGGTCGAGCAGCGGGTTCTGCCGGTGGCAATACGGGCAGTCCGACCGGAAGAAGTACCAAAGGCCTGTGGTCTGCGCGATCTGGCGCAGGACTTCTGCGCGCTCCGAGTCGCGCTTTGTGTCCAGCTCGCGCAGCGCGAAAGTACTGGTCGGATTTCGGATCGTCTCATCGAGCGCAGGGTTTGCGCTCATGACGCGGATGTAGGTGTTGGCGAACTGTTCCGACTTATCCATCGCGAGCTTCTGGACATAGCCGTACAGCTCGACCTTATCCCTGTTCCCCGGGTCGTTGATGGCATCCATCATGATTCGAGGGAGGTTCTTCTGGATCCACTCGGCGCTGCCGACTTTCTCGCTCATGTCGGTCGGCGCGCTGGGCGGGGCAGGCTTCGGAGGTGGGGTCTTCTTCTTCTCCTCCTCCCGGGGGTCTCGATAGAAGAACCAGCCATCGTCCGGATTCCGCGGGGGTTTTGTGGTCGCCGGTTGTTGAGTGTCCTCTTGCCCGGCGGGAGCTTTCGCCGGCGGGTTCGGCAGTGCGCTGGCCGGCATGGTGGCCAGCAGAGCGAGGGACGTGAGAACTGCAGAGATGAGGGCGCGCATACCACCCATGCTAGGTGGCGCGCCAAAGAGGCTAGCGGCGAAACACTGCCGTTGTTCGGGCTAGTTTCGACCGGTACGGTTTTAGCGCGTCGCGGCCTTCGGTTCACCCACGCCGGCCGCGCGGAGGCGTTGTCGGCGCTCGAAGAGATCGGCAGCCAGGGTCGGGATAACCGTGTTGTCGGCCTGGCGAATGGTCGTGACGAACGTTACCTCACGGTCATCAATTACCTTCTTCTTCATGGTGGTGACCGATTCGGTGATGCGGCAGAGCGGACACGCGCGGTCCGACTCGTTTATTTTTGCGCCCAGCCCCTCGCTCTCCTTAGACGGCACGACGTGGCGAGTGTGGCACGCGGAACAGGTGATCAGCCGCAGCGCGCCACTCTGGAGCGAGAGCGCGGCTTCGGTTAGGCGTTCCCAATCCGCAGAGTGCAGTTGGCTTGGCGCTCGGGCGCACATGCTGCGGACGGCGTCCAGGATGTGGCACGCAAGTAAGGTACCGGCAGGATTGAGCTTGCGTTGACGTTCCACCATGACGAGGAACATCGAGATCTGCTGGTGCGTCGTCGCGTTGCGGAAGATATCGTCGATACTGGTCTTGCGGCGACCGGTCTTGAAATTGCCGACCGACTTCACGATCCGCGACGTGTTGCTTTGGGGGATTCCGGTCAGCTCGTGAATCAAGCTGGCACGTAGTCCGAGCTTGGCCAAGCGTTCCGCAGAATTGACGATGGATCCGTCTTGGTAGCCGGCCAGATGCTTGGCCTGCAGGATCGCCAACTTCATGGCGCCGTCGTGGGCTTTGCCAACAAGCCTCTGAGATGTCGTCATGACACAACCCCTTGCGCGTGCTCAGCAGCTGGCTCATCAAAGCATGCGGCCGCCATGCCGGCGACTGCGAGGCGCGTTGGATTCGTAACGCCCTGCCCTTCCAAGCTCAACGCCAGTTCAAAGCCGGAGGACTGACTAATCCTAAGGGCTATCGGGAAACGTGCAAGCAGGCGCAGCTCATTCAGCTTCAGGGTTGCGATACGGCGAATGACCTGATGGTCGTCGATATCGAACGTCGTCGCACACGCGTGGTGGTTCTGATGTGCCTCTTGGCGGAACAGTGTCCAAAACTGTTGCTGGATCCGCTCCAGCTCACGACCGAAGTGCTCGTTTTCGGAATAGAACTCAGGAGCGTTAACCAAACCCTTCGGACGAAGGCCACCTTCCAGCGTATCGAGCGCAGCGTTCAGCTCCGTGGTGCGAGGGCCGAACGGGCAACCGACGGCGCCGAGCAACCGGCGCAAAGCAGCCTGGTCGAGGCGTTCGAGGACGTAGAGCAAACGCTGATTGCGGAAACGGCAGATCTCTTGGGCTGCTGATGGATCCCGGGCGGCGACCTGACGAATGAACATCAACGCGTCCAAGCCGTAGTCGACCAGGTCGTTCACCAAAAAAGTGTTTGCATCCAGCACGTTCTACTCCTAAGCACTGTGTCCGGGTAAGGCAGGCCCCAAGCGGTCCGGATTCATAGCGGACCAACCAAGAGCGCAATCAGGGCATTCGGTCCACAGGCATGTCGGTTGTCGGCGACTAACTGGTTTTCTTTAGAAGCTTTTATTTGTTGGAAAACCTAGTTAGTGAACGGAAACCGATGCACCTGTGGATAACTGCCCTCCATGGACTGCCGAGCACGATTCGACGGCCGTGTACCAAGCCTGCCTAATGCTGCGTGGGCGAGACCAAGTCACACGGGACATCACCGATGCTAGGACACGACTGCCGGCGTCCCAAGCGTGCCCGCGTACAAAGCCCACCGCACGCGAGTAGCCCGCCTCGGCGGCGAGTCGCTTGGCCATCGGTCCATTGAGCTGGCGTCCACGCGCCATGACGAGCAAGAGCGTTTCGCGGATAAAGCGTAGGTCGACAGGGCACGGTGCCTGCACGGCGAACTCCGCTGCATTGAGTTCGAGGACGGTGCCGTCGGAGAGCGGGACCACCACCCTGCCCTCAGCCTCTGCGTCCGCGATCAGCTGCGCCTCGTCAACGGCGGCCATCAAGGTCTCCTGAGCCTGCTCGGTGTTTGCGCGCAGAGCCCCCATGACGCGCTCGTACGCGTCAGACGGCCCACGGAAGTCCTGGAGGAGCGAAGGGTCCGGGACGACCCCCTCCTTCCATGCCTGCGCGCACGCCTCTGTGATGATCAGTGGCTCGCCAACAAGGTCGCTAAGGAGGCTTGCGGGAAGCGATGTTGCGCCTAACGCTGACGGGCGTAGAATGTCAAGCCCTTTTGGTGTGATCAGGGTGAGCGCAACGCAGCCCTTCTGTTTGATGTGTTGGTGACGTGCGATTAGGCCTGCGTCCCTGAGCGAATTGATGGCGCGCTGGACGGCGGCTGGAGTCATGGAAGCAGAATTCGCGATTTCGTAGGTAGAGAGCGCGGTGGTGCACTCCCCTTCCGCGAACTCGGTCGTCTGGGCAAGGGTCAGGAGTACGACTGCGGCGGCAATGCTTGAGCAATGCGGGCGGAGCCTTTGAAGGATCGACAGGGTGTCAGCGACCGCCGAAGCGTTCGGGATGGTGTGCGCATAAGTTGTCATTTGAGGTCCTCACTTTTTTGAGGACGAGCGAAACTTGACCCAAATGGTTTTTTGGTCGTACCCTAAAGACCGGTCGCCAAACCGGGCCTTTTTGGGTTGAGTACAACCAATCCCATAGGTCTACGAAAAGAAGCCCTGCGGTTCCAGCCGTGGGGCTTTTTCGTATGTGTCGTTCGTCGCTACGTCATGTCATCTGGTTCCGATTGCCTAAGCACGATTGCCTTGGCGCCTTTGCGACTGAGTCGCTTGAGACGAGCCTCAGTTAAGGGTCCTCTCAAGCCACCCTGGCCTGAGTTTTCGGACAGGTCCGAAAACTAGGTCCGTTTGATGTCTTTGGAACTTTTCGGACACGTCCGAAAACCTCTCTTGGTGTTCAGTGCTGACCAGTTTTCGGACGCGTCCGAAAACTGGTCTGGTTATCGCTAGATGAATCCATATCTGTAGAAACTTTTCGGACACGTCCGAAAACTAGATCTGGATCTCGAACCCTGCCTGTTTGGCCGCGGCCTGGACCGCTTTCATGAACTTCTTGCGCGCATCCTCAGAAAGTTCGTTAGTTACAAACGAAATCCGCCCGTCAGACACCTCAGCCTTTACCGATGCCGTTCTGGCCGTGTTGGAAGGCACCGGTGCCTTCTTCTCTGCCAAGGCGACGAGAAAGGCCGTCGCCTCGGCAGCGGTCGGAATTGGCGTCTTCTTCTGCAGCAGCTTCAACCGCTCAATGAGGTCCTTCTCTCGATCTCGATGGAGACGAGCCAGGGTGCGCGCTGCACGGAAGGAAATCTTCAATGGATCCGGGTGAACCTCCAAAAGGAGGTCCGGCAGCGAACCGATCAATCTCAGCTCCGATAGGTGCTGAGTGCCGATCTCCAGCCGTGCGGCAACCTTGTCAGCCGAGCCATAGCCGGCATCCCTCATCCAGCTCTCCACCTGACGGCCGAGCTCGATGACCGAAATATCCTCACGGTCCTCGTTCTCGAAGTGCTGGAACACCATCACTTCTTCGTTAGTGGTCTCCTTCGGCAGGATCAATGCACGCAGCAGATAACCGTCCTGTAGACAGCCCTGCCAGCGGCGATAGCCATACACGGCTTCGTAACGACCGCCGTCCTTCTCGCGAAGCATCACGGGTGTCGTGTTGCCCTTCGTGACGGCCATCTTTGCCTTGAGGCTACGGAAAGCCTCGGAGCGAGTTGCGTCGTAAGCGACACCGAGACGGTTGTGGAACGGGCCGTGGTCGACAAGCTTCGGGTCAATGTCGTCCCGCATAGGGATCGCCGCGCCCCATCTATCCTCGTATTCCTTCAGCTTCTGCTCCAGGCCTTGAGCCTGGCCGCCGAACATCGTGGACATGAAGGAGCCCCGGGTGCGGGCAGGGGGCTCGCTTGCCTCCGTTGCGTGGTCGTCAGGTCCATCCACAGCGTGGCCGTCGATGCGATCGACGTCCGTACTGGCGCTGCCTGAGGTCGCCAAGCCACTCGCCAGCACGCTGCCAAGAATTCCATTGCGGCGGTCTTTAGCCTTACTCATTGCCGCTCTCCTTCTGATTCACTTCACGAACTTGTTCCGCCCATTCCCCCTCAATCAGCCCAACCAAGCGATTGGCGAACTGGTCGACGGCGTCACGCGCGCGGCGCAGTGCTCGGGAATCAACTTCCGCGCCGGTCACCTCATAGATCGAGCGCATCTGGGAGAGGGCGTTCTCCACGGCGCTTAGCTTCGGTATGCCTTCCTCAACCCGGTACCGGCCAAACAGATGCCCGGCGAACGTTCGCACGTCAGAGGCGGCATTCGTGCTCTCAACGCGTGAGTGCATGAACACTGTGGGGCTCCAGCTCTTGCCAAACCCCTTGAGTCTCGAAATGGCTGAGATCAAGTCGCCGCTCATGCCGCAGAAGTCGATCGTTGCGGAGAAGTCGGGGAAGCTCGGTGGAAGCGGGACAACCAGGGAATTTGCAGCCCACAGGACGTTCAAGGCAAGGAAGCTGAAAGCCGGTGCCGTATCGATGACAATGATGTCGTAGTTCTCTTCGATGGCCGACAGGGCGTCATCGAACAGGCGGTAGAACTCGGATGCACCGTCGACCTTGTTCATGAACGCCGAAGCGATGTGGATATCCGATCCGGTCATCTCCAGCGAGGCCGGAATGATGTCCAGGCCGTCGATGTGGGTCGACTGAGGGCGCAGACCGATACGCTCGGACTGTGCCTTCGAGACGTTTTCGAACAGCGACGTCAGGGTCATGTCCGGGTCGATATCTTCCGGGCGGAAACCCATCAGTCGGCTCAGCGTGCCCTGAGGGTCAGCGTCAACAAGCAGGGTGCGGTACCCACGCAGCGGGAAGGCCTGGCCTATGTGAAATGCGACCGTTGTTTTCGTTGCGCCGCCTTTGAAATTGGCTACCGCCATGCGGACTGCACGACTACCCTTAGGGCGGCGCGGCCGAAGCCCGAGCATCTCCTGGATCTTGTGGATCTCCTCCAGAGTGACCCGTGCTTCAGCGGCGGCGGAATCGCCAAGCCTCAACTTCTTGCGAGCTTCCTTCCATCGGTATTCGCTGATGCCGCCGATCTCCATGGCTTCAGTCTTGCGGAAGGTACGAAGGACGCGACGCTCATTGGGCTCGTTTGTGGCCTCGGCCAACTTCAGGAGCATCTCCTGGCCGTGGTCCGCCCAGCGGCGAAAGTCTTCGGGCGTTGCTCGCAGGGTCGTAGGTCCCGCTTGAACTTGCTCAACGGGGGTCTCAATGGGCGTAGCCATGAAAGCTCCTAGCTAAAGAAATGGTCACAAAGTAGCCGCAGGGTGCAGATTTTGGGCGAGGCTACACCCACGAAAATGGCAATGGAAGTCAAAAACGAAGGTGATCAGGCAAACAAAATGCCTATTTGTATTCGATCACCTTCCGAAACTTTGGAAGCCGTGACCAAGAAGGGGTTCGAATCAGAACTCCTCGAGCTGTCCGAGCATGCCGTCCAAGCCAGCGCCTTGGTCTCCTCGGAGTTCCGGCGCTACCACGGAAAGTCGATCCGACGCGGGTTCCGAGGGCAGGGCAGCCATGGCTGAGCCGGGCGATGCCATCACCGCTGGAAGAACCAGTCGGCCGGATTCCTTTCGGCCTTCAAGCAATGCGCCCTGGGCTTCGAGCAACAGCCCGAGACGGGCGAGGTACTTCATCCGCTTTCCGCGCGCCCGGGCCTTGAAGTTGCCTAGGTCGCTGAGCAGGTCCTGGTCAGCGACTGCTTCCGGATCCCAACGCACGATGATGCGAGGCGTGTAACCGTCGGGGTCGCGGGTCGTCTTGGCCCTCGCCCTCGCACGCTTGCCTTCGGCTGCGGCCAACGGGGAGACGGCCATTAGGCGCGCCTCTGCTGAGCCGAAGCTTGAGCCGCCTGGCGTTCTGCAGAGATCGCCGCGCGATGAGCAAGCCAGAGATAGCCCTCGCCGTTGGCCATGACGGGGTCTGGCGTCGAGATGACCTGCGACGACTTGAAGTGTGCCTTGGCCGCCGGCTCGAACAGCTCGGCGCCGCCGCCCGTGAGGATCACGCAGTCGGTGACATCGCCGATATCGCGCAGCGAAGACAGGATCGCCGGCAGAACCTGGCGGGATACGGTCGCGGCGGCCTGGTCGATGTAGTTTCGATACGGCACCGTATGGATGCCGAGTTGCATCGTTGCCTGCCCGTTGCGGAAGGCCGCCTCGAGGCGATTGACGCTCAGCTGAGCACCGCCGTGGTTCTCCGAAATCTGACGGGCGGCTACTTCGAGGATGCGCCCGGTCGCCTGCGGGCTGGTCTGGGCCGTACCGCCACGCACAGAGCCGCCCTGCATGAGCACCCAGTCGACGGAGTAGAAGCCCACGTCGATGATCAGGATGGTCCGGCCATCATTGGCGGTGTCCTGGTCGTGGAACAGCGAGGCGTAGGTCCCCATGGGCTGAGCAAGCACAAGGACACGGTCGACCCGGACGCTTCGGTGTTCACTGATCTGGTGTTCGCCCTTCAAGCGCTCCGAGAGACGCTGGCGAATGACGCGACTGTCGGGGCCATCGAACTGGTCGCAGGGAAGGCCAGTGACCAGGATGCCGATGTGGTTGTAGTTCAAGCGGGCCAGGGCCGCGTAGTACAGGGCCAGGTACTCCGGCGAGTAGATGTAGGTCGGGTCCAACTGCCGGGTGAAGCCCTGCAAGATCTGGGGATCAGTGCCGGCGACCCACGGCAACCCGTTGATAGTGACGCGTTCGCCACCGCGCAGGTCGTAGCCGCCACCGAGGGCCTTTGGCGCCTGCTCGAGAGGAGCCGCACCGATCGGAAGCTTGATCACATCGGGCTGCGTTGCGCCCGGGCGAAGGCCCAAAGCCTTCAAATTGCCGTAGCCGATATCCAGCGCCGCCAACGGCGTGTGGATGCTGCACATTTCCATGGGTTCTCCTTGGCTATAAGCCGTTGAAATAACAAACGAAAAGGCCCGCGACTCCTCGGTCCCGAGGCTGGGCGGGTGCAGATACGGTCGCATGGGTAGGGGGAGGGTCCAAAACGCCCCGCGATGTGCACCGCGCTCGGTAGCGAACTCGGCTAAATGGCTTTGCAGAGCCATTTGCTCGCTATTGGAATCTGCACAGGGTCGCTTCAATCTCGGAAACACCCCCTAGAGATCGGGGTGTTACCACCCGGGAGAGACCCGGCGTGGCGCGAGTGAGGCTCACGATCCGCGCTACGCGAGGCGCCGGCGTGTGGACCGTCGCGGGACTGGGGGCGGGACTTGGGGTAAGCACGTTGGTCTGCGCCACTACCCAATGTGACGGGTGTCCGGTGCGATTCCCCATATCAATCAAATGGGACTGCGCCCAACTCCCCAAGAGCGCGGGGCGCGGAAGACCGGGCATTGGTCCGTGCGGGTCGATTGACTAGCCAATCCCCATATCAATGAAGTGGCTTTCAGTCAGTTCCCCAGGTTCGGAAACCCCCTGCGATAACGAGGGTGTTTTTCCCTGAGTGGGGAGCGCTGCAAATCCCATGATAGATAGAATGACTGGGACAGACACCAAAGAAGCTACACGCCAAATCGCACTCAATGCGCAGGAGGCACAAAGGGGGCTCGATAGGCTCACGGCCATCGCGTCAGAAATCCAAATCGCCGAGGCATTGCTCGAAGCCGAAGCCGAGTCACTCGTCGAAGAATTCCGCAACGGTCGAGCCAAGCTGCGCGACGAAGAGAAGCTCCAGCGAGAGGCCGCAGCGGAACCCGCAAAGGGAAGCCTCTACTCACCACTGAACATCAGTGTCCGAGCCCACAAGGGTTCGATGGAGCTGTATTGGTTCACGCAGAACAAGGGCAAGGGAGAGCGGAGTGCGTTCAAGTACATCCCGCAAGGGAGGAGCGGGAGGGGGCGAGGGCACGGTTACCACCTCACCACGTTGCTGGCCCATGCCCGTCCCTACGAGCGGGACATCGTCCGTGAGGCAGAGCGGGAGGCGACGTCGATTCGTGAGCGCCGGGCAGAGTTGCTCGACATTCGTCGCGCGGTGCAGCGTTTGACCCGGCGCTACGAGGAGCGGATTCAGGGAGTGCCTGAGGTGGCGGCAGTCGATGACGCGCCCGGGTTAGTACCCATGACGGATGCGCGATAAATCTGAAGACGACCCCCGCAGGAGGCGGGCAAGGAACAGGAATGGAAGCCACACAGTTCATCCACGGGCTTGGCCCGGCGGCCCACGGCAAGCAGCTCCACCTCTGGACCACCGTCCATCACTATTTGGGGCAGCGCGTCCCGATAGCCGCCCTGGTGCGTAGTCCCTGGAGCTGCTTGATGGCAACGCAGGCGCCCGCCCCTGGGCCGACCCCAGCAAACAGCCAAGGCCTACGCCTTGTGCATTCCCGATAACAGTAATTCGTGGAACAAATGTTTCACGAAATGGAGATCGAAGTGAGCGAGCAGCAGAACCAGCAGCACGAGAAGCCGGACGGGAACTGGCAGGGCGCGATCATTGACGTTGCGGCCCAGGCTGCCCAGCACTTTGCCCATCAGGAGCAGCGCGAGAAACACGAGGCCACATGGCGGAAGGTGCGCCGCGCGATCTTCATGGGTCTGGCCGTCGGTGGGTTCCTGACCTACTGGATGTTCGTCCGTTCTCTGGCAGGGAGCAGCGTGGAGGGGGACCCCACGACCGACGCCGTTGCCCTCATTCCGGTCCAAGGTGAGATCGCCAACAGCACGCGAGCTTCGGCAGACAAGGTGTTGGCCATGCTGGATCGGGCTTGCGACAACAAGAAGGTGAAGTACATCGTGCTCGACATCGACTCGCCCGGCGGTTCGCCCACGGAGGCGGAGCGGATGGTCTCGGGGCTGAACCAGTGCCGCGCAAAGTCCGGAAAGCCGATCTATTCGATCATCGGCCAGATCGGTGCGTCCGCTTCGTACATGGTCGCGGTGCACACCGACCGAATTTACGCGGGCCGTTACTCGGTGGTCGGGTCGATCGGCGCGATCATGCGTTACATCGATGCCAGCGAGGCAGCCTCGAAGCTCGGGCTGACGGAGCATGTGTTCCGGTCCGGTGCCCTGAAGGGCGGCGTGTCCCCGTGGTCGAAGACCTCCCCGGAGGATGCAGCCTTGAATACCGAGCTGGTCCGGCAGATGGGGCAGGGGTTCGTCGACGACGTGATCGCCACTCGAGGCAAGCGTCTCCATGCGAGCCGGGATGTGATCTCGTCGGGCCGGATCTGGACGTCGGCCGAGGCTTTGGACATGGGCCTGATCGATGGCGTCGCCGTCCTCGAGGATCTCAAGGGCACCGAGTTCAAGGGTCTGAAGATCACGAAGTACGACAGTCGAGCTCCTGTGTCCCGCTACCTCGGTCTCGACGAAACGTTCCACTCGATTCTGTCCGACGCCCTCCAGCCGAGGTTCCAGTAAATGAAGCAGCGCGCGCCGAGGGCGGGGGAGTACCTCGCCGCGACCAAGCTGGCATCGATGGCCTTCTGCGAGGTTCGCCTCCTGAAGGAACGCGAGCTTGGTCAGCGCGAGACGGCGGAACAAGCCGAAGCGAAGCGGGGAGGGGACCAAGAGCACGCGCACTTCCATGCGGTGGCGGTGCAGTCCCACAACTCCCGGCCTGAGGCGCGCGACACTCGCTGCTTTATCGCTACCGCGGTCTATGGGCTGACCGATCCGCGTACGGATGAGCTGCGAGCCTGGCGTGACGCGCATTTGCTCACGACCACCTTTGGACGGGCCTTCGTTCGTACCTACTATTCAATCAGCCCTTACGTGGCCAGTGCGCTGGATCGCTGGCCCTCGTTGAAGCCACCCGTGAGTCGGGTGTTGGACTGGGTCCGCTATGGACTGGCGGGGAAGTAACCACCGTGGAGAAAGCCGTGATGGATCACGCAAGCACTACCAACCAGCAGGCCAGCATGATTGTCCCCGTGATGTCGTCGCTCGACCTGGCCCTGTTCGAGGAGCAGGACCGGGCGGAGCGACACTACCGCCAGATTTACGCGATTCTTCAGGACGGCCAGTCTTGGGACAGCGACCGCACGCTCAATGCGGCTGCGCGAGCTGAGACCTACGTCGAGTCGGCAGGGGATCAAGCGCGCCAGATCGTGCGCGACCTTGGTGGGCAGATTCGCATGCAGCAGTACCGCGTGACCTCTCACCAGAACCAAGTGGCGTCGCGCCTGCACGGCCTGACCCTCCTGGAGGACGTGCGGGAGAAGGGCGATCGCATCCTCGCCGTGCACACGAACGTGGCCCTGGCCGGTCGGGCGATCACCGACTTCGCCCTCGTCTCGGCGTGGCAGGTAAACGGCTTGATCGGCGAGGTTCCCGAGGATCGTCTGCACCGGACGGCGTTTTGGCTCCACGCGTACCTGCAGGAGCGTCGCGGCCTGTGGCTCGACCGGCTCTCCCAGATCACCGGCATCACGGATCGCGTGTCGTTGGAAGACCTGACGGTCAAGTGGACGTCGCCGCACTTCCAGCGGTCGGAGTGGGTCATCGGCGGACTGCCGTCCGGTTACGACGCCGACCCCGAGCTGATGGACGACTGAGATGATCGGGACGCTCTTCCTCTTCCTTCTCC
>NZ_JAELTT010000310.1 GCF_016428975.1 Dyella sp. ASV21
CACGGATGGATCGCAGCTCGGGCGGCCGTTCATGGGTGTTTGAGCAGCGGATCGGGAGCGGAGGCAGATCGGCGTCCAGGGAAACCAGGTCCATCATCACGGGCAGCGCCGGGCCGGCACCGAAGACCTGTCTCTTATACACATCTGACGCTGCCGACGACAACGTTCGGGTGTAGATCTCGGTGGTCGCCGGATCAGTAAAAAAGGGGGGGGGGGGGGGGGGGGGGGGGGGGGGGGGGGGGGGGGGGGGGGGGGGGGGGGGGGGGGGGGGGGGGGGGGGGGGGGGGGGGGGGGGGGGGGGGGGGGGGGGGGGGGGGGGG
>NZ_JAELTT010000311.1 GCF_016428975.1 Dyella sp. ASV21
TATCCCGAGAAGCCGTTTCCGGCAGGGGCCTACGAAACCGCGGGCTCAGTAGGATTTCTACACGTGCTGGCGCCCGCCAGCTTGAAAGGCTCCGTAGGGCTTTGGTTTCGCCACACCACCAACAACCTGTCTCTTATACACATCTGACGCTGCCGACGACAACGTTCGGGTGTAGATCTCGGTGGTCGCCGGGTCATTAAAAGGGGGGGGGGGGGGGGGGGGGGGGGGGGGGGGGGGGGGGGGGGGGGGGGGGGGGGGGGGGGGGGGGGGGGGGGGGGGGGGGGGGGGGGGGGGGGGGGGGGGGGGGGGGGGGGGGGGG
>NZ_JAELTT010000312.1 GCF_016428975.1 Dyella sp. ASV21
GACCTCGCCGGCATGGCCATCATTCTGCTGGGCGTGGGTGCGATCACGCTGGCGCGCCAGCGTCGCGCGGGTCGCTGACAGCTTTCCGCCCGTACGACCTTGGTCGGCTTGCCTGGCTCCGTCGGGCTGTCTCTTATACACATCTGACGCTGCCGACGACAACGTTCGGGTGTAGATCTCGGTGGTCGCCGGATCAGTAAAAGGGGGGGGGGGGGGGGGGGGGGGGGGGGGGGGGGGGGGGGGGGGGGGGGGGGGGGGGGGGGGGGGGGGGGGGGGGGGGGGGGGGGGGGGGGGGGGGGGGGGGGGGGGGGGGGGGGGG
>NZ_JAELTT010000042.1 GCF_016428975.1 Dyella sp. ASV21
GTTCGGGAAACAGCACGCTCTGCGACCGATCCACCCCTTCGACGAATCGCTTCATGCGACACTCCGGCTGGTATGACGCTAGGATCGGTGCGTTCGCTTACGGGGTGTTTTCACACAGGCTGGACCCGTAGCGGACCTATTCAAAACAGCTGACTCAAAACATATGGGTGGACTGCTGGCCTCGATGAGCTGGCTCTGTCTGTACGCGTTGCTGTGCCTAGGAAATCCGAAGACGCAAGCACCAAGCTAAAAATATCTGGAAAGATCTAGGTGGCAAAAAGGACAGTCGCGACGGGGTATCGCTACCAAGTATATGAGTGGGGTGCTGGATAACGCAGAGTGTCAGGAGGTCGCAACCCTGACCTATCACCTCGGAAAGACCCGTCTTTGCTTCCGTTTTCCATCAAGCGCCCGCGCCCTCTCGGATAACGCGCGGAACTGAATCCGATAATTGCTTAGGGGCTTTGAAATGGCCACACCGTCATTGGCAAAACTGACTCTATGGCTTATGTACGGCGGAGGGGGGCTCATATTCGCCACCATTTGCGCGAGCCTTATCGGCGCGCGGCACGCCGAGTCGGTCACGCCAGCCACGTGGAAGCGACTGAAGCGCCTTGCAGGGAAAGCGTATGCGACGGCTGCGCTTATGTTTGCGGGCGGATTTCTGTGTTCTCTTCTCGTTGAGATCGCCATCGGTCGCTCTTCCCAAACCTCGCGCGCGGGCGGAACGCTAACCGTGTTTGAGTTCAATGCACGTCTCTTGTTTTGGTTAACGATCGCCTTCAAGGCGACCGCGGTCGTCTTCGCTTTTGGCTTGGCATTAAAGGCTTGGAAAGATCCCTGGATCGATCAATAACTTCAAACGGACGAGGAGTTTCACATGGCACTTGGCTAAGCGGGATGTCCGCTTCCGACGGCGGCCTCAGCCGGTCGTTGCAACACTTCCACTGCTCGCGCAGTCTTTAGTGTGTTGCAACGACCGACTGAGGCCGCCAGTCAAGCCGAGAGGGCTCCGCCTTCTGACGGCCTAGGGAGTCGCCTTTGCGGCCATCTTGATCAAGTGTCCGATGATCTTGGTTGGCGATAAAGGCTCATATCGATCTTTGAGCATTCTGAGAGCGTCCACTGCCTCCTTGTCGAGCCACAAAGACATTTGATGACCGCCCATCATCCGTCGCTTTTGGTAGCACTTGGCGACGCGTTCTGCCAATTTAGAGGTCCTTACGACAGTGCTATTCGTTGTACTTGTCATATTCGATACTCCTGTGCATGACAACACCAACAAGGTCGATCAGCCCCGCGTGCCCCGCTTGAGAATTGAAAGGCGCTTGCGCACGCGATGGAGAGGAACAGCGAATTGCTCGGATAGTTCGGCTTCGACCTTGTGCCAACCGACTGCCTCGGCTTTCAACGCTAGCTCGGCATCGAGACTTAGCCGTTTTAGCGACTTCTCGTGATTCTTTGAGATACCTCTCTTCAGACTTCGATTGCGTTCCACCACAGCCTGGACTAGGTCTGGATACCAGTACCGGGCCGCGCCGGTCGAACAAGGAAGGGCGCCGCACAATTGCACAAGTGACTTGTAGGTCTTTCCACTTCTGAGATAGAGCTTCAGCGTGCGTCCCAGAGCCTTACGCTGAGATACAGACAGTCGGCATCTGCCTCGACCTAAGTGCGTTTTGTGACATGGATCCCACTCGCCCATGGGCAAGGTTCGAATGGCTGATGCTTGCGTGGGATCCAAGAGAATGCTTAGCAGCGGAACATTCATTTCTCGGGAAAACCGTAAAAGCACAGAGATCAGGGTCCTGGTGGGTTCTGGCCTTTGGTGGAAGTACTCATTTCCTGCCTGGCCTTTGCGAGATTTGTCTTCGCGAATTAGCTTCCAGAATTGCCTTGCCGCATCACGATGAAAGATGGTACCGGGATTCGCGGCGCAATGCGCGATGACGTCGAGCATGTCTGATTCACCATCGGATGGATGGTCAGAGGGGCGCCACAAGTGCTCCTTTGAGATGAGCGATTCGCCGCATCCCGAGCAGTCCGGCCATGTGTCCACGTGGCGCAGCTGATTCCTGCCGCACGACGGGCACATACTTTCGAGCGCTAGCTTGTGTGTTCTACACCGCGAAATGACGCTGAGTCGCCACGCTAGCTTTTCATAGGCGGGTAAGCCTTCTTTGGTCTGGTCTCTTAGGCACGCAGGACACCAGTAGTGCACATGACGGCTCTGACATCCCACGTGCGTGCCGCAGATGTCACGAAAGGCGCTGAGTGTGAGGCCGGAGAGACCTTCCTGCCCCGTGGCTTTCTCGAGTGCTTGAATCAAAGTATCGATATCTTTGCCATACCCTATCTTCGATACATATCCGACATGCCGGCCGAGTTCTCCTTGGCTTTCAGATTTGGCGTGATTCCACCACCACGCGAGCAATCGATGGAACTGGTACTCAGTCACGCCGTGCTCTGTAGCCAATCGCAGGATGTAAGAGTCCAGGGCCTCGATGTCTTCCGTACCGAAGCCCTGTGGCGTAAGAGGAAAGAAGGCGGTCGCCATGCTAACTGCGAGACCTGGGGCCGGCGTCTCGGACGGGCTTGCGCACAAAAGGACGTCCTCGGCGCGCGGGACGTTGCTGGGGCGATTGAGGCGGTTCCTCTTGTGCGTGACTTCGACCTAGGAGTTCGGCGCCGAGTGCGATTTCGTTTGCGATGGCCCGGTTCTGGATGGCATACCGGGTGGCTTTGAAATACTCAAGTCGAAGCTCTCGCTGAGAGTGTGCTTGCATCTCGGCAACGGCCTTCATCGACCAGCCCATGAGAAGGCCAACGCATCCCAACGAACCGCGATAGAGAAACTCCCTGTGGTTTAGTAAGAAGCCGGCTTTTACGGGGAGGATCTCCCCCAGAGCCAGCAAAACGCGATCAAATTCCCGGATGGAAGCCTCGTCATCACCGTACGGTGGGAAGTCGATAATCGTCAGCCGACCGTTCAAGTGAGGCGAGTCGATGCACGTGCTCAGAAGCTCGTAACCGCCCATTAGCACGACGGTTATGCCCGTTTCGTTTGCTAAGCTCTTAAGCGTGTCGATAACCTCGCCGGCACGAACACCTGATGTCGTTCGCAGTAAATGTTGAGCTTCGTCAACCAATAGGAATCGAGTCTTTCTAAAACGAAGACATCGTTCGAGTTGAATGCGCAAATGCGTTTCGGATTGGCGATAACGTATGGAGATGCCCTCTCCGATCGTACTCACCGGATCGGACAACTCCTCCAGCATGCGAAGAGTGAAATGCTTCGTGGAGAACTTCGCTGAGTTCGTCGTTGCGGCTTCGACACGTACCAGAGGTATCATTCCATCCTCCTCCCGATACGGGCAGATGAGTTCGTGCGCCAGGCGTTTTCCTAATGTGGTCTTACCGACTCGTGTCGGTCCCGCGACGATGATCAACTGTGTCGGCGCGCTCATGGCGGCATGTGCGTGCGCACGTAGGAACGCGTTTTTAAACGTCGCATGATCAAGGCGCAGGTTTCGGAGCTTGTCGACGTATGACTGTGCGTTCATTTCTCGCTCCAATAGGCTTCAGGGAGCGGCGTAGAAGAAGTAAGAAATGCAGGAAAGTCGACCTCCGGTACCTGCTCAGGCCGCGAACTATCCATGGCATGCGCTATTTCCATGGCCTTGCGGTGCGTTTCTTGCTGAGCAAGGAGACGGGCGATTTTGGCCTTTTCTCTGGGGTAATTGGCATCGCTCCAAAGAATTGACGCACAGATCCTGGCAGGCGTTACGAGCTTAGAGTTCGGGCGAGGTCCGTGGTAACAGGCTAACCATTCGTGGTTGACGCGCACATAGATACAGTGCTCATCCCACGGTTCTTCCCTTACATCAAAGCGCTTGCGGTTTAGCAGACCGGCCAGGCCTGGGTGGCTGTAGTAACGGCCCCGGCAGCGGATGCCGCGCCGCGGATCCCACGTATGTTGGCGAGATTGTTCAATCGCCGTCATCACGAGGAACGTTTGATCGAACACGACCTTTCTGCCGGAAGACGGATAGCGCTTTAACCCCTCGCGGATACGTACGGACGGAGCTTCCAGCTCCCGTCCATGAAGGTGATGGTTAAGCAACCGGAAAAAGTAGTGCTCGATCAGGAGATGAAGCTCAAGAAGGGTGTACCTACCGCGTGTCCAGCCTTTATGGCTGGTGGACTTTCCACGATCGTCCTTTCTGTTCGCGGTATTACCTGTAAGAGCACTCAAAAACTCGTCCTTGAGCACTCCAAAGGCCCGTTCTACGGTGGAGCCGTATCGCGGGTGTCCGGGAGGACGTGACTGCTTGTGTATGCCGAGCCGTGCTAAACAGGCCTCGAAGTAGACGGAATCGAATTCCTTCCCGTTGTCCACGACGATGGTTTCCGGAAGGCGCTTCCACCGCATCGCACAGTCTCTGAGGACGAGGGCGCACGAACGCCGGCTCGGCGCACGAAAGCTGAGTGACATAGCAAGAATGGCGCCCGAATATTCGTCGACCATAATGGTGAGCCATGCCCGCGCGCGAATCACACGCCCGCCGCTCTCGCCAATGCGTAGATGAACTTTTACCCTGCAATGGTCAATATGTACCCGCTGGAACGGCCTGCAAGCCAACAACTCTTTCTGCTCGGGAGCGACCGGCGGCTCAGCCTCGTTCGCCGCTCTTCGACCACCCCGTGCTAGGGCGGTAGTGACGGGATCAAGTTTACGCAGCCTATACAGAAAGCTCTTGAATGTAAGGGATGTGTCGTCAATGCGAGGTGCGTCGCTTCCGCCGTTCCGTTCGTTAAACGCCGACACGTAACGACCATAGCATCGAGCAGGAGGGATGCTATCAGCCGTCAGGTACTCCGTTTCCAGGACGTGATTGATGAGCGCGACGTGTTCCTCGGATATACGGTCGTGCCTATTACCTTGCGCACTGCAATGAGGTACAAGAGCGGCAGTACCTTGAGATCGAATTCGCGACCGCCATCGCCTCAAAGTGCGCTTGCTCGCAGTAGGCGGAAGTTCGCCATTAAGTTGTTTCAATCGGTAGAGGAGGCGTATCCCGTCTGCCGTCCTCGGGACATCGTCGATCGATATTCGATGAGTGGGGTCGATCGCACAGGAGAGCCTTTGTTGCGCTGCCAGAGCGTCGTTCAGTGTCCCAATGTCAAGAGCGACGAGAGAGTCGTCCACTTCGGCAAGGTTCTGATGTTTTATGTCGGCGTGAAGAATGCCGGTATGTATCAGAAATAGTATCGGTGTGAGGTCGTCACTTTCGACACGGATCAGAAGTTCCCGTATCGGTAGAGCTCTATGCTTTTGGAGCGCTTTAGCTACTTCAGTGCGCCATTGGGAGGAGACTGCGGGAGGGTTGTCTCGCGCGTAGAGAAGTAAGTCGTAGTTGTTCGCCTCAACGGCACCGATGTCTCTTTCGGTAACTACTTGATGATGGATACCAAGCTGCGCGAAGGCTTTGACGGCGGGCTCGTAAGAGAAATCGTCACCGGTCTGTCGCCAGTCTTCGGGTCGCCGACCGTGGAGTTCCAGGCACTTCGCATATGGTTTCGTCTCTATGGCGACGACCTGCGTTGGAGTGAAGATCAGGAAGTCCGCGGTGTATGTAGAGCGGTAGCGGCGCCCCCTACGGTCGGTGCCAGTAATGGGAACTTCGCAGGGCTGATCCCAGTACTCCAGGTATTCGTCCTGGTGGAGCTCGCACTTCATAACGAAGCGGTGCTCTATGTGGCTTTCAGCCATGATGGTGAAACCCATCCGCGGGCTGACGCAGTGGTAGCAGCAATTGGCGAGGGTGGTGGACTGCACCCTTCTGGCCGGTGGTCCTTCTCTTACCGAGCGTATGTACCGCAGCCCCTCTTCTGGCAACGCCAATGTGTGGATATAGTTCTGAAACTCTGCAGCTTGCATGGTCATATCTCAGCCTCCGAAGTGTCTCGCCGAACGCGAGCCGCAACCGGGCATCTCCAAGGTGCAATCCGCCCGGCGGCGGTTGACTCAGTTGGAGTTGTGGGCTAAGAATGAGGTCGACCGCGGTTTCTCAATTTCGGTCAACCGGAGGGGTTTCGTGTTCGCGCGCGGAGCCCCTCTTTTTCGTTCCACCCCCAAATTGTGGGTAAGGCGTTACGTTTTCATTGCGCTGTCCTCTTCCGTCTCAGGTGGTTGGAAATTGAGATGCCGTTTGGTGGAAGCCTCAACCCAGCCCATAACGGCGCGCGTTGCGGCAAACCAGCCGCGGCGTCCAGGGATTTTGAACATTTCGATGGGGAGGAGCCCTCGCTTGCGAGAGCGGAGAAGCGCGTTGACGGATGAGAATCCTAGGCATCGAGCGGTTTCGGCCGCAGTCAGGATCTGCTTGCCGACGTATGAGTCGGCGCTCAGCGAATCGGTGAAATGCGACACCGGCATACGCTAGTCCTCGATTTTGCGGTCAAGTCATCGCGTTCAGATAACGACGGTGCCGACGAGGTCCAACGTGAATTTGCACCGTGCTTTCGCCAAAGCTGCCACAGGTTTTCATTGGATGCAAGTCGCAAGAAAAACCCAAAAAATAAGGCTTTTTTGGCACTTTGTGCAAAGTTGTAAGTTTGCATGTGCGCTGTATGCAGGTTGCACGTGCGATGTGTGCAAGTTGCACGTGCACCTCTTCCGGGAACCTGCAATGCACGTGTGATTGGTGCTCGTTAAGTCTGTCTCGAGCGCGCGCAAAGTATTCGCCGACGTCGTCTATCGTTTTGTTACTCGAATCGTCAAAAGGACCGGGCAATCGTGCTCGACGCGGATACGTGCGGTTTTAAGTCTTTTCCTTTTGTCGCTGTAAAAGCGCAGCCCGGACCTGATCTACGGACATGGCAGACGACGGCTCTTCCTTGAGGCGTTTGTACGCGGGAATGACCTGATGAAGAAGCCATCTTTCTGTGGCCTGCTCGCGCGCCTTAAGCAGGCGCAATCCTTCACGTATCACTTCACTGTCGGTCGCATAGCCGCCTGAAGCGACCAGAGCTCTTACCATCTCAAGCTGCTCGTGCGGCAGAGTGATGGTTAGCGGGACTGTTTTGCGGTGGGGTGCGCTCATGACAACGGCCTACTGAAAGGTATGACTTGATCATACACATCCTACGCCGGGCGCAGCCCGGGCCGCCATCATGGACGCTTAGGCCGATATTGCGTTTCCCCTAGAGCGGAACGTGTATACCACTCAACCGAACCGAATGCCGAACAGTCCGCCATCTTCAGTAGAGTCGGTCAATCGAGTGGGAAGTACGTAGTCATTGAGATCGAAGCCCTCGATGGTCTCTTTGAAAGCGTCGTCTTCATTCATCGTTACGATGTACTGGAAACCCAGCTCACTTGAAATCTCCGCGCCAAGGCGCAACGCACTAATAACTTGGCGTCCATCAACACCATCGAATAGATGGCTGTCATGAACTAGGAATCCGGGTCCCATCTGGCGCTTTGTGCACAGGCGCATAAGCATCATGTCGAAGCAGAAGATCTGCATGTTCTTGATGCCCTTGCTGCGTTCGCCCTGCATTGGAAACTTGAATATCGGGCCGTTCGAGGTCTCATCAATCGTCATACTGCCGGCTGATTCATAGAGACGCTGTGACGTTTCCTCGAAAGCCACGATGGCCTCAGCCAGCCGGTTCTTCTGCTCAGCGAAATCGCGCCGTAGACGGATCGTGAGACGGTTGCGCTCGATCTCCAACTCATTCTTTGTGCCTTCGAGCTGCTCCGCCGCTTCGAAGCGCTGCCGCAGCGATTCCACTTCGGATTCTAGCCTGCCTAGCTCTCCTTGCAGCTTCAGAAATTGTTCGAGTGCACCATGACTTCTCAGGATTCCTAGAATTTCACCACGTCGCTGGTCGAGCTGCGACTTCTTCCCGTCGCGTAATTGGATGCGGAGCTTAGCGGCTTCGAGTTCGCTGGATAGGTAGTCCTTGCGATTACGCACTACCGATTCATGGAAGCTCTTCACATCTTCGTAGCGGCGCTTAACCAGTCCAGGAAGTGCGACGCCGGCTTCCTGGTAGACGGCCTGAAGGTATTCAAGATCGGGAGGAACCTCGGAGGCCAGGGCTCCTTCTAGGTCGCGGATAGTAGAAAAGTCGATGGTGTTGGCGTTGACCAACTCATTGAGCTGGCGGGTCAGCATCGAACTTTCGACCTCCAGTTCTCGATATTCCGGCAGCACCTGGAAAGACTCGATTTCCGCGTGGAGTTTCTTGAGACGAGCTTCTTGCAGGGTTAATTGCGTGCGCAGGTCTGCAGCCTTGCCTATGATCGAACCAAACGCGCCGGTTCCTGCCGCTTTCCTAAGCTCGTCCAGAGTCTTTTCGCGATCACGGACAGCTTGCCAATCACGCGCAATCTGCCAGTCCAATCCGAGCAAAAACATCAGCGCCTTCTGCATGTCACCAGTGCCCTGCATCGCGGCCTGCTTTTCTGGCGTCATGAAGGCACCACTAGCCTGCCGGCGGGCGAAATAAGCGAACAATGACCGGAAAGAGGGCGGCTTGCTGCCTGCAGCTTCGAGGCTGCTTAAGCCGAACATCTGCTCGCCGAGGAAGGCGCACCACTCGGTTGCGGAAAACTTGGCCTTAGCGTCTGGCGGCGTTGTTACGAAGATTTTGGCTTTTGTACCGCCGCTGCGCTCAACGACAGTACGCCCGGACTTCAAATCGAAATCCATGCCGAAGAGATACTCGGCTAATTCCTTTGTGCGAAAAATAGATTCTGGACCGGCCTCCGAGCCTGTCAAAAAATGCACAAGCTCGACAAAACTACTTTTCCCCGCACGATTGCGTGTCTGCTTCGTGCTTGCGCCTTCGGTTTTTTGGGCGAGCAGCACATTCAAGCCAGGCTTCAGACCATCGAGATTCTTGAAAGTGGGCAGCGTACTGAAGATGTGGTGAATCAAGCTGTTCTCCGTGCAACGAGGCCGCTGTCCAGTTCGATGGTCCCAAGGGCGTACAGAAGGCTAAGTGCGAGCAAAAACCAATCGTAAGTAATGCGCCGAGGCGTTGTGGTACTCAAACCTGCTGTCTCGTGCTTGTTCAATTCCTCCCACAGTGCTGAGACGGTCTTAGGGTACGAAAGGAAGGTCAAAACATGCCCGCCAACAGTCAAAAGCGCCCGATCCTGCGGGAGGTGCTTAGATGGAAGGATCATGCTAATCCAACCGCGTGGGCGTCTTCGAAGATCTCGCATTTGTCGAAGAGGTAAGCCATGACTGCCAGTACTGCCGCCTTATGCATTGGCGTGGTATTCGTCGTTCCACCTGCCCAGGCTTCGAGTCGGCCGAAAATTTCATCAGGATGAAGTCGGGGCGTCGTGTCCCTCAGCGCCACGTACTCGGTCTTGAACGCCAGGGCAATCTGCTCACCATAGGTGGGATTCTTCCAACTGTTGAAGAACTGCGTGACGAGCGGCGACTTTTGCATGCCGATCTTCAGGAAGTCGGCTACAGCCTGAGACAGAAGATTAGCCTCGATCTTTCCCCGGGACACATCTTTTACTTCACTCGTCGTGGGTATGGGGGTGATGCTGATGTGCGTAAGCACGGCAACCAGGTCGCTGTAGCCTAGTTTAATGTTGGCTTCCACCGTCAGTGAGGGGCCGAACCAAGACTCAAGATCGTACAAACTCAACTGCCGAAACTTAGCCAGCATCTCCTCGTATCCACAGTGGCCGATTTTGATCTTCGGGTTTTCTTGCCCGAGTTTGGCGAGCACTTCGATGACATGCGGCCCCAAACGACCATCGGGTGCATTGTGGACGAAGGTCCACTCATCGAAGTATTTCTCCCAGTGCTCTTTGGCCCCCTCGAAATCCTCGTTGATCTTCTTGATGGCTTCAGCTGCAGTCAATTCGTTGGGAGCGTAGATCTGGAACAAGATTCGCTCCGACGGGAGATATCCATCGTTTTTTCGATCACCGACATTGCCCCAGGGGCGACACGCCATGAAATCATTGGGGTGGACCTTTGACATTAGCCGCTCAAACAGACGCTGAAAACCGTCTCCCTTGGCTTCCAGGAACGCAATCCGGAAATCCTTTTCATAGTTGAGCTGCTGTATCCGTTCCATGAGGTCGAGTCCGTGACTAGATGTTTTTGGATGTTCTGAGGCGAAACCTCACGGCGTCTTCCCATCGGAGCCGGGATGCACACGATTTATATCAAAAGGAAGTGCCCTATCAGCTGCGATACGGGTGAGCAGCATTCGGATGGCATCCGAAACTGACAAGCCCATGTCGGCCAACACGTTGGTGGCTTCTTCTTTGATATGCCCGTCAATTCGCGCACGAACGACATCGTTGCTCGCCATTGGTGTGACTCTGAATATTTGTAGCTACACTGTGGCTCATTTGAGCTCGCCAGTCACGGATTTTTTTCGCGAAAGTGACATGTTGGAGCTTTCCGGCTACGGCGCCAACGCGAAAACTGACTGATGGTGGTTTAGCAGGGCGGTGGCGGCACATTCGAATCCTCTCCTCAACTTAAGATTCGTAACCTTCAGCCGAATAAAGCTCTCTACTTTATGAGGCGAGCATCTTGGGATCACCCACACCCACCGTCCCCGACTTGGATATGCCGACCTGTCACTTTTTTATCGCGGCGCTCGGACGCGAGAACGTTAGACCGGCAAGAGGTATGACGCGCCAATCCTACGAAAACGACGGCCGGCCGATCTTCATTCCCGTCAAGCCCTTTCCGGGATATCGCGAGTTAAAGTGCTGGTACAACGCCCTGCAGCACGCCACTGAAAATGGCGGGAGGCCCATCTTTGGATGGGCGATATGGAGATATGGTGACGAGCACTTCTTCGCCCAGCACCACGCAGTCTGGCGATCAAACCAGGGCGACTATGTGGATGTCACACCAAATGGAGGCGTGGCGACCCGCATCCTTTTTGTTCCAGACGGCCGCGCACCCTTTGACTATCTTGGGTACAGACGCCCGTACGATTTCCGGATGCAACGAGGACTTACAAGTAGGACAGCGATCGGTGCGCCCATCTCAGATGTGTTCGCGATTGGTCGTTTGAGTCCATCTGAGGAAGAAATGGCGTCTAATCGCCCCCTCTTCGAGGCAGCAGCGGAGGCTGGAATCTTGCCCGCAGGGCTATAGGTGGACCTTCTGATTCGCGGTCTACCGCGGTGTTTAATGCGTATTCCGGTCGAACTGGTTGTCGACGCTGGTATCGACCCGCGCGGCAACGGCGGTGGTAACTCGGCCTACGTATGGACCTGGTCCCGTAAGCATGCAGGGCACCAACAATGTACGTGGCGACTTTGGCACCCCACGTGCGTGCCACAGATATCACTGAAGGCGCTGAGTGTGAGGCTGGACAATCCAATCTGCCCAGTGCCTTTCTCTAGCGCTTGAACCAAAGTCTCTACGTCTTTCCCGTATCCGACCTTTGATATGTAACCCACGTGCCGGCCGAGTTCGTTCTGGCTCTCGGATTTAGTGTGGGTCCACCACCAGGAAAGTAAGCGATGAAGCTGGTACTCCGTGACGCCATGCTCTGTCGCTAGTCGGAGGATGTAGGAGTCCAAGGCCTCGATATCCTGGGTGCCGAGGCCTTGGGGTGGCAGAGGGAAGAATTGAGTGGCCACGCTATTTCCTAGGCTCGGGGCCAGCGTCCCGCGTGGGTTTGCGAACAAAGGGACGACCCCTGCGTATGGAGGGATTTCCCGCTGCCCTAGGGAGCTCTCCAGCTAAGCTTGTTCGACCTAAAAGCTCCTTTCCCAGCGCGATTTCGTCGGCGATTGCCTTGTTCTGCACCGCATAGCGAACATCTTTGAAATGTTCGACCCGAAGATCGCGCTGGCCTTGCGCTCCCATTTCAGCAACTGCCTTCATCGACCAACCAAAGAGGAGTGAGTTCTCTCTGTCCATTGGCGGATTGCTTTTTGTCTCCTTAGCTGGATCATTGCCGATGACTAATTTCTGGAGTTGGTCTAGTGCGTTTGCCAACAGGCGCTCCGGGAGTGAAACAAGGGTGCCGCTAGGTCCGGACTCGTTTGCCAGGGATGCGTAGTGAAAGCCAAGTCAGGTACGACAGCGACAATACCCAAAGAAAGAATGATCTCCCTTGGACCGGATATGCCGAGTATTCCGGAGCGGTTGCTGTTGGCTCACGCGCGCGGGGAGGTTCTGTTTGTCGCCGGGGCAGGAGTGTCGTTGCCCGCCGGATTGCCAGATTTTCGCCGTTTAGTCATAGATGTGTACGAAAAGCTCGATTCGGCAATCCATGCCGTTGTTACGTCTAGCCCTGATGAAGAGGAGGGTGACATTTCCGGTCTGACAAATCGCCAAATTGCCGAAGTAAGGCGTTTCAAAAGGCGAGATTACGACGTCGCTCTGGGCATGTTAGAGCGACGGCTCGATGACGAGCCAAGTAAAGAAAGCAAAGTGCGATCCGCGATTGCAGAGATATTGCGGAGCCCAAGAACCAAGCACGCTCCCATCCACAGAGCACTCATGCGCCTAGCCGATCGAGGTGGCGCATCGGCAATCGTCACCACCAATTTTGACGTTCTGCTTCAGCAGGCGGCGCCGCGAACCTCTCGCTCCTTTCTCACCACTTATGCAATGGGTGCGATTCCTCGGCCATCGCGGAGGCCAGATTTCAGTGGGGTGATGCACATACATGGCGTGCTAGACGCAAACCCGAAGAAGTTCTCCGACATGATCGTTACAGATCAAGACTTCGGTGAATTCTATCTACATCGAAGGTCCATTCCAGACTTGATCTATGACGCTGCGCGTCTCTATCACCTAGTGCTGGTCGGGTACAGCGCAGACGATCCGCCCATGCGGTACTTGCTTCACGCAATCGCTGCCGACGGTTCAAGGTTCGACGATCTGAAAGAGCGTTTCACCTTCGTTGGAGTTAAGACGGCCGACCCGATAGCAGTAGAGGACTGGAATGGTCGAGGAATAACGCCAGTCCCATATGATTCAAAGGATGGGCACATAGCATTGCTAAAACTTCTAAATCGCTGGTCCGCATTGTCGGCAAATTTAGGAGACTCGCGTCACGCGGATGCCGAGCTCAGGCGCATAGTCAACTCAACAAGGCCCAATGCCACGGAGGCCGATCAAGACCTCTTTGATCACCTAGTCCGCCGTGGAAGCCCGGCCGAAAGAGTTCGCATCTCAGGATTGATTTCGAAGTGTGGCGCTGACTGGAGTTGGCTTGACTCTATTAGGGCCATTTGCGTTGAGCGTGACGGCAGAGATGATCGATGAATAGCTTCTGGAGCACCTTTAGCGACAAGGATAGGGAAGCGTTTCGTTGTGCCATCACGTTCCTTGAGGGACGTATGATGCAACAAGGGACTCTGAACTGGGCAATGGACGGATTGCACTCGGACCGTGTGAAACGCTCCGCGATCGAATGGTTGATTGAACATGCTGAATATCAAGAGCCGTGGGCATCGGCATGGAGGCTGATGCAGTTGGGCTCCCAGCAGGCTGCAGGTCGCCAAGATGCTTCGTTGGAGGCACACCGAATTGGGCGAAGAATTGAGCAGGGCGATCGTTCGTATGCGCTCGTAAAAGCTATAACGGATTTGGTGCGGCCAGTTCTCAAAGTTGAAAGGGCCAAGCCATTTGGAGGCCCTAAGTCGCGCTCCAAACCCCGCTTCGTTTCTCAACTCTTGCGAGCATCCCTGGACAGTGCTGATCTCCAGGGCCTTGCGACGTTTCATCTTGGCCTAGTTGATGACGTCGGATTTCTAAACAGCCTAGCTTCATCCCTGGAGGGAGCCGTCAACGAAGGCCTCGAACTTGGCCGTCAGGCCGGATGGGAGAAAGGCAGCGGTTTCTGGAAGCTTGGGCAACTGGCCTCCGTTGCATATAAGCGTCGCGCCGATGCGAATGACGAGACTGATGTCGACGCCTACCACACCGGAATCGCACCTTCGGTCAAGCTTCTTCACGCGGTAACGCAGCGTCTCAGTCAGATTGATGAGAGTCAGGCGACTAACAAAGTTCGTGCTTGGTACTCCAAACTAGATCCGGTGTTTGTTCGAATGTGGGCATCATTTGGCAGCGATCCAAGGTTTGCCTCATCCGAAGAAGTCGTACAAAAAATAATCGGCTTGAGTGACGTTGAATTCTGGCGCACGGACTTGTTCCCAGAGATCGCCCAGCTCCGCGCGAACCGTTTCAGTGACCTGACAAGGGACGGCAGGGGAAAATTGCTTGCACGCATGAAACGAGGTCCGGCCAGGGCCCTCTGGCCAAAGAGCGCAGACAAAGAAGTTGTGAAGGTGACTACGGCGCGATGGGCGACTCGAGAAGTCATGCGTATTGCCGTTGCCGGAGGACTGGATGACAACGAAACCGCTAAGTGGTTGAAAGTGCGTCTTGAGGCCTTTCCGGAATATCGCGAGATGGCCGTCGACGAAGACTTCCCAGAATCGAAGGCGTTCGATGTCGCCGCCGTACCCACCGATGCCTCTTTCAGCGCTCTGCTTGGCCATGCAAGGTTACATGCGCTGAATACAGCGCTCTCGTCCACACCGAGAAGCTGGCGGGACGATCCAGCTGAGCAGGCGAGAAGTTGGTTGCAGCAGCCCGTTAATATCTTGGAGATTGCCAGGGCAGTGGCGGCAGAACCCGCGTCAGCTGACAAGTATCCGACTCTCATGGAGACAGTTGGTTGGATGTATCGGCCTCCACAAGGTGAGGGCATCGATCTTGTGGATGCGATGAATTTCCTGCGGGTGATTGTGGGAATGGACGATGCGTCGTTGCGTCTGTCCATTGACGGACTGACGCAGTGGGTTTCCGCCTGGGAGGATTGGCTAGCACGAGATCCATTGATGATCGAAGCGTGGATGCGGCTCTGGCCCTTAGCCGTCGAGCGCACCAACAAACCTGGTGCATCCGTGAGCTCTATTGATCTAAACGCCGCGGGTGGAGCGGAGTCTGATGGCGATCACGAGGACCTTGACACACTGAATACGCCGAGCGGCAAACTCGCCGGCGTCTTTCTGCGCATGTGCCCGTCGCTAAACGATAGACCGCATCCTTTCAACAAGGGCAGTTCACTAGAGGTGATCAGAAGTCTGATCGTGGCTGATACGGGCAAGTCAGGCTTAATTGGCCGCCATCGAATGATCGAATCGCTGGGCTATTTCCTTGCTGCGGACGAGTCATGGGTAAAAGTGCATCTTGTCGAACCGCTCTTGGCTGAGGATGGCGCGTCGCTTGCGCTCTGGAGAGCGTTGTCGAGGCAGTGGATTCCGCCCGAAATGATCAAACTGCTGGGCAACCAAGTGCCGCGCCGAATCCTTGATCCTCAATTGGGAAGACGCACTCGCAGCTCACTGCTTGGAGTTGTCGTTTTTGACTGCCTTATGGCGTTTGGCCTCGGTCATCAGCCGTCCGTCAAAGCTCCGCTGATTCAGCAGACCCTGCGCGCCGCCGAGGGGGAGCTACGCGGACATGCTGCTCGGATCGTCGGTCAATATTTTGCGTGGTCGCTGGCAAACCCGGAAAAGTCCGGGTATGAAGACACGATGTTGCACTTCCGGAGAACTGTTGGTCGCTTCCTTGATGAAGTTTGGCCGAAAGAACGGTCGTTGGTAACTTCGGGGGTTGCAGCTGGCTTCGCCACCCTCCCCGCGACATCAACGGAGGCCTTTGTCGAGGCGGTACACTCGGTTAGGCCATTTATCGTACCGTTTGAATGCTGGTCTCTACACGATTTTGGTTTTGGAAGGACCGATGACAGTAGCGCCGCACTTGCCCTGATCGACAGTCGCGATAAGGCGGCGGCGCTGCTCCTCCTTCTTGACGACTCGATCGGCAATCAAGACGGATCCGTTGTCCCTTTCGATCTCTCATTTGGTTTAGATCGCATAGTTCATGTGGATCCTTCGTTGGGATCTTCCCCGGCATTTCGACGCCTTTCAACGCTTGCAAGACGGCGATAGGGTTGGCGTAGGCTGAAGAAATATAGAACGAGACAGCATACGAAGGTCGGTGACCGACGACGCCTCAGGGGGCATCATGGCAGACACCTCAGCAGCTAAAATTCAATTCATTGAAGATGACGCCTCTACTGACGACGAGATAGGAGCTCATAGTCGCCTTTCACATGCCATTGCCTCAGCGATTGAAGACAACCCAAAACTAAAAGTTGTTGGCTTGTTGGGTGCCTGGGGAAGCGGTAAATCGACGGTCGTCAATCTCATTAGAAAGACACTTCGTGAAAAAGATCCGAAGCGCTTCCTGGTTATGAGTTATGACGCGTGGCTTCACCAGAGTGACCCGCCGAAGCGAGCATTCCTCGAAGCCCTCGTCCACTATCTAGAAGAGAACAACCTTACTTCTTACGCTGATTGGAAGGTCAGACTCGACCAGTTGAACGGTCGAATCGTTGATTCTACCGTTACAAACACCCCGGTCTTTTCGAGAATGGGGTGGCTGCTCCTGATCTCGCTACTTCTGGTTGGACCAGGCCTAAGCTTGGTCCTTCATTCGTGGGAAAAGGCTTTCTCAGGTCATCCGTGGCAATTGGTGGCGCTGGGTGTTGGCGCATTCCTGATAGTCCTTCCGTTGCTCCTCGCGCTGGGTACGTATCTGGCGTGGAGGCCAACCTGGAATCCATTCAATCCAGCGTTTTTCCGCTGGGTGAACTGGACACAGCACAAATCCAGGTACGAAGGCCAGTCGATTCTGGCCATTCTTCTAAATCGCCAGATTGCGACCAGCAAAAGTCGCATCATCAAGGACCTAGAACCTTCAACAATTGAATTTCAACAGGTCTTTGGAGATGTGCTTTGCAAGACCATTCCGCGAAACACCCGGCTAATTCTTGTCGTCGACAATTTCGACCGGCTACCTGATGACGAAGCATTTGCTATGTGGGCTACGATTCGTAGCTTCTTCTCTGGGCCACCAGAGAGGAACAGGCAATCAGCCTTTGTGCCGCCCACAGTTCTTCTGCCTGTAGACAAGCAAGCAATACATCGGCTTTTCCCCGCTGGTGACGACGCAGCTAATCCTTTGGCTGCGGCGTTCATGGAGAAGACCTTTGATATCGTGTTTCACCTACCTAGGCCGGTGCTCACCACGTGGAAGGCGTACCTAAAGAAGCGGATGGTGCAGGCTTTTGGTGACTCGATTGACCCTGATTGGATCTATGCGACGGGCCGATTCCTGGACAACTGGTTCCGACCGCGCTCGACTGCAGTCACGCCGCGCAAACTGAACTCGATCGTCAATCTCATCGCAACCTACTGGCTCCAGTGGCGCTCTGAGTCAATCACGTTTGCATCAGTTGCATACTATTGTGTTTTCCGGTCAGAGATCGAAGAAAACATTCTCTCTGCGACGACGACGCCATTGGCGACGATTGAGATCTTCGACCACGACTGGCAGCGCGCGATAGCTGCAATACATTACGGCGTCTCGCCAAGCGAAGCTTATGAGGTTCTCTTGGATACTCCGCTCCGAAAGGCCATCGAAGAACGTGAAGCGGAAAAATTCTTGGAGATGTCCGAGTCACTTGGATTCAACGAGGTTGTGACGAGGATCGCTCAAGATTTCCGAAAGAATGAAATGATGGCCGTTGAAAGCTCACTGAAGCTGGTTGGGCTCCTGGCAAAAATGCCGCAACCATCGTCTGTCAATAAAGAGGTCTGGAAGCTTCTCAAACTCGCCATCACAACATCAAATCGCTGGAACAACGTTGGCGACGCTGTTGAAGCACAGGAGCTTTGCGAACTGTTTGAGCACTGTTCCGAGCATGAATGGGTTCGAATGCTGTCCGAGATTGAACGTATTCTTCGCTCGATAGATCAGACGAGGGCAAGCGACAGGCAATTCATCCAATTCTTCACGTCTTTCTGGTCTCGCGTCGACGAGCGATTTTCAGCATCCATCGAGCAGATCTCTGAAATTTATGTTCCAGGAAACCTTCCGGCGTTCACAAACGTCGCGGTATTTCTCGAACGCAATCCTCGGGTGCTCTCTCGTCTAACAACGGTGCAAGGACTATCAGGGTTCGACAACTCGCTGTTCCAGGAGGCACAGAATGGTAGTCTGGGACACGAGATTACCGAGCGGCGGTTCAAAGCCATTACCGCGACCAAACTTGGGATTGATTGGACAAACTATTGCGTCCAGGTGGTCCAACTTGTCATTTCCTCGACACCAAACCATCAGGGTATAGCGGCGGGTCTCGGCAATCTGGGCTTCTTGCGCGGACGAGGCTCTGAAGGAGCAAAAGAGGCCCTACGTCAGACGGCAACCGCAGGGCGTCTTTCTCAACGTTTGCAAGATGCGGTGAACCAATTTAAGGAACCTTTTGGAGTCGTCTTGGCGGCGCGATGCCTCGCGTTACTTATGCTGACAGCTCCGAAAACACTTCAACAACTTCCGCCAGAATGGTGGACAGCCAGGCGCGGGCGTGCTGAGGATTTCTCTGAAGCGGTTGACGTGGCTCTGGAAAGCTTCGCACTTCCTGAAGAGCGTTCGTACGCAAACCTGCTCAAGATCGCTCAAGCGAGCGCAGTGTCCAGCCTGGCGATGCAAGCAGTGCTTGGCCGGCGGGTGGAAGACCGACGACTTCCGTCGTTCGAGGTGGCAGATGTTTTAGAGCGTCTCGATCTATATCTCGACAACTTGCCACACGCCAAGCGCGGATTGTTTCTTCGACAGATTAGTGAAGTTAACGGTTTCTTGGAACTCCTTAAGTCGCAGGCGCCTTCGGATGCCCTTTTTCAAATGTTGGAAGATCTCCATCAAGAAGACGATCTTCGTGAAAGGACCAAGGATGCCGCCTTGCGGCTTATGTCCAGAGTAGACCGTGCATCGTGGCAATCCAGTATTACGGAGGGCGGTCCGCTGGTATCGATTGTTCAGAGCTTGCCTCTAGACGATGTGATCTCAGCTGGTTCATCAACTTTGCGCGAGGCCCTTGGATCGGAAACTACCGAACTTTTGGAGGGTAAGGATTCACAGATGCGCAAGCGTTGGTTCGCCGTTCTTGATCGCCTCTCTCAAGAACAGAAAGCGTCGACGCTCATGGATCTTCGCGATCGTATTCTGAGCAGTCCGTCCGCTCCGAATTTACTTGACATCTTGGAAAAGTGGGGCGGTCAGGTTCTATCGCTAGGTGTCTTTCGTGCTAAGGCAGACGAATGTGCCCGAGCCATCGTTCTTCCAATGCTCGCTTCAAAGCATGGACGCGCCATTCTCCTGGTGTTGAAGGTTGAGCTGATCGCGATTGTGTCCGATTGCTTGCCACCAACCTTTGAGACTGTGCGGCTTAAGCTCATTGATCTAATAAGCGAGGCCGATGTTGATGCCGGCGAGTGCGCACGAGAGCTAATGCGGGTTTGGAAAATCAAGGAAGTGCGTTAGGTTCAGTGAGCCAAAGCCACTCAATATTTGCGGCTGATTGGCCTTCGTGGCGCCTATAAAAGGGCAGCGCGTCTGATTGCTGCCCAGAAGCGGAAACGATATGCCCCAGTGAGGAAGGGCGTTGCATTGGAAGCTCGGGACTCGCTGGACAAATCATGAGAATGTCCAATGATTGCTCAACCAGTTATTTGACCTTGGAAGGAGACGTGGCACGTGGTGAAGCTCATCCTCAAGCGATTTGAAGAGCTCTCTGATCAATTGTCGACCTTGGCTAAAACCATGCAGGTAAAGCAGAGCGAATATTCCGGTAGGTACGAGCAAGTCGACCCTGAGCTATTTCTCAATTGGTGTGTTAAGTCGCGAAGTCTAATCGGCAATGCATGCGGGCGAGAATCTGAACACTACAAATCATTCATTGCTGCTGAAGAGCCAAGCGCTTACTTTGGTAACTATGAAAACGTTAAGAGACTTCGTGCTGTTTTCATGGCCGCACGTGAGGACTTTGAAGGTGGTTATCTGGTGTCTATTCGCAACTTGGTTCAAGCCGAGATTGCAGACTCTGAATTGGATCAAGCGAGAGAACTTCACAAGTCCGGCTACATATCCGCTGCGGCTGTGGTCGCAGGTGTGGTCTTGGAGACAACGTTGCGCACGTTGTGCGATTCCAAAGGTCTTCCACACGGCAAGCTAGATAAAATGAACGCGGATCTAGCGAAGGACGGCCAGTACAACAGCCTCATACAGAAGCGAATAACTGCGTTGGCAGCGATTAGAAACAGCGCCGCTCATGGGAATGCTGGTGACTTTACGGTTGGCGATGTGGCCTCGATGATTGCCGATGTTGAGCGTTTTGCCCAGGAGTCCTTGCCGTAAGGTGATACAAGACGCCGCATGTTGGTTGGGTTATCACGCATGGGTGGACCTTACATAGCCTCGCGCGACCAGGGATCGGGGATAGAGCCGTCCATGGGTCGCGCACGATGGGCCCACCGAACCATCCGGCTTAAGTCGCGAAGTGCGGCGAGGTAATCATTAAGGGGTCTTGATGGCGATCATGAGGATCATCGTTCTATCCGGCGAAATTGATGTAATGGACGTCGAGCTTGCCCTCCTTGCCGACGGCATCGTCGTCCTTGAAACGACCAGGGTTGGTGCGATGAATGTTGATCAGAAAGTGCGAGATAGGCTGCAGCAAGCCGGCAAATTGCACGCCGGTGAGGACTACGAGGAAGAAGATGCACTTTTGCACTTATCAATCGATGTGCCGCTAGTTCTTGACGGGTATCCACAAGTCGGTTGGTCGGACTATCTCGTCTATACGAAAACGTTCGGATCACCTATTGATGCTGCAAAAAAATACGGCATCCAAGCCGTTGCCGCATGGTTTTCTGCAGGCGGGATACAGGACAAATTTGTTTATTGGACCAGGGGATTGGACAGTGTGGTTCCGGTGGCAATTCGCTCGATCGCGAACAAGGAAACGAGGCTGTATGGACGGTCTTGAAGTTGGTTTGGAAGTTGTTGGGAAACTCTCAGCAGTGGCGCTCCCCGCCTTGTTGAAGGGATTGGTTGGTTCGCGTCCTCGTGGCAAGTCGGGCAAGCGAATTCACTATGTCGTTTGGAAGGAAGGCCAGAAGAGCCCCTTCAATCCTCGCATGGTAAGGTGGTTGACGGGCATCACTCCGAAGTGGCTCTCCTTAGAATCCCATACGCAGTCAGCTTCCAGCGAAGCGCTTGGTGAGGGCTGCACCGAAGAATCCAGGCTTTCCTCGGCGCAGATCTTCCTGTGGAATGGCGGTAGCGAGGACATTGCCGGTGAAGATTTTTTCGCCGAAAAGCCCCTATTTATCGATCTTTTTGGCGGAGAGATCATTTCCTGCCGGACTGCACTTGTCACAGACGACCTAGTGAGCAAGGGTGTCGATCTTGTCCCTCAGTCGCGAGGCCAAGCTCTGCGCGTTGGTAGCAAGCATGTAGTTGCCCTAAAGGTGGATCACTGGCCTCCGGGCGCAGGTGTGATCTTGGAGCTGGGATTTAGGGCGCTATCTGTAAAGCGGGCGGAATTCAGATTGGCGGGTCCTATCCGCGGAATTAAGGAGGTGCGCGGCCTGGGGACGCTTTGGCGCATAGACTTGAAGGGCTTCCCACGCCTCTCGAATCAGCTAACTGCTTCGACCGCGCTAACCTGGGTCTCCTGGTTTAGCTTTCTTTCGTCGATCGCCGTTCTACTCTGGCATCTTCGTAGCTGGACGGTAGGCAGCTGGCAGTACTGGTTGGCCGTCTCTATCTGCGTATTCTTTGAGATGTGCATATTCAGCTTTAACGAAAAGCGAAAGCAACTCTCAAAGAAAGTCTGCCGTTCACTCAGGTATTGGCTAAGGCCAGCTTAGTTGATGCCATTGGTTCGGTAGAAGTTGCATGAAACCTGTGCCAAATTTTCCGCTTAGCCAATCCGTTAAAACTGGCGATAGCTTTTGCGCGTAGCTCTAGTCCCGGTCGATCCTCTTCGACGTTCAGCCCCGACGAAGGATCTACTTTGATGTGCCTGGAGCTTGGGGTCGCTTAGTTGCGGAGCCAGCCTTAGAGTCTTTGTCGGCGCTGAGCCAAGGATGCGGTGCCGGCGATCACTACGTCGTCAATCGTCGCGTATTGACCCAAGGCGATTGGTGATCGAACTAACTAAAACTGCTCGATTGCATTTTTAGCAAGAGATCGATTAGTACTTCGCAGTCGTGCCCTTCATGGATAAAGTCCATTGGCGTGATACCTAACGCCGGGACTCGTTCAGCGAGCCATCTATCAGTCCATGCTTCAGCGTCAAAATCCGATGGATTTCCGCTTTCGGAGACGATTCTATTGATCGTCGAGAGTAGTCTGTCGCGGCACGTTTCAAGTGGGGTGGCCATCGCGCGAGCTCCAAGTCCGAGAGCGCCAAGTCTAGCCCTCAAATCCCCGAACTTGGCCAAAGCGACGAGGCGAAAGTGTTGACGCAAAGTGATATGCGGCCAATATATGGGTCAACAGCGCGGCCAAGAAATGGGTAAGTGCACAGTGACCACTTGAAAGTCCCTTGGTCCGAGGTACAGTTTCGGTACACCTCCGAAACGCGGCCGACCTATGGCGACCCTCGTAAAGACTCCTTCAGGCACCTGGAAAGCGGTCATTCGAAAGCAAGGGTGGCCAACGTCAGCGAAGACGTTTCGCACCAAGCGCGACGCTGAAGACTGGGCACGACGCACCGAAGACGAAATGGTTCGTGGCGTCTTCATTGAGCGAGCTCCGTCAGAGCGAATGACCTTCGGAGTCGCATTGGATCGCTATCTCGCCGAAGTCACGCCGACAAAGAAAGAATCGACGCAGCGTGCCGAACGACTCAAGGCCGTCTCGCTGCGTCTGTTCTTCGGCAGGTACTCATTGGCTGCAGTTAACGCGGACCTGGTCGCTCGTTACCGGGACCATCGAATTGGCGAGGGTAAGAAGCCGAACACCGTTCGCTTGGAGCTCGCTTTGGCTAGTCACTTGTTCACTACGGCTATCCGAGAGTGGCGAATTGGCCTCGTGCAGAATCCCGTAGCCAATATCCGAAAGCCTAGTGTTGGCGAGGGCCGTGATCGCCGTCTATCAAAGGACGAGGAGCGGCGTCTGCGCAAGGCAGTCGCGACTCACTCGAATCCAATGCTTCGGTGGATATTCGATTTAGCACTGGAGACGGGGATGAGATCTTCTGAGATCACCGGCCTGACGAAGGGGCAGGTTGATCTGCAGCGCAGAATTGTGCGGCTAAGCAAGACCAAAAATGACAGTGCTCGCACGGTACCTCTGACGCGCCATGCTACGGAGGTTTTGGCCTCGGCTGTTGCGAATCCAGTTCGACCCAAGGACACCGACTTGGTGTTCTTTGGAGAGCCGGGCAGGGACGGAAGGCGTAGGCCATATAACTTCAACAAGGCTTGGCTTGGCATTAAGGCCGAGCTGGGCGTCAGAGACCTCAGATTCCATGACCTACGCCACGAGGCAGTCAGCAGGCTGGTTGAGGGCGGGCTCAGCGATCAGGAGGTGGCTGCCATTAGCGGCCACAAATCTATGCAGATGTTGAAGCGCTATACGCACCTTCGAGCCGAAGATCTGGTGGGGCGCCTCGACTCTTTGAGGAAGAAGTAGGCCGGGGACTGTTATCGTTTGGTCTGATAGCCGGAGAAATGTCAGGCAGCGACCCATGCAGATGTCCTGGTCAGGATCAAGGAGTTGGCAAGTTGATTGAAGTGGACGCACAGATAGAAGCCATTCGGTCTGCCAGGTACCTCTATCTCGGCTCGATTTCCGAGCCCGAAGACAATTGCCTTCGCCTTGTCATCCTGGAGGCCACGAGCGACTGCCTACCCAATCAGGCAACAGGGTGGAGCGAAGCTACGGGTTTGCCCGCAGGGCCATTCTCTGAGACGAAACCTATTCTCCACGAGCCTGGATGCCGCATTTTTGAGATCGTTTGGGAGAGCTACATCGGTTATGCAGTCCAGAACGAGAGCTTTCACATACCGGAGCCCATGGAGTCAGAGGGTGAGGGGCGACTTTTCGTTCGATATACGAAGTCCGTCTATCTCGATTACCTGGCGAAGGTGACCTTTGCATCGACGGAGTTTCCTGGACCATTTGTTCACTGGGGGATCTACTGCCTGAATCACACCATCGAGGTAGCATCCATGGCCGCGCCAAGGATCTCAATTTCAGTTCGTCGCTAAGCGTTGCGACACCGTTGGCGTCAGCAGTACGCGCATGTATAACCGGACCCATGAATCCGTACATTCAATAGTTAGCGCTAAGGAGACAGTGTGCAGCTATCCATCACTGAAACAGAGCTCGCCAGAAGAATCGCCTGGGCGCTCAGTGCGACATTTGATGTTGCCGAAGACGGTAGCTATGTGCTCAGCCATTCTCGGCTCGGATTGTCAATGTCTTCAGCCGAGGACGCTCTGGGAGCCACATTGGGGGAGCTGGCTCATTACTCGATAGCTGACGAAACTGCACTTATCTCTGATACAAGCTACGAGATCTTGGTGCAGGAAGAGTCGCCTTCTCATTTCCGGCGCTTCCGGGAAGATCGTCTTTGTGTGACAGAGCAAGATGATGGATTGGAGTACGAGCTTTCGCCAGCCTCAGACGCCTATCTCGCTTGGCTGCTTTCGACTGTTCAAACTCAGAGAGAAATGCGCGATCTTGGTTTCAGTTTCATGTCGAACATGCGGCTAGAACGTCTCCGCTCAGAGATGGAGTCGGCCAATCCATTTCAAGCTTTGAGAACACTCTCTGTACACCGGTTTCTCACGCTCAAGATTCGGTCACGAACAAAAACGACCCCTAGGCGCTTCCAGATCCTTGGATCGTCATTCCTGTTCCATATCGCTTTCAATCTCGACATTGCGCTCGTTCCGGTTCGATTCCTTGAGGAAATTTCAAGCCGCGGCAGAATCAACCGCATGCGCCGATCAAGAATCGAAGAGCTTGACCCACCGCGTAGAACGTATAACGAAGATCTGGTCGCGCACTATGTCTTGGCGGTTTCAACAGATAGCCCATCTGTTCAGTTTTTGTCTTACTACCATGTCCTGGAGCACTTCTTCGAGTCTATTTTCAACGATGAGTTGGTTGAAAAGATCAAAACGCTGATGACTCATCCCGCGTTTTCATACCGTCGAAAGAAAGACCTAGTATCTTTAATTGATCAGATCAAGCGCTCTCTCCAAATAAGGAGCGAAACAATTACGTTCAGCGAATCAGAGGCTCTTCGACTGACGCTTGCAAAGCACGTTGACACTGCAGAACTAACGAGCAAGATAAATGAGTACTCACCCACGCTCCTGGAGTACTACAGGTCGACCGAGGTGCCGTTTTCGAAAGCTCCGACTGTCGATTTGACGTCTCGCGACCAGCAAACGCTGATAAAACAATTAGCTCGTAGAATTTACGCCACTAGAAACGCACTCGTTCACAGCAAGGATGGAGACAAGCAACGCTACACTCCCTTCAAGGATGAACGCGCGCTTCTCAGCGAGGTACCTCTCCTGCGCTTTATATCCGAGCAAGTTATTGTCGGCACATCCGCGCAGCCTTAGCGCCAACAATTCATTCAAGCCGATGTCGCTTCTCGGTGCGGTTTAAATTGGGTTTTGGCTGCCCGCTCCTGGCCCAGAGCGGCCAGTCGACTCGCACCGCTGACGAGCTTTGCCGGTTCCGCGGGTGGTGGTCAGGCTCCGCGGCAGGAATAGGCAAAGCGATCAGGCTCCGCGGCAGGAATAGGCAAAGCGATTTCGATGATCGCAGTGTGGTCGCGGGCGGTGGTCAATTTCGCTGGCAAAGCTGGTCAAATGATGTGGCGAAGGTGGGCAGGTGGTTGGCGTTTAGCAGCACCCTCACTCTCGTGATCGGGATCATGAGTCGCGTAGCACTAGACTTCCGGATGGCAGTTGCTGACGCCACGAAACAATGAGGAAATCATCGTGTTCGACCGTGTCCTCACCATGACCGTGTCTCCCCGTAGCGCCTCGCGAGCACGCTTCATTGCTGCGTCCAACGGCGAAAGACAATGTGATTACGTGGTCTTCAAGGAGGCCGGCGAGTTGGCAAGGCTCCTTACCGAGAGCCGCGTCCGCATACTCGAGTCTATGGCAGGCAAGGGAACGCTGAGCATTCGCCAGGTAGCCCGGCTGGTGGGCCGTAACCCGTGGGCCGTCTGCGGCGACGTCCGCGTGCTCGTCGGCGCCGGCGTACTTACTCAGAACGAAAATGGCGCCGAGTTGGCCTATGGCGCCATCCACGTCGACTTCTTCATTGACCCCAGGCCGCAACCCGCTATTGGCTAACTGGCACACAGGGTCGGTGCGCTCGTTGCCACATCATTCCTCCCGCACTTGTCACGTTTGCATAGGAGATTTTCGTGGACAGGTTACCTACCAACATCACCCCTGAAGCGCGCGCCCGCCGACAGAAGAGCATCCATGGTGCTCGCGCCAACGTAGGTCTCTCAGGCTTCAAGCCCACCGAGGCGACCGAAGCACGCGCTCGCAGTTACATCGAGGGCGAAATTACCCTGCAGGAACTAGTCGACCCGCGTCACGAAAGCGGTGGCAAGCCTTGAGCGCTGGCGCCATCGGTGAAGCGCGAGGATGCGAATCACTGAGCCGCCTTTTTTGCGGAGTCCGCAAATTTCGCCGCAGGGATCGCTCGCTATCCACTTCTAGGTCGTAGCACAGACCGTGCTACAGCCCCTCTTATTTGTGGCACAGCTTGATTGGCGTCATGACGCTGTTTGATAGGAAGATATGTGTGAAGCGTGGCACACCCCTTTATGTTCCACTATCAGCTGTGTGGTCCGAAATGTGGGCACCCAGTAGCGAATCGCGAACGACTGATCCAACCAATGATCGAGGCCCGCGGACTAACCATAATCAGGGGCCCAGCCACAGGAGCACGACATGGAGCGCTATTTGAACCTCGGCCGCGACTCGAACGTGATGGCTTACGAATTGGGCGTCGGCTCAATCACGGTTCAGTTCAACGACGGATCTGTTTATCTCTACACCAACCAGAGCGCCGGGCAGGACAATCTCGCCGAACTGCAACGTCTCGCGAAGATCGGCCAAGGCCTAAATAGCTACATCAATCGGTACGTTCGCAAACGGTATGCGAAAAAGATCCGCTAGGCCGGTACGGTGCCATGGCTTAGCCCTCATAAACAGAGCGGAGCAGCGCGCCTGACTCCGCACTAGCCGGCTCAACCCCTCACTTGTGCTTGAAGGGCTCTAAATGAAGCCAAGAAGAGCCGTATCCACTTTGGCGAGTGATTACTCGCCGAGGCAGAACCCAGTGCCAACTGGTCGGGTGATGAGCCTTCAGAACACTTCCTTTGCCTACTCATCGATGACGATTGGTGCCTGATCGGTAGGCATGTGTCGCCCCTCGTTTTTGCGGAGTCCGCAAATTTCGACCGGCGCTGAAGCATCGGTACGGCCAACTTTTTTGCGAAGTCTGCAAATTTCAAGCGAGGGAAGCTCCAGCCATGCCGCCTTCAAGACCTCTTGGCTGTCGTACAAACTGTCGTACAGTCGGCGAACCCTGTACGACAACCCGATTGGCTTCATAGCGCCATCTGCGCGGCCTATCTGCGCGGAGTGTCGTACACCCCTTTATGTTCCACTATGCAGATGCTGTGTACTCCCGCATGCGGTAGGTGTCACCCAATCACTTCCTAGCTCAGCGCCTCGCCACTAGTCTGCAGTGATGCCTGGGGCTGAGATGCGGAGCAGCGCCGCGGTTTCCCTCAGAAGCGCCCGGGTATGCTCAGTAGGAGCCCTCCTCTCACCACGCCTGCGCAGGTCCGCTAGCCTCGCGGCCTCTCTCGCTGCAGATGATGCCCTTTCTCCGGCTACGCGAACGCCGAGGCGAGGGACAAACTCGCCAGCCCGGGCCTTTCTGGCGATGCCACTGGCGTACTCGATAGGGGATCCGGTGATGCGACCGGGGATAGCCATCGCTCCCGCAAGTTCGTCTACGACTGCCTGTGCATCCATTGGATCCAGGTCGTGAAGCACATCCCAGATCGCACAACGCTCTTCACTTGTCAGCGACCTGGGATAAATGACCGGTCCCTCCGGATTGCTCGCGTCAGTACTAGTAGTAGTTCTTAAAGATGTTCTTTCTGTATTGGTATTTCTTAGGGTCGGGATCCCCGGATCCGGCTCAACCGTGCGGGGTTCACCCGTGACCGGGTTTCCCGTTGACGGTGGAAGGGTAGTGTCACCAGCTGTGTTGAAGGCGCTGTCATCGATGGTCCATATGGTGGTTCCAAACCTTCCTTCCGATCCCCTGGACTGCTCAATGGTCACGTACCCGGCGCGCTGCAACTCACGGATGGCGGACATCGTGGCGTCGCGGCCGTCGAGCTTCTGCGTTGACAGCCTCGATATGTGCAGCTTGTAGGTATCCGAGAGGGAAAGGAGGTAGACGAGCAGGCCAGTAGCTTTCCAGCTCAGGCGGGAATCCCGGATGAGGTCGTTGTCCAGTGTGGTGAAGTGGCGCCTGTGGCGGCGTCGCAGAACGACAATGTCACTCATTGCGCTTACCTAGCCAGTCGCTCGACGCAGTGGCCGTGCTCATCAAACTGCTTGCTCACTAAGAAGCCGGGATACATCGATCGTCCTGAACAGGACTCGCCGCCCGTAGCGAACGCGCGCGCGACGCAGCCTCTGTGAGAACTCCGAGTCCCGACCGAGGGATACCCTCAGTCCAGCCTCGCTTCGACAGAACACCTTTGCCACCGCTGCAAGTGTCATGCATGGGCCGTGCGTACTGATAAGTAGCTCTTCGGTTGTCATTGCTATCAGTCCATGTGGAGGAGTGATTGCAGGCTACGGATATGAACACCTAGGATAGGAAAATCTTCGGAACAAATAGGTTGACAGTCGGATGGCCACGCGCGGGGAGAAGTTCGCCATGCGTGCTGGGCTGCTCACTCCCCTCAAGGGATGTGACCCCCAGCTGGCACTTGCCGTTAGTGCATTCCGCGAGGCGCTTTCGCCTTCCCACAGCCTGACGTCAAGGCGATATTCGATCCGAGGTCTTTTCCGGCGTCATCTCGACGAACCTTTCGAGCGCACTCTGAAATTGGTTGGTCGTTGGCCTGACTTGCGGAGACTTCTGCCGGACCGTCTTTCAGATTTGCTCGGGGAAGGTCCGATCAATCACCCTTGGCATCCGTCTGGCAAAAAGCCAGGAAATCCACTTGCGGCACCAGACTCGTCAAGCAGAGCTGAAGCTTGGTCTCCAGTCAGAACGGTGAGTGTGCTTCCCAGCGGGACACCTGTGCTGAAGGGCGCACCCCAACCCAAATGGAATGCAAAGGTCGATTGGCACGTAGCGCGGCTCGCCGTCTGGGATGAGAACTTCAGACAAGTCGTTAGGGGCGTCGATGAAAGAACAAGGGCTGGTGAAGTCCCGAGCAGCGTATCAAAACGTATTTGCGGTTCACTGGATACGGTCCGGCGCATCCTCGATGTCGTACGCTGCCTGCGGCCTCGACGGGGGCTCCACGTGGACTTTGGCTCGGTAGCTGATGAACGGCAACAAAGGCCATCAGAGACTTTCTGTGAGCTTTGCTGGAGATTGTCTGCGCGCGCAAAGGCACTACAGGAGCTTGGCTGGCCATGGCCTGTACCTGCGCGCGTTGCGCGAACTAGTAATCGCTTTTGCGCCGAGCACAACCCAAGTGATAGCGAATCCCGTTACCGCGCGGATCTGTATTACAAGGAAGCATTTCATAGAGAGCTTGCGTCGCTGGAACGCGGGGCTCGGTCCCAGCTCTGGCTCAGCTTCCCCACACCTCACGGCGGGGATGAGCAGGAGATACGGAAGACAGCCTACGACGCGGTGCATTCCGGACTCGTGCGCGTCCGCTCCACGAAGTCCCGACACGGATCATTGAAAGAGTCGATTTTCGATCTCTGGAAGAAGGGGCTGCCGCAGGGAGCCATCGCCACGGCGCTTGGAGTCAGCCGGCAAGCAGTGTCGAAGACGTTGAAGGACCTTCGCTCTTTAGTAGAGGCGCAGAGCCGGGAAGCACAAGTCAGCCCAGTAACAGGGGAACCACTAATCAAAGACTCTGCATTAAATACGATTCGCGCCCTTCATCAAAGAGGAAGAGGTGTTGCGGAGATAGCGCGCGAAGTCGGCTACTTGAAGCATACGGTCCGCACTGCTTTGAGGCGATCTGGCTGCAAGTAAGTGTGCCGTCTACCATCGCCTTACTACAGAACTTCTTGCCACTGTCACATCGAAGCACACTGGGCTGTCGTCGACGGGATACTGGACGGTCTATTACTGGTATCCCATCCGTCGAAGAGGTTGGCGCCTATGAGCTTCAAGCAGTCGAGCCAGGGGATTACCAAGACCTGCAGCGTGGCGGAGTGGTGCATGGTGGTGTAAAATGGTGCATCTTTCGGCTTGGGGCGAAATCTATGTCAGTCACAGCAAAACGATCCCCTGCGTTAAAGGAAGCTACTCGCGCATCCGTGACTTTCCCCAGCGATCTCTATACGGAGATTGAGCGCATCGCCGAAGAGAAAAAAGTGTCCGTTGCCTGGGTTGTCCGCGACGCCGTCGAAAAGTATGTCGAGGCTCAGCACCCGCTTTTTCCCCGCCAACAGTGAAGGCGGCACCATGCAGAACCTCAAGAAATCCCGCCCAATGACCAGCCAACCAGTCCGATCAGGTGCCGCCCTGTGAGCAAGACCGCACAGTCCATTCGCCAAAAGATCGCCCGCCTTCAGGCGGGCGGCAAGCCCCGAGTGCTTGATCTGTTCGCCGGCTGCGGCGGGATCTCTCTAGGGTTCTCGGCTGCCGGCTTTGGTATCGCGGGCGCCGTTGAGTTCGATCCGGAGGCAGCAGCCTCCCATGGCCGCAACTTTCACGGTGGTGATGCGGCGCACTCACAAGCCCGCGATATCACGAAGACCAGCCCAGATCAGCTCGCGAAAGACCTGCGAGCAGGCCCGACGGCTGAGGCCTTCGATGTACTCGTCGGCGGCCCGCCATGCCAAGCCTTCGCCCGCGTCGGCCGACCCAAGCTGCGCGAGGTAGACAATCACGCTGAAGCATTCAAGCACGACCCGCGCGCTCAGCTCTATATCGATTACCTTCGCTACGTAGAAGCCTTCGCGCCGTTGGCTGTCCTGGTCGAGAACGTCCCCGACGTGCTGAACCACGGCGGCCAGAACATTGCGGAAGAGATCGCCGAAGTTCTAGAAAGCAAGGGCTATATCTGTCGCTACACGTTGCTCAATGCAGCTTTTTACGGCGTACCACAGATGCGCGAGCGCATGATCCTGATCGCCTACCGGCGCGAGATTGCCGACGCAGTCACGTTCCCGGAACCGACGCACTTCATCGACCTGCCGCCAGGCTATGAAGGCACGCGCTCGGTCGCGCTCAAATTCCTGGATAGCGCGATCACCGACGACGCGCACCACTACGTCCATGCGCCTAAGGCGGCTCGCTCGTTGCCGCCAGCCGTCACGGCCGAGGATGCCCTTGGTGACCTGCCAGCGATCGACGCACGTAAGCTGCTCAAGAGCGGTGCCCTGCGGCGTGGCGCGCGTCGCTTCGATAATCCGATGCCCTATGACAAGCAGCCGCACACGTCCTATGCGAGGCTGATGCGGACTTGGCCGGGCTTCGAAGCACCCGCGGCGCTGACCGATCATGTCATCCGCTATTTACCGCGCGACTATCCAGTGTTCGCGCGCATGAACCCGGGCGACCAGTATCCGCAGGCCTATGAGCACGCGATGGAAATGTTCAAGCAGCGCCTTGCACTCCTCGCCAAACAGGGAGTCAAGGTTAAGCCCGGATCGAAGCAGTACGAGGAGATCAAGGCCACGATCGTGCCGCCTTACGACGTGGGCAAATTCCCGAACAAGTGGCGCAAGATGTGGAGCGATCAGCCCGCACGCACGCTCATGGCGCACCTCGGCAAGGACAGCTACAGCCATATTCACTACGATAGCAGGCAGGCCCGTACGATTTCCGTGCGCGAAGCCGCCCGCCTTCACTCGTTCCCTGACGGCTTCCTCTTCTGCGGGACAATGAACCCAGCCTTCCGGCAGATCGGGAATGCTGTCCCGCCGCTGCTGGCCAAGGCGGTCGCGACGCACATGATGAAGACGCTTAAACAATCAGAAAGGGAGACGACGGATGAACCTCGTCGAGCGGCAGCAGCGGTTTATTGAGGCTGCGCAGAAGCATTTCCAGACCTCGAAAGCAGTTCGTCCACGTGAGCTGTTCGGCGTATCAAACAGCGCCAAGATCGTCGAAGGCGGAATACAACTCGGCGTCGTCAATCTCGACAACGTCAAGGAAGACACCGAGGCACTGATCTTCGCTTGCGTCATGCGCTTTCCGCCCGAGGACGAGGTCTACTTCGCGGTCCTCGTACGCAAGGATAAGTCCAACTTCCTTGCGCGGCTGGCCGAAATGAAGAAGCTCGGCGCCGCCGCGAAAGCTGCGGGTTCCGACCCGGCCGATTTGTTGTCTGATGGCGCTGACGAGGATGCATCCGAAGTGCCTGGCGCCACCATTAAGTACAGCTCCCGCAACAACCTTGTCCCGATCTACCTCGCCCGCGACGGGCGCCTCTGGCTTCGCAATGCGAAGTTCTGGGACAGCCTCGCCTTCGATATGTCGCCGTTCGGTCCGGCGACCGAGCCTGACGAGATCGTCGTGGCGCTCTACCCGCCCACCGCCTCAGCCAGGCGCAGCCTGCTGGCACGCGAATTCATTGGCTGGCTTGGTAGCCTCGTCGGCTCGCAGAAGATTCACGAGGTGCCGGTCTGGACCGACACCACCACGCTTAGCCCGTCGATGCGCCGCTTGCCTGCGACCATTCCTGTCGCCGACATCGAGGATGCGGTGAAAGCTCTCGGTGGTCACTATCCGAACGGCGAAGTGCGGCGCTTCCATGCGGCGCTGAACTTCCTGCCACACAAGCACTTCGTGATACTGTCCGGTATCTCTGGCACGGGCAAGACACAGCTGGCGCTGAAGTACGCCAGGGCGGTGCATGGCCTGACCTCAAACGCAGATGAAGATCCGCTGATCTTCGAGTGTCCGGTGCGGCCGGAATGGACGGATCCGACCGGACTCACCGGCTATTTTGATGTGCTCACCAACCGCTACGTGGTGCCGACCTTCCTTGAAGCGGTGCTGGTCGCAACCGCGCACCGCGAGTCGCCGGTCTTCGTCATTCTCGATGAAATGAATTTGGCGCGCGTGGAGTACTACCTGTCCGATGTGCTGTCCTGCATGGAGACTGAGGGGAGGCTGCAGCTTCACTCGAATAGTGTGCCGCTTGAAGGCACAACGGGTGCGAGCATCCGTGCCGAGCTGCCGCTGCCTGCGAATCTATTCATCATCGGCACGATCAACGTCGATGAAACGACAAACCCCGTCAGCGATAAAGTCCTCGACCGCGCGTCGGTGATCGACATGTCCACAGTCGATGTCCCGGGATTCCTCGCATCGCTCGAAGCGCGCCATCCGGAGTTAAAGGATGCGCGCGCGGCATCTGAAGCGAAGCTCACCGAAATCCATGGACTGATGCAGCAGTACGGCCTCGGCTTTGGCTACCGCCTCATCGAAGAATTCGTGCGCTATCACGGCTTCGATGCGGTGCACCTCAAGAGCCTCGCCAACGATGTGACCGACCAGCTGCTCGTGCAGAAGGTGCTGGTCAAGCTCCGCGGTACCGAACGGCAGCGCACGCTGCTGACTGGTCTCGACAAGGCGTGTGACGGTCTGCCTCGCGCACGGGCCTTCGTGCAGAGGCTGCTGGGCGATCTTGACGATTTCGGCTCCTTCCAGGCGATGCGGTAAAACGTGACGACGCTCTACATCCAGGCGGAGGGCGGTGGACCGGCGTGGCGGGTCTGGCCTGTACCGGATGTGGTGCCGCCCGGGGCGGTACGGGAGGGCGCGTCCTACCTCTTTGAGCTGCGCGACAGCGAAAATGCGCTGGACGCAGACCTGCTGATCGACGATATCCCCGTGGAGGCGCTGCGCTCGCGCGAGCCGCGCAACGCCCGCTGGCGCTGGCAGCCTGGTTTTCATGCCGGCGTTGTCGAGGCTGTGCTTCGCGTGCCGGGCATCGGGACGCATAGCTTCGAAGTGACGACCGATCCGGACCTGCGCAAGCTCACGCGCGATGACTTCGACGCGATGGTGCGAGAAGTCCTGGAAGACACGTTTGCCCTCTTCTCGCTGAGCGCATTTCGTAAAGGAATCGCGCGCCAGCGGGGCAATCGCCCACCTCCTTTAGCCCGCCTGGAATTTCTGCGGTCACGAGCCGACGCAATCGTTGCCTCGGTCGAAGCAATTGCCCGCGCGCCGCGACACTATTTGCGCTCCCAACACGTAACGGTACCAGCGCATCGCGCTACACGGGCGACCGGCCCAGAAATCCTCAAATCCTTTCGGTCGGGGTCAATCCGAACCGAGACAGTGACGCCGTCACGCTTGCCGGCAGCGCTCAAAGGTTGTCTGCCGGCGCAGATCACACTTAGGCAGCGACGGAACAGCGTGGACATTCCCGAGCATCGTCAGATCAAAGCCTCCCTGCGATCGTGGGCCGCGTGGCTGGCTGGCATTGCCGAGCTACTGGCCAAGGCCGACGCCAAGGGCGATCCCGAGACTATCACTATGGCTGGAAGCTGGGCCAAACGGGCTCGGCGCATCGCGCGTCAGCTCAACGACGTTTCAACCATCGGTTTCATGACCGAAGTCGGCGAAGGGTCAGCGCTGCTGCGTATGTCCTCGCTATTCCGTAACGATCCGGTCTACCAGCGCTTTTACCGGCTTTGGCAGGATATGAATCTCGGCCTCGCCGCCCTCTTTGGCGATTTCCTGCAAATGCCTCTGGCCCGAACCTACGAGCTGTATGAGCTGTGGTGTTTTCTGCGCCTTTTGCGGGCCGCCACCGAAGAATACGGCACCAAAGACGTGGACCTCAGTAACCTGTTCCTGGAACAGGCCGGCGGCGGCATCACAATTGCGGCTGGAGCTATCAGCGTGCCGATTGGCGGCGACCGCGCTCTGTGCTTCCAGCGGCAATACCGCGAATATTGGGTTGAAGGTAGCCACGAGGGTAGCTTCAGCCGGACGATGATTCCGGATGTCGTGCTGGCGGGTAGGGGACTGGGCGGGCCGGAGCGGCGTGTCATCGTGCTCGATGCGAAGTACCGAATAAATGACGGCCTCAACGATGCACTGAATTCAATCCACACCTACCGGGACGCGCTTGTGAGAGAGGTGGCGAGTGGTGAGATCGAAGGCATAGTTACCGCAGCTTATCTGCTGACGCCATACGTTCCGTTAGGGCTGCAGTCGGACTTCAAGACTACACCGGTGCCCGGCAGGCTCTTTCATCCAGAATATCGCGAGAAGTTCCGCTTCGGCGCGGTGACACTGCGACCAGGCATGTCTGGCGAAGAGCTGAGGAATTGCCTGCGTACTATCGTGGCAGACGGGGGAGCAGGGGTGTGAATGGTGGACGTGTTAACGCCCGAACAGCGCAAACTCAACATGAGTCGCATCAAGGGCAAGAATACTAAGCCTGAGATGCTGATTCGCCGAGGCTTACATGCCCTAGGGCTTCGCTACCATCTGCATGACCACTTGCTTCCGGGTCGACCAGATCTCGTATTTCGAAAGTACCGCACCGTCGTATTCATTCACGGATGCTTTTGGCACGCGCACGGCTGCCTCTTATCTAAGCTTCCCGCTACCCGCCAGGATTTCTGGAAGGCCAAGTTGTCCGCAAACGCGGCTCGCGACCGCAAGGCTGTCGAAGCGCTGCAGTCGAACGGCTGGCGCGTGCTTATCATCTGGGAATGCTCGCTGCGGGGACCTCTGCGTTGGACAGAAGCAGCGCTGCTTGATCGCGTTGCCAACTTTATTCAGTGCTCGGGCTTGCCGTTGCTCGATATCGCAGCGCAGCAAGCCAGCACCGTAATGCTCAGCAAAATTTCGGACGGAGGGAGCCGGACATGAAAACAGTGAGCATTGACCTGGAAAACTGCTACGGGATAAAGAAGCTTCAAGCCAATTTCGACTTTTCCAAGGCCAAAGCCTGTGCAATCTATGCGCCGAATGGCTCTATGAAGTCTTCACTTGCACAGACTTTCCAGGATGTGGCGGAAGGTGCCGCTTCCAAGGATCGCATCTTCCCAGCGCGCGCGTGCAAACGCGAAGTCAAAGACGAGTCCGGCGCAGACCTACCCAAGGAAAGCGTGCTCGTCGTTCGTCCGTATGACGAGATTCTTGGGTACTCCGCGAAGACTTCGACGCTACTGGTTAACCCTGCGCTACGCAAAGAGTACGAAGTCCTCCATGCCGAAATCGACGTGGCAAAGGAGGCTCTAATGAAAGCGCTCAAGGAGCAGTCGGGTTCCAAGAAGGACATCGAAAAGGAATTGTCGACTACCTTCACAGCACGTGATGACAAGTTCTATGTTGCGCTTAACTGCATCAAGGACGAAGTCGTCGCAATGCCAGACTCTCCACTCGCAACAGTTGCATACGATGTAATCTTCGACGACAAGGTGCTCGCGCTTCTTGGCACGGAAGAAGCGAAAACTGCAATTGAGGACTACATCAAGAAGTACAACGAGCTGTTGGCTGCATCGACCTACTTCAAAAAGGGGACATTTAACTACTACAACGCAGCGACAATCTCAAAGCAGCTGGCGGACAATGGATTCTTTGATGCGAAGCACTCCGTCATCCTGAACGCCGATACCAAGTTGGAAATAACCAACCAGCATGAACTCGAAGAGCTTATCGCTAAGGAGAAAGATGCAATCTCCAATGATAAGGAACTGAAGAATAGATTCGCGAAGCTCGACAAGCTCATCAAGAAGAACATCACAGTCCGTGACTTCGAAGCATACTTGCTTAACCATGAAGAGTTGCTTGTCCGACTTGGCAACATACCCACTTTCAAGAAGGACATTTGGAAGTCTTACTTGAAGGCGCGCTTCGAGCAGTTTGAGGATTTGCTTAGCAAGTACCAGGGCGCGCAGGCTAGACGCAAAGAGATCGAGGAACAGGCTGCAAAGGAACGCACACAATGGGAAGAAGTCATCGACATCTTTAACGACCGCTTCTTTGTACCGTTCAAACTGGAGGTAACTAACCGACTGGCGGTGATCCTCGGTCAAGAACCGATGCTAAGCCTCGGCTTTACGTTCGAGGATGCCGGCGATAAAGCGGCTGTTGATCGCAATGCGCTGATGCAGGCTCTTAGCACGGGGGAAAAGAAGGCCTTCTACGTGCTGAACATCCTTTTCGAGATCCAGGTCCGGAAAAAGGAAGAACGGGAAACGCTCATCATCGTCGATGACATTGCGGATTCCTTCGACTACAAGAACAAGTACGCGATCATTCAGTACCTGATGGACATTGCCGAAGATCCGAACTTCAAGCAGATAATCCTCACCCACAACTTCGACTTCTACCGGACTATTCAGAGTCGGTTTGTCCGGTATCCGGACTGTTTCATGGCATCGAAGACCGCAACGGGCTTAGTGCTTGAGCAGGCCGCTGGCATTCAGAATGTTTTCGTCAACGACTTGAAATCAAACTTCGCCATCGAGCCCAAGAAAAAGCTCGCCTGCATCCCTTTCATGCGCAATCTCATTGAGTACACAAAGGATGCCGCCGACCCTGATTTCATCAAGCTAACCTCGCTGCTTCACTGGAAGGCAGGCTCTGATCAAATCACTATTTCCGATCTGGATCAGATCTTCAACCGACTGTTCGGACGGAGTGTTGCCTCCGCCAGCGGCGCAACGCCCGTTATGGACGTAATTTGGCGCGAGGCCGGCAATTGCCTGAAGGCTGCCGAGGGGATCAACTTCGAAAACAAGATCGTCCTCGCCATGTCAATCCGGCTCGCCGCTGAGCGCTTCATGGTCAAGCGAATCAACGATCCTGTCTTCGTCGCTAGTATTGACGCAAACCAGACGCCAAGGCTGCTGAGGAAGTTCCGGGAGCTGTTCGGTACAGAGCTGAAGACGATAGAAGTCCTGCAGCGCGTGGCTCTCATGACCCCGGAGAACATTCACCTGAATTCCTTCATGTACGAGCCAATTCTAGACATGTCCGACGGACATCTGCGGAAGCTCTATAGCGAGGTGGTCACACTAGCCTGATGTCGCCTCTCCTTCGATGTGTAAACGATAATTGGGCATACGGAGGACGGTAATCCCCCCGTTTTCCACGGGGCTCAGAAGTAGAAACTAAGCGGCCATGGCCAGCCGTTGCTTTGGTGTAAATCCGCCCAGGGCCATGTTCGGGCGGTCGTGATTGTACGTCCACATCCAGTC
>NZ_JAELTT010000313.1 GCF_016428975.1 Dyella sp. ASV21
TTCGTATCGCACGGTCCGGTTAAAGCGCTCAACATAGGCATTCTGCTGGGGCTTGCCTGGTTGGATATAGTCGAGTTTGATGCCGTATTGCCGAGCCCATTCGGTGATTGCCGCAGGTATTCCTGTCTCTTATACACATCTCCGAGCCCACGAGACCCGTGACCGAATCTCGGTTTGCGGGTTGTGGTTGTAAAAGGGGGGGGGGGGGGGGGGGGGGGGGGGGGGGGGGGGGGGGGGGGGGGGGGGGGGGGGGGGGGGGGGGGGGGGGGGGGGGGGGGGGGGGGGGGGGGGGGGGGGGGGGGGGGGGGGGGGGGG
>NZ_JAELTT010000314.1 GCF_016428975.1 Dyella sp. ASV21
CTATAGCTGGGCGCTGGCGGTAACGCGCCATCACGACACGCAGATCATCGCCGCCGGCCGCAACGACGGCGCCCCGCTTGCACTGCAGCCACCGCCCAGATTTGCCGACTACGACCTCACCACCACCTGTCTCTTATACACATCTGACGCTGCCGACGACAACGTTCGGGTGTAGATCTCGGTGGTCGCCGGAGCAGTAAAAAGGGGGGGGGGGGGGGGGGGGGGGGGGGGGGGGGGGGGGGGGGGGGGGGGGGGGGGGGGGGGGGGGGGGGGGGGGGGGGGGGGGGGGGGGGGGGGGGGGGGGGGGGGGGGGGGGGGG
>NZ_JAELTT010000043.1 GCF_016428975.1 Dyella sp. ASV21
CGTTGCCGCTGGCAGCGGTTGCCATGAAGGTGGGGGCAGCCGCCGGGGCCGCGTTAGCGGTGGCCGCGGCAGCGGGGGCAGCCGGCGCGGCGGCGTCCGGCGGCAGGAGTTGGTCGATGTGCATGGCGAGGCGCTCGAAAGAGGAGAACGACTCCATCAGTTCGCGGAAGGTGATCTTCAGCGCGAAGGTCTTTTGCAGCTGCAGCGCGACTTGCGTCAGCGCCAGCGAATCCAGGCCCAACTCGACAAAGCCCGAGCTGGGATCGGCGCCAGCCAGTTCGGTGCCGGCGACGTCTTCGAACAGCTCGACGAGCTGGTTGAGCAAGCGGCTATAGCGAGCCGAGCCGGCGCTGGCGCCGGAGAGGTTGGCATCCATGGAGCTCTCCGCTACGGGGGCAGTCGGTGGGTTGAACAAGGAAATGACGTTGTCGTGCTGGGGCGATGCAGGCGATGCCGTCGGCGCCTGCATCGGGCGCGGCGCGGCCTCGATCCAGTGGCGTTTGCGTTCGAACGGATAGGTGGGCAACAGGATGCGGCGGCGATGTTCGCGTCGATCCAGGCGCGCCAGGTCGATCGCGGCGCCTGCGCACCACAGCTGGCCTAAGGCTTCCAGCAAGGCGGCGCGCTCACGCTCGGGCGCATCGGCCAGGGACGAGGCGATCGTGCGGCCACGGCTTTGCGGGTGCTGGCGGGCGAGCGTGCTCAGCGCGGTGCGCGGACCAACTTCCAGGAACACCGTGTCAGCCTGGGCCAATTGATCGAGCAGCGCGCTGGAGAAGCGCACGGTGCCGCGCAGATGGCGTGTCCAGTACTCGGCCGAGGTGGCTTGTGCGTCGGTGAGACGTTGCCCACTGAGCGTGGAGATGATGGGCAGTGTCGGTGCGGCCAGCGCGATGCTCGCTACTTCTGCGCCGAACGGTGCGAGTGCGGGGTCCATCATCGCCGAATGGAAGGCGTGAGAGGTCTGCAGCACGCGGCAGGCAATGCCATCGCGCTCCAGTTCGGCGCGGAAGGCTTCCACGCTCGCGCTGTCGCCGCTTACCACGCAGGCTTGCGGGGAATTCTCGGCGGCGAGCTGAAGTGGGCTCGGCAGGCGCGGTGTGAGCGTGGCGGCATCCATGCGAACCGACAACATGGAACCGGCCGGCAACGCCTGCATCAGTCGGCCGCGCCGGGCGACCAGCCGCGCGCCATCGGCGAGCGACATCACGCCAGCGAGCACGGCGGCCACGAACTCACCCACGCTGTGCCCGATCATCGCGACCGGGCGCACACCCAGGCTCAGCCACCATTGCGCGAGTGCGTATTCGATGGCGAACGTGGCGGGCTGGGTCAGCGAGGTTTCGCGCAAGGCATCCGGATCGTCGGCGAACAGGCGTTCGCGCAGATTGAAGCCCAATTCGCCGTGCAGTTCGTTGGCGCACGCGTCCAGCGCCTGCTGGAACACCGGCTCGGTGGCGTACAGCGCGCGGCCCATGCCGGCGTACTGCGAGCCCTGTCCCGGGAACAGGAACACCACGCCAGGCGTCGCTTGGGAGGCACGCGCCTGCGTGGCGGTGAGCGCGCCCAGGCGTGCGCTGGCATCGGCCGTATCGCTGGCCACGGCGAACAGCCGCTGCCCGAATCGCTTGCGGCCATGCGCGAGCGTGTAGGCGACATCGGCGAGGTTGCTGCTCGGATGCGCGTTCAGATGATCGGCGAGACGCCGTGCCGCCATGCTCGCCGCCTCGGCGGTGCGCGCCGAGAGCAACAGTAATTGCGGACCCTCCGCCGGCTCGGACGCGAGCGCGGGCGGTGCTTCTTCCAAAATGACGTGCGCATTAGTGCCGCCGACGCCGAACGAACTGACACCGGCGCGCAGCGGCCCACGCTCGGACGCCCATGGACGCAGTTCGGCGTTGACCACAAAGGGTGTATCGGCCAGCGCCAGTTTGGGATTGGCCGATTGATAGTGCAGTGTCGGCGGCAACAGGCGCTCTCGTAGCGACAACGCGGTCTTGATGACGCCGGTGGCGCCCGCTGCCATTACCAGGTGGCCCATGTTGCTCTTGACCGAGCCGATGGCGCAGAAGCCGCGATCGTTCGTATGTTGGCGATAGGCGGTGGTAAGCCCCTCGATCTCGATGGGATCGCCCAGCGGCGTGGCCGTGCCGTGGGCCTCCACATAGGAAATGGAGCGTGCATCGACGCCGGCATCGGCCAGCGCCATGGTGATGACCGCCGCCTGGCCGGCGCTGCTGGGGGCGGTGAAGCTGGCCTTGAGGCCGCCGTCGTTGTTGATGGCGACGCCGCGGATGATCGCGTGGATGGTATCGCCATCGCGTTCGGCATCGGAGAGGCGCTTGAGCAGCACCGCTGCGGCGCCATCGCTGAACACGGTGCCCTGGGCCTGCGCATCGAAGGTGCGTGTGTGGCCGTCGGGCGAGAGCATGGAGCCTTCCTGCGAAAGGTAGCCGCTGCGCGGGGGGCAGGTGATCGACGCACCGCCGGCCAACGCCATGTCGCACTGGCCGGCGCGCAGGGCGGCCGTAGCCTGGCATATCGCGACCAGCGAGGTGGAGCAGGCGGTGTTCATGCTGACGGCCGGCCCGGTGAGGTTGAGCTTGTACGCGACGCGGGTGGTCAGGTAGTCCTTCTCGTTGGCCAGCATCACCTGGAAAGCACCGAGTTTGTCGATCAGGTCCGGGCGGGTACTGAGCTGGCGCTGGAAGTAGGTGGCGTTGTGCATGCCGCCGAACACGCCCACCGGCACGTCGTGCGCATCGGGTACGTAGCCGCCGCGTTCAAGGCATTCCCAGCACAGTTCCAGGAAAACGCGCTGCTGCGGATCGGTTAGCTCCGCTTCGCGCGGCGACATGCCGAAGAAGGCGGCGTCGAAGTCCTCCACGCCCTCGACGATACCGCGCGCGGCGACGTAGGCAGGGTCGTTGCGTTCGTCGGCAGGCACGACCGGGTCCAGCTGTTCGGGCGTGAAGAAGCTGATCGACTCGCGGCCTTCACAAAGATTGCTCCAGAACGCCTCTACGTTGGATGCGCCGGGAAAACGCCCGCTCATGGCAATGATGGCGATGGCCTCGCCATGATCCGGGCGGCGGCCGCGCGACAGGCGTGCGGCCAGCGGCGAGGTGTGCCGATGGCCCTGGATAAGCGCCGCCAGTGCGGCGGGTGTCGGTTCGGCGAAAAAGGCCGGAATAGTGGGTGCGGCGGATATTTCCGCGTGAATGCGTGCCAGTGTGCGCACGGCAAGCAGCGAGTGGCCGCCGAGGTCGAAGAAATGGTCGAGTCGACCCACTTGGTCCAGACCGATCATGTCGGCGAACAGTTCGCACAGTTTCTGTTCGACGCTGTCTTGTGGGGCGACATAGGCGTCCGCCAGTTCGGGGCGGCGGCTGTCGGGCATGGGTAGGGCGCGACGATCCAGCTTGCCGTTGGGGGTGACCGGCAGGGCATCGAGGCGCAGATAGATGGCTGGCACCATGAATTCGGGCAAGGTCTGCGCCAGTTGCTCGCGCAAGCGGCGTGCGCTCAAGCGGCTATCGTCGGCCACGTAATAGGCCACCAGGCGCTTTTGTCCCGGGCGATCTTCGCGCGCCAGTACCGCGCAGGCGCGAACGCCTTCGACGCGTTGCAGCGCGGCTTCGATTTCACCCAGTTCGATGCGGAAGCCGCGAATCTTCACTTGGTGATCCGTACGGCCGATGAACTCGACGACGCCCTCGGGCAGCCAGCGCACGAGGTCACCCGTGCGATAGAGGCGCTCGCCGGGTGCGGCGAATGGATCGGCCACGAAGCGTTCGGCGGTCAGTTCCGGTTGGCCCAGGTAGCCGCGCGCCAAGCCGGCACCGCCGATGTACAGCTCGCCCGCCACGCCCACCGGCACGTGCTCGCCACGCGCGTTGAGCACATGCAGGGTGGTGTTGGGAATGGGGCGGCCGATGGGTATGGAATGCGCCTGTGTATCCAGCGTGCGCGGAATGCGGTAGGTGGCCGAGAAAGTGGTGCATTCGGTCGGGCCGTAGCCGTTGATGATGGTGATGTCCGGCAAGGCGGCGTATGCCTTGCGCACATGCGCCACCGAGAGTGCTTCGCCACCGATCAATAATTGCCGCAGGCCGTCGAGGCGGCTGGCGTCGTCGTCCACGATGGCGTTGAACAGCGCGGCAGTGAGCCACGCGATGCGCGCATCGTGGCGCTGGATCGTGCGTGCAAGGCCGCAGCCGGTGGGAATGCGTTCGCCGTAGATAATGCAGGTGCCGCCATTGAGCAGCGGTGCCCATACTTCCAGGGTGGAGGCATCGAAGCCCAGTGGCGCGGCGTGCAACATGCGCGGTGCATCACCCAGGTTGATGTAATCCACGTCCCGCACCAGGCGGATGATCGAGCGGTGCATGATCTGCGCGCCCTTGGGCGTGCCAGTGGAGCCCGAGGTGTACATCACATAGGCGAGCGCGCTGCCATCGACCACGGGCAGTGCGATCGGCGGCGCTTCGGCATCGAGTTGCGCGGGTGTCAGCACGGGCAGGTCTACGCCCGGCAACGCCGGGCTATCGGCCGCCGCGATGAGCAGGCGTGCGCGGGCGTCGCTGAGCGTGAAGGCCAGCCGTTCCGCCGGGTGGCTGGCATCCAGCGGAAGAAATGCGGCACCGACCTTGAGAATGCCCAGCATGGCCGCGATGGCGGCGGGCGAGCGCTCCAGCATCAGGCCGACGATATCGCCCGGCTGGATGCCGGCGCCGATCAGGCTGGCCGCGATCCGATCGGTCCAGGTGACCAATGCGTCGTAACGCACCGACGCGCCATCCGCGACGATGGCGAGACGATCGGGGTGGCGGCGCGCGGTGGAGGCGAACAGGCCGTGCACGGTGTCATGGGCATGACGCGGTACGGCGGTCTCGTTCCAGCGGCCAAGCAACTGCGCACGCTCGATGGGATCGATAACGTCGATGTCGCCGAGCAGTGCGTCGTCCTTGGCGGTGAGGGCGGCGAGTGCGCGCGCGAGACAGCGCGCGAACAGTACCGCGCCCAGCTCATCAAACGGTGCTTCGTAAGCCAGTCGCAGGGCGTCACCGGCGGACTGCCACTGGCTGTGTGCGAGCGTCGTTGCCTCGGGTGCCGTATCGCTGGCGCACCAGGCGGCGCGGGTCTCGGCATCGCCGGCATCGGCAAGGCGTGTGGCTACCTCGCGCAGCCAGGTGTCGCGCTGCATCTCTCGCGGTACGGGAAGAAGCGTCTGGCGCTGGTGGCTTTGCTCGCTCAGCGTGGCGAGCACGTCGGCTGCGCCGGTAAGGCGCGATTCGGTCAAGGCCAGCGCAGCGCACAGCAGCACGGTGGGTGTGCAGGTGAGGTTTGCGGATGTCGAGACGGACAGCGGGAAGCTGGCTTGGTGCCAGTGCGCATCCAGTCCGCCACTTTGACGCAGCAGTACGTCGAACAAGCCCGGCGCAGGGGGCGTGGAGGCGTGACGGTCGGAGCTGGTCGTATTCATGGCATGGACTACGCGTGCGTCGACAACGGGCGGTGGTGCGAGCAGGCGTCAGTCCGCAACGGCATAAGCCGTGCGGTGCGCCAAGGAGGGGCAGGCCGGGGGGTGGCTGCCCTGGCCATGCATGGCGATCACGGCGGCTGCGCCGAAGTAGTTCAGGCGATCCAGTAGCGGATGACTGCCGACACGCGGTGGCTTGAGCCCCTTGCTGCGCAACAGGTCGTTGAGCACGTGCTCCATCGCGTTGCGGCGTGTCGCCTCGGTGCTGTAAGTGAGGCTGATGGTGATGGAAGGGTCATCCCCCGTTTCCACCATGTGCGGGCAAGTGATGGGGATATACACGCCCATACCGGGCGATACCTCGAACACGTGGGCGCGTTCGCGGAAGGATTCGTCCCACTTCACCTTGTCCAGCTCATGGCGCGAATGAAAGCACTCGCGTGCCTGTTCGCTGCAAACATCCAGGTCTTCGGCATCCCACACGTAGACCTTCTTGGTGCCATGGATCTGCAACAACATGCCGTGATTGCGATCGATATGGAACGGCGTGACGGTGTGTGGCGAGGCGATGAAGATCCAGCCGGCGCGGTAGTACATGCCCGGGTCCTTTTCTTCCACCTGCGACTTGACCGAGTCGAGTACGAAATCCACCAGCGCGCGATAGGTCGGGTCCGCCTGCACGTGACGCAGCAGCATCCAGGCCTTGGCTTCGTTGATGCCTTGCAAGGTATCGGTGACCGAACGGCGATTGGGATACAACCGCGCGACGTCGTCGAAGTTGGCGTCCGCGCCTGCCGTGTTGTTGAAGGTGAAAAGATGGCTGCTGCCTTGGAAGCGTTTGCCCAGGGCGACCAGTTGGTCAGGTTGCAGCAGGGGGTGATCGGTCAACGTGTGGCGCAGACCCTGCGTGTGCAAAGGGTCGAACGTGGACCAATCCATATCGATCAATGCGGCTGTGCCGGCATGCATGACTTACACCCTCCCCCGCGTGCTGCGGAACAGACCCGCCTTGCGAGTCCCCCTGGTGTTCGACAGGCGCCGCTGGAAGCCACAAAAGGGTGCGAAAGCCAGTGGTTCTGCATTGCCCGGAATGGCTGTGATTGTCGGCTGATCGCTGGCGTTTTTCCCTAGACCATCCCGTCTATTCCTGCCCCTATCCCTTACTGCCTATGACCGAGTCGACGCATCAAAACAGGTGCGAAGGCGGGGCGGGCTATTTCGCCTGAAACGCGAACAACCACAGGATGGCGCCCTGAACGGGCGAGCCGACCCAACTCACGCGGTAGGTGCCGGCGGCATCGACCTGGCGGTACGCGACGGCGCATTGCACGCCGCTGTTGTCAGGCAGCATGAGATAGCTGTCGATCAGCGTGAAACCGTTATCGGGCTTGACCGTCATGCGTTTAACGCCCGCATCGCCCCACCACACGGCGATCAAGGTGGCCGGCCCGGTCGTGGTGACGCTGCCGCTGGTGAGCACCAGGTCAGCAGCGGGATAGTTTTGGGCGACAGCCTGCAGTAGGCCGGCGTGGGTCACCTCGATGAACGGCACCGAGATTTCGCCCTCGGGATAACCGGACTTGTCGATGCGCACGGTATGCCCGTGGCCACCTTTGCCGGCCACCGCGACATACGCGTTGACGTTGAAGGCGCCACCGTAGCCGTTATAGACGGGGCCGCCGCCGATTCGTTTCCAGCGATTGCCATAGCTGTCTTCGGGCGTGTTGGCGTTCTTGGTGTAGCCGCCATTGAGCACGATGAATGAGCTTCCGCTTGGCTGGGTGTCGAGCGGGGCCGTGACGGCCGGCGTGCTGCCCATGCCCTCGGAGTGGGTGAGCAAGGTATGCGCGCCCAGGGCAGGGTTGGCCGGGGGCGTGGTATCGATGCCCCCATTCGTGGCGTGGCCTTGGGTCGATGCGGCGCCGGCCACGAACAGGGCAACGAAGCGCATCCATGAGGTGCGACGTGGCGGACGTCCGGAGGTGGAATGCATGAGGACCCTTCGAAAGTTGGATATTGCGAATGACATCATGCTGTGTCCAGAATGATCGCCGACCCTCGGCAAGAGGGCACCAGGGTATTGCCACCGGAGGGGGAGCCGGCTTGGCCAGCGAAACCGACTTTCTCGACATGTATCGGACGCTCGGCTTACGGCCGGGGTGCGGCTTGCCCGAACTCAAACAGGCATATCGTCGCCATGTATCGCGGATGCATCCTGATCGGCGCGGCGACGCCCCCGTGGACCCGGTGGCCGCGGCGCGCCTGCAACGGCTGATTGCCCAGTACGATGCCGCGATGGCCTTTGAGCGTGAGCATGGCCGCTTGCCGGGCTCGGCGACGCGCGTGCGCTTTGCGGTGCCCGAGAGCGTGATGCCGTTGCCCGCCGCATCGACGCTCAGGCAGCGGCGCCCCGCCTGGCGGCATCCGCTAGTGACGCTGTTGTTGCCGGTACTGGCGCTGGTGGTGCTCGGCTGGGACATGCTGGGCCGCCCGGCGTTGGCGCCCTCGACTACTTCGGATGTTCCTGCTGAGGAAGCGCGGCCACTCGGCGCAACCGCGACACCGGTCGCCAGGCTTTCGCTCGGCATGACGCGCGATGACGTGCGTGAGGCACTTGGTGAACCGTCCAGTGTGCACGGCGAGCGATGGGAATACGGCCCGTCATGGGTGCGTTTCGACGATGGTCGCGTGGTCGATTGGTATAGCTCGCCGCTGCGCTCCCTCGGCGCGGTGACCGCTACCCCTGGCACGCCGCCGTCCATGCCGTCCGACGCCGGCAACTAGCGGGCGCCACGCCCGAACAGCACCACTTCCACGGTCTGGATCAGGATGAGCAGATCCAGCAGAAGGTTGTGGTTCTTCACGTAGAACAGGTCGTACTTGAGCTTCTCGGCGGCCTCTTCGACGGTGGCGCCATAGGGGTAGCTCAACTGTGCCCAGCCGGCGAGGCCGGGTTTGAGGCAGTGGCGCAGGCTGTAGTAACGGATCTGCGATTCCAGATTGTGGACGAACTGCGGACGCTCGGGTCGTGGCCCGACGATGCTCATGTCGCCCTTGAGCACGTTCCACAACTGGGGCAGTTCATCCACTCGAAGCTTGCGGCTGATGCGGCCCACGCGTGTCACGCGATCGTCGTTCTTGCTGGCCCAGCGCGCAATGCCGTCGCGCTCGGCGTCGGTGCGCATGCTGCGGAATTTCAACAGCATGAAGGTACAGCCGTGCGCGCCCACGCGCTCCTGGCGATACAGGATGGGTTGGCCGGGACCGGATTCCAGCCGGATCGCCAGCACCTCCAGCAGCATCAGCGGCCAGCACAGCAGCAAGAGCATGGAGGCGGCCACTAGGTCGAAGCAGCGCTTGCTCAGTTGGCGCAGCGGTGTGCCGTTGAAGCCGCCCGAGAACACCAGCCATGAAGGATCGAGCACGGTCAGTTGCAGGCGCCCCGATTCGCGCTCGAAGAACGAGGTGAGATCGGTGATGGTGGTGCCTTGCTGACGGCATTCCAGCAGGTCGTCCATGGGCAGATGGCCGCGACGGTCGTCCACGCCCACGACCACTTCGTCGATCTGTTCCCGCTGAACATAGGCGCACAGGGGCAGGTTGGTACGAATCAGGTGCTCGGGCGGAACCACCACGGTTTCGCTGGCATGCGGGATATAACCCACTACCGAAAACCCGCGCCGGTCGGTGCGGCGACGCATCTGGAAATGGATCTGCGCGGCACGCGTGCCCGCGCCGAGGATCAGCACGCGGCGCTTGAGCGCTTCCACCTCCACCAGTTGCAGGAAGAAGATGCGGCAGCCCATGACAAGCACGAACCCCAGCGCAAGCGCGATCGCCAGCACACCGCGGCCCACGTACGCCTGCGGCACGATGTAGTAGCCGATCACCAGCAGCACGCCACCCAGCACAAAGGCCACCGCCTGGCGCGCCAGCAACCCAAAGCGGGTCATGCGCATATGCGCCTGGTATTGGCCCAGAGCCACCATGCCGATGACGATCACGGTGGCGAAAACCAGCGCGCGCTCCGGCAGGTGATGCGTGAATTCAGCAAGCCCTTCCGCATCGCGAAAGTAGCGAGCGTAGGTGGCCACGCACAGGGAGGCCGCGAGTAAAAGCAACTCGCACAGTCCCAGCAGCATGAGCCAACGAACGGATTGCCGACGGAGAAAACGAAGCATCCGATCCCCCTAACCCCAAGTAGTAGCAATGTCCCTTTACTGGTTAGGAGGCTATCGCGAGGCTTGCGAGGGTGTCGATGCAACTTAGGTAAGACGGCGTGGCTGCCGTTCGGCTGTCTCAGGGGTGTTACACCTGAGACGCCCGACTATGCGGTGTCGGGTGGCAAGCGGTCCGATGGCGTAGGCAAGCGATGCACGACGACGTGCTGGATGGCGGCCGGCGCGGCCAGCGCGCCGGTCAACCCGGTGGGCAGTGCGAGAGGATGGATCAGGCAGGCGTATGCGTCGACCGCCGAAAGAGGCGGCGCGATCAGGCGACCGGGGTCGGCGGCAATGCCGGTGGGTGCCTCGCGCAGGCCTATGCCGAATGCCTTCAGCAATGCCTCCTTGCGTGTCCACAGGGCGAGCAGGGCCGCATCGCGCTCGTCTTCGGCGAGCGCTTCGATCGCCCGTGCCTCGTGTGGCGTGCATAGCACGCTGACCAGCGAGTACAGGCCCTGACGAGGTGGCGCCTGTTCGATGTCGACGCCGACGCAGGCGGCGCGGGCCAGCGCGATGGCTATGTGCGTGCCGCTATGGCTGAGGCTGGTGGCATAGCCGATGCCGGGGAGCTGCGGTTGTCCGCTGGCGGATATCACCAGGCCCACCGAACGTACGTCCCGTGCCAACGCCATGGCGATGGCCAGGCGCCAGAACGCGTGGGCTAGTACATAGGTGTCGCGGTGTTCGGCCAGCCTGAAACGGCCGGCACGCTGTTGTTCCAGCGGGCTGAGCAGATGCAGTGCTGCCTCTTGATGTAGGCGCCACGGCACGGCGTCGAACACCAGCACATGCGCGTGCGCATCCTCGATGGTGCCTGCGCGTGTGGCGTGGAGCGCGTGCTCCGCCGCTTCGCGAAACGAGGTAATGGAGAGGGTTTGGACCGACATGGCGGGAGCCTGGCTTACAGCAAACCCGTAGTGGCGCAGGCGGTGAGCACGCCCCGTAGTTCATCGGCCAGGCGCAGGCTGAGCGCGGCAATGGTAAAGGTGGGGAAGGCCCAGCCGCCCGTGGGAAATACCGAGCTGCCGGCGATATGCAGGTTGTCCATCCCGTGCACTTTGCAATGACGGTCGACGACGCCGTTCTTTGGGTCGTCGGACATGCGGGTGGTGCCCATGTGGTGCGCGGTGCCATGCACCTGGGGCACGCTGCGCGCATCTTGCTCGAGCCAGGGTTCGAGCTGGAAGTGGCCGTTGCAGGCGCGCGCCAGTTCGTGGCCCGCCATGGTGGCTGCGCTGCGGTACGTGTAGCGATCCAGTGGCGTGAGTTGCCAGTCCACGCGCACCTTGGGTTGACCCAGGGCATCCAGCGTATCGCCCAGGGTGATGCGGCTGTCGGGGTTAGGGGCTTGTTCGAAAAAGCCGACCAGTTCGATATGGCTGCTTGGCACCGCCGGGCGATCGGTGAGCTTGTGCACGGCCGCGCGGGCGATGTCACCGACACCGAGGCCGAGCTTGAGTGCGGTGCGACTCAGGCTGGTCGGCGCACCCACCGTTTCCGCGGCGGGGCCATTGCGCATGGCCGCGCACAGGCGCGCCTCCAGCGTGGTGCTTTCGTCCAGCACCGAACGGCGCAAGGCCGAGCGCAATTCGCGCAGCGCGCGAATGCCGCGCGGCAGGGGGCCCTCCACCCCGAACGGATGCACGCGACCGTTGAGCACGCGATGACGGCGCTGGTAGTGGTGCGAGATGCCTATCTCGGGAAAGGCGGGTAGTTGGTTCTTGCGGTAGTGCCGCTCGTAAGGCCGCGTCACCCGATGCGGCGCATCGGTGGTGAGCGTGCCGAGCTTGCCGCTTGGATGATCCATGAAATAGCGCCCAACCATATCGTGCTGGTTGCCCAGCCCGTGTGGCACGACCGAACGCGACAGCAGCAACAGGCGCGCGTTCTCGATGCCACCGCAGGCCAGCACGTACTGGCGGGCACGGATACAGCCGCGTCGACCGTCCAGGGTGCCGATGTGCGCGATGCGCACGGCGTCGCCCGCGGGCGTGGCTTCCAGCTCCAGCAGATTGGCGTGCAGCAGCACGTCGATATTGGGTGCCCGTTCCAGCGCGTGCCGATAGGCGTCACCAAACAGCAGCGGGCTTTTGGCGAAAATAGGGTTGATCAGCTTGCCGTCATCGAACACGATCGGCGGCCTGGGCGTGGGCCCGGCGAAGCTGCCGTCGCCGAAATCGTGTGCTTGGATGCCGCAATAGTGGCGGGCGCGTGCGTAGTAGGGCTCCAGTTCGGCAAAGCCGATCGGCCAGCCGCTATGCGGCACCCAATCGCGCGGCGAGAGATCGTAGTCGCTGAGCGGGATACAGCCGCCGCCCCACAGATTGCAGCTGCCGCCGAACACGCGCATGCGTGAACTGCCGGAATCGAATGGTACGGGTCCGACCGAACTGCCTTCGTAGAGTGCCTGGCTACGTTGCTCGCCGGCCAGGCCGCCGCTTTCCAGCAGGCAGACGCGAACCGATGTACCGATAAAGGCCTGCGCGATGGCGATACCGGCGGCACCGGCTCCGATCACGCACAGGTCCGCTTCCTTTTCGGCCGGATATGCGCCACTCAAGTAATCGATGATCACGCCATTCCCCTAGGAGACCCACACGTCCATTGCGTCATGGTGTTGCATCTGCGGATCCGGTCGATGCGGATCAGGTGCGTCTGCGGGGTGGCTGGCCTTGGCTGCTCTACACGCCGTAGTACGCGCGGTACCAGCGTACAAAGTTGTCGACACCGGTTTCTACCGACACCTGCGGCCTATAGCCAACGGTCTGTATCAGGTCCGTTACATCCGCTTCGGTATCCGGCACGTCGCCGGGCTGCAGGGGCAGTAGCTCCATGATCGCCTTGCGGCCCAGGCATTGCTCCAGCACCTCGATATAGCGCAGCAGCTCGACCGGGCGCTCGTTGCCGATGTTGAACAGGCGATAAGGCGCCACGCCGCTGGATGCCGGATCAGGCAGGTTGCTGTCCCAGTGCGTATCGATGGGCGGCACTTTATCCAGCGTGCGGATCACGCCTTCAACGATGTCGTCGACGTAGGTGAAGCTGCGCTTGTGGCGCCCGTGGTTGAACACGCGGATCGGCTCGCCCGCAAGGATGGCGCGGGTGAACAGGAACAGGGCCATGTCCGGCCGGCCCCAGGGACCGTACACGGTGAAGAAGCGCAGGCCGGTGCAGGGGATGCCATACAGGTGCGCATAGCTGTGCGCCATCTGCTCGTTGGCTTTCTTGGTGGCGGCGTAGAGCGTGAGCGGATGTTCGGCCGATTTATGCTCGGAGAACGGCATCGCCGTATTGGCGCCATACACCGAGCTGGTGGAGGCGAACACGAGGTGTTCGGCGCCGTTATGACGGCAGCCTTCCAGTACGTGCAGGAAGCCGGTGATGTTGCTGGTGGTGTAGGCGTGGGGGTTCTCGGCCGCGTAACGCACACCGGCCTGCGCAGCCAGGTGCACCACGCGCTGCGGGCGGTGATGGGCGAACAACTGCTCGATTGCCTGGCGATCGGCAAGATCGGCATGCACATGGGTGTAGCCGGGGCGGTCGGTAAGGCGGGCGAGACGTGCCTTCTTGAGGTTTACGTCGTAATAGTCGTTGAGGTTATCGAGGCCAACCACCTCGTCGCCGCGTGCCAGCAGGCGTTCGGCGACATGCGAGCCGATGAAGCCAGCAGTACCCGTTACCAACACTTTCATGATGCGTTCCTGAAAATCAAAGGCGGCCGTCGACGGCGTCGCGCGGTAGCACGTACTTGACGTCGTAGACCACGGAGGAGGGTTTACCGAAGGCGCGGATGCCTTGCGCGCCCAGTTCCACAAACTGGCGATGGCCAACCGCGATGATCACCGCATCGTAGCTGGCGCTTGCCGGTTCACCGATCGGCGAGAGGCCGTACTCGTGCTCGGCTTCCGGCACGCTCACCCAGGGGTCGTGTACGTCGACATGCGCGTTGTAGCTGCGCAGTGCCTGCACGATATCCACCACGCGGGTGTTGCGCAGGTCGGGACAGTTTTCCTTGAAGGCCAGCCCCAGCACCAATACGCGCGCCTGTACCGGGTTGATGCCTTTGCGCACCATCAAGCGGATCACTTCGCTGGCCACGTACGGCCCCATGCTGTCGTTGGTGCGGCGGCCGGCGAGGATGACATCCGGGTGGTGGCCCACTTCCTGCGCTTTATGGGTGAGGTAGTAAGGGTCCACGCTGATGCAGTGGCCGCCTACCAACCCGGGGCGGAACGGCAGGAAGTTCCACTTGGTGCCGGCGGCTTGCAGCACTTCCAGCGTATCGATGCCGAGCTTGTTGAACAGGATGGCGAGATCGTTGACCAGGGCGATGTTGAGATCGCGCTGGGTGTTCTCGATGACCTTGGCGGCCTCGGCCACCTTGAGTGAGCTGGCGCGGTGGGTGCCGGCCACGATGATCGAGGAGTACAGGCGGTCGACGAAATCGGCGGTTTCCGGTGTGGAGCCGGAGGTCACCTTGAGGATGCTGGTGACACGGTGCTGCTTGTCACCCGGATTGATACGTTCGGGGCTGTAGCCGGCGAAGAAGTCGCGGTTGAACACCAGGCCGGAGCCTTTCTCCAGGATGGGTACGCACACTTCCTCGGTGCAGCCTGGATACACGGTGGATTCGTACACCACGATGTCGCCGCGCTTGAGCACCTTGGACAAGGTTTCGCTGGCGCGCACCAGCGGCGTGAGATCCGGCCGTTTGGCTGAGTCGATCGGCGTAGGCACGGTGACGATGAATACGTTGCGGTCGGCAAGATCCGCCAGTTGGCTGCTGAAGCGCAGGCGGTCGGCCTCGGCCAGTTCCGCTGCGGTGACTTCCAGCGTGTTGTCACGGCCGGCACGCAGCTCATCGATACGCGACTGGTTGATGTCAAAGCCCAGGGTGTCGTAGCGCTTGCCAAACTCCACGGCCAGCGGCAGGCCCACGTAGCCCAGGCCGATGATGGCGAGTTTGGTGTCTTCCAGATTGTGCATGCCGGATCCCGCTGTCTGGTGTGGTGGGCATGGCGCCGGCCAGCAGGTTATCCGATGGATGCCCCGGATGGATCGAGCGTGCCTTGCCCTTGCGCTTCACAGGCTTCGTGCCTGCCGAAGATGCCGATGCAATGCATCGCATCGGCGGCGCAAGGCTAGCAGGGTCACGTCGCTTTTCCGCTAGGCCAGAGGTTGCTTGCCGGATGGTGGATGCAATGAACGTGACGAGCTTGGCCCTTGTGCACGGCATGGATGCAGCACAAGGGATGCATGCGTCCGCGAGGCGCGTGCGGAGTGGGAGCGTGCGTGGTCGCCGGTGTGGGTGACGGCTGACCGTCGCGCAGGGAATTACGCGCAAGATATTGCGAATCATTCTCAATACGGTTATCGTGTGTCCATCGGCCCGGTTGGAGGCAATGCCTCGCCGCCGCCGATCTATATCGTTCCCTTTTCACCCCCCTGCAGGCCCCTGGTTGCCCGATTGGACGGCAGGCCGGCGCGTGTCTGCGCGAAGGACCGAGCATGACTAGCAAAGCGATAGTGTCTTCGTCGGCCAAGCCCCCCATTCGCCTGATGGCGAGCGCGCTGGGCCTGGCTTTCGCCTCCACCGCCTCAGCGGCTGCCGAATTCGCGGAGATGTCCGCGAGCCCGCAGGATGCGAAGACGCTCGATGGCGTGAAGGTGCACTCCACCGTAGTCAATACGACCTCTCCCAAGTTCACCGCGCCGCTGCTGGATACGCCGCGCTCGGTCACTGTGATTCCGCAGGAGATCATCCAGCAGACCGCGGCCAGCTCCTTGCTGGATGTGCTGCGCCAGGTGCCGGGCATTACCTTTGGCGCAGGCGAGGGCGGCAACCCCAATGGCGATCGTCCGATCATCCGTGGCTTCGATTCGGAAAGCTCGATCTTCATCGACGGTATTCGCAGCTCCGGCTCGCAGTCACGCGAGCTGTTCGATATCGACCAGGTCGAGGTGCTGAAAGGCCCCAGTTCCGCCTTCAATGGCCGTGGCAGCGTGGGCGGTAGCGTCAATCTGGTCACCAAGGCGCCCAAGGCGGAGAACTTCGTGCGCGGCACGGCGGGCCTGGGCACCGACAGCTACTACCGCGGAATGGTGGATTGGAACCAGCAGGTGGGTGCCGATAGTGCGGTGCGCCTCAATGTCATGGGCCACCGCAATGACGTGCCGGGGCGCCATGGCCCGGATATGTCGCGTTGGGGCATCGCGCCGTCGGTCACTTTTGGTTTGCATGCCGCCACCAGCGTGACGCTGAGCTACTACCACCTGCAAAGCGATGACACGCCGGACAGCGGCATCCCCTATAACAACCCCTTTGCCGCCACCAGTCCGAACGCCAGGCTCAACGGCGATGGCCGTCCGTATTCGGTGCCGCGCGGCACGTACTACGGCTGGTTGGATCGCGACTACCAGAAGCAGGGCAACGACATCGGATCGATCCTGGTCAAGCACGATTTCGGCAATGGTTGGTTGCTGCGCAACACCACGCTCTATGGTCGCTCGACCAACGACTACATCTGGACCCAGCCGGACGACAGTCAGGGCAATTTCCTGGTGAATGGTGGCATCTGGCGCCGGAACAACAATCGCGACAGCAGCACCACCAACCTCACCAACCAGACCGATCTTACGGGTGAGTTCGAAACCGGTTCGCTCAAGCACAGCGTTGCCGCAGGCATCGAGCTGAGCAGCGAGAAGACCCAGCGCACCAGCTACCTGGTGGACCCTGCCAAGAACGCAGCCGACACTCATAACGCCGGTTCCATCGTCAATGGCGCCTGCAGCAGCAAGTACGGCATCGGTGCGCCGTCGGGTTACTGGTGCACGGATGCGCGCCATCCGACCCCGAACGACCCGTTCTATGGCGCCATCATCGGCGGCCAGAATCCCACCCGTGTCGTTACCGATACGCGATCGGCCTGGGCGTTCGATACGGTGAGCTTCAACCCGCAGTGGTCGGTGAACGGTGGTGTGCGCTTTGACAGTTTCCGTACCAAATCGACGGCAACGACTACCAGCACAGGGGCGATCACGCGCATCGGCAACGATGCCGACTTCTGGAACTATCAGTTGGGCGTGGTCTACAAGCCGGCGCAAAACGGCAGCGTCTACCTCTCCTGGGGCACCTCGTCCAACCCGCCGGGCGTGGATGCGGGCGATGGCGCGGATGGTCTTGCCATGACCAATGCCGACCTGCAGCCCGAGCGCAGTCGCAATCTGGAGCTGGGCACCAAGTGGGACGTGCTGGACTCACGGCTGATGCTCACCGCGGCTGTGTTCCGTACGGAAAAGACGAATGCACGCGTGGCTACCGGTGGTCGCGGTAGCCCGCAGATCAATGCCGGCAAGCAGCGCGTGGATGGCGTGGAGTTGGGCTTCAGTGGACAGGTCACCGAACGCTGGAGCGTGTACGGCGGTTACACCTACCTCGACAGCGAGCTGGTGAAGACCGGCCCGGGCGGTGCGGCCAGCCTGGGCAATCAGTTCCCCAATACACCCAAGAACAGTTTCACCCTGTGGACCAGCGTGGCCATTACATCGCGCTGGTCGGTGGGCGGCGGTGCGTACTACCAGGACAAGGTCTACGGCGATACCGCCAACACCAAGTGGGTGCCTGCGTACACGCGCTTCGATGCAATGGCCTCGTACCAGGTGAATCCGCGCCTCACACTGCAGCTCAACGTGCAGAACCTCACCAACAAATATTACTTCGACAAGGCGTACGCCTCGCACTATGCGTCAGTGGCGCCGGGGCGGGTCGGCATGCTCACGGCCAACTTCAGTTTCTGATAGGTTCGCCCACGGGCCGCGCATCACGCGGCCCGTTTGCTCAGCGCCAGCTCAAGCGCTCCGTGTGACTCATGCCGGATGCGGTTTGCGCGCCACTATGGATGGCGCGCGAGTGGTCCAGGTTCGGGACATGATCCGGCCTGGTCACCAAAGGAAGGGCGCGGAGGTCGAAACGCGGGCTCTCAAGAAGGAATCGCCATGCTGCTCCATGTTGCCGGAGTGCTCACCGCCGACGAACTGGCACACTGCCGACAGCAACTGGTGCAGGCGGGCCTGGCGGATGGGAACATCTCGGCAGGTCACCGCTCCGCGCCGGCTGCGGGCAACCTGCAACTGCCGGAGGATTCACCGGAGGCGAGGGCACTGGGCCAGCTCGTGCTGGATGCCCTGGCGCGCAACACCACCTTTTTTGCTGGCGCTTTGCCGCGTCACATTGACCCGCCGCGGTTCCATGGCCATCGTGGCGATGGCTCGTTGGGCCTGCGGGTGGACAGCGCCATTCGCTACGATCGCAGCGGCAGCGCGAGCGTACCCATACGTACGGATATTTCCGCCACGCTATTCCTCAACGATCCGCACGAATATGAGGGTGGCGCGCTGGTCATCGAGGACGCGTTCGGCGCCCATACCGTCAAACTCGCCGCGGGTGACATGATCCTGTATCCGGCCAGCAGCCAGCATCGCGTGGAGGCGGTGACACGCGGCGAGCGGCTTGTTTCGCTCTTCTGGATTCAAAGCTTGGTGCGCGACGAGCAGCGTCGTCGTATGCTGTTGGAACTGGATGTGTCCATCCAGAGTCTTACCCAAGCCCATTCCCCGCATTCTGACGTGCTCCGTTTGACCGGTATCTATCACAACCTGTTACGCATTTGGTCGGAGACATGAGTACTTCGGCGCCGGGTCATGCGGACGAACTGCTGCACCTGCTGAGAGCGAGCCCGGCACGGGCGCATGCGTCCATGCTGGCGCAGGCCTTGGCTGGCGATCGTGGCTCGCAATTGGCGGTCGCCCAGATGTATCTCGAAGGCATCGGCTGCACGCGCGATGTGGGCGAGGCGATTTACTGGTTCCAACACGCTGCACATCAGGGCGAGTCGTTCGCCATGAACATGCTCGGGCGCATCCATGAGAACGGGTGGGGCGTGCCGGTCAGCTATGAATTGGCGGCGGTGTGGTATCGCGAAGCCGCCGAGCATGCGTCCGATTGGGGCATGTACAACTATGCGCACGTGCTTGCGAACGGTCGGGGCGTGCCGGTGAATCGTGCCGCGGCGTTCGTGTGGTTTGGCCGCGCCGCCGAGGCAGGGCACGGCCGGGCCATGCATTTCCTGGGGCAATATTACGAGTTCGGTTGGGAAACCGAGGTCGATCTCCCCCGGGCCTATGAGCTTTATCGGCGCTCGGCGGAGCTGGGTGATTATCGCGGCAAGTGCAGTTGGGCCTCCGTGTTGACCGAACAGGGACGCATCGCCGAGGCGTGCGCCTTGCTGCGCTCGGCCCTGCACGCCGCGCCGGCATATTTCGTCGAAGCCGTGCGTAGCGACCTGCGACAATCGAGCCATCCGGAATTGCGCGCGGTCGCTGCTGAAGCGATCTGACCCCCAAGCCTGCATGATGCGACCGGTGCCCGCATGCGGCGGGCACCGGCCTTTTCATCATGCCCAGTTGTTGTCGTCGAAGCCGCCGTCGTTGCCATCGTCGAAATCGCTGGAGCCGAAATCCGTCGAGGCAAAATCGTTGCTGCTGTTATCCCGGCGCGAGCGATCGTCGTCGAAGTAGTTGTTGGTCTCGGTAACGTTCTCGATCACGGTGGACTGGCCTGTGCCGCCGCCGAGGAAACCGCCGCCATGATGGCCGCCGAGCAAGCTTTCGATGCCGTCAAAGAGGAACATGCCGCCGGCAACGCCTGCGGCCGTGGTGGCCGCCTGTGCGAGGAAGCTGGGGGCTGCCGCTTGCGGTGCTGGCGCGCGCGCGGGCGGGGCGCCGAACAGGCGCTCACGCCAGCCCGGTGCGGCCGGCGGCTGGGTTGGCTGCTGAGGCGGATAGCCCGGCGACGGCGTCCCCCAGGCGGATGGCTGCCCACCGAGAAAACTCGTGCTGGACGACGGCCCCTGCGATTGGGCTTGCAACTGCGCAATCTGAGCCTTGGCGGCCTCCAGGGCCTGTTGCTGCAACAGGCTGCGCTGCACTAGCAGGTACAAGGCATCGGGTTGGCTGGCGAGGCGTTGATGGATCAACGCGTCCGCTTGCGGGTCCTTCATGACGCCACCGGCGGCAACCAGGCGTTGAAGAAAATCATCGAGCAACTGCTGTTCCTGCGGGGTCATGACGAACGGTTCTCCGAGCGGCGACGAGTGACAGACACCATGGCGGCAAAAAAGCCCGACATGCAGTGCCGGAAGTGTGCCCTCTGCGCAAGACATCAAGGGGAGACGAGGATTTGTTTGCCTCACAGTCAGGATGGGATGAGGCTCTGCACGTGCTCAGCAAGGCTTGCGCAAGCTGTGCGTTCAGCGCATCAAGACGTAGCCGTCCTTGCCGTTCTCCTTGGCTTCGTACATGCCTTGGTCGGCGAGACGCAGTACATCGGAGATGCTGGCCGATCCGCACATGCGCGCAATGCCAACGCTGATAGTGACCGTGTGCGCCAAAACTTGTATGGACGCTATGCGTTCGCAAAGTTCTGCGACAAAGTGCGTGGCCACCTCGGCACTGCCGGGAACGAGCACGCCGAATTCCTCGCCGCCGAGGCGTCCATGCGGCTGATCGTTGGCGGAGCGCTTGATCTGGGCGGCGACCTCGATCAGCACAATGTCGCCCGCATCGTGTCCAAAGGTATCGTTGATGTACTTGAAATTATCGATGTCGATGAGCAGGAAGTAGTACTCCTGCGTGGCGGCACGTGCATGGCACTCCTGCAGCAGTTCCATCAATCCGCGTCGATTGTAGATGCCGGTGAGAGCATCGTAGAAAGACAGCCGGATAAGTTCGCGTTGAACCAGGAAGGTTTTCCTGCGCTCCTGGTCGAACAGGTGGTTGAGAAGGGTGCCCAGTGCGAGGCCGCCTGCGATCATCAGCATGATCCAGTGAGCATCCTCCGAGCGCAGCAAGACTTCGATGTGCCCAGCCGCCACCAGTGTCCACACCGCGCAGGAGGAGAGCAGGTAGCTGAGGCGGTCGGCAAACAAGGGGGCCATGCCAACCGTAATCAGCAGGCCCATGGGCAATACCCAGAACGTGGGCTGATGAGTACCGATGACGTTGCTGTTGTAGAGGCACAGGGTAATGGCTATGGCGCCCAGGCTCGAGCCTGTCGCGTAAGCGGCCAGGTTTCGCGAAAGGGCTGTGATCGTCAGGCTCAGCACTCCGCAACAGAGGCCGGCGATGGTGATGCTCAGGTCGAATGGCGTGCCCGGGCGAGCGAGCAGCCTGGACAGCGCCCAGCCGGTGAATCCGAAGAGTTGCAGGAGTACGGCCCGTCGACGCAACTGCTGCACGGAATGGGTCCAGTACAGTCGCCAATCCGCGCTATCGCGCAGTCGTGCGGTGGTATGAAGGGTTAACAGCTTGCGCTGGAACCGCATAGTGAACCCTCCGCTGAAGTCGTTGCATCCAGGGGCGGAATGGCTGGTATCACCGGACCGCTGTCACGCTGGACGCGTCATGGTACGCATGCTCGGCGGCGGTCTCCGCACGATTCGTGCATCACGACTTGTCGGGCAAATAGGAGGAAGTTGGCGGGGCGGCGGCGGACATTCAGCGGGCGACCGCCCAAAACAAAACAGCGCTTCAGCCGCGAGGCATAAAGCGCTGTTGAGTCTGGAATGAATTGGTGGAGCGGAGGAGGATCGAACTCCCGACCTCTGCATTGCGAACGCAGCGCTCTCCCAGCTGAGCTACCGCCCCACACGAGCGAGGGATCTTACCAGCGTAATTTGGCTTTCGCCAAGTCCCTGGCGCCTGCCGCGACTCAAGGCAGCAGGCGGGTTAGCGGGTCGTGCAGCACTTCGTGGCGCCAGCCTTCCAGAAAGTCCGGCCACTGGGTGGTGACGACATATTCTTCGAGCACTTTGCGCGGACATAGCAGGCCAGCGGGCAGATCCAGTTCGGTCGCGACACGGTCGACGCAGTCCTTCATGGCGGACAGGGCGCGCTTGGCTTCGCCTTGTGGCACCTCGGGAATGGCGGCGGTGGCGGCCACTTCTTCGGCGTCCACGGGGCGGTTCAGCACGTCGAGCAACTCCTGGCGTTGCGGCGACCGTAGCGCGCGTTGTCCGCGCGTGCGCTGGTCCAGTTCGCTGGCCGAGGCCGGCCGGTGCTGGGCCAGGCTCATGACCGCGCCATCCTCCAGCAGCCACGGACGCGGCCGGTCGAGTGCGCGTGCGGTCTGGTCGCGCCACAGCAGCACGCGGCGAAGCAGCGCGCGCTGTTCTGGCGACCAGTCGGAGGCGCTGCGGAAGGCGCGCTGCGGCTGCGGGTCACCTTCGCGATAGCAGGCGCGTTGCTTGAGGCGTTCGCAATCTTCGGCATGCCAGGCGGTGCGATTGCGTTGAGCGAGGCGTTCGGCCAGTTGCTCATGCACGGGCTTGAGGTAGACCACATCGAGCGTGGCGTAGGCGCGTTGCGAAGGGGTCAGCGGGCGCTGCAGCCAATCTGAGCGCGTTTCACCCTTGTCCAGTTCGGCGCCCGCCAGCTCCGCCACCAGTGCGCGATAGCTGATACCCGGGCCAAGTCCAGCGAAGGCTGCGGCGATCTGCGTGTCGAACAAGTGGTGCGGACCGTGCGGCAGCAAGGGCGAGAGCGCTTCGAGGTCCTCGCTCGCGCTGTGCATCACGGTGACTGCCTGGCCTTTGCCCAGCAGTGGCTGGAGCGCATCGCCGATGTCGAAGGCGGTGGGGTCGACCAGGGCGTAGCGCCCGTTCCAGCCCATCTGGATCAGGGCCAGCTGCGGGTAAAAGGTATTGCGACGCATGAATTCGGTATCGAAACCAAGCGATGCGTCGGCGGGCAGCGCGGCCAGCCAATCCTGCAAAGCCTCGCGGCGATCGATCAACGCGGCTTCGGGCGCAAGTTGGGTGTCTTGTTGCATGCGTCTTCCTGATGATGCAGAACGCGCGGCTGCGCATTGTCCTGACATCGGTTTGTGCCTATGGTTAAGCAGTGCACCATAGCAGGCCGCCCAAGGACGCCCAACCATGCCGAGCAAGGAATCCGTACGACGCCAGCGCGCCATGGGGGGCGCCGTGGGGGTGTTCGTGCTCGGGCTGGCGCTGGTCTATCATTTCTTTCCGCGGGTGTTTCATGTCGAACCTTCGGCCACCGCATCCGGTCGGGCGATGAACCTGGGGCCGATCTATGCGGCCGTTCCCGCAGCTCGCAGTGCGCAGGCGCCGGGCATTTCGGAGATCGACGCCGGGCCGCCGCTAACCCTGGCGCCGACCGAGGTGATCGCTTCGCGGCTGGTCAACAAGAACGCCAAGTTGCCTGAGCAGCTCAGCGCGGATACGCCCGAGGTGGAGGCCTTGCTCACGCGTGCTGACAAGGCCTTGCGCGCCGGGCAATTGGCGGGCGATGAAAATGGTGCGGCCGCGCTTTTTGAGCAGGCGCTCAAGCTCAAGCCCGACAGCCGGCGCGCGGTGCAGGGGCTTTACGACGTGCGAGCGCGCCTGATTGCCGAAACCAATCAAGACCTCGCCATTGGCGATGCCGATGCAGCCAGCGATCTGATCGATGCCCTCAAGGCCATGCCTGAGGCCGGCGACGACGTGGCCCAACTGCAGGTCAAGCTGAAGACACTCAATCAGGTGCGCCCATTGCTGGCCAAGGCGGCCGCGTTGCTCCAGCAGGGCAAGGTGGACCAGCCGCCGGGCGAGAATGCGCTGGAGCTGTATCGCCAGGTGCAGCAGCTGGATGCGGAGAACGCCGTTGCCCAGCAGGGCGTGTTGCAGGTTCAGCGGGCGGTGCTCGATCGGGCGCTCGCGGCCGTGGCGCAAAATGATTTCAAGGGCGCCGACCAGGCGCTCACCGAGGCGGCCCAGGTGCTGCCCGACTCCACCGCTTTGCGCGACGTGCGCACGCGCGTGGATGGGATGCGTCAGGCCCGCGCCACCGGCATCCTCACGCAGGCACGCTCGGCGCTGGATGCGGGCAACCTGGCGCTGGCAGAGCAGTTGGGTGACCAGGCCAAGGAGATCAGTCCGGAGTTGGCTGGGCTGGGTGATTTCAGTGAGCGCCTCACCAATGCCCGCCTGTATGCCAGCTACAAGCCCGGCCAGGTGTTCGCCGATCGTTTTGTGGATGTTCCGGGGCAGACGCCTTCGATGGTGGTGGTACCCACCGGCAGCTTCGCCATGGGCGCGGCGGACAACGAGGACGGCCGTCAGGACGCCGAGACGCCACGGCACGACGTCACCATCAGCAAGGGCTTTGCCTTGTCCCGCACGGCTATCACGGTGGGCCAGTTCCGCGAGTTCGTGCGGGCCAGTGGCTATCAGCCCGATTCGGTGAAGCTGGGAGGCGCCAGCGTGTACGACGAGGGTAGCGGCGCCATGCGCGATGACGGCAGCGCCACGTGGCAGGACGATTACGCGGGCAAGCCGGCCGATGCGCGGATGCCTGTAGTGAATATTTCCTGGAACGATGCCAAGGCGTACGCCGACTGGCTCAGTCAGCGCACCGGCAAGACGTATCGCCTGCCCAGCGAGGCCGAGTTTGAATATGCCCTGCGCGCTGGCACCAATTCTCGCTACTGGTGGGGCGACGGGGTGCCCAGCAGCAAGGTGGAGAACCTCACCGGCGGAAGCGATCGCTCACCCAGCGGTCGACGCTGGAGCCATGCGTTCGTCGGCTATCGCGATGGCTTTTGGGGGCCGGCGCCAGTGATGAGCTTTGCACCCAACCCGTTCGGGCTCTACGACATGGGCGGCAACGTGTCCGAATGGGTGCAGGACTGTTGGCACGACAGCTACCTGCGGGCCCCGCGCGATGGCAGCGCGTGGGTAAACCCCGGCTGCGGCGTGCGCGTGATTCGCGGCGGTTCCTGGGGCAGTTCGCCTGAACAGGTGCGCTCGGCGTATCGGCAGGGAGGCGATGCCGGTGTGCGCAGCGGGCGCGTGGGCTTCCGTGTGTTGCGGGAGCTTTAGGTCCCTGCAGCGGTCCCGGTAGTGGTCGCCAACCGGGCGAGACCGCGCGGCGCGGTGTAGGGCGTGCGCACAAAGGGCGTTTTCCCGCTTGTGTTGTCGCCATCACGAACCGTAAAATGACTCGCTTTCGTGTAAGGGAATCATCGACTTAGGGCGGGTTTCCCGAGGGCTTGCGGGGCGGGGTGAGATGGCGTTTTCGCCTGGTAATTCCCTTCCAAATCCGTTGCTTACGGGTAGTTCCTCATGGTTGTTCTGATGCGAAAGTGGCGGAATTGGTAGACGCACTGGATTTAGGTTCCAGCGGGTAACCCCGTGAGGGTTCGAGTCCCTCCTTTCGCACCATCCCTTTATGTTTTTGCAGGCGGCCGGGGGCCGCCAAGCGCCTTTTGACGGGCGCTCTTACCGGTACACCAGGAGACGTCATGCAGGTTTCGGTTGAAAACGTCGGCAAGCTCGAGCGCAAGCTCACGGTGAAGTTTCCCGCGGAGCGCTTTGAGTCGCAGGTGAGCGCGCGCATCGCCGAGATGGGGCGCACCGTGCGTCTCAAGGGCTTCCGTCCGGGCAAGGTCCCGACTGCGGTCATCCAGCAGCGTTTTGGCGACCAGGTGCGCGGCGAAGTGCTTTCTGACCTCATCGGCAGCACCCTGCGCGAGGCGGTGGCTCAGGAAAACCTGCGTCCGATCGCCAATCCGTCGATCAACACCACCGGCCGGCCGGAAGAGGGCGAGATCGCCTATACCGCCACCTTCGAAGTGATGCCGGAATTCCCGGAAGTCGACGTCGCCAAGCTGGAAATCAGCCGCCCGGTGGCCGAAGTGGCCGATGCCGACATCGAAAAGATGATTGAAACCCTGCGCCAGCAGCGCCGCAGCTTCGACCCGGTCGAGCGCGCGTCGGTTGAGGGCGATTTCGTGATGTTCGAATACTCCGCTGAAGCTGGCGACTACCGCTTCCCGGCCGAGGGCCTGGAGCGCGCCGGTAGCGTGCTGGGCGCCGGCAACCTGTTCAAGGCGCTGGACGACGTGCTGACCGGCCGCAAGGCCGACGACGAATTCGATGCTGACGTCGAGTTTCCGGCGGATTTCCGCAACGAGAGCCTCGCCGGCAAGACCGCCAAGTGCCATTTCAAGATCATCAAGGTGCAGGAGCCGAAGCTGCCGGAAGTGAACGCCGAGTTCGTCCAGCTGTTCGGCATCGCCGATGGTGACCTGGAGCAGTTCCGCAAGGAAGTGCGCGCCAATCTCGAGCGTGAGCTGAAGGCCACCCTGATGGCCCGCCTCAAGTCCGAAGTGGCCGAGAAGCTGGCCAATGCGCACGACAGCCTGGATGTGCCGAACCTGATGGTGCAGTCCGAAGCCCAGGCCATGGCCCAGGGCAGCGTGCCGCGCGGTCAGCAGGTGCCGCCGCAGCTGATCGAGGCCGCCGCCCCGATCGCTCGTAAGCGTGTCATCGCCGGTCTGTTGATGGGTGAGATTGCCCGCAAGCAGTCGTTGACCATCGACCGTAGCCGCCTGGCCGAACAGCTTGCGGCGATCGCCTCGACCTACGAGGAGCCGGAGAAGGTCATTGAACTCTACAACCGCGACCCCCAATTGATGTCCGGGCTGCAAAATCGCGTGATGGAAGATCAGGTGGCAGAGTGGGTGGCCGATCACGCCAACACCACAGTGCAGAATCTGGGCTTCGACGAGGTGATGCGCCCGGTCGGCGCCTGAGGCATTCTTCAGGCCAATCAACCGGAGAGCGACACGCATGGCTATGGACCCGATCCAGAACCTCAACCTGGTACCGATCGTCGTTGAGCAGACCGCTCGCGGCGAACGTTCGTACGATATTTACTCGCGCTTGCTCAAGGAGCGCGTGATCTTCCTCGTGGGCGAGGTCAACGATCAGGTTGCTAACCTGCTGGTCGCGCAGATGCTGTTCCTGGAGTCGGAAAACCCCGACAAGGATATTCATCTGTATATCAATAGCCCGGGCGGTGCCGTCACTGCCGGGCTGGCGATCTATGACACCATGCAGTTCATCAAGCCGGACGTAAGCACCATGTGCATCGGTCAGGCCTGCAGCGCCGCGTCGCTGCTGCTGATGGCTGGCGCCAAGGGCAAGCGTTATTCGCTGCCAAACTCGCGCGTGATGATCCACCAGCCGTCGGGCGGCGCCCGCGGCCAGGCCACGGACATCGAGATCCAGGCTCAGGAGATCCTGTATCTGCGCCGCCGTCTGAACGACATTTACGTTCAGCACACCGGTCAGCCGCTGGATAAGATCGAGCGTGACATGGAGCGCGATCGCTTCATGAGTGCCGAGGCGGCCAAGGAGTACGGCCTGATCGACCAGGTCCTGGACCGTCGTGCCGTCGAAACGGTGAAATCCGCCTGATTTCGGGCGCCTGGCCCCAGGGTTGCAAGCGGTTCCGCGTCTCGCTGCAGACGCGGAACCCTGTGCTATTCTCAAACCGCAATCGATTTATGAGCAGGATCCAGGCATGAGCGACGACCGTCAGGGCCGTTCCAACGACAGCGGCAAGATTCTCTACTGCTCCTTCTGCGGCAAGAGCCAGCATGAAGTACGCAAGCTGATCGCGGGTCCGTCCGTGTTCATTTGCGACGAGTGCGTAGAACTTTGCAATGACATCATCCGCGAGGAGCTGGAGGAGAAGGCCGCCTCCGGGCGCAGCCAGCTGCCCAAGCCCCACGAGATCATGGAGACGCTCGACCAATACGTGGTCGGCCAGACCCGCGCCAAAAAGGCGCTGGCGGTGGCCGTGTACAACCACTACAAGCGCATGGAGTCGCGTCAGAAGAGCGACGACGTCGAGCTTGGCAAGTCCAATATCCTCCTGATCGGTCCCACCGGTTCGGGCAAGACGCTGCTCGCCGAAACGCTGGCACGCCTGCTCAATGTGCCGTTTACCATCGCCGACGCCACCACCCTCACCGAGGCGGGTTACGTGGGCGAGGATGTGGAAAACATCATCCAGAAGCTGCTGCAGAAGTGCGACTACGACGTCGACAAGGCGCAGTCTGGCATCGTCTATATCGACGAAATCGACAAGATTTCGCGTAAGAGCGAAAACCCGTCGATTACTCGCGACGTCTCCGGCGAGGGCGTTCAGCAGGCACTGCTCAAGCTCATTGAGGGCACGCTGGCTTCGGTGCCGCCGCAGGGTGGTCGCAAGCATCCGCAGCAGGAATTCCTGCAGGTGGACACCAAGAACATCTTGTTCATCTGCGGTGGTGCATTCGCGGGTCTGGAGAAGGTGATCCAGCAGCGTTCCGAAACCGTGGGCATTGGCTTCTCGGCCGAGGTTCGCAGCAAGGAGCGCAAGGAGAACCTGGGCAAGCTGCTGGCCGACGTCGAGCCGTCGGATCTGGTGCGCTACGGCCTGATTCCCGAGTTTGTCGGCCGTCTGCCGGTGGTCGCCACGCTGGACGAATTGGATGAACCTGCACTGGTGCAGATTCTCACCGAGCCCAAGAACGCCGTGACCAAGCAGTTCAAGAAACTGTTTGAAATGGAAGGCGTCGAGCTGGAGTTCCGTCCGGAGGCATTGCAGGCCATCGCCCGCAAGGCGCTTAAGCGCAAGACGGGCGCCCGCGGTCTGCGCACCATCCTCGAGCAGGTGCTGTTGGACACTATGTACGAACTGCCGTCGCTGGAGCATGTCAGCAAGGTGGTGGTCGACGACGCCGTCATCGATGGCCAGGCCGAGCCCTACCTGATCTACCGTGGCAACCTCAAGCAGCCGCGTGCGGCGGGCGAGGGCGGTGACGCCGCGTAATGGCCTAAATACCCTAGGCGTTCCGCACGATGGCCCTGGCAAAACTGCCGGGGCCATTTCGTTTCTGTGGTTTGTCATGCACTTGTGTGCATGGCTGATTGCCACCACTTGACGTATAGAAGGCCCCGGCGCAGTGTCGGGGCAAACCAAGCAATTCATCCCCGAGAGATTCTCTTCGATGGCAAAAAACGCTCCCAACCCCCAAGTTACCGGAGCCGCCCTGGACGCCCTGCCAGTGCTGCCGCTGCGTGATGTGGTGGTCTATCCCCACATGGTCATTCCGCTGTTCGTCGGACGTGACAAATCCATGCGTGCGCTGGAGCGCGCCATGGAGGGCGAGCGCCAGATCCTGCTGGTGGCGCAGAAGAGTCCCGATATCGACGATCCCCAAATCAGCGATCTCCATCAGATTGGCACGCTGGCTGGCGTGTTGCAGTTGCTCAAGCTACCCGATGGCACGGTGAAGGTGCTGGTGGAAGGGCAGGCGCGCGTGTCCGTGGAGAATTACTCCGAGGACGGCGGCATGCTCATGGCCACCTCGCGCGTCATCGAGCCGGTGTACAGCAACAAAGAGCGCGAGCTCGACGTGGTATCGCGCACGCTGGTGTCGCTGTTCGAGCAGTTGGTCAAGCAAAGTCGCAAGCTTCCGCCTGAAGTGCTGGCGACGCTGTCGGGCATTGATGATCCCTCGCGCGTGGCGGACTCCATCGCGGCGCACTTGTCGGTACGCATGGCTGACAAGCAGAAGGTGCTGGAAACCGCCGATGTCGGTCAGCGCCTGGAGTTGCTCATTGGGCTGGTCGACGGTGAGATGGATCTGCAGCAGGTGGAAAAGCGCATCCGCGGCCGCGTGAAGTCGCAGATGGAGAAGAGCCAGCGCGAGTACTACCTCAACGAGCAGATGAAGGCCATCCAGAAGGAGCTCGGTGAGAGCGAGGAAGGCCCGAACGAAATCGAGGAACTGCAAAAGAAAATCGACAGCGCTGGCATGCCCAAGGCCGTGTTGGCCAAGGCTCGCCAAGAGTTCGGCAAGCTGCGCCAGATGTCGCCGATGTCGGCCGAGGCCACGGTGGTGCGCAACTACCTGGACTGGCTGGTGGGCGTGCCGTGGAAAAAGAAGAGCAAGGTCCGCAAGGATCTGCAACTCGCGCAGGACGTGCTCGATGCCGACCACTTTGGCCTGGAGAAGGTCAAAGAGCGCATCCTTGAGTATCTCGCCGTGCAGCAGCGAGTGAATACCATGCGCGGCCCGATCTTGTGTCTGGTGGGTCCGCCAGGCGTGGGCAAGACCTCGCTGGGTCAGTCGATCGCCAAGGCAACCAATCGCAAATTTGTCCGCATGAGCTTGGGTGGCGTGCGCGATGAGGCTGAGATCCGCGGTCATCGTCGCACCTATATCGGCTCCATGCCGGGTCGCATCGTGCAGAACCTCAACAAGGTAGGCACCAAGAACCCGCTGTTCGTGCTGGACGAAATCGACAAGATGTCCATGGACTTCCGTGGCGATCCGTCGTCGGCCTTGCTGGAAGTGCTGGACCCCGAGCAGAACCACGCGTTCAACGATCATTACCTGGAAGTCGATCTCGACCTTTCCGAGGTGATGTGGGTGGCTACGGCCAACTCGCTGAACATCCCCGGTCCGCTGTTGGATCGCATGGAAGTCATTCGCATCCCCGGCTACACCGAGGATGAGAAGCTCGGCATTGCGCAGAAGTACCTGCTTCCCAAGCAGCTGAAAGCCAATGGTCTCAAGCCTGAGGAACTCTCCGTGGATGCGGAGGCCGTGCGGGACATCGTGCGCTATTACACGCGCGAGTCGGGTGTGCGTAATCTTGAGCGTGAGGTGTCCAAGATCTGCCGCAAGGTGGTAAAGGAACTCACCCTGGCGCAGGTCGGCAAGAAGAAGGCCGATGCCAAGAAGGCGGAATCCAAGAAGTCCGGCGCGGCCGTAAAGACGGCCAAGGTGAAGAAGGCGGTAGCCGTCACCTCCGCTAACCTGGAGCAGTACCTGGGCGTGCGTCGCTTTGACTTCGGCCGCAAGGAACTGCAGAACGAGGTCGGCCTGGTTACCGGCCTGGCCTGGACCCAGGTGGGTGGCGATCTGCTCAGCATCGAAGCCTCGGTGGTGCCCGGCAAGGGCCGCCTGGTGAACACCGGGCAGCTGGGTGATGTGATGAAGGAATCGATCCAGGCCGCGCTTTCGGTGGTGCGTGCGCGTGTCGAGCGCTTGGGTATCGATCCGGAGTTCCACCAGAAACTGGATATCCATATCCATGTACCGGAAGGTGCGACGCCGAAGGATGGCCCCAGTGCGGGTATCGCCATGGGCACCGCGCTGGTGTCGGCGCTGACCAAGGTGCCGGTGCGTTCCGAGGTGGCGATGACGGGCGAGATCACACTGCGTGGTCGCGTGCTGCCTATTGGCGGCCTCAAGGAGAAGCTGTTGGCGGCGCATCGCGGCGGCATCACCACGGTGATCATTCCGGAGGAAAACAAGAAGGACCTCGCGGATATCCCGGAAAACATCACCGGCTCGCTGGACATTCATCCGGTGCGCTGGATCGACGAAGTATTGGACATCGCGCTGGAGCGTCCCTTGCAGCCGTTACAGGCGGCCGACGGAGAGAAGAGCTCCACCAAGGTGGACGCGCCGCGTGAAGAGGGTCAGGACGAGTCCCAGGAGTCGTATACCAGGCCGCATTGATTCGTGATGCACGTCGCTTAAGAAGCGGGCGGTTAACCGCCCGCTTTTTTGTCATGTAACCCATGGATGCGCGCTAGTTCGCATAGCGTTTCGTGACTGTGTTTGCAAGCGTCCGCAGACCACCCTGAATCGCGGGAACCCTTGGTATTGCTTGTCATTGCGGACCCTGGGGGGCGCTGGTATAAAGGCGGCACCGCAGCCTGACGCCGAGCACGATGCGCAGCGATGCGGGGTTGCTTGGCGATGGCCTGGTGCTTGATCGCACATGACGTCGCCTGGTCCCAGAATGACCATGCGGGCTGCATAACCGTTTAAGGGAGTGTCTCAATGAATAAAACCGATCTGATCAATGCCATTGCCGAGAAGGCCGAACTCACCAAGGCCGACGCTGGCCGTGCTCTCGAAGCGTTCTTCGAGACCGTGCAGAAGGCGCTGAAGAAGGGCGATGACGTGTCGGTGGTGGGCTTTGGTACCTTCACCGTGCGCAAGCGCGCCGCTCGTACCGGTCGCAACCCGCGCACCAATGAGACGATCAAGATCAAGGCCTCGAAGGTTCCGGCATTCAAGGCTGGTAAGACCCTCAAGGATGCCCTAAACTAAGCGGCTACTTGCTTAGTTTTTGGGTGCTTAGCTCAGCGGTAGAGCGTCGCCCTTACAAGGCGAGGGTCGTAGGTTCGATCCCTACAGCACCCACCAGTAAAATGCGGAGCGGTAGTTCAGTCGGTTAGAATGCTGGCCTGTCACGCCGGAGGTCGCGGGTTCGAGTCCCGTCCGCTCCGCCACAGTTCGCAAGGGCGCCCGTGTGGCGCCCTTGCCATTTAAGCCCCGCGCACATGGTGCGCCGAACAACGAGAGCCGGGAATATTCCATGTTGCAGGCAATGCGTAACAAGCTTCACGGATGGCCTTCTATTGTCATTCTTGGCGTTTGCGTTTTCGCTATCTCGTTCTTCGGTATCGAGTCCTACTTCGCGTCGCGGACCGATACGTACGTTGCCATGGTCGGAAAGCACGAGATCTCCCCGCGGGATTTCCAGGAGCGCCTGAACAACGCACGTCGTGATGCCATGCAGCGCATGGGCGATCACTTCGATCCGGCGGCGTTCGAGCAGCCCGAGACCAAGCGCCAAGTGCTGGACCAGCTCATCAACGAAGAGTTGCTGCGCCAGGCAAACGAGTCGCTGGGTCTTAAGGTCTCTGATGTTACGTTGCGCGAGCGCATCGCCAACGCCCCCGATTTCCAGGTGAATGGTCAATTCGATCCGGCGACGTACCGCGCCGTGCTGGCCGCCCAGAACATGACGCCTTCGATGTTCGAAAGCAGTCAGCGCGCCTCCTTGGAGCCGGGCTTGCTGCCGCGGGCCATCATCGACAGCGCGATCATCACCGACGCCGACATGGACCGTTACCTGGGTCTGCTATACCAGCGCCGCGATGTGCGTTGGTTCGCGGTGCCGCGTCCGGCGCTGACCGATACCCAGGTGACCGATGCGGAACTGGAGTCCTACTACAAGGATCACCAGGCCGATTTCATGAATCCGGAGCAGGTGTCGCTGAAGTATCTGGAAGTCAATGGCGCGAACCTGAAGATCGACGCTCAGCCGAGCGACGATGAACTCAAGAAGCGTTACGAGGACCAAAAGCAGCGCTTTGTGCAGCCGGAGCAGCGCCTGGTGTCGCATATCTTGGTGAACGTGCCCAAGAACGCCACGCCGGATCAGCAGAAGGCCGCACTCGCCAAGGCTGAAAAGATCGCCAGCGAAGCCAATGCCCAGAACTTCGCCACGTTGGCCGAACAGGATTCGGACGATTTGGGCTCCAAGCGTTCGGGCGGCGATCTGGGCTGGCTGGAGAAGGGTGTGACCAACCCGGCCTTCGACTCGGCCCTGTTCGCACTGCAGAAGGGGCAGATCTCCAAGCCGGTGCTGTCGGACGAGGGCTACCACGTGCTGTTCCTGCGTGACGTGCGTAGTGGCGATGCCAAGCCCTTCGCGGAAGTGCGTGACCAGATTGCCAAGGACTACCTGTCGACCGAGCGCGACCGTCAGTACAGCGAATTGGCCGGTAAGCTCACCGACCAGACATATCAGAATCCGTCCTCTCTGGAGCCGGCGGCCCAGGCGCTGAACCTGCCGATCCAGACTACGGGCCTGTTCTCGCGCAAGGGCGGTGAAGGCATGACCACCAACGCGAAGCTGCTAGCCGCTGCGTTCTCGGACGACGTGTTGACCCAGGGCAACAACTCCAGCCTGATCGAGCTGGGTCCGGATCACGCCGTGGTGGTGCGTGTGGACAAGCATCTCCCGGCTGCGGCGCGTCCGCTGGCTGAGGTGCGCGACCAGGTCCGCCAGAAGATTCTCGGTGAGCGCACCGTCGCTGAGGCGCAGAAGCGTGCCGACGCACTGCTGGCTCGGGTGCACAAGGGTGAAGACATCCAGGCCGTGGCCAGCTCGGTGGGCGCCAACGCGCAGTCGGTGCCGGATGCCGTGCGTATGCAGCCGTCCATGCCGCCGGAAGTGTTGGAGCAGGCCTTCCTGCTGCCGCATCCGGAGGCCGGCAAGCCGCAGTGCGCCCGCGTCGCCCTGCGCGATGGTAGTTATGCGTTGGTGGCCGTGGATAAAGTGCAGGCCGGCGACTTGTCCAAGATCTCGGCCGACCAGCGCAGCGAGCTGCGCGGGCAGATGGGGCAGGCGTATGGCGTGCTCGCCACGCAGGCCTATATCGATGCACTGAAGGCCAAGACCACGATCAAGATTGCCGCGGATCGCATGTAAGCGGCTGGCGCGGTGCTGGACACAAAAGGGCGGCCTCGAGGCCGCCCTTTTTTATGGCCTCTATAGGCTTCCATCGCGCTCAGGCGCCGGTCATGCCCAGGATGTGGTAGCCCGCATCGACGTGGGTAACCTCGCCAGTCACTCCGGAGGCGAGGTCCGAGCACATGAATGCCCCCACATTGCCCACTTCATCGATGGTCACGCTGCGTCGCAGCGGGGCATACGTATCGACGTGATCCAGCATCTGTCGGAAATTGGCGATGCCGGCGGCAGCGAGTGTCTTGATGGGGCCGGCCGAGATGGCGTTGACGCGGGTGCCTTCGGCGCCCAGGTTGTATGCGAGATAGCGAACGTTGGCTTCCAGGCTGGCCTTGGCCAGGCCCATGACGTTGTAACTGTCCATCACGCGCTCGGCGCCGAGGTAGCTGAGGGTGAGAATGGCCGCGCCCCTTCCCTGCATCATCGGGCGCAGGGCTTTGGCTAGCGCGGCGAGGCTGTAGCTGGAAATATCGTGCGCGATACGAAAGCCGTCGCGCGTCAGGTGATCCAGGAACTCACCTTGCAGCGCTTCGCGTGGCGCGAAGCCCACCGAATGCACCAGGATATCCAGTTCGCTCCAATGCCTCCCGATGTCGCGCGCTAGTGCATCGACCTGGGCGTCATCGGCAACGTCGCAGGGGAATACCAGGTTTGAGCCGAAGGCGTTGGCCGCTTCGTCGACGCGATCCTTCAGACGCTCGTTTTGATAGGTGAAGGCCAGTTGCGCGCCTTCTCGGTGCATGGCGTTGGCGATGCCCCAGGCTATGGAGCGCTGGCTGGCGATGCCGACGATTAAAGCCCGTTTGCCGTGTAGGAATCCCATACGATCTCCCAGGCGAGCGCACACCCTAAAGGGATGTCGAGGGCAGTCTAGCAGTGCGGCCGCGAAGGGACTCAGCCCGGACCGGCCACCTTGAGCACCTGGCCAGGCTTCACATTGGCGGTTTGCAGGTTGTTCCAGCGCTGGAGCTGCTTGATGGCTACCGAGTAGCGGCGAGCAATGGTCCAGAGGCTTTCGCCGTTTTTCACCGTGTGGGTTTGCTGGCGCGGACCGTCCGACGTGTCGTCCCGGGCGGCGCCCAGGGTTGCGTTGAGCGGCGGCAGCGCCGCCGTGCCGGCTATCGTCTGTGGGCTGTTGTTGCCCTCGGCCAGCAGGGCGTTCTGGAACTGCTGCACGCGATTGCGTGGCAGCAACAGGTAGGGCGAGGCGTTGGAGTCGATCACGCCGTTGCGGAAACCGGCGTTGAGATCCTTCAGTTCGTCCTGCGACATGCCTGCATGGCTTGCGGCATGCGCCAGCGGCATGGAGTTGTTGATGCTCACCGTGACGAGGCGCTCTTCCGAGGGCAGGGTGGGCAGGCTCACATTGAAGCGTCCGGGGTCGCGTATCACGCAGGCAATCGCCAGCAGCTTGACCAGGTGCTCGCGGGTCACCGGCTTGACCGGCATGCGCGGAATCACCGGCTCCGCTGGCGGCAGGCCGTGCTTGTCGATCATCTTGCGCAGGCCGAACTCGCCGGTGTTGAAGGCATAGTCCACCAGTCGCCAGTCGTCGAGGTCGTCGTGGTAGCGGCTGAGCAGCGCCATGATGGCGTCAGTGGCCGCCGGCACATCCATGCGACCGTCGAAGCCCCTGTCGATGCGAATGCCCAAGGCGCTCGCGGTGGCCGGCATGATCTGCCACATGCCGGCCGGCATGTTCTTGCCACCGGAAACCGGGCGGTATTGGCTCTCCACCCACGGCAACAGGGCGAATTCACCGGGCACGTTGTGGCGTGCGGCGATCTGCTGCACATAGGCCACGCGCGGCGCCGCGGCGGCGAGCTGGCTTTCGAAGCGCTCGGGATTCTGCGTGTAACGACGTGCCCAGGTCGTGATGCCGGGATCGGAGTCGCAGTCGGCCATCGCAAAACTGCCGCGCAACTGATCCCATACGTTGGCGCTATCGGTGGCTGCCACCGGCACGCTCACCGGGTGGGCCAGATTGCGCACAGGTTCGGGCTTGGGCGCTTCGAGCTGCGGCGCCGCAGGTTTGTTAGGAACAGGTGTGGTTGCGCATGCGGTCAGCAGAACCGCCAGCAACGCGGGCAATGGGCGTAGGCGTCGTGCGTTCATCCGCTGAAGACGTCCTTATTGGCGCGTAACGCGGCGAATCGCGCGACACGATCGCCGTCGACACCGTGCCGGTGACTCCATGCGAGCACTTCATCACTGTCGATGCGCAGGAAGGGGTTGGTGGCTCGTTCGGTACCCAGGGTGACGGGCAGACTGGGTTGGTTGCTGGCGCGCAGCTCGGCGACCTCGCGCTGGCGTGCCGCCAGCGCCGTGTTGCTTGGTTCCACCGTATGCGCAAAGCGCGCATTCGATGCGGTGTACTCGTGCGCGCAGCAAACCAGGGTGTTGGCAGGCAGGGCGGCCAGTCGATCGAGGGAGGCCAGCATCTGCGCGGGCGTGCCTTCGAACAGGCGGCCGCAACCCATGCTGAAAAGCGTGTCGCCACACAGTAATACGCCGCAGCCAAAGTACGCGATGTGGCTGGTGGTATGCCCCGGCACGGCGATGACGTCAAATCGTGCGTGTGGCAAGCGGATCTGCACGGTGTCGCCATCGGCCACGCGATGCGTTGCCACGCTAATGCGCTCGTCGTGCGGCGCGTAGACGGGCACGTCATGCGTGGTCAGCAGCGCCTGGACGCCACCGATATGATCGTGGTGGTGATGCGTGAGCAAGATCGCACGCAGGCTGAGGTTACGCGCCTTCAGGGCGGCTTCCACGGGGGCAGCCTCGCCTGGGTCGACGGCGATGGCATGGCCGTTATCGTCGTGCAGCAGCCAAATGTAGTTGTCGGCAAGCGCCGGTAACGGTACGACGTGCAAAGAGGGTCCCCTCAGCGGATGCGTATCGACTGACGCAGGCCCCTCCCTGGCTTGCGCGAAGTGACCGACTATAAAGGGGGTGGCGAGGTCACTCGTTAGTGAGACGTTAATCCCTGGGAACCTGTTCAGGCTCGTGCGGACGGGGTGGGAGCGCTGTGTGAACCAGGGCACGCAAACGGCGACCTGCCGCTACACTGTGCCTCTCGATTCGACTGAACCGACCCGGCATGTCTCAGCGCGACCAAGACATCTACACAAGCGCGCCCTTGCGAAGTCTTCTCGCGCAGGAGACGGTGGTTCTGGCGCCCGGGCTACAGCGCTGCGCGGGCTCCCACGCGTTGCTGCTCAGTGTTGCGCGCGAGGATGTGCCGCCGGTGTTGCCGCTGCTCGGCAACTGGACGAGGCTGAATATGGCGGCTGGCGGCTACGGTGGCGATGTCCGTGCGCATGGCGATGAGGCGCTGCCGTTCCTGGATGACGCGTTCGACCTGGTGCTGATGCGCCACGCGTTGGAGGTATCCAGCGCGCCCCAGGCGTTGCTGGAGGAAGCCACGCGCGTACTCGCGCCGGGCGGCGTGCTCGCATTGACTGGCTTGCACCCGTTCAGTGCCTGGATGCCATGGATGTTGTGGCGCATGCGCGGCCATGGGTTGGCGGTGCATTCGCCCATCCTGCTGGAGCGGTGGGTGCGCCGATTCGAGTTGGATATCGAGCGTGTGGAGCGTGTGGGTGCGCTATGGCCGGGAGGTCGCGTCGGGCTGGACGCGTCGCATGCCTTCGGCGGCGGCTATGTACTTATTGCACGCAAGCGTCGACGCATCGCCACGCCCATTCGCCTCAAGAGCAAACCCGTACCTGCGCCGGTGAGCGTGGGACTGGCGCCGGGCGCGCGGCGCAATACGGCGTCCTGAT
>NZ_JAELTT010000315.1 GCF_016428975.1 Dyella sp. ASV21
CATGCGTTCGATGCCCAGCGCCTCAAAGGCGGCCTCGAAGATGGCGACACCGCCGGCGATCACTGGCGCGCGGTCGTCGGTGAGGCCGGGCAGCTTGAGCGAGCTGATCTGGCCTTGGGCCAACAGCTGTCTCTTATACACATCTCCGAGCCCACGAGACCCGTGACCGAATCTCGGTTTGCGGGGTGGGGGGGTAAAGGGGGGGGGGGGGGGGGGGGGGGGGGGGGGGGGGGGGGGGGGGGGGGGGGGGGGGGGGGGGGGGGGGGGGGGGGGGGGGGGGGGGGGGGGGGGGGGGGGGGGGGGGGGGGGGGGGGGGGGG
>NZ_JAELTT010000316.1 GCF_016428975.1 Dyella sp. ASV21
CCCCCCCCCCCCCCCCCCCCCCCCCCCCCCCCCCCCCCCCCCCCCCCCCCCCCCCCCCCCCCCCCCCCCCCCCCCCCCCCCCCCCCCCCCCCCCCCCCCCCCCCCCCCCCCCCCCCTCTTTACTGATCCGGCGACCACCGAGATCTACACCCGAACGTTGTCGTCGGCAGCGTCAGATGTGTATAAGAGACAGCTATGAAGGCGGCCACGAGGCCTTGTCGCAGCTCTCTTTTGAAGTGGGGGCTGGCGAGATGGCGTTCGTCACCGGTCACTCCGGGGCCGGTAAAAGCACCCTGCTCAAACTCCTCGGGCTGATCGA
>NZ_JAELTT010000317.1 GCF_016428975.1 Dyella sp. ASV21
TGGCCGTGAAGATTGCGGTTACGGCTGTATGGCTCGGTAGCGCGCAGACCGAAAGTCGCTGGAGGCCCAGCCCTTCGGCTGTTGAAAAGCGCCTCCTGCTTTCGCTGGCATGACGACCATGAAAGGCTGTCTCTTATACACATCTGACGCTGCCGACGACAACGTTCGGGTGTAGATCTCGGTGGTCGCCGGAGCATTAAAAAAGGGGGGGGGGGGGGGGGGGGGGGGGGGGGGGGGGGGGGGGGGGGGGGGGGGGGGGGGGGGGGGGGGGGGGGGGGGGGGGGGGGGGGGGGGGGGGGGGGGGGGGGGGGGGGGGGGG
>NZ_JAELTT010000318.1 GCF_016428975.1 Dyella sp. ASV21
CCCCCCCCCCCCCCCCCCCCCCCCCCCCCCCCCCCCCCCCCCCCCCCCCCCCCCCCCCCCCCCCCCCCCCCCCCCCCCCCCCCCCCCCCCCCCCCCCCCCCCCCCCCCCCCCCCCCTTTTTAACGATCCGGCGACCACCGAGATCTACACCCGAACGTTGTCGTCGGCAGCGTCAGATGTGTATAAGAGACAGGGATACGGTTGAGATATAGATCTTGAGCAGCGTCGCCGGGTGATAACCGGGGCGCCCGGTGGCGGCCGGCGAAACCCCATCGAACCCCAGCTCGCCGAGATCCAGCTCATCCACGA
>NZ_JAELTT010000319.1 GCF_016428975.1 Dyella sp. ASV21
CCCCCCCCCCCCCCCCCCCCCCCCCCCCCCCCCCCCCCCCCCCCCCCCCCCCCCCCCCCCCCCCCCCCCCCCCCCCCCCCCCCCCCCCCCCCCCCCCCCCCCCCCCCCCCCCCCTTTTTAATGATCCCGCGACCACCGAGATCTACACCCGAACGTTGTCGTCGGCAGCGTCAGATGTGTATAAGAGACAGACTTCGGGGTTGTCCGAGCGGGCGCGTGCCAGGCCGATATCGGTGCCGTGGCCCCAGGGCAGGTAGCGCTCCTGCGGCGAGGTGCCGTACAAGTGGGGGAAATCGGTACGCGATGCCTGGCCGATCT
>NZ_JAELTT010000320.1 GCF_016428975.1 Dyella sp. ASV21
GACGGCGCGTACGCGACCTTCCGGCCCCAGCGTGTGCTCTACGAACTCCTTCACTTCGCGGCCGCGCTCGCCGATCAGGCCCACCACCACCACGTCGGCGTTGGTGTAGCGCGTCATCATGCCAAGCCTGTCTCTTATACACATCTCCGAGCCCACGAGACCCGTGACCGAATCTCGGTTGGCGGCGTGTGGGTGAAAAAGGGGGGGGGGGGGGGGGGGGGGGGGGGGGGGGGGGGGGGGGGGGGGGGGGGGGGGGGGGGGGGGGGGGGGGGGGGGGGGGGGGGGGGGGGGGGGGGGGGGGGGGGGGGGGGGGGGGG
>NZ_JAELTT010000044.1 GCF_016428975.1 Dyella sp. ASV21
GGTGCTGCATTGTGGCCGTTCCTGTTTCTGCTCATGGACGACCTGCGCATGCGTTTGCGCATCCAGTAAGCCGTCATGTCCTTCCATCGACGCTCGATCAAGGATTCCCGGGGCGAGAGCACGCTGTTTCGCATGCGCGCGCTGGTGGGGTTCGGCCTGATTCTGCTCGGGCTTTCCGCCTTGGTGGTGCGTTACAGCTATCTGCAGGTACAACGCCACGACGAGTTCGCGCTGCGTTCGGAAAACAATCGTGTGAAGCCGCGGGCGATTCCTCCCGCGCGTGGCTTGATCTTTGATCGCAACGGCGTACTGCTGGCCGATAACGTGCCCGCGTTCCGTCTGGAAGTGGTGCCTGAGCAGGTGCCGGATATGCCAGCGTTGCTTGCGCAGATCCGCGACGTGGTGCCGTTGGGCGACGACGATATCGATGCCTTCAAGAAGCAGCTCAAGCAGAACCGCCGTTTCGACAGCGTGCCGCTCAAGCTGCGCCTCACCGAAGACGAAATCGCCCGTTTCGCCATCAATCGCTGGCGCTTCCCGGGCGTGGATGTGGTGCCGTATCTCACGCGCCGCTATCCGTACGGGCCCTTGTTCGCGCATGTAGTGGGTTATGTGGGGCGTATTGATGCCGACGATCTCGGTCGCCTCGATGCTGACCGCTACAAGGGCACCAGTCACGTGGGCCGCAGTGGGCTGGAGCGCTCCTATGAGGACATGCTGCACGGCGAGCCGGGCTACGAGCTGGTGGAGGTGAACGCGGACGGACGCACCCAGCGCGTGCTGGAGACGCACGCGCCCACGCCAGGCAAAAATCTTTACCTCAGCATCGATGTGCGTGTGCAGAAGGCCACGACGGATGCATTCCAGGGGCGGCCGGGTTCGGCGGTGGCGATCGATCCGCGCAATGGCCAGGTGATGGCCATGGTCAGCGTGCCCAGCTTTGACCCGAATCTGTTCGTCAACGGCATCAGCAAGGCCGATTACACCGCCTACATCACGGCGGAGGACAAGCCGCTGCTCAACCGCGCGCTCAAGAGCGCCTATCAACCGGGTTCGACGGTCAAGCCGTTCCTGGCCCTGGGTGGCCTGGAATATGGGATACGCCGGCCGGAAGACACAGTGCTCTCTACCGGTGAATTCTGTATTCCGGGTCAGCAGCGCTGCTATCGCGACGATGAGCGTGGCGGCAATGGTGTGGTGAACATGGTGCGGGCGATCCAGCTCTCCACCAACACCTACTTCTACAAGCTGGCCTTGGACATGGGCATCGACCGCCTCTCCGCCTGGATGGGCAGCCTGGGCTTCGGCCGAAAGACCGGTATCGATCTTGAAGGCGAAGCCGTGGGTATCCTGCCCTCGCGTGAGTGGAAGGCGACGCGCAGCAAGTTCGGCTGGTTCCCCGGTGAAACGGTCATCGCAGGCATCGGTCAGGGCTACTGGAACGTAACCACCTTGCAGCTGGCCCATGTCACCGCCACGTTCGCGGGCCACGGCACGCCGTACGCGCCGCGACTGGTCATGGCCACCGCAGCGGTAAAGGAAAAGCCCGTGCCGTTGCCCAATCCAGCGACCGGCCCATCGCTCATTCGCAAGCCCAGTGAGTGGAACGTGGTGAATCAGGGTATGGAAGCCGTCGTCACCGGTGGTACGGCCAAGGCCATCTTCATTGGCTTTCCCTATCGCGTGGCCGGCAAGAGCGGTACGGCGGAGCGTTTCTCGCGTCGCACGAACGACTACGACACCAATAGGAACACCGCCTACCTGGCGGCGCGCCACCGCGCCTGGTTCATTGGCTATACGCCCACCGAAGCGCCGCGCATCGCGGTAGCGGCGATGCTGGAGGCCGGCGCCTGGGGCGCGGCCGACGCGGGCCCCATCGTGCGTAAGACCATGGAGGCGTGGATCGCCACGCAGGGTGGGGCAGTGCCGGCTCCCAGCGAGAAGGACGCCGGGGCGGCCACGCTCCCGGTGGGTCCGGGGGTTCCTGCGCCCGCGGAAGATCTAGAGGACGTGCCGGTTGCCACGCCGGCGGATATGCCGGCAGGTGTGCCGTCCGAGAGCAGCAGCGCTGCACCGCCCGACGATGGAGGTCACCCATGATCGACGCCCTCCAGGTACGCCTGCAGCGCTTCCTGCGCCGGGTGATGACCCGGCCGCGCATCGACCTGCCGCTGGCCTTTGGCCTGTTTCTGCTGGTGATGGTCGGCCTGATAACGCTGTACAGCGCCAGCGGCGGCAATATGGTGATGATCGGTGGCCAGGCCGCCCGTTTCGTCATGGGCGCGGTCCTGATGATTGCGATCTCGCGCATTCCACCCTCCGTGCTGCGCAGCTGGACGCCGTGGCTTTATGCCGGCTGCGTGTTGCTGTTGCTGGTGGTGGCGGCGATGGGTGAAATCCGCAGTGGCTCCAAACGCTGGCTCAATCTCGGGGTGATGTCGTTTCAGCCATCGGAGCTGCTCAAGCTGGCCATGCCGATGATGGTGGCCTGGTATCTACACCCACGGCAGCTGCCGCCGAGTTGGAAGGACATCGCCGTGGTGGGCATTCTCATCGCGATTCCGGCGGGCTTGATCGCCGAACAGCCCGACCTGGGCACGGCCTTGTTGGTGGCGGCCGGCGGCGCGTTTGCCTTGTTCCTGTCGGGCATGCGCTGGTGGAAGATCGGCAGCCTGCTGGCCGTCGTCGGCGCGATGATTCCGGTGGCCTGGCACTTTCTGCACGACTACCAGCGCAATCGCGTGCTCACCTTGCTCGATCCGGAGTCCGATCCGCTCGGCAATGGTTGGCACATCATCCAGTCGCAGATCGCCGTGGGCTCCGGTGGCCTGTTTGGCAAAGGCTGGCAGCACGGCACGCAGTCGCGCCTGGACTTCCTCCCCGAGCACACCACCGATTTCATCTTCGCGGTGTTCTCCGAGGAGTTCGGTCTGGTCGGCGTGGCCGGCCTGATGCTGCTTTACGCCTTCATCATCGGCCGCTGCCTGTGGATCGCCATGGAAGCACGCGATACGTACTCGCGTTTGCTGGCCGGCGCCATCGGCATGAGCTTTTTCGTCTATGTGTTCGTCAACGGCGGCATGGTCTCCGGCATGCTGCCGGTGGTGGGCGTTCCGATGCCGTTGGTGAGCTACGGCGGCACCTCGGCGGTATCGCTGCTGACCGGCTTCGGCGTGCTGATGTCGATCTACGCCAACCGCAAGACGCACGACTGATATCGGCAAAAAGTCCGCGGTACCGGGCGGTTTACACCCTCGCGCGTGCTAGGCTTTGCCTGAAGCCGTTTACGACAGCGAAGTCATTCATGCCCTCGATTCCCGCGTCGCTCCCGACTCGTCGCCGCGTTGCCGCGTTGAGCCTGTTGCTCGCCGCCGCGTGTTCCCCGGTTCTCGCGGAAACCCACCCCGGACAAGATCAGCTGGTACGGGAAGTTGCCAAGGACACCGGCAGAGATCCACAAGCCATTAGTGCCTTGCTGGATGGTGCGAAGAAGCAGCAGAGCATCCTCGATGCGATCAGCCGCCCGGCGGAGGCCAAGCCGTGGAAGGACTACCGGCCTATTTTCCTCACGCCCCAGCGCATCAACGAGGGCATCGCCTTCTATCGCGAGCACCGTGCCTTGCTGGAAAGCATTGGCAAGCAGTATGGCGTGGCGCCCGAATACATCGTGGCGATCATCGGCGTGGAGACCTACTACGGCCGCAACACTGGCAAATACAAGGTGCTCGATGCGCTGGTCACGCTGGGCCTGTACTACCCGCCGCGTGCGCCGTTCTTCCGCTCCGAGCTGAAGACCTTGCTGGAACTGCCCGACAATCACCTGGCCGGTCCGGTGAACACACTCACCGGCTCGTATGCCGGTGCGCAGGGCTGGGGCCAGTTCATGCCCTCCAGCATCCGCAATTATGGTGTGGACGCCGATGGTGACGGCCACATCGACATGAAGAACTCGCTGCCCGATATCTTCGCCAGCGTCGCCAACTACTTCGCCAAGCACGGTTGGCAAACCGGTGGCCTGGTGGCCGCGCCAGCGCGCGCCGATAGCGCCGCCCGTCCGATCAGCGTGAAGGATTCCAAGCCGCAGTGGCCGCTGGAGCAACTGGTGGCCTGGGGTTATGCGCCGGTGCAGTCGATCAATCCCGGTCAGCCCACCAGCCTGCAATCGTTGGATGGCGCCAACGGCAAGGAATACTGGTTCACCTTCCAGAATTTCTACGTCATCACCACTTACAACCGCAGCCCGCTTTACGCGCTGGCCGTGCACCAGTTGGCGCAGGCCATTGCCGAGGGCGCGGGCGCGCCGGAAGCCACCCAATGACGTGGCGGCTGGCGCTGCCGCTTTTGCTGATCGCATTGTTGTCCGCCTGTAGCGGCAGCAAGCCCCGACCTTCCGCCAGCCATGGTGGCGGCACGGTGACGCGAAGCGGCTCGTCCGGCACCGGTAGCGGAAGTGCGCGCGGCGGTATCAATGACGATACCAGTCGGCCGCAGAGCAGCCGTTACCGCGATAACGCGGACAGCGTGCCTGACGGCCCGCCACCGGATGTGAGCAAGCTGCCCGAGCCGGTGCCCAAGGTGGAGCCGCGCGCCCTCTACGGCAACAAGTCGCCGTACTCCGTGCTGGGCCAGAGCTACACGGTGTTGTCCAGCCCGGCCGGCTATGTGGAGCGCGGCATCGCCTCGTTCTATGGCAACAAGTTCCACGGGTACAAAACCTCGAGCCTCGAGGATTACGACATGTACCAGTTCACCGCCGCGCACAAGACGTTGCCGCTGCCCAGCTACGCCCGTGTGACCAATCTGGAAAACGGCAAGAGCGTCATCGTGCGCATCAACGATCGCGGTCCGTTTCATGAAAACCGCCTGATCGACCTGTCGTTCGCTGCCGCCGTGAAGATCGGCGTGTGGCCCAAGGGCACCGGCCTGGTGGAAGTACGCGCCATCGATCCGAGCCAGCCGCTGACCGCGCAAACCCTGCCGCCGCCTCCGCCTGCGCCCAAACCGGCCAGCCCGGGGCCAGGCATTTTCCTGCAGGTGGGCGCATTCTCCGATGTCGGCAACGCCGAGCGCGTGGCCCAGCAGTTGCGTGCGGCCAATTTTGCGCCCGTACAGGTGGTGGATGCGCAAATCAACGGTCGCAATATCCGTCGCGTGCGCGTTGGCCCGCTGGCCAGCGTCGATCAAGCCGACGATGTGACCTCGCGTATCGAAGGAATGGGGCTGCCGCGGCCACAGGTCGCGGTAGACTGAGCAATTGAAATTCGGCGGCGTCTCAGGCGCCGTCATACTGCATTGGATTGAACCGAACGATGAATCTGATCCGCCGTACCCTGTCTTCGCTTGCCGTCGCCGCCCTGGTCGTCGGCGCCGCCTTCGCCCAGCAAACGCCGCCGCGACCCGCGCCGGTGCCGCGCCCGGTGATGCCGGAGGCGCCGGTTCCGCCGCCGCCGGATGTGGATGGCAAGACCTGGGTGCTGATGGATTACGCCACCGGCCAGATCCTCGCCTCGAAGGATCCGGACCTGCGCGTGGAGCCGGCCTCCATCACCAAGATCATGACCGACTACGTGGTCTCGGCCGAGGTCGCCAACGGCAAGATCAAGATGACCGACCCGGTCAACATCAGCGAGAACGCCTGGCGCGGCGGCGGTGCGGGCACCGACGGCTCCACCAGCTTCCTCAAGCTCAACAGTCAGGTGCCGCTGAAGGATCTGCTGTACGGCCTGATCATCCAGTCCGGCAACGACGCGGCCATCGCGCTGGCCGAGCACACCGCCGGCTCCGAGCCTGCGTTCGCCAACCTGATGAATGCCTACGCCAAGCAGCTGGGCATGACCAACTCGAATTTCCAGAACGCGTCGGGCTACCCGATCGCCAACCACTACACCACGGCGCGCGACATCGCGATCCTTTCGCGCGCGCTGATTCACGATTTCCCTGAGGACTACGCGATTTCCGCGATCAAGGATTTCGAGTGGAACGGCATCAAGCAGCACAACCGTAATCTGCTGCTGTGGCGCGATCCGACCGTGGATGGCATCAAGACCGGCCATACCGCTGCCGCTGGTTACTGCCTGGCCGCCTCGGCCAAGCAGGGCGACTCCCGCATGATCGCCATCGTGATGGGCGCCTCCAACGAGAAGGCGCGCGCCGATGCCGCGCTGGCGCTGATGAACTACGGCTTCCGTTTCTACGAAACGCACAAGCTGTACGACGCCAGCAAGCCGCTTGCCACGCCCAAGCTGTGGAAGGGCCAGAGCAACGAACTGCCGCTGGGCGTAGCCGACAACGTGCTTGTCACGGTCAAGCGCGGCGACTACGACAAGCTCAAGGCCACCATGGATACCCCCGCCACCCTGGTTGCACCGTTTACCAAGGGCCAGCAGGTGGGTACGTTGCGTATCACGCTGGACGGCCAGTCGGTGCAAAATGTGCCGCTGATCGCGCTGGCCGATGCGCCTCAAGGGGGGTTCTTCGCTCGCCTGTGGGACAGCATCATGCTGTGGTTCCACAGCGACAAGAAGCCCGACGCCGCCAAGTGATGGAGGAAGCGTAATGCGCGATATCGACACCATCCAGGCCCAGCAAGAAGGGCAGGGCTTCCAGTTTCCCGGCGAGTTCGAGATCACTGCCATGGGTAACGCCAGCGCGGACCTGAAGGCCCGCGTGCCGCAGATCCTGGAAGGCATCGGCGTGCACGTGTTGCACGAGACGGTGAAGCATCGTCACTCGCGAGAGGGCAACTTCATCTCGGTGACCGTGAGCTTCCGCTGCGATACCCGTGAGCAGTACGACATGGCCCACAGCGTGCTGCGGGCCGATCCGGATATCCGCTACACCCTGTAACGGGCCTCGCGACCCGGCGGCTCGCCGGGTCTGCGGTGACTTCCAGCCCTTGCAAGGTCGGTCTCACGACCGCAAATAATCAGCTCCGTCGCCAGGTCCCGCCCCCATGTCCCTGCCGCTCAACGTTCGTCGCCTCGGTCGCCAGCCCTATGCTGCGACCTGGGAGGCGATGAGCCAATTCACCAACAACCGGGGTCCCGATACCCCCGACGAGCTGTGGCTGCTGGAACACGACCCGGTGTTCACCCTCGGCCAGGCCGGCAAGCAGGAACACGTGCTGGCGCCCGGTGACATCCCCGTGGTCCAGGTAGATCGTGGCGGCCAGGTGACCTATCACGGTCCCGGCCAGATCGTGGGTTACCCGCTGATCGACCTGCGCCGGGCCGGCGTTGGCGTACGTGAGCTCGTCAACAAGATCGAGCAGGCCATCATCGATACGCTGGGGCATTGGAACATCGGCGCGGACCGGCTGGAGGGCGCCCCGGGCGTCTACGTGGCTGGCGCCAAGGTCGCCGCCCTGGGGCTGCGTGTGCGCCGGGGGTGCAGCTTCCACGGTCTGGCCTTCAACGTGGACATGGACCTGGAGCCGTATCACCGCATCAATCCTTGCGGCTACAAGGGCTTGGCGGTCACGCAGGTGGTAGACTTGGGCGGCCCGTCGCGCCTGACGGACGTCGAAGACACCCTGGTGGAAGAGTTCTGCCGCCAATTCGGGTTCGTCGCCGAGCAGGCTGCCCCCATACTCCCTGAACTACCCGCTCGCGTAGCGGTCTGAGTCTGCCTACATGAGCGACATTTCCACTTCCAAGGCCATCCCGATCAGCGTGGTTGCCGGCGCGCCCGACAAGCAGCTGGGCAACGACAAGATCGGGCTGAATCGTGCCGGTTTCGACACCAGCGTCCCCACGCTGCGCAAGCCCAGCTGGATCCGCGTGCGTCTGCCCCAGGGCAATGCCGTGCAGCAGCTCAAGGCGCGCCTGCGTGAGAACGCGCTGGTGACGGTGTGCGAGGAAGCCTCGTGCCCGAACATCCACGAGTGCTTCAGCAAGGGCACGGCCACCTTCATGATCCTGGGCGAGGTCTGCACCCGTCGCTGCTCGTTCTGCGATGTGGCTCATGGCCGCCCGGCCGCGCCCGATCCGCTGGAGCCGGCGCGTCTGGCCGAGACCATCCGTGACATGCGCCTGAAGTACGTGGTGATCACCTCGGTGGATCGCGACGACCTGCGAGACGGTGGCGCGGAGCACTTCGCCGCCTGCATTCGCGCGGTGCGTCACGCCAGCCCCAGCATCAAGATCGAGATCCTCACGCCCGACTTCCGCGGCAAGGGCCGCATGGAGCGCGCGCTGGAAGTGCTCAAGGACTTCCCGCCGGACGTGTTCAACCACAACCTGGAAACCGTGCCGCACCTCTACCGCGAAGTGCGTCCGGGTGCCGACTACCAGTGGTCGCTGGACCTGCTCAAGCGCTTCAAGGCGCAGCATCCGGACGTGCCCACCAAGTCCGGCATCATGCTGGGCCTGGGCGAGACGATGGAGCAAGTGCTCGAAACCATGCGCGACCTGCGCGCGCATGACGTCGAAATGATCACCATCGGTCAGTACCTGCAGCCCACGCCGCACCATCACCCGGTGATCCGTTACTGGACGCCGGAAGAGTTCGAATCCCTGCGTGAAGCGGGCGAAGCGATGGGTTTCCATCACGTCGCGTCCGGTCCGCTGGTACGTTCGTCCTACCACGCTGACCTGCAGGCTCACGCCGCGGGTGTCACCGAGCACGCCTAACCGACTTGGCACGCCATCGAGACTCTATGAAACTGCGCCCTTCGCTTGCCCTGCTGCTAGCTCTTGCCGTCACCGGTGTCGGTGTCCATGCGCAGTCAGCTGCCGATCTCACCGATGACAGCGCGCCGCGCAAGTTCTCCACGCTGCCGTTGAAGCCGACTACCACGCAGGCGCAGGCGGCGCAGTTGTCCGCACGCTTCCTCACCCGCTTCCACTACGACGCGCAGCCGCTCGACGATGCGATGTCGCAGAAGATCTACAAGGCGTATCTGGACAGCCTCGACGGCGAAAAGGTGTTCTTCACCCAGGCCGACCTCGCCAAGTTCGCGCCGCTGAAGACGCAGTTCGACGATGCCATCTGGAACCAAGACCTGGGCGGTCCGTTCTCGATGTTCAATCTGTACGTCATGCGCGCGGTCGACCGCATGAACTATGCGCGCGGCCTGCTCAAGCAGGGCTTCGACTTCAACACCAACGAAAGCTACAACTACGACCGCAAGAAGGCCGACTGGCCCAAGGACCAGGCCGAGCTGGACACGTTGTGGCGCCAGCGGACCATGAACGATTGGCTGCGCCTGAAGCTCGCCGGCAAGAGCGACGATGACATCCGCAAGACGCTGGACAAGCGCTACGCCGGCTACATTGACCGCGTGAAGCAGTTGGATGGCGAAGACGCCTTCCAGACCTTCATGAACGCTTATGCCGAGTCCACCGATCCGCATACCGATTACCTCGGTCCCCGCGCGGCGGAGAACTTCGATATCGCCATGAAGCTTTCGCTGGAAGGCATCGGCGCCGTGCTGCAGGCACGCGACGAGTACACCGCCATCCGCGAGATCGTGCCGGCCGGCCCGGCCGCCAAGTCCGGCAAGCTGCACGTGGGTGACCGCATCGTGGCCATCGGCGAAGGCGAAAACGGCCCGATGGTCGACGTGATCGGCTGGCGCCTGGACGACGTGGTCAAGCACATCCGTGGCAAGAAGAACACCACGGTGCGCCTGGAGGTTCTGCCGTCCGACGCGGGCGTGGATGGCAAGCACGAGATGATTTCCCTGGTGCGCCAGAAGGTGAGCATCGAGGAGCAGGCGGCCAAGAAGAAGATCATCGAGGTCAAGGACGCCGGCGTCACCCGCAAGATCGGCGTGATCGACCTGCCCAGCTTCTACTCCGACTTCGGTGCGCGTCGCGACGGCGACAAGAACTTCAAGAGCGCCACCCGCGACGTTGCCAAGCTGCTCGGCGAGCTCAAGGCCGCTGGCGTGGAAGGCGTGGTGATGGATCTGCGCAACAACGGCGGCGGCTCGCTGGCGGAAGCCAATGAACTCACCGGCCTGTTCATCGACCGCGGTCCCGTGGTGCAGGTGCGCGATGCCCGCGGCGAAATCCAGGTGCAGGGCGATGACGATCCGGGCATGTCCTGGAGCGGTCCGATGGCGGTGCTGGTCAATCGTGGTTCGGCTTCGGCTTCGGAGATCTTCGCGGCAGCCATCCAGGATTACGGCCGCGGTCTGATCATCGGCCAGCCGACCTTCGGCAAGGGCACGGTGCAGAACCTGGTCGATCTGGATCGCTTTACCCGCAGCAACAGTGAGAAGCCGCAGTTCGGCGAACTGAAGATGACCATCCAGGAATTCTTCCGTATCAACGGCGGCTCCACCCAGCTCAAGGGCGTCACCCCGGATATCCAGTATCCGAAGAACGGCGACGAGAAGGACTTCGGCGAGTCCACCTACGACAACGCACTGCCGTGGACGCAGATTCCGCCCGCCGACTACAAGCCGGTGGCCGATCTGAAGGCTTACCTGGGGCAGCTGCAAGCCAAGCACGATGCACGTGTGACCACCGCACCGGGCTGGAAGCTGATGCTGGACGAGCTGGCGCAGTATCGGAAGATGCGTGACAAGACCACCATCTCGCTCAATTTCGCCCAGCGTCAGGCTGAGCGTAAGGAGCAGGACGCGATACAGGCCGACTTCCGCGCGCGTCACAAGGCGATCGATGGCGATGTCGCCGTGGACGAGGATGCCGCGGTGGACGATGGCCTCAACGCCAACGAGCGCAGCCTCAAGAGCGAGCTGAAGCAGGAAAAGGACGCCAAGAAGGCGGCCGATCCGCAGCTGGATGAAACCGCGCACATCCTGTTCGATGCGGTGGGTCTGATCAAGGGCGACAGCAAGCTCGCGGCAGAAGTGCTGCCCTATGGCGGTCGCTACTCCAACAGCACCACGGCGTCGGCTTCGGCCACGCCGGAAAAGCCCACGCAGCCAGCGACGCACTAAGCGCTCGCCCAGGCTGAAAGGCCTTGAACCCGCATGCGCCACCGGCGTGTGCGGGTTTTTTTATGGGCAATCCCTCTGCGGTCGGACGATTCCGATGGTTTCGCTGCAGGTGTCGGCACAAGCTGGCGCCAACGTGCTTACCTCAACGTGGAGATGGTCATGGGCATTCTCGATACCCTGGGTGAAGTCGCTGGCGCCGTGGCGGCCGTCGAAGGCGCGGAGAAGTTGGATCCGAACGCTTCGCTGCTGACCAAGGGCGTGGCCGCCGTCGCCGGCTTCAAGGGCACCGGCGCGCTGGAAGAACTGCTGGGCAAGAAGGACGACGAGGCCGATTCGGCCGACACATCCTCCCAGAGCTGAGTTGAACGGGGACACCCACGGACAGCCCTTGGCAGAGGGCTGCCCGTGGTGTGGCATCCCGGTTTGGCTGACCTGTAGGAGCGCACCTTGTGCGCACTGCCCCCCGGCGATCGCCCTCGCCGTTTGTCGCGCCCAGGGTGCGCCCCTACAGGAAGTCTTACTTGGCCGTCTTGGCCTTTTTCTCCGCCTGCTCCTTACGCCACTGCTGATACTCGGCGAAGTGCGGCAAGTCGCGCAGCAGCTTGCTGCGCGGATCAACGATCACCAGCGTGCCTGCGGGAGCTTCCACGCTGCCGCTGCCATCTGTCATCGGCAACTCGATCAGCTTGTCGCCCACTTGCACCTCTACCGGCATCGGGAACGGTTTGTCGTGCGGCACCAGCCAATGCAGGCGCAGCGTCGCGCCGTCCTGTGTCGTGTCGAGCGACGGTAGCGCGGACTCGTATAGATACACGTCGAAGAACCAGCCCAGGTCCCGTCCGGTCACTTGCTTGACGATGTCGATGTAGTTGCGCGTGGTGGCATAGTGCGGCGCGAAATTGCCGGGCTTGGGGTCGGCGCGGCCGTACACCAGACGGCGCACGCTCTCGAAGAACGCCGGGTCGCCGATCAGTTGGCGCAGGCTGTGCAGCATCAGCGAGCCTTTGTAATAGATGTCGTTGCCCGGGCCATGCTGGGCGTCGTACACCTCGTGCTCGAACTGGCTGCGTCCCGCCACGATAGGATAGGCATTCTTCACCATCGCGCGCTCGTTCTGCAGCATCGAAAAATAGGGCATGTCGCCATACAGGTACTGTCCGTACAGCGGCTGCATGTAGGTGCCGAAGCTCTCGTGGATCCACATGTCGTCCCAGTCGGCGTTGGTCACCTGATTGCCAAACCATTCATGCGCAAACTCGTGCTGCAATAACCAGTCGAAGCCGTACTCACTGCGCGGATAGCCGTTGCCGTAGGCGTTGATCGTTTGGTGTTCCATGCCCAGGTGCGGCGTTTCCACCACGCCCATCTTTTCATCGCCGAACGGGTAGGGGCCAATTTCCTGCTCGAAGAAATCCAGCATGCGCGGGAACTCGCCGAACAACTGCCTGGCTTGCGCTTCGTGGCCGCGCAGGTACCACATCTGCATCGGGATCGTGTTGCCGTAGCGGCTGTGGTAATCGCCCTTGAGCACGTCGAACGGCCCAATGTTGAGCGAGATGGCATACGTGGTGGGGTGCTTGGCGCGCCAGTGATAAGTATGCGTGGCGCCGTGGTCCTTGATGTCCACCAAGGTGCCGTTGCCAGGCGCCGCCAGCGCCTTGGGTACGGTGATATAGGTATCGACCAGATCGGGCTTGCCCTGCGGATGGTCGATGCACGGCCAGAACAGGTCGCAGCCTTCGCCTTCCACCGCCGTGGCGATCCACGGCTGACCGTCGTCGGTATGGCTCCAAACAAAGCCGCCATCCCACGGTGCTTTCTGCGCCACATGCGGTTTGCCACCATAGCGGATCTCCACCACGGCCTTGCCGCCCTTGGTCAGCGGCGTGGGCAAGGGGATGCGCAGACGGCCATCCGGGTTGCTCCATTGCGTGGGCGCCAGCGTCTTGCCATTCACGCTCAGGTGGCTGATGGCGAGGTTGTGGTCCAGATCCAGCAGCAATACGTCGGTGGCCTCGCGCGCGCTGAAGGTGAGCTTGGCGCTGGCATCCAGGCGCTGCTGCGTCGGGTCCACGCTGAAATGCAGTTCCGCGTGATCGAAATGCAGGCGCTGCTGCTCCATAGGCATCTGCCCGCCGGAGCGCATGGTTTGCTCGCTGAGCGGCGGCTGCATCGGCGGCTTGGCGTCATCCGCGTGGGCAAGGCTGCCGAGTGCGGCGCAGAGGACGAAGGAAAGCATACGCAGGCGTGGCAGGGGCATGAAGCAAGTCCGTAGCAAGGCAAACCCGCAGGATGACAGCCCGCGCCGGTCGTGGGCATCGCCGAAAGTCATGGTCGAGACGCGGGCCGATGTCTTTGCTTGTGGTGAGGCGTGCCGTGCGCGCATGCTGGGTCGGACGCGGTTCGCCTCGTACTCGAGGAGAGGCTGATGGATACGCTGCAGAACCTGGCGCTGGCGGGTGGCCTTTCATGGGCCAGCGGCTTTCGTCTTTATGCCACGGTGTTCATCGCCGGCCTATTGGGCCGCCTGGGCTACGTGCACCTGCCGGACGGCCTGCAGTTGCTCACCGATACCTGGGTGCTGGTGATCGCGGGTGTGCTGGGCCTGGGCGAATTTCTCGCTGATAAGGTGCCGGCCTTTGATAGCGTGTGGGATGCCGTGCACACCTTCATTCGCGTGCCGGCCGGCGCATTGCTGGCCTGGGGGGTATTTCGTGACTCCGGAGCCAGCGCCCAGTTCGCGGCCGCGCTGCTCGGTGGCGCACTGGCCTCAGGTACGCATCTGGCAAAGACTGGCGGCCGAGCGCTCATCAATACCTCGCCCGAGCCTTTCAGTAATTGGGGCGCCAGTGTCGGCGAGGACGTTTCCTGGCTGGGCGGCATGTATCTGATGTGGCAGCACCCGGCGGTGTTCCTGGTACTGCTGGGCATCTTCGTGTTGTTCCTGCTGTGGCTGGTGCCGAAGATCGTCCGCGGTCTGCGCACCTTGGCGCGGCGGCTGCGCGGCACCAGCGCGCCCCCGCGGGGTGCCTGAGCGCGCTATGGCAGGTAACGGCCGTAACGTCTGTGAGTGACTCGTGACGCTCGCCCCGTCGGACGCGCTACGAGCGTGGCGCTTAGGAGTGACGAACCCAAACGTCGTTGCCCCCCTCAGTTCGTCATTCCTGCGCGACGTGCCTTTCAACGGAGAAAAGCACGTCGCCGCCACGGCGCCACGTTCAGCGCGTATAGCGCTGCTGCAGAAACGCAAAGAACGCGCGCAAGCCCAGCGCCTCGCCGCCGCGTGGCCGGCCCGGGCGATCGGCGTCATTCCATGCATAGGTGTCCAGATGCAGCCACGGCGTGGTTTCCGGCACGAAGCGCTCCAAGTACAGCGCAGCGGTAATCGCACCAGCGTGACGCGAGGCGCCGGAGTTCGCCATATCGGCCAGATAGCTTTCCAGCATCTTGCGGTAGGGCCGCCACAGCGGCAGGCGCCACAGCGGATCATTCACCGCGCGGCCGGCATCCAGCACGCGGTCGGCCACGTCGTCGCGATTGGCGAACAGTGCCGGCAGGTCCGGGCCCAGCGCAATGCGTGCGGCGCCGGTGAGCGTGGCGAAGTCGACGATCAGTTCCGGCTGCTGCTCGCTGGCGTAGGTCAACGCATCGCACAGCACCAAGCGGCCCTCGGCGTCGGTGTTGTCCACTTCCACCGAGATGCCCGCGCGCGTGGTGATTACTTCGCCCGGACGCATCGCCGCGCCGGACACGGCGTTCTCCACCGCGGGAATCAGCAACTGCAGGCGCACCGGCAGCTTGGCCTGCATGACGAGGCCGGCGAGCGCGATGGCATGGGCGGCGCCGCCCATATCCTTCTTCATCCAGCGCATGCCGTCGGCAGGCTTGAGATCCAGGCCGCCGGTGTCAAAGCACACGCCCTTGCCGACCACCGCCAACTTGGGATCGCTGGATTTGCCCCAGGTCAGCTCGATCAGGCGCGGCGCGCGATGGCTGGCGCGGCCCACCGCGTGGATGGTGGGGAAGTTGGCTTTCAGTAGTTCGTCGCCCACCCATTCGCGCACCTTGCCCTTGTGCGCCTTGCCTAGCTGCTTCACGGCTTCGGCAAGCTGCTTGGGACCCATGTCTTCGGTGGGCGTATTTACTAGGTCGCGTACCAGGGTGGTGGCCTCCACCAGTGGCGCGAGCACGGCGAGATCGGCGGCGGAGATCGCCAGCTTGGCCGGCGCGCGTCGCGCCTTGCGGTACCGGGTGAACTCATACGCGCCCAGCGCCCAGCCTAGCGCCGCCTGCGCGGTGTCCTTGAGCACGCCTTCGTCGGCGAGGTGATACGTATTCTCCGGCAACGTGCGCGCCAGTGCGCCGAGCGCGCCCAGTGCGTCGCCAGCATCCACGCCGAGCAGCACGCGGACCAGCTTGCCGTTTTCGTCGGCGACCAGGGCGAAGGTGCCGGGTGCGGCCTCGAAGCCGCTATCGACCAGCCAGCGTCGCTGCGCGGCGCTAAGGCGGCGCTTGGCGGCGGCAAACCGGGTGGAGTCAGTAGTTTCGATGGCGATGCTCTGGCGCTCGCCGGCCTTGCGTTCGATCAGGACAGACATGGATTTCCTTAGCGCGGCGCGTCGAATAGCCGCGATGCCACAGGGGAGGCTAATGATGCGCGCTTTCGCCCTGCGGGGCGAGATTGGCGACGCCGCATGGCTCGTATCGGCAGTGGTGGCGCGTCCGCGCATGCGGCGCGAGGCCGGGGTCAGTCCAGCGCTTCCAGCCAGTCCGCCAGTGCGCTCATGTCGCGCACATTCAGATCGGGGGCGGTGCCCAGTGCGCCCGGCCAGGGATGGCCGTGGCGATTGATCCATGCGGTGCGCAGGCCCGCGTCGCGCGCGCCCACCACGTCCAGCTCCGGATCGTCGCCCACATGCAGGATCTCTTCGGGCGCGATGCCCAGCCGCTCGGCCGCGGCCACGAAGATGCGCGGGTCGGGCTTGGCTACGCCCGCGTCGCGGGCGCATACGTGGTGCGCAAAGTGCGCCCGTATGCCGATGCGATCCAGGTCGGCATTGCCGTTGGTGAGGCTGGCCACCGGCCAGCGGGCGGCAATGCGCTGCAGCGCGGGCAGGCTATCGGGGTAGAGATCGACGGTGTTGCGCGCTGAGAAATAGATATCCCACAGCGTTTCCAGCGGCGCTTCGTCGATGCCGCAGTGCGCGAACGCCCGCTGCATGGTGATATGACGTTGCGTCGTGAAATCGTGGGCGAGGTCGGTGCGCTCGGCCGCAACCTCGGCACGCAGCGCGCGCATGGCCGGAATAGGCCACGCGCGCGCTACATGGGGATAGTGCTGACGCAGATACGCGTCCAGATCGTGGTCCGCACGTTCCAGGGCCGGCAGTACCGGCCACAGGGTGTCGTCCAGATCCAGGGTGAGGGCGCGAATCCGCACGCGGCAATCGCCTTAGTTGCCGCTGACCTGCAGCACCTGATCCAGCTTCAGGGTGTCGTTGGAGAGGTGGTTCCAGCTCTTGAGCTGGGCCACGGTCACCGAGTACTTCTGCGCGATGGTGGACAGCGTATCGCCCTTGGTGACGGTGTAGGTCTTGTTGGCATCGGCCGCGGCGGTATTGCGCGCTTCCATGGCCTGCTTGGCCTCCTGCGTGTGCTCGGAGGTCGGCGCCATCGCGGCACCGGCGGCATAGGTCGCGCCCGGGGCGGATACCGGCGTCGGGGCCGGGGCGGGGTCTTCCGCCGGCATCGGGATGTTGTTGGCGGCGAGCAGCTTGGCGCGACGGGCCTGGTCGTTATCGGCCAGCTGCGGTGCATCGGTGTACGGCACCAGCTGATGCTGGCGGGCCAGCGCCTTCACCTGATCGGTGTGCAGGAACTCCATAAAGGCTTCGATCTGCGCGGCCTTCGGGCTGTTGCGGTTGGTCACCAGATACAGCGGGGTGTACAGCGGATAGCTGCCATCGGAGATGGTGGCCAGGCTCGGGTGCACGCCTTCCACGCTGACCATGCGCACCTTGCTGTTGGTGGCCACGCCCGACAGGGTGGTGACGCCCAGCGCATTGGGGTCGAGCGTTACGGCTTCTTCCAGCTTGGCCGTATTCACGTAGAGGCGCGGCGCGGCCACCGGCTGGTTGCCGCGACCGAAGATCAGGCGACGCAGGCTGTATTCCACGCCGTCACCGGGGCTCGCCACGGCGTACAGGTTGATCGGGGCATCTTTACCGCCCACGTCGCGCCAGTTGGTGATCTTGCCGAAGTAGATGTCGTGCAGCTGCTTGGCGGTGAGGTTGGGCACGGTGTTGGACGGGTGCGTGATCATCACCAGCGCGTCGAACGCCACCGGCGTGAACACCAGGTCGCTCTCGCTGCCGCCCGCGCTGCCGCGCGCACTGCCGGCCACGTCGGCGAGGCCGCGCGATACGGCATCCAGGCCCGAGGCGGTGTTGAACGGTTGCATGTCGATGCGGCCCTTGCCGCTCTTCTCCCACGCCTTGGCCACGTCGTCGACCACGCCGCGCGCGGTGGCGTAATCGCCGCGCCAGATCAGGGCGGGAGCCGTGGAGGCGGCGGACTTGGCCGGCGCCTTGGACTTGGTGGTTTTGCCGGCGGCGATGGCGCCGCTGGCGGCGCATGCGCAGAACAGCGCAGCGATGAGAACGCGGGAAATACGAAGTGACATGGCGGTTTGGAACCCCGAGTAATGATGGTGGTGTTCACGAGCCGCCTGGAAAGGGCGCGCGTGCAGAACAGAAAGCCAGTGTAACCCGGCTATTTCAGCCAGCTAAGCTATAAACATCAAGCGAATTCACGTGCTTGTGGGCCGCAAAACTGCGATGGCCTACACGCTGTCGCTACCCTGTTCATCACCGGTTAGCGAGTCTCAGCCTCCGCTGACCGTCGCAGCTCAACTGCGACGGTCAGCGCGGTGCTGGAAGCCGTTTGCGATCGCCCCGAAAGGCGGGCGCATACCGTGAACGGGTGCTCCTAGCGCACGTCCACGTAGCGCACGCCGCCATCGCCCGACACCACCAGCACCAGCTGGCGCGGATTCACTCCCTTGAGCTGCTGCAGCGTGCGCAGATCCGGTACGCGCAGGTTGCCGATGCCGATGAGGATGTCGCCGTTCTGCAGGCCCGCCAATGCCGCGCGGCTGCCCGTGCGTACGCCGGTAATGCCTACGCCGGCGATGCCCTGGCCGCGCTGGCTCTGCGAAAGCTCGCTGAAGGTGACACCGGAGAGGCGTGCATCCAGGCGGCTGCCATCGAGCGTGGCGAGCTTCTCCGGGGTGAGCTTGGCACTCACTTCGCGGCTGGCGCCATTGCGCTGCACGGTGAGCTTGACCGTGCTGCCCAGCGGCAACAGGCCCTCGGCGTTGCGCAGCTCCTGTGCCGTACGCAGCGGCTTGCCATCGATGGCGGTGATCACATCGCCCACCTGGATATCCGAATCATCGGCGGCGGACCCGGCGTTCACGCGGGTCACCACCACGCCGTTGCTGCTCTTCAGGCCCAGCACCTGCGCGATGCGCGGCGTAATGTCCTGCGTTTCCACGCCCAGGTTGCCGCGATTGACCTTGCCATTGGCGATCAGCTGCTGCATCACCTCCGTGCAAAGGTTGGTGGGGATGGCAAAGCCAATGCCCACGTTGCCGCCCGAGGGCGAGAAGATCATGGTGTTGATGCCCACCAGTTCGCCGCGCAGGTTCACCAGCGCGCCGCCGGAGTTGCCGGGGTTGATCGAGGCATCGGTCTGGATGAAGTTCTGGTAGCCCGAGCCGCCCAGGCCATTGCGCCCCAGCGCCGAGACAATGCCCGAGGTCACCGTCTGACTCAGGCCAAACGGGTCGCCCACGGCCACCACAAAATCGCCCACGCGCAGTTTGGCGGAGTCGGCGATCGGCAGCGCCTGTAGGCCGGTGGCCTGAATCTGCACCACGGCCACGTCGGTATCCGGGTCGGTGCCCACCAGCTTGCCCTTGAAGTCGCGTCCGTCCTGCAAGGACACGGTGATGTCGTCGGCGCCGCCCACCACATGGTTGTTGGTGAGCACGTAGCCCTTGGCCGCATCCACGATCACGCCCGAGCCCAGGCTCTGCTCCACGCGCTGGCGCGGCGAGCCGGACATGCCAAAGAACTGGCGGAAGATCGGGTCATCGAAGAACGGGTCGCGCACCTGCACCCGCGTCTTGGTGGAAATATTCACCACGGCAGGCGTCACCTTTTCCAGCATCGGTGCCAGCGACGGCATCGGCTGGCCATCCACCGACGGTGGCAGCGCAGCGTGGCTGCTGAAAGGCGACGCGGCGGCTAGCGCAAAGCACAGCAGGGCGGTTCGGCGGACTAGTCGGGCAAACATGGAAGCTCCTTTTTCACAATGACTTGGATCGTTGTTCGACTCAGTACAAGGCGACCGGTTCCGTGGGTGAATCCTGACGAAATCACTTTACAACCCGGCGCCTCGGGGGTAACGTTCACATCCGTTCGCGACCACAACATCTTGTGTGACTGCGCGGGGCGCAAACCCAAGAGCTGGTGTCACGCGACATCTCAAAGGGGGGAGTTGTCGGAGGTCGGGCAGGGAACGTCCCGTGGTGCGATGGCGCTGGCTTCCAACTCCGGTGCCCTAGCCTGACGCGGGCGGCTAAGCCGTAAAGAACAAGAAACCAACACGGGGCCGCAAGGCCGTACCGGGAGGTCAGGAAGCCGATGAGCACCATGCGTGCACCAGCCGTAAATCGTGATATCGCAGCCATTCCGCTGCAACCGGCGTCTTACGACATCTGGGATAAGAAATACCGCCTGAAAGCCAAGTCGGGCGAAGCGGTCGACGGCAACGTCGACGAAACCTATCAACGCGTTGCCCGCGCACTGGCCGAGGTGGAAGCCACCCCGGAGCTGCGCGAGCATTGGTTCGAGCGCTTTCTGTGGGCGTTGCGCCGCGGTGCCATTCCGGCCGGGCGCATCACCTCCAACGCTGGCGCGCTGGAACACAAGCCGGCCACCTCCACCATCAACTGCACCGTGTCCGGCACCATCCGCGACTCCATGGACGACATCCTGGAGAAGGTGCACGAGGCGGGCCTCACGCTGAAGGCCGGCTGCGGCATCGGCTATGAGTTCTCCACGCTGCGTCCGCGCGGTGCGTACGTATCGGGCGCCGGTGCATATACCTCCGGCCCGCTGTCATTCATGGATATCTACGACAAGATGTGCTTCACCGTCTCGTCCGCCGGCGGCCGCCGCGGCGCGCAGATGGGCACGTTCGACGTCAGCCATCCGGACGTGAAGGAATTCATTCGCGCCAAGCGCGAAGACGGTCGCCTGCGCCAGTTCAACCTGTCCCTGCTCATCACCGACGGCTTCATGCAGGCGGTGGAGCACGATCTGGACTGGCCGCTGGTGTTCCCGGTGCACGTCAAGGAACAAACCGAGATCGACCTGCACGATCCCAGCCTGGTCGTGTGGCGCGAATGGCCCACCCACGAAAACTACGTGGAGCGCGACGACGGCCTGGTGGCCTGCAAGATCTACGGCCACATCCGTGCCCGCCACCTGTGGGACATGATCATGGTCTCGACGTACGACTACGCCGAGCCCGGTTTCATCCTCATCGACAAGGTCAATGAGATGAACAACAACTGGTGGTGCGAGCACATCCGCGCCACCAACCCCTGCGGCGAGCAGCCCCTGCCGCCGTACGGCTCGTGCCTGCTCGGCTCGGTGAACCTCACCACCTTCGTGCGCGACCCGTTCGGCCCCAAGGCCCGCTTCGACTGGGACGAATACCGCGAAGTGGTGAAGATCTTCACCCGCATGCTCGACAACGTGGTGGAGATCAACGGCCTGCCGCTGCCCCAGCAGCGCGACGAGATTCTCTCCAAGCGTCGCCACGGCATGGGCTTCCTGGGCCTGGGCAGCACGCTCACCATGCTCAAGATGCGCTACGGCAATGCCGACGCGGTGTCCTTCACCGAAGACGTCTCGCGTGAAATGGCCGTGGCCGGCTGGGAGGTCGCCCTCGACCTCGCCAAGGAAAAGGGCCCCGCCCCGGTACTCGCGCGTGACTACACCGTCACCGGCGACATGCTGCGCAAGCGCCCGGAAATGGTCACCGACGGCTACAAGATCGGCGACACCATCCCCGGCCGTGTGCTGCACGCCAAGTACAGCCGCTACATGCAGCGCATTGCCAGCGTGGCGCCCAACCTGGTGGCCCAGCTCGCCGAGACCGGCGCCCGCTTCACCCACCACAGCTCCATTGCGCCCACCGGCACCATCTCGCTGTCCCTGGCTAACAACGCCAGCAACGGCATCGAGCCGAGCTTTGCGCACCACTATTCGCGCAACGTGATCCGCGAAGGCCGCAAGACCAAGGAAAAGGTCGAGGTCTACAGCTACGAGCTGCTGGCCTATCGCGCGCTGATCAACGCCGACGCGCTGCCCTTCAGCGACGATGCCAGGACCCGCCTGCCCGAATACTTCGTGGCCGCCGACGACATCTCGCCCAAGGAGCACGTGGACATTCAGGCCGCTGCGCAGCTGTGGGTGGACTCCTCCATCTCCAAGACCGCCAACGTCCCCACCGACTACCCCTACGAAGACTTCAAGGACATCTACTTCTACGCCTATAAGCAGGGCCTGAAGGGGTGCACCACCTTCCGTTTCAACCCCGCCGCCTTCCAAGGCGTGCTGGTCAAAGAAGCGGACCTTGAGAGCACCCTCTACCGCTTCGAATTGGAAGACGGTAGCGTTGTGGAACTGAAAGGCAACGAAGAAGTGGAATACGACGGCGAAATGCATACCGCCGCCAACCTGTTCGATGCCTTGAAGGAAGGGTATTACGGAAAGTTCTAATATAGCTGCCGGTACCTGATAGGCAGGTGCCGGCTCGCTTGCGGAAACGACACCGAGTACCTAGAAGGCAAGGCTCCATACAAGTTCCAGAATCCACGTCGGAGGGGATTACACGCATGTCCATCGATACCGAGTTTGATGTGAAAGAAGAAGCCGTGCAGGTCGTAGACGCGCCGGTCGAAGTTGCTGCCGTTGAAGTGCCGGCAGCAGCCGCGCCCAAGAAGGCCCGAGCCAAGAAGAAGTCGGCAGCGGCCAAAAAGGCAGCTCCGGCCAAGAAGGCGGCCAAGAAAGCTGTGAAGAAGGCCGCTACCAAGAAGACCGCCAAGAAAGCTGCCAAGAAGACCGTAAAGAAGGCCGCCGCCAAGAAGGCAGCCAAGAAGACGGTGAAGAAGGCCGCCGCCAAGAAGGTCGCCAAGAAGGCGGTGAAGAAGGCTGCCGCCAAGAAGGTCGCCAAGAAAGCCGTCAAGAAAGCGGTGAAGAAAGCCGCTGCCAAGAAGGTCGCCAAAAAGGTTGCCAAGAAGGCGGTAAAGAAGACCGCCAAGAAGGCTGCAAAGAAGGTCAGCAGCAAAAAGGTGGTCAAAAAGACCGCCGTAAAGAAGACGGCCAAGAAGGCCGCCGGTAAGAAGACCGCCGCCAAGGCGGTCAAGAGGTCCACTGCCAGCAAGAAGGCAGGCGTGAAGAAGGTCGCGCGCAAGCCGGCCAAGAAAGCCGCCCGCCGTAAGTAAGTTGTAGTCCGGTCCGGCTCGGCGCAACCCGCCGGGCCGGATCGTTTCAGCGAGGCGCGCCGCCAAGGCGCCGCTAACCAACCCAGAGCACTCGCCCCAGCCCCTCATTCCTGCCAACGCAGGGATCCAGCGACTGAAGGCCCCAGGCCCCACCGGCCCGTTGATACGGCAGCCGAAGAACACCAGAACGGGGTGGCAACAGGTTTCGCTAGCGGCCCTCCACTATTCAAAAAGAAGCACACATCATGGCGATCAAGATCGAAAAAAAGATCAAGGGCTATAACGTCGTCAAGCCCGAAGACAAGGCCGCGCTCGCCGCCGCTGCCGCCCCCGTGGCCGCTCCCAAGGAAGCGCCCAAGGCGGAAGTGATCCAGATGCACGAGAGCCTGGAGCGTCCCGATACGCTCGTCGGCTCCACCTACAAAATCAAATCCCCGCTGTTCGAGCACGCGTTGTACGTCACCGTCAACGACATCGTGCTCAACGCCGGCACCCTGCACGAACAGCGCCGTCCCTTCGAGATCTTCATCAACTCGAAGAATATGGACCACTTCCAGTGGATCGTGGCGCTTACCCGCATCATCTCCGCCGTGTTCCGCAAGGGCGGCGACATCACCTTCCTGGTGGAAGAGATGAAAGCCGTGTTCGACCCCCGTGGCGGCTACTTCAAGGCGGGCGGCATCTACATGCCCAGCATCGTCGCCGAGATCGGCGCGGTCATCGAGCAGCACATGAAGATGATCGGCCTGATCCACGACCCTGAGATGGACGACTCCACCCGCAAACTGATTGCCGAAAAGCGCGCCGCCTACGAGGCCGCCGCCAATGGCAAGAAGGCGGACGTCGCCACAGAGACCCATACCGAAACCGCCAGCGGCTTCCCGCCCGGCGCCACCCTCTGCGCCAAGTGCAACACCCAGGCACTGGTGCTGATGGACGGCTGCCAGACTTGCTTGAATTGTGGGTATAGCAAGTGCGGGTGAGTATTGGTCTCGATGCACTGATTTGATTGATCTAAACAAGGGCGGCAGAGATGCCGCCCTTTTGTTTTGTTGCTTCAGCACCCTCGTTGGTACGTGATCCATTTCAGGTTGCGCCCAAGCTGGGCATAAGTAGCAATCGGAGTGATTAAGTCGGATCGTGTGAATAGCTAAGTACGACCTGCTTAAGAAAAATGTGCGGTTGCGCTTTTTGCGACAAGTGAAGGCGCATGGTTCAGATGTAGTGGATTCGCGAGGATCATGGTGGATCCACGATGAGCCGAATTCAGTTCTCGTAGTTCTGGCGATCTAGTAAATTCAAGAGTACAGGGGCTCTTGCCGATTCCTCATCGTAGCGATGTAAAGGCTCAGATCATTGGCCGAACTGGCGATCATCGGGCTCCCCGCGGCACTCGCCATGGCGGCGATGGTGATGCTTTGGGTAACAGGCGGTTGAGCCATTGCGAGCTCGCCTTGACGCGTCCTCTACCGTCCTCTCGTCGGTAACTCCCATGGGAATCACGCGTTGTGATTTGTTGACGTCCCTGCGTTTGCAAATGGGGATACTTCGACAAGCGGTTGGCTATCGCGCGAAGCCGATTCGGTATCGACGGCTTGTTCGACTGCGCGCTTCCATAGCGTTTCGTGGGGCCGGCGATGTTTGCTGAGCTAGCGAAGACTTTGTTGTGCCGTCATCGCCGCGAAAGCGGGGAGCCCGTGTCTTTGCGGCTATCGGGTGATAGCTGAGTCAGGCGCCACGGCTCGGGCAGTACGCCCTTGATTCCCATTGCTTTTCGCAACGATAAGCTTGCCGCGCGATGGCGCTTCCATGCTCCTAGAACGAGTCATGCGCACTTTTACAAGTCATAGAGCCTCTCTCCTATGGCCTATCGCCGATCTATGCCACTCGTGGTTTCATGCGGAGCGCGCAAAGCAGGGGTCTTGAGCCGGCGGTCAACGCGAGGCTTGATGCGAAGCGCTACGGATACAGGTCGCTTGCTGCCCATGGATGCGGCGAAGCAGGCGATACGGGAATCAGGGAGAGGGAGTTATAGGCCACGGATGGCCTACCCCCGGGCCACCGGCACGTCGCGCCGGGGCGGCGGCGCAGGCATCGGGGCGCGCATCTGATCTAATAAGCACCATTGCCCCGCTTTGGATGCTGTAGCCATGTCTTCATCTGACGATGATTTCGAAACCGCGCATTTCCACGATGACGATGACGATTCGCTCGACGCGCGCGTGTGGCAGTTGTTGCTGTTGATCAATCCGGGCGACGACGACTCCGCTTTCCAGCAGTTCACCGCATACCGCGATGCGGTGGGCGATACGCCGGAGGACGAGGTGGACGTGGCGGCGATGGTGGGGCAGGTGGCGGATTGGCGCGCCACCTTCCAGGTGGACGCCGATGACACGCATACGCTGGTGCAGGTGATCAACGAATTGGTGGCGCGCTGGAACATCGCCATCGATTGGGAGGGCGATCCGGACGAGGACGAGTTCCACGCCGATACCGATGTCTCCGTGCTGCTGGGCGTCGCGTACGACAGTCTGGCGCCGCATGGCTACACGCTCTGGCTGCGCGACACCGACGAGGATGTCTATGCTGGCTGGATGACGCTGAGCCGCAATACCGAGGCGATGCGCGAGCTGGCGACGGAGCTGGGTATCCATCTGCGCCTGGGCAGCGAGGCCTGAGCGGGCGGCGGGAGGACGCGCTGGCCGTAACCGCGTATCGTGCGCCGTTCCCCGTGCAAGGCTACCTCCCATGACACCCATCGTGCGCTTTCCCTACGCCCGCTTTCTTGATGCGCTGGAGCAGGCGCTCGGCGCAGCCCCTGAGGAGGGAAGCACGGTGCTGTCATCGCCGCTGGCAGGCCTGCTGCGCACCCCGCAAGTGCCTGGCGCCTGGACACCGGCCGCCGTCGCCCTGGTGCCGTTGCTGAAGGCGCGCCAGGCCACTCTCCAGGCGGCTTCTGATACCGAGCTGGCGGCCGACGAGCTGCGCCGCTACCAAAAGTACGCCAAGCCCGGGAAACCCTCGGCACACATTGTTCAGCTCCGTCAGCGCCAGGCGGCCGCCCGCCAGGCCACCCACACTTCGCGCCAATCCCTGATGAAAACCGCAGCGGCCTTTGTGCGTGAAGCGGGCCTCGACGTACCCGAGCGCGTGGCGCTGGATGCGTTTATCGTGGAATGGTTGGACATGCATATACCCAAGGACGCCGCACCCGGTGCGTGAGTGTTCCATCGGGTACGGGGTTGCACGCCTCGCCCATGCGTCGGTGGCGTGCTGGTGGGTGGCAGGCGCCCGTTTTCTGCGGCTCGGTACGGCGATATGCCGATCGCTTTGCCGTCTGTTCGGCGGGTAACCACTGGCATCATCGCCAAGCGCCAGCGGTGGGCACTTGAGCGGCTGTCGCGGAATAATCCCATGCAATGTCAGGGAATCCTGAGTACTAATTTCAGGCTTGTCCTATAGCTGACAGGGGCGCTCACCGGGCACGATGCTTGGGAATTCCTCCCTCGACGGTAGAGGCTTCCCCATGGCTACAGAAGTCCATTACCAAATTGCTTGCGCCCACGACGGCCATTGGCACGTGTTGCGTAACCATCACGTGATTACCAAGGCCAAGGATCTCTTCGACGCTGCGGACATCGCCACGGGCTTCGCCGAGCGCGAGGCGGAGCTTGGGCTGAACGCCGTAAAGGTGGTTTGGGCGCCGGGTCATTGATGGCCGCGGGTCGCCCGCCTATGCCCGCGCAGGTGGCCGTTCTGTTTGTGCTCCAGTGGTAGATTCGCTGTACCCCTAGCCCGTCGGTCTCGCTTGCCTCTATGGCATGTAATGCGTGGTTCACCCCGTGGGCGCCAGTCGTCTACTGGGTTAGCTGGCGCTATCGCCACGCGCGGGTCTCTGCCGCACACGCATGCCGCGACATGCTCTCGCTTCGTTGGATATCCATCCGTCGTCGCGTCGGGAATCCTTCTTGTTTGGCCTTCCATCCGCATAGGGTGACCGTCGGCGTGGTCGACGCCGTCCACGTGGATGTCTCCCATTTTCTTCCCATGCCCTTCACTCGCCGATCTTCATGGTCGGTTGAGGCGTGTTTTGTACGCGTATGGGTGGGTGAATTGGCTTTCGGTTTGTGACGCTCGTTGCAAAAAAAACCGGTCTCCACGAAACAGCTTGATGCCCTCCTGTGGGTGCATAACGTCTCAGGGTTTGAGAAGTTTCCGATGGTTTCCTGCCACTGGACACTGATCGACGTCAGTGCTCCGGCCTTCACCGATGTAGGCAAAGGTCGTGTGCGATGACGGTATGTTCTGTATATCGTTTGGCAGGGGGCCGACGTGGTTGGTGCCAGCGGGCGATCACGTGATGGCATCCAACAACACGGATGGCGGGATGACGACGGTTGCAACTTCATCACACCAGCCAGTGGCATGGGCGTTTTTGGGTAGCCGATCGAATGCGCGCGTTTATCGGCTGGCCGATGGATGCGATGTAGGAAAAGCTTTTCTAGCGTGAGCGGCAAGCGCTCGCAGTACTTATCGATAAAGTACTGGGCACTCCAACAAGAGCTTTCTTGCCGCACCGAACCTTTCGGTGCGAGAACCCCTGCATTCCTCGCGTTGCGCCCGGCGCGTCCACACCCAACGCTGTTCAAGTTGCTGAAGCGCCATTCAGGCGATTCAGGGCGACGCAATGTGCGAGGCGGTGCTGTTTCCAACAGCAGCCGCTCTGGACGAACCCTCGGGAAGACGCATGCATTGGCCAACGCATGGCCAGATGCACGGCGACCCGAGTCATCGCGATGGGGAGAATCGGGTGAACAAGATTTTCAGCAAGGTATGGAACCGTTCGTTGCAAATGCTGGTGGTGGCATCGGAGTTCGCCAGTACGCGCGGCAAGGGAGCAAGCAGCAAGCGCTTGCGCGCGGCATTGCGTGGCGTGGGCACATTGCTGTTGCCACTTGCGCTGCTGAGTACGCCGGCGATATCCAGCGCCCAAGACGCTTCGGTGCAGGTCACTGCCGATTCCAGTTTCTTCAAGGCGGTGGGTGTCGGTGACGGCACGGACGATGCGCAGGCCAATGGCGAAGACGCCGTGGCCGCAGGGCGCGCTGCAAACGCGCTGCAAGTGGGCAGCACGGCAGTGGGTGCGCATAGCCAAGCGGCCGGTGAGCACAGTTCCGCGATGGGGCAGCATGCGATCGCTTACGGCGACTACAGCTCGGCCAGTGGCGCAAGCAGCTTTGCGCTGGGCGACTTCAGCACGGCCCATGGCGCGGTAAGTTTCGCCCAGGAGATTGGCAGTACTGCGCTGGGCGCCGGCAGCCAGAGCAAGGCGATCTACGCCTCGGCTGTGGGTACGTTGGCGCTCGCGGAGGGTGCCAGGTCCACCGCCGTTGGCGTTGGCAGTGTTGCGGCAGCGACGGGAGGCGTCGCCGTCGGCGACGATAGTCGCGCGCAGGGCGTCAACAGCGCAGCACTGGGTCCGCAGGCCACTGCCGTGGGCGATTACAGCACCGGCACGGGCTCCAATGCCTACGCGCAAGGCGCGTACAGCACGGCCATGGGCTCAGCGGCGCAGGCAAATGGCGTTGGTAGTACTGCGCTAGGCCAACAAGCCGTTGCGGATGGTTTTAACAGCAATGCGCTTGGCGCACTGAGCAGCGCGACGGGCAATTTAAGCGTGGCGCTGGGTGCAAACAGTGTGGCGTATGGCAATCGCGCCATGGCGCTGGGAGCAAACAGTGGCGCCATGGGCAATGATGCCGTGGCGCTGGGCAGCGGCGCGCGCGCCTACGACGCAGGCAGCGTGGCCTTGGGTGCGGGCTCCACCACCGATCGCGACAACAGCGTCTCCGTCGGCAATGCCCATCAAGCCCGCCAGATCACCCACGTGGCCGGCGGCACGCAGGACACGGATGCGGTCAACGTGGAGCAGCTGCGGCAAACGCTCGGCACCGTCACCGCCAAGTCACGCTATTTCCAGGCGCAGGGCGTCCCCATGGGTGGTGACGAGGCGCACGCCGAAGGCGTGGAAAGCACATCGGCAGGCGCCGATGCCTATGCCGCCGGTAACCAAAGCACGGCGCTTGGCGCGCACAGCAACGCCAGTGCGGCCGAGTCGGTCGCCGTGGGTGCCAATAGCTACGCGTATGGCAATGACAGCACCGCTGTCGGTGGTGGCAGCTATGCCATGGCCGATGGCGGCACGGCGGTGGGCAATGGCGCCAGCGTTGCGGGCGTGCAAGGCGTTGCGCTTGGCTATGACAGTTCCGCAAGCGGTTCGAAGGCACTCGCCCTGGGCGCGAACAGCGTCGCTTCGGGCAGCAGCAGCATGGCCGTCGGTGTCGGCAGCGTGGCCTCCCATGCCAATACGGCAGCGCTCGGCACGCAGGCGAATGCGCAAGGCCTCAACGCCGTGGCCGTAGGTGCCAACGCAAGCGGTAGCAAATCGTTCACCACCAGCGTAGGTGCCTTCAGTGCGGCCTCCGGTGATTACGGTGTGGCCATGGGTGCCCAGGCGTTGGCGAGTGGCAGCCAGACAACCAGCGTAGGCACTCAGAGCAGCGCCGCCGGTTCCCAGGGCAGCGCCTTCGGTGCCTACAGCCAGGCGCTGAACTTCCGCGCCACCGCCTTGGGCGCGCTCAGTGCCGCGGACATCTCGGGTACTGCCGTGGGCGCCACCAGCATCGCCAACGTCAATTCCACCGCGGTTGGCCTTGGGGCCATCGCGGGTACCAGTGTTTACACGGACGGCGCATTGGTCGATGTGCTGGCGGGTACCGCGATTGGCTTGCAGTCGATGGCTACCGGACGCAACAGCACGGCGTTGGGCATGAAGGCAACCACGCAGGCCAATGATGCGACCGCGCTGGGCAGTGGCGCCAGCACCACCAAGGGCGCCACCAACAGCGTCGCGTTGGGCGCCGGTTCGTTGGCCGATCGTGTGAACACCGTGTCGGTGGGCACAGCGGGCGCGCAGCGGCAGATCGCCAATGTCGCCAAGGGCACGCAAGCGACGGACGCGGTGAACGTGGAACAGTTGCAATCGGCAACGCGCCATTTCGCGGCGAACGGCGCCAACGATGGCAGCGATGACGCGCACGCCGCCGGTGCCGAAAGCGTTGCGAGTGGTGTCGATGCGTACGCCTCGGGTGAGCACGGCACGGCCATGGGGGCGCATAGCAACGCGGGTGGTGTCGAGGCCGCAGCGCTGGGTGCCAACAGCTATGCCAGCGGTGACTACAGCACGGCGGTTGGCGGCGGTAGCGTCGCCGGCGACATGGGGGCCACGGCGCTGGGCAATGGTGCAGCCGCCACGGGCGTCTACAGCACCGCCCAAGGCTATGGCAGCGCGGCCCAAGGTGTGTCGTCCGTCGCGCTGGGTGAGCAGAGCCGCACCAGCAATGAAGGGTATGGCACCGCGCTGGGCAGCCAAAGCAATGCTAATGGCATGTATGCGACCGCCGTGGGCTATCAAGCCACCAGTCGGGGCGATGGCGGCACCGTGGCGATCGGTGCGCTGAGTGCAGCCAATGGCAAGGGGGCGATTGCCATCGGCGGCGGTGCCACGACGAACAAGCCGGGAGGCACGGTGGTTGGCGGTTTCGCCAGCGCCGACGACTATGCAGGCACCGCCATTGGCTATGGCGCCATGGCGCGCGGGCGCAGCAGCAGTGTGCTGGGTAGCGGCGCCAATACGTTCGCCTGGTTCGCCACGGCCATCGGCGATGGCAGTATGGCGGTGGCCGAAGGCAGCGTGGCCCTTGGCGCGCGTGGAGATGCCGAGGAAGTGTTCGGACGCAGCACCATCTCCGGTGGCTTGCGTAGCGTTGCACTCGGTGCGGGAGCGGCATCGTTCGGCAAGAACAGCGTGGCCCTGGGTGCCGGTGCCACCACCGGACTTGACCTGAGTTCGCCGGAAGAGGGTGAGGATGGCGTGGCCATTGGCCATCGCGCGTTGGCGGGTCGGGATGCCACCAGCACCACCATCGCCAAGCAAACCGTGGCGTTGGGCAGCGAAGCCTGGGCCACGGAGAACGGCGCTACGGCAGTGGGCTACAACAGCTACGCGCAGGCGGTGAATGCCACCGTGTTGGGCAACAACGCGTGGACCACCAAGGGCGCGACCAATAGCGTTTCGCTGGGCGCCGGTTCGCTGGCCGATCGTGCCAACTCGGTGTCGGTGGGCGCGGCGCAGGAGTGGACTGATCTGGCGGGCGTGAAGCATGCGGCAATCGATCGCCAGATCACCAATGTAGCCAGAGGCAGCGAGGCTACCGACGCGGTGAACGTGTCGCAGTTGAACGAGGTGGCAGCCAAGTCGGTAAGCGCGCGCTACTTCCAGGCCAAGGGCGCCACCGATGGCAGCGATGATGCGCACGCCATCGGTGCCGAGAGCGTGGCGGCCGGTGCGGACGCGTACGCCGCGGGCAACCAGAGTAGTGCGATGGGCGCGCACAGCAGCGCGCAGGGCGAGCAAACCGTTGCGTTGGGTGCGCAAAGCTACGCAGAGGGCGATTACACCACCGCCTTGGGTGGTGGCAGTTTCGCAGCGGCTCCGGGCGCCACGGCGGTGGGTAACGCCGCCAGTGCTGGGGGTGCGTACAGTACGGCCAGTGGCTATGGCAGCGCGGCGATGGGCCTGGCAGCTACGGCCGTCGGCACCCGCGCGGCAGCCACGGGCGACTCGTCCGTGGCCTTGGGCGATAGCAGTGTCGCGGGTGGCATTTACGACACGGCGATCGGTACCAATGCGCGTGCCCAGGGTGGTGCCAGCATTGCGATGGGCTGGAACAGCCGCGTGATCGAGGGCAGTGCGGCGGTGGCGTTAGGCATGAATAGCCTTGCGGCCGGTATGTGGAGTGTCGCCGTCGGTGCCAACACGCAGGCGAGCAAGCCATTCGCGGCAGCCTTGGGCCCTGGCGCAGCCGCCACGGCCTTCGGGGCGGTGGCGGTGGGCCAGGCGGCCGCACCGGGTTGGGAGTCGGTGGCGCTGGGCTTCGGTGCCAAGGCTACGCAGGGTTACTCGATGGCGCTGGGCGCAGAAAGCGTGGCGACCGGCAACTACAGCACCGCGGTGGGGGGCGTGGGTCGTCCGTTTGCGGGTGGCGCGGCCGCCACCGGCGAGGAGAGCACGGCAGTGGGCGCGAGCGCCTCTGCCACGGCAACGAGTGGCGTCGCCATGGGCGTGGCAGCGCTGGCGGGCCAGGATGCCTACAGTCAGACATCCGCCAAGCGCACCACGGCCCTGGGTACGGAAGCCTGGGCAACCGAAGACGGTGCGACGGTAGTGGGCTACAACAGTTACGCACAGTCGGTGAATGCCACGGTGCTGGGCAACAACGCCCGCACGACCAAAGCGGCGGTGAACAGCGTTGCGCTGGGTGCGGGTTCGCTGGCCGATCGTGCCAACACGGTGTCGGTGGGCGCATCGACGGAGTGGACCGATGAAGCAGGCGTCAAGCATGCAGCAATCGATCGCCAGATCACCAACGTCGCCAAGGGCACGCAGGCCACGGATGCGGTGAACGTATCGCAGTTGGAGGAACTGGCCGTCAAAACCGTCAGTACGCACTATTTCCAGGCCAAGGGTGCCAACGACGGTAGCGATGATGCGCATGCCGTTGGGGGAGAAAGCCTGGCTTCCGGTGTCGACGCTTATGCCGCAGGCCAGCAGAGCAGTGCGTTGGGTGCGCACAGTGCCGCGTTGGGCGAGCAGGCAGTGGCCGTGGGCGCCACCAGTTATGCGGAAGGTAACTACAGTACCGCCGCAGGTGGCGGCAGTTTCGCGCGGGGTGAAGCCGCCACGGCGCTGGGCAACGGCGCCAGCGCCACCGGTAACTACAGTCTTGCAAGCGGCTACGGCAGCACTGCTGCCGGCAAAAGTAGCGTGGCGGTGGGTGCGTCCTCCAGTGCCATGGCCAGGGATAGCACCAGCATGGGTGCGAGCAGTCAGGCCTTGGGCGTGAGCAGTTCTGCCTTTGGCAGCGGTGCATGGGCTAATGGGCAGGGCTCTACCGCTTTGGGCGCAGGCAGCACGGTGGATGACAAGGCGAGCCTCAGCGTGGCTGTGGGTGGTGGCAGCTATGCCAAGGGCATGCGCTCGACCGCCGTGGGCTATAGCAGCACGGCGGCCGCGTTGGGCGTGGCCATGGGCTATAACAGCTACGCGGAGTCCCAGTCGGTTGCGCTTGGCTATTGGGCGCACGCAGGTTCGGATATCTATAACGCTAAGGGCGAGTTGATAGGTACACGGCCAGGCATCGCCGTGGGCGATGAGGCCAGCTCGCTTGGCAACAACAGTGCGGCCATCGGTCGCTTTGCGACGGCATTGGCGGAGAACAGCGTATCGCTGGGCTACAACGCCAAGGCGGGCCGGGATGACACCAGCGTCACCCGGGCCACCAACACGACGGCTTTGGGCAGTGAAGCGTGGGCCACCGAAGATGGCGCCACCGTGATGGGTTACAACAGCTACGCACAAGCGGTGAACGCGACGGTGCTGGGCAATAACGCCTGGACGACCAAGGATGCCCAGAACAGTGTGTCCCTGGGTGCCGGCTCGCTGGCCAATCGAGCCAACACGGTATCGGTGGGTGCGGCATACGAGTGGACCGATGCCGCAGATGTCAAGCACGCCGCGATCGATCGCCAGATCACCAACGTGGCCGACGGCACCGAAGACTCCGATGCCGTGACGGTTCGCCAGCTGAAAGCGGTTGGACTGGTCGATGGTGGCGGCAGCGCCATGGATGCCGTGATCTATGACCCAGGCAACCAGCGTGGCCTCATTACCTTCGGTGGCTCGGCCGGCACGCGCCTTGCCAACGTGGCGGACGGTCGGATCGAAACCGGCAGTCGCGATGCCATCAACGGTGGCCAGATCGCCGCCATGCGTGACGCACTGGCGGGCTCCATCGGTGCCCTGGATGGACGAGTGGGCCAGTTGGAAGTGGCGGTCAAGATCCCGGAGGAGATCCCCGGTGGTGGTGGCGGTGGCGGCGTGTCGGCGCCCTTGCCTTACATCGATGGCAACGCGGTAGGCGCCATTGAAGCGCCGGCAAACGCGGGAGCCAGCGCGGGCGTTGCCGTGGGTTATGGCTCCAATGCGAGCGGCGAGAATGCGTCGGTGTTCGGTCAGAACGCCACGGCTCTGGGTCATTACGGTACAGCCGTAGGCAATGACAGCTATGCGGCGGGACCCAAGGACACCGCCATCGGTGGCAATGCCAAGGTGCACGCCGACGGCAGTGTCGCGGTAGGCGCCAACGCCATGGTGACCTCCGCGCTGGCCACCGGTGCGGTAGCCATTGGTGCGGATGCACAGGTGTCCACCACGTCTGCCACGGCCGTTGGTCAAGGCGCTAGTGCAACCGCGGTGGGCGCCGTGGCGCTTGGTCAGGGTGCGGTCGCCGATCGTGCCAATACCGTCTCGGTCGGCTCGGCGGTCGCGCAACGCCAGATCACCAACGTGGCGGCGGGCACGGCTGTCACCGATGCAGCCAACGTAGGGCAGATCCAGGAGGCCCTGGTCACCGCCAAGTCGTATGCCGATACCGGTGATGCCCAAACCTTGAGTTCGGCCAATGCCTACACGGATGCGAAGTTGGCCAACTCGGTGAGCCAGTCCGACTTCAACCTCTTCCGCAACCAGATCAACACGCGGGTGAATCGCGTGGGTGCCATGGGTTCGGCCCTGGCCGGCATGGCCGGCGCCATCGCAGGCTCACCCAGCACCGAACACCGCGTAAGCGCGGCCATGGGCGGCTATGGCGGCCAGGGCGCGCTCGCGGTGGGCTACTCACATCGCCTGCCGGGTAACGGCAGTGTGTTGGTCGGTGGATCCGTCGCTGGGGGCGGCGAATCCAGCGGCACCGTCGGCTTCAGCTTCGGCTGGTGACGGCACCCGGCTCCCCGGCGAGCGCCGGGGAGTTGTTACTTCCAGTCCCACTCCATTCTCTGGGGAGAAGATTCATGGCTTGTATTCGCCTGATCCGGCGCGCCGCGCTGGCAGTCTCGTTGTCCTTGGCTTGCGCGGGTGCTTTCGCCGCCGAAAGCGCTCCGGTCCTGCGCGACACGGTAAACGTGACGCCTGCGACCGAAGATGTTGGCCGATTCATCATTACCTATCGCGAAGGCACCGCGGAGCGCATTCAGCCGTCGCTGGCCGTGCAGAGCGTGACGGCGGCACTCTCTCGCAGCCGCATCGCACTCACCGCCACGCGCGACCAGTCGGTGCCGGTGAGCTACCTGCGCAAGCTCAGTGTTGGCTCGGACTTGGTCCGCACCAGCCGCAAGCTCAGCGTGAGCGAGGCCAATGCGCTGATGCAGCAGCTGGCCGCTGATCCGGCCGTGAAGAGCGTGCAGCCCGATCGACTGCTTCATCCCACGCTGATGACGTCGAGCCAGCCTGCCGCGGTGACGCCCGATGACCCGCTCTACGCCAGCTATCAGTGGCATCTGCGTGCTGGCGACGGCACCATGGAAACCATCAAGGGCGATACGACGAGCTTCGCCAACCTTGGCGGCTCCAACGCGGCCAATGCCTGGGAACTCGCCGATGGCGAGGGTATTGTCGTGGCGGTGATCGATACGGGTATTACCCATCACTCGGACATCGACCTGTCGCTCGCCGATGCAGGATACGATTTTATTTCGGACGGCTATATCTCCGGCCGCGACGACGACGAGCGCGTACCGGGCGGATGGGATACCGGCGATTGGACGACCGAGGCCAAATACACCGATAGAACGACCGGCTGCGTTTCCAAGTCGCAAGCGAGCGACTCCAGCTGGCATGGCACCCATGTGGCCGGCACCGTCGCCGAGCTGACGGGTAACGGCAAGGGCATGGCGGGTTCAGCGCATCGCGCCAAGGTACTGCCCGTGCGTGTGCTGGGTCATTGCGGTGGCTACGACTCCGACATTGCGGACGCCATTACCTGGGCGTCAGGCGGCCATGTGGATGGCGTGCCCGACAATACCCATCCGGCGCAGGTGATCAACATGAGCCTGGGCGGTGGCGGCGTTTGCTCCGCCGACGATGTGTCGGGCTTGGCGATCGCCGGTGCCCTGGCACGCGGCACCTCGGTGGTGGTGTCGGCGGGCAACAGCAACGCCGATGCAGCCAACTACACGCCCGCCAGCTGCCCTGGCGTCATCTCGGTGGCGTCCAATGGCATTGCCGGCAAGCGCTCGTTCTACTCCAACTATGGAAATAGCGTGGCTATCGCGGCACCGGGCGGCGGTGTCTACGCCAATGACGCCAGCAGCGGCACGCAGGTAAGGGCGGGCTTTGTGTGGTCGGCGATCAACATGGGTACGCACGAGCCGGGCGATGAAGGCTACGGCGGTATGGCGGGTACGTCGCAGGCGGCGCCGCATGTGGCGGGCGCCGTGGCCCTGGTGGCCGGTGCTCGCAAGGCGCTGGGCCTGCAGGCGCTGACGCCGGCAGAGATGACCAAGCTGCTCACGGACACGGCTCGTCCGTTCCCGGCCAGGCCGGACAAGGCCATCGGTGCGGGCATCGTTGATGCGCGGGCGGCCGTGCTCAAAGCCATCGGTGAGGATTCGCCGCCGCCCGAGGTGCCGGGCGAATCCGTGGTGGATCTGACCAATGGGGCGCAGGTCACGCTGAGCGCGTACCAGGGCGACTCCAAGCTGTATCGCATTCGCGTGCCAGCGAATGCGCGTAGCCTGAGCCTGCGAACCCTGGGTGGTTCGGGCAATGTCGGCATGTACGTGAAGGTAGGCGCTGCACCGTCAGTCGATGGTGGTGACGCGACCTACAAGTCGACCAAGCCGGGTAGTTCGCAAGCAGTGATGTCGAACGTCCCCGTAGCGGGCGATTGGTACGTTCGCGTGAGGGGGGCCTCCGATATCAATGGCGTGACGGTGCTGGCGAGCTACACCATGCCGTGAGTCAGTGAGGCGATCGCGCCTCACCCTTCGTCTCGGCGCCTGCCGCTTGATTGGTGGCAGGCGCTACATACCGACGAATCAAGCATCACCGATAGACGACACCATCGTGACTTGTCACGATGGTGTCGTGCTTTCTGGGTGCCTGCATCGGCATCACTACCCATATGCGGAAGTTATGTATGCCCGTTATGTTCCAGCTCGATTCCTTCACTACGCATCGCTTCAGCGGCAACCCCGCCGCGGTGGTCGTACTCGATGCGTTTCCCATGGACGAGGTGATGCAGGCGGTAGCCGCCGAGAACAATCTGGCGGAGACGGCGTTCCTGGTGGCGGACGGCCCAGACTATCGACTGCGCTGGTTTACGCCCCTGGTGGAAGTGCCGCTGTGTGGGCACGGCACCTTGGCCAGCGCCGCAGTGGTGATGGAGCGGCTGGAGCGTTCACGCGAGCAGGTGACGTTTCACACGGCGAGTGGTCCGCTGTACGTGCAGCGGCGCGGCGCGAGCTATGTGATGGACTTCCCGGTGCGGCATGCCGCACCCGTGGCGATGCCTGCGGATGTGCTCGACGTACTTGGTGTGGAGCCGCTGGAATTTCTCGGCAACGAGTTCAATTACCTGGCCGTGCTGGACAGTGCGCGGACGGTACGCCGGTTGCAGCCGAACCTGGCGGCCATCGCGCTGTGGAACAGTCCGGGCC
>NZ_JAELTT010000321.1 GCF_016428975.1 Dyella sp. ASV21
CTGGGAACTCACCGTGGCAGGCCGCAGCGCGCTCGACGCCGGCAGCCGCCGCGGTGGCAGCCGGGCCTTGCTGGAAGCACTCGCGCGCGGCCCCCAGACCGCCGAGCTACTGCATGAACTACTGCCCCTGTCTCTTATACACATCTGACGCTGCCGACGACAACGTTCGGGTGTAGATCTCGGTGGTCGGCGTGTCATTAAAAAGGGGGGGGGGGGGGGGGGGGGGGGGGGGGGGGGGGGGGGGGGGGGGGGGGGGGGGGGGGGGGGGGGGGGGGGGGGGGGGGGGGGGGGGGGGGGGGGGGGGGGGGGGGGGGGGG
>NZ_JAELTT010000322.1 GCF_016428975.1 Dyella sp. ASV21
GGTGACAAGGTGGAGAACCGCGAGAAGAAAGAAGGCGGCTCCTCGCGCAGTGGTTCGCGCAGCCGTAGCGGCGAGCGCACGCGTGGCGACAAGCCGCGTGAACCGCGCAAGCCGCGTGCTGAAGCCGCTGTCTCTTATACACATCTCCGAGCCCACGAGACCCGTGACCGAATCTCGGTTGGCGGCGTGTGCGTGTAAAAGGGGGGGGGGGGGGGGGGGGGGGGGGGGGGGGGGGGGGGGGGGGGGGGGGGGGGGGGGGGGGGGGGGGGGGGGGGGGGGGGGGGGGGGGGGGGGGGGGGGGGGGGGGGGGGGGGGGG
>NZ_JAELTT010000323.1 GCF_016428975.1 Dyella sp. ASV21
CCCCCCCCCCCCCCCCCCCCCCCCCCCCCCCCCCCCCCCCCCCCCCCCCCCCCCCCCCCCCCCCCCCCCCCCCCCCCCCCCCCCCCCCCCCCCCCCCCCCCCCCCCCCCCCCCCCCTTTTTACACCCACACGCCGCCAACCGAGATTCGGTCACGGGTCTCGTGGGCTCGGAGATGTGTATAAGAGACAGTTCCAGCACCGCTTGCACACGCGCGATCTCGCGGCGACCGGGCAGAAACGCCAGCACGTCGCCGTCGTTCTCCTGCAACGCCTGTCGTGCCACGCGCGCAAGCTGATGTTCTACGGTCTCCTGCACG
>NZ_JAELTT010000324.1 GCF_016428975.1 Dyella sp. ASV21
CCCCCCCCCCCCCCCCCCCCCCCCCCCCCCCCCCCCCCCCCCCCCCCCCCCCCCCCCCCCCCCCCCCCCCCCCCCCCCCCCCCCCCCCCCCCCCCCCCCCCCCCCCCCCCCCCCCCTTTTTCCACCCCCACCCCGCCAACCGAGATTCGGTCACGGGTCTCGTGGGCTCGGAGATGTGTATAAGAGACAGGGATGATCTCGACACGATGGGCCTCCTCAAGGTCGACTGCCTCGCGCTCGGCATGCTGACGTGCGTGCAGAAGTGCTTGGATCTCTTGCTCGCGCACCACGGCCGCTCGCTGAGCATGGCCTCCATC
>NZ_JAELTT010000325.1 GCF_016428975.1 Dyella sp. ASV21
AATCCGTTGGCGCCGGCCGAGCTGGTGATCGACCACTCGGTACAGGTGGATGCGTACGGCTCCGAGTCGGCACTGGAAAAGAACGTGGAGATCGAGTTCCAGCGCAACCAGGAGCGCTACGCGTTCCCTGTCTCTTATACACATCTCCGAGCCCACGAGACCCGTGACCGAATCTCGGTTGGCGGCGTGGGCGTGGAAAAGGGGGGGGGGGGGGGGGGGGGGGGGGGGGGGGGGGGGGGGGGGGGGGGGGGGGGGGGGGGGGGGGGGGGGGGGGGGGGGGGGGGGGGGGGGGGGGGGGGGGGGGGGGGGGGGGGGGG
>NZ_JAELTT010000326.1 GCF_016428975.1 Dyella sp. ASV21
CATCGGCATCCAGCCGGACGTACTGCTGTGCCGCTGCGAACAGCCGCTGCCCGATGGCGAGCGCCGCAAGATCGCGCTGTTCACCAACGTGCCCGAGAACGCCGTGATCAGCGCGGCCGACGTGGACCTGTCTCTTATACACATCTCCGAGCCCACGAGACCCGTGACCGAATCTCGGTTGGCGGCGTGGGCGTGTAAAAGGGGGGGGGGGGGGGGGGGGGGGGGGGGGGGGGGGGGGGGGGGGGGGGGGGGGGGGGGGGGGGGGGGGGGGGGGGGGGGGGGGGGGGGGGGGGGGGGGGGGGGGGGGGGGGGGGGGG
>NZ_JAELTT010000327.1 GCF_016428975.1 Dyella sp. ASV21
GCAGGCTTCGAGCGATTGCTCCACGCGAGTGATGCGGCCCTTGTAAATATTGGCCTTTTTCTGTTCGCGGGAGGGAATTTCGATATCGAGATCGTAAAGGGTTTGGCCATCGACAATGGCCACGCGCCTGTCTCTTATACACATCTGACGCTGCCGACGACAACGTTCGGGTGTAGATCTCGGTGGTCGGCGTATCAGTAAAAAGGGGGGGGGGGGGGGGGGGGGGGGGGGGGGGGGGGGGGGGGGGGGGGGGGGGGGGGGGGGGGGGGGGGGGGGGGGGGGGGGGGGGGGGGGGGGGGGGGGGGGGGGGGGGGGGG
>NZ_JAELTT010000328.1 GCF_016428975.1 Dyella sp. ASV21
GGGCGCTGACGATCACGTCCACGTTGGGCATGCTGCGCAGCTTGCGCTGAAGCACCTCGTCGGCGCGCAGCTTGCTGTCGAATTCGAGCAGCGTCACGTGGCCCACGATGCCGGCAAGGTCGATGGCCTGTCTCTTATACACATCTCCGAGCCCACGAGACCCGTGACCGAATCTCGGTTGGCGGCGTGGGGGTGTAAAAAGGGGGGGGGGGGGGGGGGGGGGGGGGGGGGGGGGGGGGGGGGGGGGGGGGGGGGGGGGGGGGGGGGGGGGGGGGGGGGGGGGGGGGGGGGGGGGGGGGGGGGGGGGGGGGGGGGGG
>NZ_JAELTT010000329.1 GCF_016428975.1 Dyella sp. ASV21
CGATGACCATCGGCGCCGGCAACGGCTCGCTGACCACGCAGGCCGGCGTAACGCTGGCGGCGCAGGGCGATATCGGCGGCACCGGCGGCCTGGTGAAGAACGGCGCGGGCACCCTGGTGCTCTCGGGTGACAACAGCTACGCCGGTGGTACCACGCTCAACGGCGGCAGCGTGCAGATCAGCCGCGACAGCAACCTGGGTGATGCGTCGGGTGCGGTGACCTTCAACGGCGGCGACCTCACGGCGACGCAGTCGATGAGCACGCAGCGTGCGATGACCATCGGCGCCGGCAACGGCTCGCTGACCACGCAGGCCGG
>NZ_JAELTT010000045.1 GCF_016428975.1 Dyella sp. ASV21
GGTGGTGGAACGGGCCACCCACCAGCCGCTGGCGCGTTTCGCCGCCGAGGTGTTGGAGCGTCCGCTGGGCATCACCCAATCGCACTGGAACACCTCGCCGCTGGGTGTCGGCATGGGCGGTGGCGGCACGCGCTATCGCAGCCGCGATCTCGCCAAGTTCGGCCAGCTGGCGCTGGACCAGGGACGCTGGCAAGGCCGCCAGATCGTGTCGGCGGATTGGGTGCGGCGCATGCTGAGCGTGCATGCGCAGGCACGCGAGGATGCCGACTATGGCTACCTGTGGTGGTGCTTTCACTTTCCAGTGAAGGGTGTGCAGCAGGTTGCCTGGGCGATGTCCGGCAACGGCGGCAACTACGTGTTCGTGATGCCTTCGCAGCGCCTCGTGGCGGTGATCACCAGCACCGCGTACAACCAGCGCTATGCGCATCCGCAGTCGCAGGCGATCTTCCGCGACTACATCCTCAAGGCACTGCCGTAGCGTTGCGCAGTTCGGGCGGGCACCAGTCGGCGGCCAACACCTGGGCGCGTTGCGTCGCCGCGCGACGGCTGATGGTATCGATCGCCGCCGCGTAGGTGGGGTGGTCCGCCAGCGGCTGCAGCAAGGGGGAGATCTGCAGATAGGCCCGGTCGCTATAGCCATCGGCCACGGCCTTCGCCACGGTGGCGGCCGCCTGATCGCGCTGGCCGCGCGCCTGTTGCAGCATGGCCAGTTCCAGGCGGTCGGATGGGTAGCCGGTGCCGCTAGCCATCGCCCTGGTCATGCTGGCGATGCGTTCATCCAGCCAGGCGGGTGCGGGTGGCGTGTCGGCATGCAAGGCCGCCAGCGTGGCGGGCAGGCTCATCTGTGGGCGCAGTTGCACGGCCTGGGCAAATGCGGTGTGCGCCGCCGTGCGGTCGCCGCGCAACAAGGCCAGCTCGCCCTCCAGCACATACAGCGCCACGTGCGGTGTGTGCCGCGTCATCGCCTCATCCAGCGCTTGCTGCGCTTCGCCATAGCGACCTTGCAGGAACAGGTGTTGCGGCCAGGCGATGTTGGAGAACACATTGTCCGGGTTGAGCTGGAAGCTGTGCCGGAAGCGTTCCTCGGCGGCAGCGGTAAAGCCGAGCAGATCGAGTTCGCGGGCGATCTGTACCTGGCGAAAGCGCACCTTGCTCGCATCGCCGCGCATGTCGAGATTGGCGTGCAGGGCGTCCACCAGCGCGCCGCGCTCTTGATACAGGTAGGCGGCCGATGCGCGGCTGGCGTCATCGCCGGGATCAAGCACCACCGCCCGTTGGTACGCGTCGATGGCAGCCTGCATCTCACCGCGGCAATCGTGGGCATAGGCCAGCGCCGACCATGCCGGGGCGGACCGCGCATCGCGCTTGAGCGCGGACTCGGCCAGCCGCTGCGCCGAAGTCGTCCAGGTGTAGTCGAAGTTGTAGAGGCAAACGCGCGCGCTATAGGCACGGCTCAGCCCGACCTGGGCGGCGATATCGTCGGGCGCCTGTGCCAGCACTTGCTGGTAGAGCTCGATGGCGCGTTCGTTGTTGTCGCGCTGGCCGATGCCGGCGTAATAGGCGGCGCGCTGCAGCAGCTCCTGCCGGGCACTGGTCGGCGCGGTGGTGGGCGCATGAGCGCGCTGCCACCACCATGCACCGGCACCGCCCAGCGCGACGATGACCAGGGCTAGCGCGATTAGCCACCGGCCTGAAGCGCGGCGCGGCTTGGGCAGCGGTGTTTCCAGTGCCTTCGGCGGTTCGCATAGCTGATAACCGCGCCCGCGCACCGAGCGGATATAACGCGGTGCGCGGCCGTTGTCGCCCAGCGTTTGGCGCAGTAGCTTCACGCGCTGGGTAATGGTTTCCTCGTTGACCACCGCTGGCGCCCACACCTCGGCCAGCAGCGTGTCGAAATCCACCACGGCATGGCCGTGGCGCAACAGGCAGGCAAGCAGCTGAAAGTTCAGGCCGTGCACGTCCAGCGGCGCACCATCGCGGCTTACCCGCTGGCGCGCCAGGTCGATGTGTAGATCCAGCCATTGATAGTGCTGCGGTCGTTCCATGCCCGTCGTCGCCGGCAGAGAGGCGGCGACTATGGTTTCACGGATCGCAGCGGCGCGCTCAACCGCCGGCCGGCAGCCACAGCAGCAGGGCGACGCCCAGCGCGATGCGGTAGATCGCGAACGGGGTGAAGCGGTGGCTGCGGATATACCCGAGCAACCACTTCACCGCCACGAAGGCCACGATGGCCGACACCACGAAGCCCACGCCGAAGGCGGTCCAGTCTTCGTGCACGCCGCCTCCCTTGAACACCTTCAGCAGTTCGTAGCCGGTGGCCGCATACATGGTGGGAATGCCCACCAGAAACGCGAATTCGGTGGCCGCCGCGCGGTTGCTGGTGCCCGCCAGCATGGCCGTGAAGATGGTGGCGGCCGAACGCGAGGTGCCCGGGAAAATGCCCGCCACCATCTGCGCGATGCCCACCAGGATCGCCACACGCCAGGTCACGCCGCTGCGGTCGGGCTGCTTCGCCGCCAGTCGTTCGGCCGCCAGCATCCAGACACCGCCGATCACCAGCGCCCACGCCACCGGCGTCACCGCTTCAGGCAGTTTGAAGCCGAGCTTCACGGCAATAAAACCGAGCACTGCCGTGATGAGGAAGGCCACGGTGAGCTTGGCCAGGTAATCGCGGTTGGCCGGGTCACGCCACTGCGTGAGCAACTGCCAGATGCGGCTCCAGTAGATAAAGGTGACCGCCAGGATGGCGCCGGCCTGAATGCCGACGTTGAATAGTTCCGAGCGCTCGCCCAGGCCGAACTTCTCGGCGATCAGCAGGTGCCCCGTACTGGAGATGGGCAGGAACTCGGTGATGCCCTCGATGATGCCGAGCAGGATGACGTTGATCAGATCGCTCACGAAAACTCCAGGAGAAGGCGCAGGTGGCCGGCCGATACGAAGCGCCATAGCTTAAGGGAAGCGTGCGAAGAGTTTGCCTGTGCGGACAGTGCCGTCAGCGCGCCGCCCCTTGGTGTGCCCAGGCCTGCCCGGCTACTCTCAGCGCCTTGTTTCCCGTGTCCGCATGTTCCTGCGGTGCGCGCCGTCCACGTCAGGCGACCTTTGCATGTTCTCCACGCACCCGCGGCGCGACCGCACCGCCCTTTTCGGATTGTTGCCCGTGCTGTTGGGCGTGGCCGCCTTTGTGCTGGTGACGGGCGGCAACCTGTTCGTACCGGGCAACGTGCTGTGGTTGCAGCATCAGGATCTTGCGCAAAGCTACCTGGGCTGGGCGTTCTATCGCCACGATCCGTGGAGCTGGCCGTGGGGCGCCAATCCGTCGTACGGCCTGGAGATCCATTCCTCGGTGTACTACTCCGATTCGATTCCGCTGCTGGCGATGCTGCTCAAGCCGCTGTCGCCGTTATTGCCTGAGCCGTTCCAGTACTTCGGCCTGTGGGTCTTGCTGTGTTTCGTGTTGCAGGCGGTGTTCGCGTGGCGCTTGCTGGCGCTTGCCAGCGATAGCCTCCCAGTGCGCTTGCTGGGCAGCGTGTTCTTTGTGCTGGCGCCGCCGATGTTGCTGCGCCTCGGCGGGCATATGGCGCTGTTCGGACAGTGGTCGATCCTCGCTGGACTGTGGCTATACCTGCGTCCATCGTCACGGCCCCGTTTCGCGTGGACGGCGCTGGTAGCCGTCACCATGCTGATCCATGCGTATCTGTTCCTGATGGTGACGCTGCTGTGGATGGCTGATCTGCTGCGACGCGCGCTGGAGGATCGCGCCGCGGCAAAGGGCTCGTTGCTGCGGTCGTGCCTGCGCCAACTGCCTGAAGTGATGCAGGTGCTGCTGGTGACTGGCGTGGTGGCCTGGGCGGCGGGCTTCTTCATGGTGCCGGGTGGTGGCCAGGCGGCCAGCGGTTTTGGCTATTACAAGATGAACCTGCTGGCGCCGTTCAATGGTGCGGGTTGGTCATGGTTTGGGCTGAGCGCGCCGCAAGCCGCCGGCGAATACGAGGGCTTCAATTACCTGGGCCTGGGTGGTTTGGTGGTGTGCCTGCTGGCGTTGTTGGTGCAGGTGATCGAGCGCCGCCGCGCGTCATCGTCGCGTCGTCGTGTGTGGCCGCTGGCGGCGGTAGCGCTGGTGTTGACCGTGGTAGCCATTACCCAGCATGTGGGCGTGGGCGCTTGGCAGGTCACCTTGTCGTTGCCCGCTTGGCTGGAGCGCAAGGTGTCGCATGCCTCCATCCAGTCCACCGGGCGGCTGTTCTGGGTGGCTTATTACGCGTTGTTGCTGTGGGCATTTTTCACGCTGGCGCGGGTGCTGTCGGCGCGCGCGCTGGCGATCGTGCTGGCCGTTGCGCTGGTGCTGCAGTTGGCCGACCTTTACCCCGGCCTGATGCAGTTGCATCAGACGCTGGTGCAACGCACCCAGGTGGCCGATACCGCACGTTTGCATGGCCCGTTCTGGGATGCCGCCGGCCAGCGCTATACGCGCTTGCGACGGGTGCCCACACGCGTGCTTGCGCCGGGTTGGGAGGTGCTGGCCCGCTACGCGCTGGAACACCGCATGGGCACGGACGCCGTGCAGGTGGCGCGCGTCAACTGGAAGCTGTTCAACCGCCTGCGCGATGAGCAGCTGAAGCGCATAGCCGACGCCACGCCCGAGACGCAGACGCTCTATATTCTCGACGATGCGTTGGCGGCGACGGTGGCACGGTCGGCCAGGCCGCAGGACGCCGTGTTCCGTCTGGACGGTTGGAATGTGCTGGCGCCTGCGTGGGGCGGGGCGCTGCCGGCAGGTGCGGTGGATCTGAAATCCGCGCCCTGAGCACCATGCGCGCCGCGCGGCGGTGGTGCAATATGGCGCCTGCGTTTGTTCTAAGTTGGTGCAATTGGTCGCGTCGAAACGCTGCGAAATGTCATTAAGTCTCTGATTTACTAAGTGATGCCGGCTTGGCACGGCCTTTGCCAAACAACGTTGCATTTACCCCCTTTATCCGTCGAGGTTGTCCATGTCGTCCGCCGTCCAGAAAGTGCTCGATCTGATCCAGGAACACGAGGTCGAATTCGTCGACTTCCGTTTTGCCGACATGCTCGGCAAGCATCACCACGTGACGTTCCCGGCCCATGCCATCGACGAAGGCACCTTCGAAGACGGCAAGATGTTCGACGGCTCCTCGATCGCCGGCTGGAAGGGCATCAACGAGTCCGACATGATCCTGATGCCGGACCCGGACACCGCCTACCTCGACCCGTTCAGCCAGCACACCCAGATGGTGCTGCATTGCGACGTGCTCGAGCCGTCCACCATGCAGGCCTACGGTCGCGACCCGCGCTCCATCGCCAAGCGCGGTGAAGCTTTCCTCAAGTCCACCGGCATTGCCGACACCGCCTTCTTCGGTCCGGAGCCGGAGTTCTTCATCTTCGACTCGGTGCGCTGGCAGAACGACATGGGCCGCGTGTTCTACGAAATCGGCTCGGAAGAAGCCGCGTGGAGCTCGCGCTACAAGTACGAAGACAACAACACCGGCCACCGTCCGGGCGTGAAGGGCGGCTACTTCCCGGTCAGCCCCGTCGATTCGCTGGGCGACCTGCGTGCCGACATGTGCAAGGTGCTGGAGTCGCTGGGCCAAGTGGTGGAAGTGCATCACCACGAAGTGGCCAATGCCGGCCAGTGCGAGATCGGCGTGAAGTTCAACACGCTGGTGCAGAAGGCCGACGAACTGATGACCATGAAGTACGTCATCAAGAACGTGGCCCACCAGAACGGCAAGACCGTCACCTTCATGCCCAAGCCCATCGTGGGCGACAACGGCAGCGGCATGCACGTGCACCAGTCGCTGGCGAAGGACGGCAACAACCTGTTTGCCGGTGACCTGTACGGTGGCCTGTCGCAGACCGCGCTGTGGTACATCGGCGGCATCTTCAAGCACGCCAAGGCCATCAATGCCTTCGCCAACTCCACCACCAACAGCTACAAGCGCCTGGTGCCGGGCTTCGAAGCTCCGGTGATGCTGGCCTACTCGGCCCGCAACCGCTCGGCCAGCTGCCGTATTCCGTACGTGTCCAGCCCCAAGGGTCGCCGCATTGAAGTGCGCTTCCCCGATCCGATGAACTCCGGCTACCTGGTGTTCACCGCGCTGATGATGGCCGGCCTGGACGGCATCATCAACAAGATCGACCCGGGTGCGCCGGCCGACAAGGATCTGTACGACCTGCCGCCGGAAGAAGAGAAGAACATCCCGCAGGTGTGCTCCAGCCTCGACGAAGCGCTCAACGCGCTCGACAAGGATCGCGAGTTCCTCAAGGCCGGCGGCGTGTTCACCGACGACTTCATCGATGCCTACATCGAGCTGAAGATGAAGGAAGTCACCGCCTACCGTGCCAGCACCCATCCGCTGGAATTCCAGATGTACTACGCGCTCTGATCGCGTAACGCAACGTGGGGTAGAGGGGGCAACGGGCGCTTTGGCGCCCGTTGTTTTTTTGCGTCCGTGCGATGGCTGCACGCGTGCGGTGACAACGGCGGATACAAAAAAGCGCGCGACACCGCGAGGTGCCGCGCGCTTGGTGGTTACCGCTTAGTGCAGCTCAACGACCACCAGGCCCTGCGGCGGGATGTCGATGCTGAGCTTGCCGTTCTGCAGCGTGGCGGATTCCGACGGCGCCAGCTTGCCGGCCTCGCGCAGCTGCGCGATCTGCTCGCGGCTCGGCCAGGCCGGGCGGCCCATCTGGTCGAACGTGGCGACGGCGTTGCCGTGGGTCTGGTCCACGCGCCACACGGTGGCTTGTGCCTGGCCGGTAAGGTGCTTCACGTCCACGTCGAAGTGCTTGGTGCCGCCCTTGGGCTCGCCCACCGTATAGCTGGCGGTGTCGCCCACCGGCGCGGCGTAGTTCCACAGTGCCAGCACCACGGTGCCATCGGCGCGACGCGTGGCGAGCGCGCTGTCGGACTTCAGCGGCAGCTGCTGGTCACCCAGCTTGTGCAGGATGGCGAAGGCGTTGAAGGCCGGCTTGGGGATGCGATCCGCGGCGATCAGGCCAAAGCCACCGTAGAACGGCGTCTTCACCACGCCCTGTTCCTCGAACACGTCGGAGAACGACCAGTAGCTCATCATGTCCACCTTGCCCGCGCATTGGCGAATGGTGTTGGCCATCCACGGGCCCATGAACGTGGTGTCGGTGACGTTGGGCAGGTTGGCGTACGAGGCGTTGTATTCGCTGAAGATCAGCGGCAGCTTGGGGAACGGCGAGGCGACGATTTCCTTGTGCACCTTGTCCACCGAGCGGCACACCATGTCGGCGCGCGAAATGTTCTCGTTGGTCTTGAACACATTTTGCGCGGTGTCGTCGCCGTACACGTGGCTGCTGACGAAGTCGATCGGCGCATTCACCTCATGCACGTGCTTGAGGAACTCCGGCACCCACGCGGCCTGCGCCGTGCCGGGGCCGCCCACGCGCAGGCGGCTGTCCACGCCCTTGAGCGTACGCGCGGTGCGGTCGTACAGCTCGTAGTAGGAATCCTTCTCGGGCGTGCCGCCCCAGAAGGCGAGGTTGGGCTCGTTCCACACCTCGAAGTACCAGCTGGAGACTTCCTCGATGCCGTAGCGCGCGATCAGGTGCTGGGTGAAGGCGCGCATCATGGCCTCCCACTCGGCCCAATCCTTCGGCGGCATCACGTTGGGGTGGTACCAGAAATCGTGCACGCGGTTAACGTCGGAGCTCAGCTCCGGCGGCATGAAGCCCAGTTCCACGAACGGCTTGACGCCGCGCTCCAGCAGGCCGTCGTAGATCTGATCCACGTAGCTGAAGTTATAGGCGATCTTGCCCTGCGCATCGCGGTACACCACGCCCACGTCGCGATCGAAGATGCCGTGGAAGCGGATGTACTCGAAGCCGGTGGCGCCGTGCACCGCTTCCAGGTCCTTGCGGTAGTTGTCGCGCAGCGCCAGCGAGGCGCGGCCCGAACCGAACATCTGTTCCCAGAAGTGCGGCAGCGGCGTGCTCTTGGCGGTGGCATCCACGCGCAAGGCGACGGTGTCGTTGCCGGCGGGGGCGGCCTGCGCGGTGCCCAGCAGGGCAAGGCAGACGGCAACGCAGACGCCAGTGGCGAGACGACGGAACGGAGACTGGACTGGCATGGCGGTCCTCAGGGGTGGGTGGATAGTCGGCCGCACGTGGCCGGGTTAGCATGTAAACGTTTACATGCGAGTCAGGGAGTCTCGTACATCCCGACCCGTTCAATCAATACGGGGGCATGTCGGCCAGCCCGGCCAGTGCCCCGGTCGCCATGCGAGGGGAGTTGCCGATGCCCAGCCCAACCTGCCGCGCCACGCGTCTGCTGGCTGCCCTGGCCCTGACGTTGCCGCCAGGCTTGGCGGCCGCCGCCGAAGGCCGCACCTGGGCCAACCCGGTGGATCTGGACTATCGCTACAACTTCGAGCAGATGAACGAGGGCATCTCCTACCGCACCGGCGCGGACCCGGCGGTGGTGCGCTTTGGCGATGCCTATTACCTGTTCCTTACGCTGGCCGATGGCTATTGGCGCTCCACCGATCTGCTGCACTGGCAGTTCGTGGCGCCGGATCGCTGGCCCTTCGACAGCGAAGTGGCGCCGGCCACCCTGGTGGCGGACGGCAAGCTGTTCCTGATGCAGGCGGCCACCCAGCCGCGTCCCCTGCTGGTATCCACCGACCCCGCCCATGGACACTGGGCGTTCTGGACACGCCAGTTGCCCGCCGTGCCCGGTGCGGTGTTCAGCGAGATGGAGCACGCGCTGCGACCCGGCGAGCTGCCGCCGGGTCCGTGGGACCCGGGCTTGTTCCAGGACGAAGACGGCAAGACCTACCTCTACTGGGGCTCCTCCAACGTGCATCCGCTGTACGGCGCCCAGCTCGACCTCAAGCCGGGCGACGCCGCGCAGGGTGAGGGCAAGCGCTTGGCCTTCGTCACCCCGCCGCAGCCGCTGCTGGCGCTCGATCCGGCACAACACGGCTGGGAGCGCTTTGGCCAGGACCACACCGACGAACACACCGCGCCCTTCCTGGAAGGGGCCTGGATGAATCGGGTGGGCGATCGCTACTACCTGCAGTACGCGGCGCCCGGTACCGAATACAACGTGTATGGCACCGGCGTGTACGTGGCGCGCGGCCCGCTCGGCCCGTTCGAATATGCGCCGTACAACCCCGTCGGCGAAAAGCCCGGCGGCTTCGTCACCGGCGCGGGACACGGCTCTACGTTCCAGGACGCCCATGGCAACTGGTGGAACACCGGTACCTCGTGGATCGGCAGCAACTGGACCTTCGAGCGTCGCGTGGGCCTGTATCGCGCCGGCTTCCATACGGACGGCCAAATGTGGGTGGACACGCGCTTCGGCGATTTCCCCCAGCGCATGCCCGACCATCGCCTGGCCGACAGCGAGGACACCTTCAGCGGCTGGATGCTGCTCTCCTATCGCAAGCCCGCGAAGGCTTCCTCTGCGCTACCCGATTACCCCGCCAGCAACGCAACCGACGAAAACCCGCGCAGTTTCTGGGTGGCCGCCAGCAACACGCCCGGACAAACCCTCACCGTGGATCTGGGCGGCGAGCGCAGCGTGCGCGCGGTACAAGTGAACTACGCCGACTACCGGTCGAACCGCTACGGCGACGCTCCCGATCTCATCACGCAGTTCCGCCTGCTGGGTTCGCGCGATGGGCGGCATTGGGACACGCTGGCCGACCTTTCGCGGGAAACGCGCGACCACGCCAATGCCTATGTGGAACTGAGCCAGCCCGCGCGCATCCGCTACGTGCGCTATGAACACGTGCATGTTGGCGCGCGCACCCTTGCCATCGCCGATCTGCGCGTGTTCGGCAACGCCGATGGCGTCGCACCACCGGCGCCCACGCTCACCGTTGCCCGGCGCCTGACCGACACGCGCGATGCCGACATCGCCTGGACGCCGGTACCCGGCGCGGTGGGCTACAACGTGCGCTGGGGGCTGGCGGCCGATCGCTTGCACGCCACCTATCAGCGTTTCGCCGATCAACCCACGCAACTCACCCTGCATGCATTGAACAAGGGCGTGCCCTATGTGGTGGCGGTGGAGGCCTTCGACGAGCGCGGCGTGTCCGTGCTCTCGCGCGTCGCCACCTTGCCGGCAAGCCCTTAGTGATCCAGCGTCTGACGCAATTGCAGCAGGGCGGGCAAGAGCGTGTCGGGTTCGCGCAATGCCTTGCGCGCAGCGCCCACTGCCTGGCGCACGCGGCCCGGCGTCTGGCCCTGCTCGATCAGGGCGATGGCCGGCGTACGGCAGGCGAGCAGCGCATCGATCCAATCGGCCGGGTGCGTCGCGCGCAGGCGCCGGGTCGCCCAGCGACTGGCACGGAACGGCGGCCGGATCAGTTCCACTTGCGCGAGCGCGGCCACGAAGCGCGCGGGCGTGCGCGGCGCCGCGTTCGGGTCCAGTGCCTCCGCTAACGCGGCCAGCGCATCCGCCAGGCGACGCCGCAACACATCGGTGGAACGCACTGGCAAAACCCACCATGCCGCGGCGAGGCCGATTACCGCGCCTATCACGATCTCCTCCAGGCGCTGCCACAACATCGCCACCGGCGAGTCCCCCGCGAAGCCCTGCAACAACGCCAGCGCCAGCGTCACGAACAACGCCCACCACGCATAGCCGAACGGGCGCAGCCACACGCCCATGAACAACGCGCCCAGGATCAGCATGCCGGTAAGCGCAGGGTGGTCACCCGCGTGCACGCTCAACGACAGCGCCAGCACCGTGCCCGCCGCCGCACCCAGCACGCGCAGGCCGCTCTTATAGGCCACATCCAGTCGACCGCGATTGCCGCTGTTGACGATAAAAGCCGTGAGCACGATCCAGCCCCAACGCTCGGCAAAGCACAGGTAGCCCACGACGAAAGACACCGCCAACGCCACCGCCATCTGGATTGCCATGCGCGTGCTCGCCACGGGGCGCATGGTGCTGGGCTGGCTGGCGCTGGGTGCCGCCATCGCCTCGTCGATCGTGGTGGCGGGCAGACGCCCCAGCAGGCGATGCGCCACGCTCACCCACAACAACGCTAGCAGCGCCACCATGATCGGCACCAGCCACCGTGGCAGTGGCCCAACAGGCGTGGCATGCACATGCGGCACGGTGAGCAGCACGACAAAGGGCAACGCAATCAAGCTACCTGCGCGGCGCGCCATCGGGCCAAAGCGCCGCAACCAGATGGAGACGAACATACCCACCACGAACACTGCGGCGCCGATCCAGCGCACATGCAGCAGCAACAGCCCCACCCCCACCGCCGCCAATCCCACCACGGGCAATACAAATGCCGCCTCCACGCGACCTCGCAGATCACGATCGAGCTGGCTGCGCGAGAGCGACAAACTCAGTACCACCGCGAGCACGCAGGTCTGCACGCCGGGCGCAATCAACAACGCACTCCCCAGCGTGAGGAGCACCGCCAACATGGTGACCACCGCTTCCCACAGGGCGGGCTTGAGCAGGTGCCATGGGGTGTGGGTGTGGGGCATGCTGGCGTCCGTGCGCGTGGTGAGCGTGGGGACTATAGCGGGAGGCGATGACAGGCTCTTGCGATCCCAGCGATGTTTGCTGGCGCGCGCGCCGTACCTCGCGCGCACCTGCACCGTCGTCGCTGCGAGAGCGGGAGGGGGCTTTTCAGCCGCCGCAGGCGAGCACGCTGGCCACAACGCCAGATCAAAAGTGAAAGACACCAGCTGACCAACCCTCCGGCGATCAAAAAGCCCCTGCTTTGACAGGGACGACGGTGTAGGAGAGGGCGAGGCGGAAACCTAATCCACCACACCCACCCTCAACGCCCGCACATCGCTGCGCCCCCGATCATCCACCACCCGCACCTCGTAACTCCCCGCCGCCCCCGGCTGCCAGAACAACGACTCTCCCGGCGTCGAGCGACCGACGAAGGCATCGTTGACGAACCAGTACATCTCGCGCACGCCCGCATCGCCGTTGGCGCTGAGAGCAATACGGCTATCGGTGGGTGACTTCAGGCGCATCGCGTACGTGCTGCCGCGCAAGGGCGAGGTGATGGCGGGCGGCTCGCCATCCGGGTCGCCGCTGTTGAGGCAGTGCTCGTTGCGCGGGGGCGTGCGGCGCGGCATGCCGGCTTGCACGAACACGCGTTGCAATTCGGACGGCCAAAACTCATACACCTCGATATGCGTGTGCTTGTTCGCATAGGGCGGGCAGGCGGGTTGGCCGGTGGCGTCGTCGATCACTACCGGACGATGCACCTGGCTTACGCGGATGGGTGACTTGCCGGGGATGAACCACGTCTTGCCGCGTTGCGGGCACCACTGGTTGGGCAGGTCGCCGCTGGCCAGGCAGATCTCCACGCGGCGCAGGTTGGGTGGCATGTGGTGGATGGGTTCGGCCAGGCCGGGCTGGGCGGCGGTGATGGCATCCACCATCTGGAAGAACAGCGGCGCGGCGGCTTCCACACCCACGAATGCAGGGTTGCTGCTGCCATCGAAATTGCCCACCCATACCACCAGCACGTACGGGCCGAAGCTGCCGGCGGTCCAGGCATCGCGGAAACCCCACGACGTGCCGGTTTTCCAATACACCGGCAAGCGGTTGGGTTGCGCGCCGGTGGTTTCGTCGGGGCGCGGATTCTGCCGCAGCATGTCCATCACCATGAAGCTGGATTCTTCGCTGAGCATGCGTGTGCCCGGGCTCGCCGGGTCGCTGGCAAGCAGGCGCAGCGGGCGCAGTTCGCCGCGGTTGCCGAGCATGGCGTAAAGGTCGGCAAGCTCCTGCATGGTGACTTCACCACCGCCCAGCACCAGCGCCAGGCCGTAGTGTTTCTCGCTCGCCATGCGGCTGATGCCGGCGTCGCGCAGGAACTGGTAGAAGCTTGGCTGCTGCAACTGGGAAGCCACCCACACGGCGGGAATATTGCGGCTGCGCACCAGCGCTTCGGTGGCGGTGACCGGTCCGAGGAAATGCCCGTCGAAGTTCTCCGGCGCATACGGGCCGAATGCCGTGGGCACGTCGCGCAGCACGGTCTGTGGATGCAGCACGCCCTGGTCGAAGCCCAGTGCATAGATGAAGGGCTTGAGCGCGGAGCCGGGCGAACGCTTGGCGAGCGTACCGTTCACCTGGCCCTGGATCTCGGCGTTGGCGTAGTCGGCCGATCCCACCATGGCCTTGATGCCCATGTCGCGCGTATCCACCAGCATGGCCGTGGCGTTGCGGATGCCGCGCCCCTGGTTGCGCTCGATGTAACGGGCGATCTGTCGCTCCAACACCTTCTGCAAGGGCAGATCCAGCGTGGTGGTGACGCGGCTGTCCTGGCTGGCCTGCGCCACGCCGCGTCGCGCGGCCAATACCTGATCCACCGCGTGTGGCGCCTCAAAGGGCAGCTGCGCGAGGGGGCGCAGGCGCAGCGGTAACGCGAACAGTGGCTGCAGGGCGCGATCCTGTGGATGCGCGCGTACCCACCGCGCATACAGGCGATTACGCGAGTCGCGCAGGCGCGCGCCGATCACGGCGCTATCGACGCCCGCTTGCAGGCGACGGGTGGGGTCTTGGGGGATCACCGCGAGGGTGAGCGCTTCGGGCAAGCTCAGTGCGGCGACGGGCTTGTCGAAATAGGCCACGCTGGCCGCGCCCACGCCTTCCACATTGCGACCGTAGGGCGCGTAGTTGAGGTAAGCCTCCAGAATCTGCGCCTTGGGGTAGAACAGTTCCAACTGCAGCGCATGCGCCACCTGCCGTGCCTTGCCCAGCGGCGTGCGCGTGTTGAGCCGCCACAGCAGGCGCGCCAGCTGCATGGTAACGGTGGAGCCGCCTTGGCGATTGCCGTGGCTTAGGTAGGTGACCCAGGCGCCGCGCGCCAGGCCGTAAGGGTTGAAGCCCGGGTGCCAGTAGAACCAGCGGTCCTCGTGCATCAGCACGCCCTGCACCAGCGCGGGCGACATGTCCTTCAGCGGCACCCACAGGCGATAGCGATCGTCACTGGCGAGTGTGAGGCGCAGCAGTCGCCCGCGATCGTCGTACACCGCCGTGGAGGAGGGCAGCCAATCGTGCAGCGGCTTGTGTGGCCACAGCCGGCAGCCCACCAGCAGCAACGCGACCAGCGCGGCGCCGACCAGCCAGTTCTGCCAGCGATACAGCCAGCGCCCCACGGCGCGGCACCCACGGAGGATCAGCGGAGGTACGGTCATGCGTCACGCAGCCGGCGCGCCCCCGCGGGGGCGCGCGCGGCGGTCAGGGTTGGCGTACCACGGTGAGCGTGCGGCCACCGGCCGTGCGCGCCTGCACCGTGCGGTCGTACAACGATTCACCGTAGGCCGGGGGCACGATGAACTTGCCGGCGTTGGTGGCCTTGATGCGATAGACGAACTCGCCCACGTCCGGCAGCGCCGTGCCGTAGAGCACTACGCGATCCTCGCGCACGTCGGCGTATTCCAGGCGCCAGCTGGCGTTGCCCACGCCAATCGGCGAACGCCATGCGCTGGCCTTTACCGTGCTGTCGCCACCGGCGTCTTCGGCCGGTTGATCGTTCTGTTGCCCGTCGGTTACGGCCGGCGGTGGCTGGATCACCGGTTCGAAACCGCCCGGCAGCAGATCCACGATGGCCACGTTGCCCACGCCGTCGCTGCCGGTGGCGCGGATCTTCACGTGCACGTCGATCTCCTGACCGATGGTCACCTGGTCAATCGGCTTGCCGCTGGTGTCGGTGTAATCGCGGGTGATTTCCAGCCCTTCCTTGATGGCCTTGGCCGCCACGTCGCGGTCGTAGCCACCCTGGCTCACCATGCGCCACGCCGGCAGCGCGCTGCCATTGGTAAAGCGCAGGCGATTGACCGACGCGTCCCAGCTCGCCGCCTGCAACAGGTTGCCCTGCAGCGCGGAGATCGCCTTGACGCTGCCGTCGGCATGCACTTCGTCGATACGCAGCTTGTCCACTTCGCCGCCGGCCTGGCCGGCATAGGCGTCCAGCGCCAGCATGGTCATGGACGAGGAAAGCGTGTTGTACCAGCCACGCGCCATCGGCTCGGTGATGTTTTCCATCACGCGCGGCGACAGTGCCTTGGCTCGCTCGGGGAAGTGTTTGCTGAGCAGGTACAGCGTGGTGGCGTCACGGATCAGCGGGTCGTAGTAATAGCCGTAGCTGTAGCGCTTGTCCCCGCTGCTGCGCTCCAGCAGCTTCTGCGGCCCGGCGATCAGCTGCGCGGCCGGTTTGTCTTGCTTGAGCAACTGGTAGGACGCGGCCAGCCACGCGGCGGCAAGGTCGTTCTTCCATTCCTGCGGATAGGCTTCGTCCAGGCGCTTCTGTACGGCGGCCAGATCGTTGGTGGTGACGTTGCCCTGGCGCGTCAGCAGATACACCGCATAGGCGCGCTGACGCAGCATGTCCAGTCCATCCAGGCTGTTGTCGGCGGCCAGCTGGCGCAGGTAGGCATTGCCGGCGTCGAACATGTCGCGCGGCACGCTTACGCCACGGTCGCGCGCTTCCAGCATGAAGTGCATGGCATAGGTGGATACGAACGGATTGGCATCCGGCGTGGCCGACCACAAGCCGAAGCCGCCCTGCGCGTTCTGGCGTGCGTGCAGGATGTCCAGGAACTGCGCGAGGGCTTCGTCGTTGCTGATCGCCTTGCCTTCCAGCTTGGGTTGCAGCGCGTCGGCGAACACCTTCACCTGCGGCCACTTGGACATCACCAGGCGCGGCATGGCCGAGCTGATGATCTGCTCGCTGCAGTAATGCTGGAAGTTCACCAGGTACATGGTGAGTCCACCGGACAACACCACCGGGATGTTGGAGATGGCCGCGTCACGCGAGGCGTACTCGGTGTACAGGCGCCGCAGGTCCGCTTGATCGAGCTTGCTGTTGGCATCCACGCGGCCCACGTCGACCTGGGTGCGGTAGGCCGAAGCGGGGCGCACCGACACATCCACGCTCTGCCGCGCGGACTTGTCGCCGTAGCCGGCATTGAAGGTGAGGTTGCCCGAGCCGAGCTGGTCGGTGGCCTTCACGCGGAAGTTCACCACGCCCTCCTTCATCTCGCCCAGATTCACGCTCTGCGTTGCGCCACCCATCACCTGCAATTGCGGCCCGGTTTTCAGCGTTACGGACACCGGTACCTGCTTGCCGCCCAGCCCGGTGAGGTTGTTGGCCACGCCTACGCTCACGTCCACCTCATCGCCGGGGGCGAGCGTGGTGGGAACGTTGGGTGAGAGCACGAAATCACCACGCACGGTGGTGGCACCCTCGAAGGTGCCGATGCGTTCGGGCGACACCGATACCGCCATCACGCGCAGCTTGCCGTTGAAGTAATCGGGCACCTGGTAGCGAAGTTCGGTGTCGCCATTCACCTCGACGATACCCGACCAGAACGCCACCGGCTTGTCGCGTTTGCGCTTGAACGGATTGAGCTGGCGGCCAATCGCGCCATCCGCATCGCCGCCCGGCGCGGCCATCGCCATCAGTTTTTCGAAGTCTGGCAGGATCAGGTCGAGGATCTGCGAGGTGCCCACTTCCAGCATGCGCTTGCGGAAGAAGAACTTCAGCGGGTCGCCCAGCTTGTAGCGCGCCACCTGCAGGATGCCCTCGTCCACCGCGAACACCACCGCCCGGGTGGGCTGCGGCGCGTGCAGCTTGAAGGTGACCGTTTCGCCGGGCTTTACCAGCGTGGGCGACTCTACCGTGATGGCATTGCGGCGCGCGTCCAGGTTCACCGAGAACGGCACCACGCCGTAGCTCAGCGGGCTCATGAAGATCTCATCCGAGGATGGATCGCGGATGTACTGCACGTTGATATAGCCGTTGCCTTCAAAGTCGGCAGGCACGGTGATGTGTTGCACCGAGCTGGTGGTATCGGCATGGAACCAGGCGTGCGCGTACACCTTGTCGCGCTCGATGGTGATGAGGCCGCTGCCCGCATAAGGCGCGCGTATGGCGATATCCACCGCTTCGCCCGGCGCGTAATCCTGCTTGCTGAGGTTGAGTTGCAGTTCGGCGTTGCGATCCAGCGCGCGCGATACATTGGCCGCGCCGGCCACCGAGTACTCCACGCGGTTGACCTCCACGCCGTCGCCGGCGCGCAGCACCACCAGGGCGTAGTTACCCGGCTTGTCGGTGGGCAGCTTGTAATCGAGGCCCGCGGCGGGAAGCGTCAGCGGCTGTTCGCTCAAGGTGATTTCCTTGAGCTTGGACTGGTACTTGTAGACGCCGGAATCCTGCTTGGTCAGCACCGAGATGTAGCGTCGCTCGATCAGTCGCGCCTTGAGCTCTTTCAGCGCCATCGCCTTGGCGGTGTGGTCAATGGCCACCAGGTGCACGCTGCGTGGCGTATCGCGGTTGATGTAGTCGAGGTTGTCCACTGCCTTGTAACCCACCAGCCAGTCATTGCTGGACACCAGCGTCTGCGCGGCGGCAGCCACGCTGCGGCCGCCTTCGGGCTCATACGCTTTGGCCAGGAAGTACAGCTGGTAGGTGGCGTTGGTGTACTTCTTCAGGTCCAGGTCGAACTCGACGTGGCCCTTGTCGTCGGTCTTGCCGTCCTGCAGCGGTTCTTCGTAGCCCTCCTTGGCACGGCGGGTGTCGTAGAAGTGATAATCCGGCCAGCTGCGGAACGCCGGCCATGCGGGACGCAAGGTAAGCGAGGCTTCCACGCGGCGGTTGGCCGCCGGCGTGCCGAACAGGTTCATGACATCGACGATGCCCTTGACCTCATCCGGCTTCACCCAGCCTTCCTGCACCTGGCCGGCGAGTTTGGCCTCCACCTTCATGCGGTCGGGCAGGAACTCCTTCACCTGCACGGTGGTGCTGCCGATCTGCGCGCCGGCCTTACCGTCCTTGACGATGTAGAGGTTTACCGTCCAGGTGCCGGTGGGCGCGGTTTCGGCGGGCGCGTATTCCAGTTCGCCGAAGCCGGAGTTGTCCATGGACATCGGCTGCTGTTTCACCGTCATGCCGCGCGGGTCGACGATCTCTGCCTGCAGCGGAATACCGGTCACGCTGTGCGTCCAACTGGCGGCGCGCACGATCAGGCCCACATGGAACGTGTCGCCCGGGCGGTAGATGCCGCGATCGGAGAACAGGTAGGCGGAGAGCTGGCCCTCGTTCTGCGCGTTGCGCTCGCCGCCCACGTCGAAGCGTGAGAAATCCAGGCGACGGTCGTAGCTGCCGATGGGCAGGAACGATAGGTCGTCCGCCTTCTTCACCACGTAAAGCGTCGGTTGCTTCTCGCGCTCCAGACCCTTGAAGCTGGGGAAATGCACCACGCCGTCGGCACTGGTGGTTTCGCTGTAGAGCGTCTGGCCGTTCACCGCGAGTACGGCGACGTTGGCGCCAGCCACCGGCTGGCCGCTGCGAATGGATTGCACGAACACATCCTGGCTGCCGTCCAGCGCGCGCTTGACCAGCATGCCCAGGTCGGTGACCACGATGAGGCGGGTATCGGTGGGCACGGCGGAGCCGTCGTCCGAACTCTGTTCGGCCATGTCGCCCTGATCGCCTTGGCCCTCATCGCCGCTGGCCTCGCCATCGTCATTGCGTGGCGCAGCCTGTGGCTGGTTCTCTGCGGCCTTGCGGGCCTCCTCTCGTTTTTTCTCCGCCGCGGCGTCGTAGCTGGACAGATGCAGCAGGAACACGCCGCGCTTGCCGTCCTTCAGATACTGCCCCAGGTCCACGCCTTCGTAATGGGCCTTGGCCGGGTCCCCCTTGGGGAAGCTGCGCTTCTGTTCGAAGCGCTCCACGATGTGATCTTCGCTGAAGGCATAGCTCAATTCGGGACGCGCATACGTGCCCTGGTTGAAGCTCACCAGGTGCTGCAATTGATCCGGCAGCACGCGACCGATTTCCATGCGCATGCCCGGCAGGTTGCGTGACACCACCGAGATGCGTTTGCTGCCCGACAGCGACAGCAGCGAACCATCGGCCATAAAGCGCAGCAGCTTGGGATAGTCGGGCACCGTGACCACGGTCGCATACGGCTTGCCGAGGATGTAGCCGCCGAAGGACTTCAAGCCCTTGTCCATGTGCACGTAGATGCGTTGGCCGGGCGCGGCCTGGAACTTGAAGCTCTGCACCGCTTCAAAATCGTTCTCGGTGGGCACCAGCTCCAGCTTGAGCGGCTGCGCCTGGCGCAATTGCGCCTCGCCCACTTCGGACACGTTCCAGTCGTAAGGCGCCTCGTCGTCGTTCTGTGGCTCACCCGCCTTGCGCGCGGGCAGCACCCAGGCCTTGATCAGGCCGGCCACGTCGCTGTCGCGCACGGCGCCGCCCACGCTTACCACCAGCACTTGCTCGGGCTCGTACTTCTCGTTGTCCACCAGGGTGGGCGTCATGCTGTCGATGGCGAGGCTGTAGAGGCCCGGCACGCGCACGGCGCCGTTGAGCTCGGCGGCGGTGCCGTCGCCACCGCGTGCACTGCGCACGCCCTTGCCTATCTGGTAGCGCACGCTGCCTTCGTCGCGAGGCAGGGCCAGCGGCTGGGAGTGGATCCACGCGTGCAGCTTGGGCGGATCGTAGGTGACGGTGTACTTGAGCGCGGTATCGCTGGCGCCGCGCTGGGCGAGGCCGACCTGGATGCGCTTTTCGAATTCGGCGCTATCCACCGGGTAGTTGAAGGTGACCGGCTGGATGGTCTTCTTGGCGGTGGCGTCCTGCGGGTCCTGGTAGAACTCGCCGTCGCCCAGCTTGGCCTCGAAGGCCGGTGTATCGAAGCTCACGTGATCGTCCGCCATCAATACATGTGCGGCGAAGGCCTTGGGCACGTCAAAGCGCACGTCGTAATGGCGGCCCACCGGCCAATCCTCGGCGGGCACGAAACGCAGCGTGTGGTCATCCACCCAGGTCCACTGACCCTTGGCGTCGGGGCGCATCACGATGCCGGTGGTGACGGGCTTGCCGACCTGCTCGATCGGCGCCGCCGAACCACTGAAGTTCACCGTGAGCGGATGGATGGTGATGGGCTGTTGCGTGTAGTCGGTGATGGCCGGGGCATCCACCGTCATGGCAATGCGCGTGGGCTCCACCGGCTTGGGCCGGTTCTGGTACCACTCCCAGCCGAACCAGCCACCCACGGCCAGCGCCACGGCGCCGACCAGCGTGCCAGCGGCCTGCAAGGGGCGGCGCTTGATCCAGCCGCCGGTGGCAGGCATCCAGGCCGGGGCCGACCACTGAAGCTGGCCGACGAGGGGGCGCAGGAGTAAACCGATGCCGGCGAACAAACCACGCACGAGGCGCCACGGCAGCAGTACCAGAAATCGCAACAGATCCATGATGCTTTCCTGAAGCTTGAACGTTGGGCGCGGCGTCATTGCCGCGCGAAAGGGGGCCAGCCGGATGCGTCAAAACCTCCGCCTCTTGCGAAGCGGAGCCGGCGTTAATCCATATCCCCATGGATAGCCTGCGCGTGTTCCATGGTGAAGCACGGCCGGAATTCTGGCACGGCGCGGGCGAGCGAATGGCCGCGCGTGCCTGGTTCCGGCGCACCGGGAGCACGCAAGCGGCCGTTAGCGTACACAACTTTTGTGTCCGCTTCGGTCCGTGCGGCGCCCGGCCGCGTGTGAGTTACCAGTGGAAGCGCACGCCCAGGTTGCCGTTGAACGCTTTCACGCCGTCGCCGAAACCCTTCTGATAACTCACCGTGGCGTAGATGGCCGCGTTCGTACCGAGCTGCGCATTCAAGCCACCACCCAGTTCCCACCAGGTGCCGGTGAGGTCCGAGCGGAACGGCACCCAGCCATCGGCCGATGAAAACGCCGTTTTGGGGTCCGCGTTGAACTCATGCCAGATATTGGCGACCAGCCAACCGGTGTACTGCTGATGGGCATCGTTGCCTTGCCAGTGGTTGGCAAGGCGACTGCCGATGCGCGCGCTGAGCGAGTCGGCGTGACTGAAGCGCACCTGCGCGGAGCTATCGGATGCATTGTCCAGGTGCAGGCTCTGGTAGATCGCCTGCGCCTGCGGTTCCAGCGACCAGCCGCTGGCGAACGCGAACGGATAGCCGCCTTCCAGCGACGCGGTGGCCCCGAAACCATCCGTGGACAGATTCTGCTGTTCGTTGGAGCGGGCCTTGGCGCTGTACCAGGTACCTTGCAGCACGCCATCGAGGTAGGCATCGCTGGCGTTGAAGCGGGTCCAATAGGCGCCCAGCGAATAAGCGTCAAAGCTATCGTTGCCGGCTACCGTGTTGTCGAAGTTATCCACACCGCCGTGCCCGTGGCCCACCGAACCCAGCAGGCCGGCGAAGTCGCGCGTGCCGTTGCTTTGCTCGCTGCGGTACAGATCCATACCCGCCTGCAAGGCGAGCAAGTAGGTATCGAACGAAGGCCCGTCGCGATAGATGCCGCCGTTGCGCGCATCCCATTCGCCATCTTGGCCGAGCACGCGCGCCCAGGCCTGGCTGGCGCCCCAGCCCTCATCGCCGATCAGTCCGCGCGTGCTTTCCTGTGCACCTTCGCGCTCATGCAACGTGCCCACCAAGGTGGAGCCATAGCGCAGCACCATCGACGGCAGGGCGGTATAGAGCGATACCTCGGCGCGGTAGTCCGGAACCACCGGCGGCAGTGGCGTCACCGGCGGATTGCCGGTGCCGGGCGGTGTGGTCGGCGGTGTGGTGGGGGGCGTCGTCGTGGGCGGCGTCGTAGGCTGCTCCACGCCTACCGGCGGGTCGGGATTTTCGCTGCGCAGGTACCACGACGGTGGCGAGCTGCTGTCACGCGATCCCTGGAACAGTGAATAGAGATAGGGGCCAGCCTCCAGGCGATTGCCCAGGGTGAACGCTCCCGTCGCCGTGCTCGCGCCGTTGCTGGCCTGAACCACCAGAATGCCGTTGCCATGGGTGACCGCGCCCAGGCCGCCCACGTTGGTAACGTTGAGCGTGGTCTGTCCGCTGGCGCTGCCGCCATTGATCACCAGGCGGTCGGACGGCGAACCATCGCCGGCCAATACCGTATTGAGCGCGATGCGCGCGTTCTGTCCCACATAGCTGCCCGTAACCAGCGTGTTTCCCACACCGTTGCCGCCCAGCTGCACCAAGCCGGCATTGGTCAGGGTGCCGCCGATGGTGAAGCTGCCCAGCGCAGCGCTGGCGAACACCGGCAGCGCGTTGGCCACGGCCACCGTGCCCAGGTTGTTCACATTCCCCGCCGCGCTGCCATAACCGCCGAAGCTGGCGTTGGCGGCCACGTTTACCGAGCCGCCGCCGTTGAGTGCCGCGCTGGTGTGGCTTGCATCGCCCACCGCCAAGGTGCCCGCGTTCACCGAGGTGATGCCGCTATAGGTATTCACCGCATCGAGAACCACCACGCCGCTGCCGTTCTGCGTTACAGCGCCGATGGGGTCCGGCGTGGTTTGCGTCCAGTCGCTGATTACGCCGTTGAAGGTCACCGTGTCGGAGCGGTTGAAGATCAGCAAACCGCCATTCTGCACATCACCCACGATGCTGCCGCTGGCGCCGCCATTGCCAAGCTGCAAAGCGCCCCCCGCAACCACGGTACCGCCGCTATAGGTGTTGGCGCCGGTGAGGATGGTGGTTCCGCCGCCCAGCTGCTTTACGCTGCCGTTCCCGCTGACGATGCCGGCGAAGGTCACCGTATCGGCGCGATCGAATATCAATCGCCCGCTGTTGCTCACGTCGCCGGTAAGGCTGCCGCTGGTGCCCCCATTGCCGAGCTGCAACATGCCGGCGCTGATCGTGGTGCCGCCGCTGTACGTGTTGCTACCCGTAAGCACGGTGCTACCGCTGCCTCGCTGGGTGACGCTGCCCGTACCGCTGATGACACCCGCGAAAGTGTTGGCATCCGAACGATCGAACACCAGCGCGGCGTTGTTGCTGACATCGCCGACGATGCTGCCGGTCGTTCCGCCATTGCCGAGCTGCAACATGCCGGCGCTGATCGTGGTGCCGCCGCTGTACGTGTTGCTACCCGTAAGCACGGTGCTACCGCTGCCTTGCTGGGTGACGCTGCCCGTACCGCTGATGACACCCGCGAAAGTGTTGGCATCCGAACGATCGAACACCAGCGCGGCGTTGTTGCTGACATCGCCGACGATGCTGCCGGCCGTTCCGCCATTGCCCAGCTGCAATGTGCCGGCGCTGATGGTGGTGCCGCCGCTGTAGGTCTGGTTGTTGGTGAGCGTGAACGTGCCCGCGCCCGTCTTGGTCAGCCCGCCGTTGCCGCTGATGACACCCGCGAACGTGGTTGAGCTGCCCAGGCCGCCGGTGCTCAGGTTGCCGCTGCCCAGCCGTACGTTGCCCGCACCCGCCAGGCTGCCGATGGTCTGGTTGGCACTGCCCAGGTCGAGCGTGGCGCCGCTGGCCACCGAGTAGGCACTGGCACTGGAGAACACGTTGGCGGCACCCGCCTGGAGTGTGCCGCTGGTGACCGTGGTGGCGCCGCTGTAGGTACCGGCGCCGGTAAGCGTCAACGTGCCGATGCCCCGCTGGGTGAGCGATCCGGTGCCCTGGATGCCGGCCGCAATCGACACGTTGCCCGGCACCGCGAAGTTCAGGGCACCATTGTTGTTGATCAGGCCGCCGATGGTGAGCGGTGACGTGGTGAAGGTGGTCGCGGAGGTAGCGTCGATGTTCACGTTGACCAGCGCATAGCTGGGGGCGGTGAAGGTGACGCTGGCGCCATTTTGCGCCGTCACTGTCTGCCAGTTGAGAATGGCGTTGGCGAATCCGCTGGAATTGAAGCCATCGAACACCAGCGCGTTGTTGCTGCCGCCGACCCCGGCATCGATGGAGCCGGTCGTGCTGGAGCCAGCCTTGAGCACCACCGTGTTATTGGATTGCACGGCGCCGAAAAGAATCGCGCCGCGCCCACCGCTGAGGCTGCCCGCATTGATCACCGTGATGCCGTTGGCGTTTGTACCGTTGCCGTAAAAACCGTAGGCGTTGTCGCTGGTGACGCTGGCGCCGGCCTCGTTGGTGAAGGTGCCCGGCCCCGCCATCTCCACGCCGTTGCCAGCGATGGCGATGACGCTGCCGGTGCCGAAAGTAGCGTATGCGCCGTGCGCTGCCACCGTGCCAAAGTTGTCGATGGTGCTTGGCATGACGCTTTCGGAGCGAATCCCGGCCGATGAGGAGCGATTGCTGGTGCCGGAGATACTGCCCGAGGTCTGGATGTTGCCGCGGTTGATCAGCGTGTTGCCGCTGGTCTTGTTGTACGTGCGGGCGAACAAGCCCACCGAATTGTTGCCGGTGGTGGTGATGCTGCCATCGTTCTCCAGCGTATTGGCGTAGCCTGCGGTGGTGCTGGTGGAGTTGCCCGGATCGCCCGCCCAGATGCCATAGGCATTGATGAAGCTGGTGGTGATGCTGCCGCTGTTGGTGACTTTGCTGTTGTTGTTTACCTGCACCGCCGCGCCGGAGGTGGACACGCTGGCGCCGAGCTGGATGTTCACCACCGCGCCGCTGCTGGGTATCAACAAGGTGCCCGAACCCGAGGCGATGGCATTGATGCTGCTGGTGAAGGGATTGGGCGCGGTGGTGTCGCAAATCACCGTCTTGCCGTCGCTCTGCAAAACGCAGTTGGCGGCCGCCAGCCCGGGCAGGGCCGCCATCAAGCAGGTGAGCAAGAGTGTGGTGCGGGGCTGAAACGGACGTGCTTCACGAGGGTTGAAGTTACGGCGAGCGCTGATGCTCATATGACACCTATCCTGCGGCATCGAACCATAGTGAAACCCCATAGGCGACCCATCCCCCTGCTGCCCAATAGCATTCGGAAAGTCATGCGTATGTGATGCTTGCCGCGTAAATTCTTGCTGATCGTGGGGTTCGTGCCCGGTGCCCAGGCCAACATCCACCAACGCACCAAGGCGGGCGCCGTCGCATACCAGGAAACGCCCTGGGAAGGCCCCAACGTGCAACGCACGCACATCGAAGATCGGGACTCCGATCACTTCGTTGGCTGTTTCGTCAGCACCAATAGCCGTTACCACCAGTACGACGAAGTGCGCGCCAGCGGCGCGGGCAATTAACAGCTTATCGATGAGCGCAATCCGCTCGCGGCCGGCGCTATGGCCGTAGCACAGCCCATCACGGCGGCCAGCCTTTACGGCATCTACAACGGTGTCCATGCAGATGGCCGAACCATCTTTCTTTTGCACCGTGGCGGCGGTGTTTCGCAGTCGGTCACCTGTCCTTCGTACTGATGTACGTCGTTGGCCTTTGAATACCCCATACTTCTGCATCGCCCGGCCATCCAAATGGCTGGGTTGACGGAGTGGAGCATGTAAATGTGTTGACACACCGTTGAAGATTGGTGCAACAATCGCCGACGTCCACCCGGACATTCCACAAGTACTGACAAAAGGATGAGGTTCATGATGAAGCTCAAATATCTTGCGGCTTGTGCTTTTGCTTTTGGATTGGGTTTGACGACGTTTGCATCGATGGCCAGCTCCATCACCCTGCCGAGTTCGCAATGCATCGCCCAATGCGAACACCGTACCTGCCCGCAGGGTTGCAGCCTGCAGCAATACTTGGCCTGCCAGTTCGAATGCAATTGATGTGATCGTCGTTCCACGGGGCCCGATACGGCGCCCCGTGGAACCTTGCGCGTATCGCGCGTCGGCTCATTGGCCATGTCAGCACGCCACGTCAGTGGCGGCATAGGAGCTGCGATGAAACTCAAAGGGATTGCGGTTATTGCGCTGTTTCTCGCGGTCGGATCGCTTTCTGGAACCCTGCTTGGGCCACGACTGGGCGCATGGCTTCACCCCGCCGATGCGCCGAAACCGCCGGTAGAGGCCGGCGACTTCGCCTCTTACGTACAGTCCGCCGGGACACCGGTGGTGATGTTCTCGCTATCCACCTGTCCCTATTGCAAGGCGGCGCGCGAATACTTCGCTGCCAACAGCATCCCCTATACCGACTACGTGATCGACCAGTCACCGGACGCGCGCCGCATGTTCGATCAGCTCAAGGAAAAAGGTTTGCCCGTCATCATCACTCGCCATCACCTGATTCGCGGCTTCTATGCCGCGGGTGTATCCGCCCAACTCAGCCAGGATGGCGTCGTGGTGGCACCGAAAACCGTCGCCATGGCGGAGCACGCGCGCTGAGGCAAGTGATTGGCCAGTTCGCGCCCCATGCGGTGGCGCGCGAGAAAACTAACCACCTTGGGGGTCGTTCGCGATGCGTTTAGGAATGCTGGTGGGAACCGCTGTGGCCATGCTGGCCTTGCAAGGTTGTGCGGAGACCACCCCGAACCTCGGCAAGAGCGGCCAACCATCGCAGACATCGGTTCAATGGTTCAATCCGGATGGTAGCCCGCGCTTTGTGGCCTACGTGGCCTGCACCAGTGAAGACGAGAGCTGTTCAACGGCGAACAAGGCCTTTTCCGAATGGGCGGACGATCGCCACGTCGAGCTGCGCTTGATTGAATCGGACGATGCCGTGTTCCGAAGCGGCACTCCCTCGTCAGGCAAGGCCAAGACCATGCCGTACCGCGTCGTCATTCGATTCGTTCCGCTGGTGGTGCCGAGCTTCAGTCCGTTCAGTGGCGGCTCGCATGTGGTGGGGCGCTACACGCCGCCCAAGGTCGGCTACAGGGCAACGACCTACGTATTCGACTCCGCCACCGGGTCACTCTTGCAGGAGACGCCCGCCCACAAGGAAGTCGCCGCAAATCCGGATGATCACGCTAATCGCTATATCCAGTCCGAAGTCGACGACTTTCTCACGTCGCTGGATCCGGCATACAGCCGAAAGTAGCGATGCCGGGTCAGGCGCTCGCGTGCAGCGTGGCTTCACTCGCGGCTACCGCCAGCCCCGACACGACGCCCAGCGAAGGGTCGCCATGCACCAGCGGAATCTCGGGGAAGCATGCGGCCACCCGCGCCTTTACCTGCGGCGAGCGGGAGGTACCGCCGGTAAGGAAGACGCTGGCCGGCAGCGCGGGAAGGTCGCTGCGCACCGTGGCAAGGGTGCGCTCCAGCTGGGTGAGAAACGGCTCGATGGCGGTGTCGAGATCGTCGCGGCTGGCGTCCACGGCGAGGCCGCGCTCAATGAAATCCAGTTCCGCACGATAGCTCGCTGAAGCGCTCAACTTGATCTTCGTGCGCTCGGCGGCCTGATTGAGGCGCGTGGTGGCACCCAGCTCCTGCAGGGCACGCAGGCGCGCACCGTAAGGCGCGGCCACCAGGCGATAGTTTTGTTTGCGGAACTCGCGTTGCTTGGGCAAGTTGTGCACGCTGGCCGCTTCCACAAACTGGTGCTGCGGCACGCGCACGATGTCCTTGCCCATCAGTGGCATAAAACTATGCAGGCTCACGCCCACGTCGAGGTCCGTACCGCCCTTGGGCAAGCCCCAGTTGCGCGCGATCAGCGGTGATGTCACGCCGCCCAGTTCCGCATGGGTGACGTCGGTGGTGCCGCCGCCAATATCGACGATCAGCGCGTGTTGCCGGTTCGCGAGGCTCTTGTGGTAATGCATCGCGGCGGCAGCCGGTTCTTCCAGAAAGCGTACTTCGTCGAAGCCGGCGGCGGCGGCCGCTTCACGCAGAATCTCAATGGCCTGCTCCGAACCGGCGGCCCCCATGGAGCTGCGAAACTCCACCGGGCGGCCAATCACCGCGCCGCGCACCGGTTCGCTGAACTGGCGGCTTGCGGTAAGGCGTATGTGTTCCAGGATGTGCGTGGCGATATGCACGATTACCTTGCGCACCTGCGGGTCCAGTCGATAGCCGAACATCGACTTGGGCGACTCGATCAGGTTGCCGCCACCGCTCTCCAGATAACCTTCCACCGCGTCCTCGCCGAACAATGCGTGCTGGAAGCTGGCGACGGACGACGTGGCGGCGCGCGCTTGTTCTTCCATCCACTGGCGGCGCACCACGCGCAGCGCATCGCGGCGCAGTTCTTCCTCCGTGCGCGTCACCGGCGCCTGGCCGCGAGCGGTAGCCGCGGCAGCCTGCTGGCGTAGATCGTTTCGCGCGGAGCGGATGTGCGTTTCCAACTGCGCTTCCAGCTCGGGCGTGAGTTCGAAGTCGTTCGGGTCGGGCACCAGTTCCGGAAAGTACACTGCCGTGCGGAACTGCTCGGCTTCGCCGAAACGAACCAGGGTAAGTTCGCCATCCCTGATGGCGGCGGCGGCGGAGTAGCTGGTGCCGAAGTCGATGCCGATGTGCATAAAGAGGCCACGCGCGGAAGGGCAATCGCCCATTATCTCAGGTCTGCGCGTGGCTTGCCCGATGGCGCCGGCAGGAGCCCGGGCGGCTCTTCGGGCCGTAGGAGGTATTTGCTGCGGTGACCGCGCCGCTCCCCAGCCGGTGAAGGGTGGGTACCACCCAGCCGTGGTGTTCAGGCCGTCAGAACCGATCCGTGCTCGCCAGATAGCGCCATTGGCCCGGCTGCAATCGGGACATGGGAATGCGGCCGACGCGGATGCGCTTGATGGCGAGCACCTGCAGCCCGACCGCGTTGCACATGCGCTCGACCTTGTCAGGGGCAATGCGCTTCAAGGCAAAGCGCAGGTGCGTTTCGTTCTGCCAACTCACCTTGATCGGCGGCAGCGCGTAATTATCAAAGCGAAGCCCGTGATTGAGCAGGGCCAGGCCGTTCGGCGCCAACTTGCCCACCACTTCGACCACAAGCTCCTGCTCGATGCGGTCGAAATCCTCGTCCAGGCGCCGCTTTACCCGCCAGTCCTGGGTAAACACCAACAGGCCGCTGGCCTTGTCGGGCAGCGGCAGCGGCGATTCCAGCCGAGCGAAGTGGCGCTTCAGCAAACGCACGCCGGAGGCATCGTCGGCGTCATGGCTCTCCGCCCGGATCAGCGCGCGCGCCTCATCTATCGTGGCGCCCGCAGGCTTGTGCAGCACCAGGGTGGCGGGCTCCGCGGGTTCGAGCTTGGCCTGCGGATCGATCTCAATGTGCTGTTCCAGCACCTTGAACTGAGGCTCCTCCACGGTGACGCCATCCACACGTACCCAGCCCCCCTCGATATACATTTCCGCTTCACGCCGCGAGCACTGGGTCAGTGCAGCGACACGTTTGGCGAGGCGTTCGGGTTCGGTCATCGATATAGCCAGGAAGCGAGATGCGCCATTGTACGCGCTGCCATCCCTGCCTTGCGCGCAGAGCCGGGATAGCCAAACGGCGACCTACCAGCTGATCAAGCACGCACGCAAACTTCCTCAGGAACTGTATCGGTCGCTGACCTGGGATCGAGGGTCGGAGATGGCCCAACATCAGCGCTTCACACTGGCCACCGACATCACGGTTTACTTCTGCGATCCGTACAACCCATGACAGCGGGGTTCGAACGAGAACACCAACGGCCTTCTGCGGCAATATTTTCCCAAAGGCATGGATCTGTCTGGCCTCACCCAAGCGCAACTCAACGCCGTGGCAAGGCGCTTGAATGGAAGGCCAAGAAAGACTCTAAACTTCGAAACACCGGCCGAACGATTTTATCAATTCGTTGCGACGACCGGCTGAAACCGCAACCCGGAGCGGACATTGCAGGTCAAAGGGAATTGGTACTTATGCACACACCACCATTGCTGGAAGATCCAACCTATCCGGGACGCACTGGCGGCTATGTCGCCCGCATTACTGGAAAGCTCATGCACGAGGCCGCCATTTCAGGCCAGCGGTCACTTTTTCTTCCAGACCCAAATGGTGCAGCTCCCCACATCATCTACCAGGGCGTAGACTCCTCCGGAGTGCCTGTGTACGAGGTGCCGCACCAGTTCTACCAGGCGCTTTACGGCCGCGTGCAAGGTATCCATAGCGCCGAACCCAATGCCCAATCAGGTCAGCGCTTGATCGACTATGCGGAGGGCTCATACATCTTTCGTTTTGAGGCAATCTCTGACCCGGTCGCAGGTATCGTTCTCTCAATCCTGCACACTGGGTAAGGTCCGCATCCGACCCGTATCGGACACTGGCTCGGTCGGGTCATGTTTGTGGCATAGACAATATTGGCGCTAGGAGGCGCGATGGCAACTGCCGTTACGAGGCAACTGGTCGGGCTGACTCTGGCTTTTATAGCCGCCGTTGCGAGCTTGGTTGCGTTTGCAGCGGAGCCATCACCCATTAGCAAATATTTTCCCGTCTGCATGACACCGATCTCCGGCGTGACCTATGTAGTTCACGTCGGCATTGATGCAGCCGAGGGCCAGTTCCTTGGCCATGGTGGTGTCGTGGACTACATGATCAGCCACAACCCGCATTTGCCTGAAAGCATGGGACGTGTCGTACGTCAGGGGCGACTAACAGAAGACCTTCAACTGCTTGCAGAGTCGGATGGGCCATTGCAAATAGATATCTACGGAAAACCTATTGGTTATGGAGTTGAGAGGCTCTATGGACTTGCCTACGAGAACACGGATACACCAATAGGTCCGGTCCAAACGAAGATTTTTGTACAACTGTGGACCAAGGGCCATGGGCAAAATGCGCGTTTGCTGAAGAAGGTTGCCGACTCGCTTTCTAGGTGCCCTAGATGACTAGGTCTGCGTGAGCCCGGAGGGCCACCGATATCCGCCTTCGACCCGAAGCGGACACTTTTCTTATGGGGATTCGAGTTCTTTGGACGGATGGGGCGCGAATGAATTTTGCGAATCGGTCGGCTAATACTCTCCTGGGGTATGCTCTCTTGATGAGCGCTTGGCCGCTTCCGAGTGCCGGATTTCAAGCGCATTCGGAGCAGGCTGCCCCTTCTCCCGGCGGTGCCTACCGGATTTCGCCGAGTGAACTAAGTGCTGTTGAAGGCAAAGCTGCTTTAGGCGATGTGCCATCGATTAACCGGCTCGCCGACTACTACATGCTTTATGTAGGGGACGAGGCAAAGGGAGTCTCCTGGCTGGAACGTCTCGGTGATACAGGCGATCAGGAGGCTAGGTCTGCCGTTTTGCGGTATTTCCGGCAGCATCCGTCCGCCGAGACGGCCGCGCATCTGGACGAATTGAGAAGGCGCTGGAAGACTCCTCAGGGGTGAAATCGGAACTGTCCGCTTCCGACTGCAATTTCAACCGGTCAACGCAACGCCCCGACACTGTGTCAGCAGAAGGTGCGTTGCGCCGGCATCCAGGTTCAGATTCATCGCTCGCTGGCCAACAGGCTGGAAGTACCTTAAATCCACGGGTAATCCGACCTATTGGCACAGCAGGATCGTTAGAGAGGCTGCCAAGAATGAGTAGAGTATTGATATTCCACGAAAAACGATTTCATTAAAGTGTTGCGTTGACCGGTTGAATCCGCAACCCAAAGCAGACGCGCGGATACAGCCGCGCCTCCACAGTGGTGCCATGGCCGCGCTAGAAATTAGAGGGGCGCAAACCAAGTTACTCTTTATTAATATACCAATTGGTATAGTTATTCCATGTCGTGAGACATCAGTCCCATCGCTTAGGCAGGCCTCCCCTCCTTCCCTAAGCAGCATGAGAGATGGATGACCCAAAGCCCGCAGGTTCCCCTTGCGGGCTTTCTCTTTGCCAGAGGCCCAGCGTGGTTGTCCGGTCTCCGCCCAAGACAGACACGGCAGTGTTTCGGACCCATCGCTAATGGTGGAACGCGACTTTTTTTCTGCGGTCAGCCGACTAGTCGGACCCATTGTGGGCTGCGCGAAATCGAGTGGTACTTCCCACCGAATTTCGTGTCCAGAACGACCCGGCCACCTCTAGTTATTCGTGGCACTGACCTGAGGGGAGTCGACACGATCACGTGGCCCAACGGGCCACGTCGCGATGCACGGATGATGCAGCGGTAATGCAACGATAGTGCACGGAAGACGCATCGTGATGCATGGATGCGGCAAACATGATGCAGCGATGAGGCAACCGGTCAGTGTGATGCCGGCGCGTAAGCGGCTTTGAGCAACATGCCGTAGAGCAAGCGGACTCGCGTTGTCACTGCGCGGTTGCCGGCCGTGACGGCATCGATTTCATCACGCAGCTGGGACATCACCAGTTCCAGGTCAGCCAGGCGTTGCGCATCAGGCTGGCTGCGGGAGGCCTCTTTCCGGATATCCGCCGAGAGCTTGCCACGGCAATGGAAGAGGATTTCCCGGGCGCTCGACATTTCAGCATCGTCGGTGGCGTAGCTCATCAACCTTCCTCCTGGTGCGTGACATCGGTAGCGCCGTTCATTTTGCTACCGATGTCACGTGCTCTCGGTGCTCACCCGACGAAGCCGGATTCGATGGAGTGAAGGTAACCGATCACAGCGTCGGCGCGGCCTCCGGCAATCAGCTGCAGCGGTGTCTTGCCGTCAAACGTGGCGAGTGGCTGGCTCAGCCACTCGACCGCCCTGTCTCGATCACCGGAGATCGACTCGGCAATTGATATGACCTGATCGGGATCCGGGGTGGACCTTTGAGACGTCATGCTGAGTTGCACAGAGAGAGCAACTGCTTTTTCGTAAAGATCTCTTTTTCCCAGAAAGAAAAATCCTCATCTTTTACCTGGGAAAGATCGAGTAGAGCGGCACCTTTATTGCCTAGCTTCAAGTAGGCGTGTGCGCGAAGAAAATAGAGCGTCTCCAAGTAGTAGTCGTCCCCGGACTCCTCACACAAGGCAATTCCTCGGGTGTAGTCGCCAATGGCGTCGTTATGCCTCGCCAAAATCGACCTGTATCGACCGCGATTGAAATACATGACAGGCTCATTGGACGAAATTTCGATCGCTTGAGTTAGGTCGGCTATCGCATCCTGGTAGTTACCGATCCTTGCATGAACATACGATAGGAGAGACCAGGTCGCCGCCTCGCCGGGGTGCGTCTCTGTCAGCTCCACCGCCTCCCGTACTGCCATCGGATCATCGGCGCGTGCTTTTTCCTTGATCTTTTCAATTGCTTTTTCTAGCTGCATGACAGCACCTTTTTGCAGATTTAATTCACGCGATTTCCGCCGCACCGCTGGCTCACCAAGCCCTTTGCGCACTGCATAATATTTCGATATCCGCCCGTCACGCCTCTAGGCGTGTCTGGTTGGGAGATGAGTTTTTCGCACATATTGATGGCGTCTTCCCCCTCTTTGTCACAGTCGCTGTTATTGCCTGAGCACCTTTGCATGAGCTGCGGCGTAGCCGGTTCATCAGCGCAGGAATCAGCTGTGGAGCGTGGAATGACGCACCCCGCGATAACGCATGTCGCAGCCGTCAATGGGTTGGAACCGCAGTAAGCAGCTACTCCGGTCAGGACATTCGTAGGGCTGGGAATGCGTACGCGCGGCCCGGCAACTGGGTCGGTGATGGGCATAGGACGCACTCCAGGACTCATCGGCCCGGTCGGAGCAGTTCCTGGAATCGCAAATGCCCCTTGCTGCCCGTTGGTGGCCTGCTGACCATCAGGATCGAAGTACAGCAGCGGATTGTTCAAGCCGTAGACGTAAAGCCCAAGGCCGCCACTGATGCCCGAAGGATCAGGCTGCGGGAAGCGTCCTGTCGCTGCCTCGAAGGAGCGGGCGCCATTGTCAGCAAGGCCGCTTTCCACATCGTAGTACTGGCCGGGTAACCACACCCTTGACTCACCCGTGCGCCGACGGCAATGGCTTCCCTTGCTGCGACGCGGTTTGGCGAGCGCAGCGAGCATGAGGCGACGGTGTGTGCCGGCTAAAAATTCCTTGAGACGGTTTCGCGGGCACCCGTGCTTGTTAGCGTGGCATCGCCGAGTTCAACCGAAGCTTGTGACACGCAACCAGCAGTCGCCCGAGAAGCACGTCAACCACTATATGTAACGCTAGCGTAGCCTCGTAGGTGTTGGAGCTCTCAATCGCATGGGTGACCCGTACAAGATCTACGCCGACTTGGTGGAACCAAGACCGATAGCTGTCGAGAGTGGCATCGTGACGCGGTTCTTGGGTATCCAGCAGTCCGAGGCAAAAGGCCGGGAGTGCGTGAAGCATCTCCCCTGGCGAGGTTTCGAATGACCAGGAAAAGTGCAGAAGCCAGCGGCTTAGTCCGCCTTGGGCGGCCGAGTCAAGCTCCTGAAGCAACGATGCATCTAACTCCAGATCTTCCGTGAAGTCCGCAAAGTCAGAGGCATTAGCCAGTCGAGATCCGGACTCCAGCGACAGACCGAGTGATTTTGCGTTGTCCAACCTTCGCAAAAACGAAAGGCGCTGGTCCTCTGGCAGTGCCTGGAATTCTTCAGAGTCCATGAAGGCCGCAGGTAGTTCGATCCTCTCACTCATTGTTATTTCCTCAGAAGCCTGGTGCATTGAGATTGGCTGCTCTTTCCCACTCGTCAAGTTCAGATGGTGCAGGCTTGCAATAGAGAAGCACCCGCCTGATCGCGTCCCGCAATCGAGATTGAAGCTGCAAAATTGAGGTCAGATGATTGGGATCTCGCCCCCTGGTGCCCCCCGTCTGGAACTGGGGTATGCGCTTGGTCATTAACTTCCAATACGCGCTCTGTGCTTCGGCCTTCGCTTTGGCGCACCGATCGTCGTTGCCCGGACAATTATTCTCCGCAGGTGGATAAGGTTGGTCGCATGCGCTAGTCGGGCTTGAATAAAGCATTGCTCCAATACCGCCCAATACGCGCAAGCAGAGGCCTCCAATTGCGGGGCCTTCTATTGGCAGGGGCTCATTCGCCGGAGGGCCGAAATCCGGTACTCCTCCTGCAGGCGGTGCTGGGGAAGGATAAAACGGCTGCGGACCAGGTGCTGGCTGAGCCTGAAGTCCATCCGGATCGAAGTAAAGCAGCGGACTGTTCAACCCGTAGACGTACAGCCCAGGGCCACCATTGGTGCCTGACGGATCGGGCTGCGGGAAGCGCCCCGTCGCGGCCTCGAAGGAGCGGGCGCCATTGTCAGCAAGGCCGCTCTCGGCGTCGTAGTACTGGCCGGGAAGCCGTAAGTTGGTGACGCATACAAGGCTGCCCGTCAGCGATCCATTGCTAGGTCGCTTGGTCAACAGTCAGAAAGCCAAAAGATGCTACGAGGCAATCAGCCCTGGTCGCCACCTTGCCGGACATTCAACGTCACCGCATTGGCGGTGATTTGCACACATGGCATGCCCGAGGTAAGCGAAACCAAGACATCGAACTTCTTGGAATATTCAATTGTGGGCGAAGGTCTTGGTGAAACTGCCGGCACAGATAGCTGCTGGATCTCCGAGTAGGTCACCGGGCCGGAGCCAAATCCTGGATCTTGAAGTCCATCCTCTCCGATGATTTCAGATCTATTCGGGGCCCATTCTTCGTAAACCGAGTCGTCACCACGGTACTTAACACCAACGACGAGCGATGCCCCTGGTGCGGAATCCGCTTCTACTAGTGCTTGGACGAACAACTGGATTGTCTTGGAATCCATGATTAGGTGCCCCTCTTATACGGAAATATGCGCTCCTCGCCACGTGCATTCACAGCGTGGAAGTGTGGGCAATTGTGGTGCTCTGGGTGGCTATCGCCAAGTTGATCCGGGTGGCCGTCAGGGTGATTCATCACCTTGGCCTTTGATCCTGGGTCGTAGTAACCATAGTTCGATCCACCATTTTGTTTCACGTAGGTGTAGTTGGCCCCACCTCTGCCGCGATATTGACTCCAGGGGATTGGGACACCCTCGTCACCAATACCCATGCCTGCCCATGCAAGCGCCTTGGTGTAGGCCTCAAACCTCGAATCAGGGCCGCACTGGTCGTCGTCATCACACTGCTTTCTTAAAGCGCTATCAACTCCGACGGCCGTTGCAATCCCCGCACCGATGGCTGTCGCCGTACCCGCGCTGATACCGGCCCCTGTTCTTCCGCCTATCGCCTCCACACAGGCGGCTGCGCCGTAGCGCGCGCAATATGAGTCAACTGTGCTTTCTTGCAATCCGAGCGGATCGACATAGCTCAATGGGTTTCCACCCACATAGGCATACAGGCTCGGTCCCGCAGCAAGGCCCGTCGGATCAGGTTGGTCGTATCCGCCGATGGCAGATTCGTAGTATCGATTGACGTTGTAATTCAGTCCGCTCTCGGCGTCGTTATATTGGCCGGGAAAGCGCAGGTTGAAGACGTATCCCGTCACCGACGTCGGTTGCTGCTCCCCAAAGGGATTTCCCTGATACGGCCACTGCCAAATCACGCTACTCGATTGATTCGTGATCGCTCGTGGCGTACCTAGATGATCTGCGGTGATGTAGTTGATTTCCGCCTGACTTGAAGCGCCAGCCCCGTCGGGTGGCGCGGTATAACTTCCCTGCACGCTGACGTTGGCATAGCCGGGCGACTCGCCGACAAGGGCCAGGTAGTAGATTCCCGCCAGCGGCCTAGCTACCGTAACCGACTCACTGTTGCCGACATGCTTGGAGACGAAGTCGTAGAT
>NZ_JAELTT010000330.1 GCF_016428975.1 Dyella sp. ASV21
GCCTCCTGCAGTTGGTTACGCTCGGCGTCGAGTGCCTGCTGCTGCTCTTCGAGCGCTCGCTGGCCTGTCTCCGTGGCGGCGCCTTTGAGCGCTTGCCAGGCATCCCAGAAGCCTTTGTGGACCTCAGAGGGCCTGTCTCTTATACACATCTGACGCTGCCGACGACAACGTTCGGGTGTAGATCTCGGGGGGCGCCGTATCATTAAAAAGGGGGGGGGGGGGGGGGGGGGGGGGGGGGGGGGGGGGGGGGGGGGGGGGGGGGGGGGGGGGGGGGGGGGGGGGGGGGGGGGGGGGGGGGGGGGGGGGGGGGGGGGGG
>NZ_JAELTT010000331.1 GCF_016428975.1 Dyella sp. ASV21
GGTGATCGACTGGCCCTTGAGCAGCGGCAGACCGCGTTCGATCCATAGCTTCACCTGCTTGCCATGCACCTCGCTGGACGACAAGGGATGTTCGAAGCCAAAGTAATCCACCGGCTGTCTCTTATACACATCTGACGCTGCCGACGACAACGTTCGGGTGTAGATCTCGGTGGTCGGCGGATCATTAAAGAGGGGGGGGGGGGGGGGGGGGGGGGGGGGGGGGGGGGGGGGGGGGGGGGGGGGGGGGGGGGGGGGGGGGGGGGGGGGGGGGGGGGGGGGGGGGGGGGGGGGGGGGGGGGGGGGG
>NZ_JAELTT010000332.1 GCF_016428975.1 Dyella sp. ASV21
TGATCCATGCTGTCGCGCAATGCCTTGGCGTCCAGGCCCTCCAGGCGCGCGGCAATGACCTTGATGCCGTCCACGTCGTGCGCAGCGGTGGCCAGATCCGCCGTCACCGAACCGGCGGCCTTGGCACTGTCTCTTATACACATCTCCGAGCCCACGAGACCCGTGACCGAATCTCGGTTGGCGGGGTGGGGGGGTAAAAGGGGGGGGGGGGGGGGGGGGGGGGGGGGGGGGGGGGGGGGGGGGGGGGGGGGGGGGGGGGGGGGGGGGGGGGGGGGGGGGGGGGGGGGGGGGGGGGGGGGGGGGGGGGGGGGGGGGG
>NZ_JAELTT010000333.1 GCF_016428975.1 Dyella sp. ASV21
CCCCCCCCCCCCCCCCCCCCCCCCCCCCCCCCCCCCCCCCCCCCCCCCCCCCCCCCCCCCCCCCCCCCCCCCCCCCCCCCCCCCCCCCCCCCCCCCCCCCCCCCCCCCCCCCCTTTTTAATGCTACGCCGACCACCGAGATCTACACCCGAACGTTGTCGTCGGCAGCGTCAGATGTGTATAAGAGACAGGCCGTGGCGAAACCCTCGGCGCTCTTCTCCAGCGCCACCTTGGCCACCACCCGCGAACGATCCTGGCTCAGGCGCACACCGGTTACCCGGCCGATCACCACGTTCTTGAACTTCACCGGCGTCTTA
>NZ_JAELTT010000334.1 GCF_016428975.1 Dyella sp. ASV21
CGTCGTCACCATGCCTTCCCCTTCCCGCCTGTTCGCATGCAAGGCAGCAATCGCCATGCCAAGTGGCACAAATGGCCTGTGCACAAGGCTGGTGAGGTGTCACCGGGCCCAGGGGCAACGCAGGGGCTGTCTCTTATACACATCTCCGAGCCCACGAGACCCGTGACCGAATCTCGGTTGGCGGGGTGGGGGTGAAAAAGGGGGGGGGGGGGGGGGGGGGGGGGGGGGGGGGGGGGGGGGGGGGGGGGGGGGGGGGGGGGGGGGGGGGGGGGGGGGGGGGGGGGGGGGGGGGGGGGGGGGGGGGGGGGGGGGGGGG
>NZ_JAELTT010000335.1 GCF_016428975.1 Dyella sp. ASV21
TCGCAACAGCGCGTTTGCGCCGCCGGATGAAACCTCGCGCCAAATCGCCGACAACCTGATCGACTTCTTTCGCCATGAAATCGCCAAGGGGCGCCTGGGGCCGCAGTTGCTGCCCTTGCAGTCGGGCTGTCTCTTATACACATCTGACGCTGCCGACGACAACGTTCGGGTGTAGATCTCGGTGGTCGGCGGGTCATTAAAAAGGGGGGGGGGGGGGGGGGGGGGGGGGGGGGGGGGGGGGGGGGGGGGGGGGGGGGGGGGGGGGGGGGGGGGGGGGGGGGGGGGGGGGGGGGGGGGGGGGGGGGGGGGGGGGGGG
>NZ_JAELTT010000336.1 GCF_016428975.1 Dyella sp. ASV21
CGTAAGCGCGAGTTGCGGTAAACGAGCACGGATAGCCGCGATGGCCGCCTTGCCTTCGCGCCCGAAGCCCCACACCGCGACGCGGCGTCCGGCAAGATCGGCGATGCGCAACGCCGGGGTGTCGATCTGTCTCTTATACACATCTCCGAGCCCACGAGACCCGTGACCGAATCTCGGTTGGCGGCGTGTGCGTGGAAAAGGGGGGGGGGGGGGGGGGGGGGGGGGGGGGGGGGGGGGGGGGGGGGGGGGGGGGGGGGGGGGGGGGGGGGGGGGGGGGGGGGGGGGGGGGGGGGGGGGGGGGGGGGGGGGGGGGGGG
>NZ_JAELTT010000337.1 GCF_016428975.1 Dyella sp. ASV21
CCCCCCCCCCCCCCCCCCCCCCCCCCCCCCCCCCCCCCCCCCCCCCCCCCCCCCCCCCCCCCCCCCCCCCCCCCCCCCCCCCCCCCCCCCCCCCCCCCCCCCCCCCCCCCCCCCCCTTTCCCCCCCCACCCCGCCAACCGAGATTCGGTCACGGGTCTCGTGGGCTCGGAGATGTGTATAAGAGACAGGCCATGCTGCGACCGCGCGAAGCGGTGCGTGAAAAGGGGACCCCGTTCGCGGCGCTTGGCCTGGGCGAGCCTGGCGTCACCGATGAGATGATTATCGACGCCATGCTTGCGCATCCCATCCTCATCA
>NZ_JAELTT010000046.1 GCF_016428975.1 Dyella sp. ASV21
GCGTTAGCCAGCGATCGAGCTGATTGGCGAAGGCTTGCTTGTCGCGCGGATGAAAGGCGGCGGGGCCGCCGGTGTCGACGCCGGCGCCGCGCAGTTCGTCCATGAAATTGCGCATGCCCAGGCGTTGCGCAATGGTGTCGGCGGTATACAGCTCGCCACGCGGATGCATGGCAAGCGCACCCTTGGCGATCACTGCGGCGGCCAAGGGGATGTCCTGGGTTACCACCAAATCGTCTGCGTTGACGCGCTCGACGATCTCGTTGTCGGCCACATCGAAGCCGCCCGGCACCTGGATGGCGCGCACGAAACGCGAGGCCGGCGTGCGCAGCCACTGGTTGGCGACCAGGGTGACGTTGACGTGCTCGCGTTCGGCCGCGCGAAACAGCACTTCCTTGATCGCGGCCGGGCAGGCATCGGCGTCCACCCAGATCTGCGCCTGGGCGTTCACGCGGCGCCGTTCCAGTGCAGCACGCCGTCAATGATGGTGTTGGTGTGACCACCGATCCAGACGGTATTGCCGTCGATGCGCACGCTGAGGCTGGCATCGTGACTAATCTCGCGCCCCTGGCTGACGGTGTAGCCGCGCGCCAGCGAGCCGTGCGGCTCGGCGTGAGCGATATAGGCCGCGATCAGGCCGTTGGCGGCGCCCGAGGCAGGGTCCTCGACAATGCCTACGCCCGCGGGCAGGGCACGGACCACCAGCTGGTAGTCCGGATGCGAACTGCGCGCGAATACGCACAGGCCGAGGCTATCGGTGGCAAGGGCGAGTGCGCCGATAGCGGCGTGGTCGGGCTGCCAGCGACGCAGGCTTTCCTCATCGGCGCATTCGGCCAGCCACCAGTGGCGACCACCGGCCACGTAGGCTGGCGGCAACGTGCCTAGACCGATACCCGCCAAGGCGGGCGGCAAGAGCGGGTGGGCGTCCAGGCCGGTCTTCTCCACCGTCGCGTGCGGCGATTTGAGCAGCAGGCGCCGTGCATCGCCGTCACCTTCCAGGCGAATAGGCAGCACGCCGGCCCCACACTCTTGCCACAGTACGCCCTCGACCGGCTGGGCCAGGTCGCACAGCAGCACCGCATGGGCGCTACCGATGCTGGGATGACCGGCAAAGGGAATTTCCTTGTGCGGCGTGAAGATACGCACACGGTAGCTGGCGCCTGGTTGGGTGGGCGGCAGCAGAAAGGTGGTTTCGACCAGATTGGTCCAACGGGCAAAAGCTTGCATGCGGGCGTCGCTCCAGCCGGTGGCGTCGGTGACGACGCCCAGGTGGTTACCGCCGCCCGGGGTGGCGGCAAAGACGTCCAGATGCAGGTAACGAATCGACATGGGGATTGATCAGACAGGCGTGGGGAAGACGCGTGAAGCGGCGAATGATAATGCGGAACGGCCGCCAGAAGGGGGCTGTTGAGCGGGACGCGGTGTCGACAAGTCGGCCATTCACCGCCAAGATGCGGATTCTTTGTCTCTTTTTGGCTGTACGGATACCTGCATGATCACCCTGATCATCATCGCCATTACCTGTGTTGTTTCGTTCATGGCGTTCAAGAACGCCCGCCTGATGAATGACCTCATCCTCTGGCCGCCGGCCATCACCCGCAGCCGGGAATACCACCGGCTGGTGACCTACGGGGTGGTACACGCGGATTTCAACCATCTCCTGTTCAACATGATCACGCTGTTCTTTTTCGGGCGCGCGATGGAGGGCTTCTACACCGCGAGCCTGGGAGCGTTGGGATTCGCGTTGTTCTATATCGTGGCGCTGGTGGTTTCGATCCTGCCGACCTACCTGAAGAACCGGAACAACAGCAATTACCGCAGCCTGGGCGCTTCCGGCGCCGTTTCGGCGGTGTTGTTTGCATACATTTTGCTGGCGCCGTGGTCGCGCATCGTGGTGTTTGTGCTGCCGATGCCGGCCATTGTCTATGCCGTGCTGTATCTGGGTTACTCCATCTACATGGACCGGCGCGGGCAGGGCAACGTGAATCACAGCGCGCATTTGTGGGGCGCGGCGTTCGGCGTGGCCTTTACCTTGCTGATTCGTCCGGAGGTGTTCTCGCACTTCCTGGGGCAGCTCGCTCAGCCGCGCTTCTGAGGTGTCATGGGTGAGCAGATGCACGCGTCTGCTCACCGGAGATACATCTTTGCGGTGCTAATTCTCATGACGTCCGACGAGCAGGGCGTCGGGCGTCCTCCCATCAGTGCAGGAGAGAAGACGCATGGCTACGACGCGCAAATCGGCTGCCAAAGGGGCCACCGCCCGCAAGACAGCAGCTCGCAAGACCTCGCCGAAAACCACTGCCCGCAAAACCCCCGCGCGAAAACCCGCCACGCGCAAAAGTGCTTCCAGCAAAACCGCGCGCAAGTCCACCGTGACGCGTAAGACCACGGCGCACAAGACGGCCGCCAAGAAAGCCCCGGCGCGGAAGCGGGCGGTATCCAAGACCTCGGCACGTAAAGCCGCTGCCGGCCAGCCCGCGACGCGCAAGACCATCACCACCAAGCGGCCGGTGGCACGCAAGACGGCGCCGGCCAAGAAGGCGGCAGCCAAGAACGTGACGCGCACACCCGCCAGCGCACCACGTGTGGCCCGGAAGACAGCGCCCAAGCCTGTCGCCAAGCGCGCCACCGTGGTCGCCAAGCCGATTTCCGCCAAGCCACGCAAACCCGCGGCCCACAAGCCGGTCAAGCACCCAATCAGTCCGCAGGAAGCGGTCGAGCATATCCAGGCGCTGCTGGAGGCCAAGCAGGAGCGGGTACGGCAGGGGCCGCAATGGCCGGGCGCATCGTCGGCACCCGCCAATGAGCCGAACGATCCAGGTTCCCACGATCTGGGTGTTCAGGGCGGAGTGCTTGGTCACATTCGCCAGCCGCCTGAACGGGGCGGCTCGGACTGAGCATTCAGCGGTTCACCTTCCACCGGGAGGGGCGTATGGCTGGCAGGTAAACGCCTTCCAGGCATGGCCGCTGCATTCAGTGCGCACTTAGTGCAACAGGACTAGCGTGTAGCTATCCCTCCCAGAGGTTTTGGTCATGAAACGCATGCTTGCCGGCCTTGCCTTGGTGGCTGCTACCGCGGCGCTGTCCGGTTGTTATTACTACCCTGATTACAGCTATGTCCGCCCGGTGACCACCTACAGTGGTGGTGATGCCTATTACGGCTCGGGCGTTACCTATAGCGGCGGCTATTACGCCGCGCCGGGGTACTACTACCCGGGCTATTACGGCTACGGTTGTTGTTATGCGCCCTCGGTGAGCATCGGTATCGGCGGCCTCTGGTATGGAGGTTCCCGCTACTACGGTCGGGGTGGTCGCTACTACGGCGGTCATGGTGGCGGGCATGGCGGATGGAGCGGTGGTCACGGCTCCTGGAGCGGTCACGGCCACTGAACTTAAGGGCACAATGGCGGCATGAGGTTGTTCACCATCATGTCGTCTTGCTGGAAGCTTCTCAGACCCATTGCCGTGGCGGCCGTGGGTCTGTTGCTTTCGGCGTGCAGCACCGTGGGTTATTACGCGCATGTGGCGACGGGCCAGGGCCAACTGGTGGCGCACCGTCGCGACGTCGCGACGGTGGTGGCCGATCCGGCCACCGATCCTGCGCTGAAGCAGCGTCTGCAACTGGCGCAGGAGGCCCGGGGATTCGCCTCGGCCCATCTGGGCTTGCCGGCCAACCGCAGCTACACCAGCTATGTGCAGTTGGACCGGCCCTACGTGGTGTGGAATGTCTTTGCCACGCCCGCTTATTCGATTGCGCCGATCCAGCACTGCTTTCCCTTCGCCGGTTGCGTGGCGTATCGCGGCTATTTTTCCCACGACAAGGCCCAGGCCGAGGCGGCGCATCTGGAGGCGGCCGGCGATGATGTCTACGTCGGCGGTGTGCCGGCGTATTCCACCCTGGGCTGGTTCGCCGATTCCATCCTGAGCAGCATGATGCGCTGGGACGACGATGAGCTGGCCGGCACCATCTTCCACGAATTGGCTCATCAGCTGATCTACGTGAAGGACGACAGCGCCTTCAACGAGTCATTCGCCAGTTTTGTGCAGGCGGAAGGATTGCGCGAGTGGCGTCAGTCGCGCGGATTGCCGCCGCAGGACGGCGCGGAGAGCACGATGTCCGATGGCTTTACGCGATTAGTGCTGGAACTGCGCGATCGCCTCAAGACGCTCTATGCCAGCGGCCTCGATGCGGCGTCGATGGCGTCGGGCAAACAGCGCGAGATTGCCGACTTCCGCGTTCGCTACGCGCACTGGCGCGATAGCCAATGGCCGAACGATCATCGTTACGACGCATGGGTAGCGGGGCCAATCAATAACGCACGATTGCTGCCGTTCGGTCTTTACGATCACTGGACGCCCGCTTTCGCGGCGATCTTCAAGCAGGCCGAAGGGCAGTGGCCCGCGTTCTATGCCAGCGTGCGCGAACTGGCGCGACTACCGCCGGCACAGCGCGAGCAGGCACTGCAGCGTTACTTGCCGGACGGCGCCCCATCGGCTTGAGCCGGCGGCCGTTTGCGTCCGGCCATGTGGCGCAGGTAGTCGAGCAGGGCGTCCAGGTCGGCATCGGAGAGGGCTTGCTGGTTAAAGCCCGGCATGCGCGCCTGCGGCCATTGCCGCAGCGATTGCGGGTCCCGGATATAGGCGCGCAGCAGATCGGCGCGCAGATATTCGGTGGGGTTATGCGGGATATTGAGATCGGGCCCGAGCCGCGCATCCCCTTGGCCGTTGAGCGTATGGCAGGCAAAGCAGGTGCGCTGGAATACCGCAAAGCCACGGTTCACTGCGCTATCGCCCGGCGAGGTGCCTGGACGGATCGCGGGGAAGCGCTCGGCCACCGGAGCAAGGCGGCGAATGGCGGCCAGTTGGAAAGGCCATTGCTCAGGGCCGATCCGCATGGCCTCCGGATCGGTCCACACCAGATAGAACGGGCCGGCGCTCGGCTTGCCTTCGGACAGCGCAGGCCAGGCGTGGGCGGGCTCCTCGATGGCGAGCCACGCCTGCGAGCCATGCGGGTGCAGGAGCAGGGCGGCGGGGATCTCCGCGGCGAAGCCGTCGCTGGCGACAAAGAGCAGGGTGTCGTCGCCATTCACGCCGTTCAACAGGACTTTCAGAGGGATGGCCCGATAGCGCATGGCCTGGTGGTAGGCCACGTCCGCGGGAATCTCGATGCTGCGTACCTCCGGGCGTTGCAGCAGCTGTTCCGTGCGGTAGGCATGCACGTCATGGCCCAGGTCAACGCTCAGCTCCGCCGCCTGCGCGGGCCGCGCCAGGCAAAGCAGGCAGAGAGATAGCAGGCACAGCATTGATCGCATGAGATGTTCCTGTAACACGACGCGGCGATGGTAGGGTCCGCCGCCCGGGCCGCCAGCTTGCCAAAACCTGAACGGAATGGGTGTTGGCCTTGAACTAGCGGCGGGCGAGCCACACTAAGTATCCGTATCGCCGTGACGGCGACAAGAAGTGGTGTAGCGGTATCGCATCACTGAGGGGTCGGTCCTTTTCCCCTCTTTGTTTTGGGACCGGCCTGACAAAACCCTGGTAGCCCCTCCCCTGGCTACCAGGGTTTTTATTTGCCTGCAGCATCCGTGGGCTCGCTCGCAGCCTGTTGGGGCGGGATAATCGACGTCACTCCATTCCCTGGCGCCCTCGGCGCATGAGCGACTCATGATCGTCACCTCCCTGCTCGATACCGATCTGTACAAGTTTTCGATGATGCAGGTCGTGCTGCATCACTATCCGGCCGCGCAGGTGGAATACAAGTTCAAGTGCCGCACCCCGGGCGTGAACCTGGTGCCGTATATCGATGAGATACGCGCCGAGCTGGAGGCGTTGTGCACGTTGCGCTTCAGCGAGGACGAGCTGGCCTATCTGCGCAGCTGGCGCTTCATCAAGAGCGACTTCGTGGACTTCCTTGGCTTGTTCCAGCTCAACGCCAAGTATGTGGAGATCCGTCCCGCGCAGGACGGGCCCGGCGAGATCGACATACATATCCGCGGCCCCTGGTTGCACACCATCCTCTTTGAAGTGCCGCTGCTGGCGATCATCAATGAGGTGTATTTCCGCAATACGCAGCCGGGGCTGGATCTTTCCGAAGGACGTCGGCGCCTGCGTGAAAAGATTTCCCTGTTGCGTGACACCGAGGGCTATCAAGCTTGCCGCATCGCCGATTACGGTACGCGTCGTCGCTTTTCGCGTGCCTGGCACGAGGAAGTGGCGACCACCCTGCGCGACGGGCTGGGGGGCCAGTTCACGGGTACCAGCAACGTGTGGCTGGCATGGAAGCTTGGCCTGACGCCGCTGGGGACCCTGGCTCATGAGTACCTGCAGGCGCATCAGGCGCTGGGGCCGCGCCTGCGCGATTCGCAGGTGGCTGCGCTGGAAACCTGGGCCCGCGAATATCGCGGCGATCTGGGTATCGCGCTATCGGACGTGTATGGACTCAGCGCGTTCCTGCGCGATTTCGACATGTACTTCTGCAAGTTGTTCGACGGCACCCGTCACGACTCGGGCGAACCCTTCGCCTGGGGCGAGCGTGTGCTGGCGCATTACCGCGCCAATCGCGTCGATCCGCGCACCAAGGTACTGGTGTTCAGCGATGGCCTGGATATCCCCAAGGTGATGAGCCTGTACCAGCATTTCCACGGACGTTGCCAGCTCGCTTTCGGCGTGGGCACCAATCTCACCAACGACGTGGGGCCGGAGCCGTTGCAGATCGTAATCAAGATGATTCGTTGCAATGGTCAACCGGTGGCGAAGATCAGCGATACACCCGGCAAGAATATGTGCGAGGACAGCGCCTACGTGGCCTATCTGCGCCAGGTGTTCGAGATTCCGGCGGAGCCGGCGCTGGTGTGATGCCGTGGGGTACGCGCTGGGTCGGTGCGCGAATACCGGCGTGAAGTGTCTGCCCTTCGGCAAGGCACCGAGTGGCGCGTCCTTACCATGTGATGTACGCGTCAGCTTGCCCCCTGCGCGGCGGGCGTTCCGATCGCCTGCCGGCGCTCGGGCCACTTTTCTTTGCTGGCCCAACGAGACGTAACCCAGGGAAAGGGCCTTCAAGGGCGCGTGGCGACAGGGCGGATACAGGCGCCGAAGGTTGCCTCCAGGCAGATCCGCCAAGTGCTACCTCCAGGACACCGGCTACACCGCAACGCGCCGTGGCGAAGAGGGCTTAAGGCCTAAAAAAACGCCGCCTTCCAAGGAAAGGCGGCGTCATGGACGTTCACGCGTTGGCCGAGCGGAGCCTTTAGAACGCGGGTAGCACCGCGCCTTGGTACTTCTGTTCGATGTACGCCTTGATCTCGGGGCTGGTCAGGGCCTTGGCGAGTTTCTGGATGCGCGGGTCGTCCTTGTTGTCCGGACGGGCCACCAGATAGTTCACGTACGGCGAATCCTTGTCCTCGATCAGCAGCGCGTCCTTGGTCGGGTTGAGGCCGGCGGCGAGCGCGTAGTTGGTGTTGATCAGGGCAAGGTCTACCTCGTCCAGCGTGCGCGGCAGCATGGCGGCTTCCAGCTCGCGGAACTTGAGCTGCTTGGGATTGGCCGTGATGTCCTTGAGGGTGGACAACTCGTTGCTGGGATCCTTCAGCGTGATCAGGCCGTGCTTGGCGAGCAACAGCAGCGCGCGGCTATTGTTGCTGGGATCGTTGGGCAGGGTGACCGAGGCACCGTCCGGCAGCTGGTCGATCGACTTGATCTTGTGCGAGTAGGCGCCGAACGGCTCGATGTGCACACCAGTGACGATGGTGAGGTTGGTGCCGCGTTCGCGATTGAAGGCGTCCAGGTAGGGCTTGGTCTGGAAATAGTTGGCATCCACCGACTTCTCCAGCACCTGCACATTGGGCTGCACGTAGTCGGCAAACACCTTGATCTCCAGGTCGATACCTTCCTTGGCGAGGATCGGCTTGACCTGCTTGAGGATCTCCGCGTGCGGCACCGCCGTGGCGGCTACCACCAGCTTCTGGCTGGCGGCTTCGCCACCGTTGCCAGTGGACGAAGAGCAGCCTGCCAGCAGGAGCAGGGCGGAAAAAATGGCAATGAGCTTATTCATCTTCGTCATAAGGCACGGTTGATGCGGTGCACAAGAATAGCCATCCATACCGCCGGATGCAAAAAACGGCGTTCAGCGTTGGCTGTAGCGCGCCACGATGCGGTCGCCGAGCATCTGCAGAATCTGCACCAGCACGATCAGCAGCACCACGGTCACCAACATGTAATCGGACTTGTAGCTCAGGTAGCCGTAGCGATAGGCGAGATCGCCCAGGCCGCCCGCTCCGATGGCGCCGCCCATGGCGGTATAGCCGACCAGGGCAATGGCGGTGACGGTAATGCCGGCGATCAGGCCGGCGCGGGCTTCCGGCAGCAATACAAGGCGCACGATCTGCCAGGTGCTCGCGCCCATCGCCTGGCTGGCTTCGATAACACCGCGCTGCACTTCGCGCAGGGCGGTCTCCACCAGGCGAGCGAAGAACGGTGCGGCGCCGATCACCAGAGGCGGAATGGCACCACGGATGCCCAGCTTGGTGCCGACCAGCACATAGGTGAGCGGCATCAGCACGATCATCAGGATGATGAAGGGGATGGAACGCAGGATGTTCACCACCAGCGACAGCGCGGCGTAGAGCTTGGGCATGGGGCGCAACTGGCCTTTGCCCGTGAGATAGAGCAGCACGCCCAGCGGCAGGCCGACGGCGACGGTGAGCAGCAGGGAACCGCCCAACATCAGCAACGTGTCGATGCAGGCCTGGCCGATCTCGCTCCAGTCATCGATGTTGGGAAACAGGCTTTGCAGCGGGGCGACGGTCACGAGCGATTCTCCGGCGACGATGCGGTGATTTCTTCGATTTCGATGCCGGCCTGGCGCAGGCTGGCGAGGGCGTCGTCCACGCGTTCGCCCTGCATGGCCAACGTGAGCTGGCCATAGGGGAGGTCCTTGATGCGATCGATGCGCCCGGCGAGGATGTTGAAATCCACTCCGGTATCGCGCGCGACCCTACCCAGCGCAGGGGTCCAGGTGGCCTCGCCACGGAACGACAGGCGCAGGATGCGGCCTTCGACATGGGCATAGGGTGCCTGCTCGCCTGCGGCTTCCTCTGGCAGCGCCTCGTTGACGAAGCGTCGCGTGGTGGCATGGCGTGGGTGCAGGAATACGTCCGCCACCGAGCCGCTCTCCACGATGCGTCCGGCATCGAGCACGGCCACGCGATCGCAGACGCGTCGCACCACATCCATCTCGTGCGTAATCAGCACGATGGTGAGCTTGAGTTCGCGGTTGATTTCGGCCAGCAACTCCAGCACCGAGGCGGTAGTCTGCGGGTCGAGCGCGCTGGTGGCCTCGTCGCACAGCAGGATCGACGGACGGTTGGCCAGGGCGCGCGCGATGCCTACACGCTGTTTCTGGCCGCCGGAAAGCTGGGAGGGATACTTGTCGGCATGCGCGCTCAGGCCCACGCGGGCCAGCAATTCGTCGACACGCTTTCGGATGGCGGCGGCATCGCCTTCACCCGCCAGGCGCAGCGGAAACGCCACGTTCTCGGCCACCGTCTGCGAGGCGAGTAGGTTGAAATGCTGGAAGATCATGCCGATGCGCTGGCGCTGCTGGCGTAGTTTGGCTTCGCTGAGCGCCGTCATGTCGACGTCGTCAATCAGGATGCGCCCGCCCGAGGGGCGTTCGAGCAGGTTGATCAGACGTATAAGCGTCGATTTGCCCGCGCCCGAATGGCCGATGATGCCGAAGACCTCGCCGTCGGCGATGTCCAGGCTGAAGGTTTGCAGCGCGGGAACCTCCCGGCCGTCGACGCGGTAGGACTTGTGGACATCCTGAAATCGGATCACGGGGTACCTTCGGGGAACCGGGGGAGGCGGATGCCTCGGGGAAGCGGCTGCCGGCTGGGCCGGCTCGCGGCAAAGCATACGGCAAGTGCCTGCCGGGGTCTTCACCGGGCGCGCTCGCCTCGCCGTGGGCGGAGGGAATACACTGCGGGATCTCTCGGCGAGGAACGCTACGATGACTTCCGTTTACGACTTTTCCGCCCGCGATATCGACGGCAACGAACGCTCGCTGGCTGAATACAAAGGCAAGACATTGCTGATCGTCAACGTGGCTTCCAAATGCGGTTTCACCCCGCAGTACACCGGGCTGGAGGCGCTGTGGCGCGCCGACCGGGACCAGGGCTTGGTGGTGCTGGGTTTCCCGTGCGACCAGTTCGGCCACCAGGAACCGGGCGACGAGGCGGAGATTCGCCAGTTCTGTTCGACCAGCTACGAGGTGAGCTTTCCCCTGTTCGCCAAGATCGAAGTGAATGGCGAGGGCGCCCATCCGCTCTACAAGTGGCTCAAGCGCGAGGGCAAGGGCATTCTTGGCAGCGAGGCGATCAAGTGGAACTTCACCAAGTTCCTGGTCGATCGCGATGGCCAGGTGGTGAAGCGCTACGCGCCTACCGACACGCCCGAGAAGATCGGCAAGGACCTCAAGGCTCAGTTGACAGGCTGATTGGCCGCCACCGGCGTCGGCGTGCTTGTGCGGCTGCGTGAGCCGGCCAATATCACCGCAATGGCGTCTACGTCGCGCGTGGCGCTGGGCGCGCCCGGCGGTGGGGCGTAGTTGTTGAGCATGACGGCGAACGCCAGGCGCTCGCCGTCGCCGCTGGTGACATAGCCGGCCAGGCAGTGCACGAACGCCATGCTGCCGGTTTTGGCATGCACGTTGTTTTCCGCTGGGGTACTGCGCATGCGCCCCAACAGGGTGCCGTCGACCCCTGCCACCGGCAGTGCGCTCTGCAGCGTGGCGGCGTAGGGTTGCGCGGCAAGATAAGTGAGCAGGCGCGCCATGGCGTTGGGCGTGGCAAGGTTGCGCCGCGACAGCCCGGTGCCTTCCTCGATCAGGCTGCTGGTGGGTGCAATGCCGATCTGTTCCAGCATCTGCTGCATGGCGCGGATGCCCCAGCGCTCACTGGTGATGAAGCCATTGGCACCGTCGCGTTGTTCCGCATCGGCTTGTGCCTTCACGCCCGCGAGCAACAGCAGGTTTTGCAGGTACAGGTTCTGGGAGCGCTTGAGGCCGCGCGCCACGATCTCGCCCAGCGGTGGCGACAGGACCTGGGCCAGGACGTGGGTGGGCGCCTGCAGCGCGGTATCGCGCCTTGGCCATTGCATTGACACCAGCTTGCCGTCGAGCTGGATGCCGTGGCGGGTCAGCGCATCGCGCAGCAAGCTGCCCGCGTAGCGGGCCGGGTCGGGCACGGCGAGCTTGAAGGTCTGCGCCTGCGAGCGTGCCGCGATGTTGCCGAAGGCATACAGCACGTTGTCGCCGGGCGCGCGATACAAGTTGATGTCGTTGCGCGTGCGCGCCGCACTGGTGGTGAGGTCGTTGGTGAGCTGCGGAATGGCGTTGTTGGGGGTAACGCTAAGCTGGGCAGCCGCACCGGGCATTGCGGCCGGCGTTACCGTCACCTCCACCTGGTTCTCGCCAACGCTCAAGGCGCTGGCGGGTACCGCAAACCAACTTTGCAGGTCGATGGCTTCCCAGCCGGTGCCCATCACCGGGCTGGCGAAATAGGTGGCATCGGCGATCAAGTCGCCACGGATATGGTGCAGGCCCTGGGCGGCCAGTTGTTCGGCCATTTGATCCGGCCAGGACAGCGTGCCGGCATCGACGCCCAGCGTGGGATCGCCCATGCCGTAAAGAATCAGCGGGCCATCGAGCTGTCCGTTGCGGATGTCGCCCTGGGCCAGCACGCGGGTGGGAATGCGGTAGTCCGGGCCGAATTCGCTCAGCGCCACGGCCGCAGTGAAAAGCTTGGCGGTGGAGGCTGGCTGGAGCAGCCGGTCGGCATGATGCGCATACACCGTGCGACCGGTGTCCAGCGACACCACCGCGATGCCCCAGTCGGCGCCCGCAAAACGGGGTTCGCCGATCAGGTTGTCGATCTGTGCGGCCAGTGAGGCGGTGTGCGCTATCGCGTGGCTGGGCGGCTGGGGCGCGGCCGACAGGGCGGGGGCGAGCATCGCCATGGCGGAGCCCCAAAGGAGGCCAAACAGGCGAAGCCGCGGGCGGAACGACGAGTACATGAGCCCAGTATCGCCAATTGGATGTACGGCCGCCTAGCCGGCGTCCGCTGGCCTCGTCTGATACCCTTACCGCCTCGCGCCGGCCCTGGCCGGCCATTTTTTACCCTACTCGAGAACATCATGCAGATCGCACAGAACTCCGTTGTTGCCTTCCATTACACGCTGACCGACGACCAGGGTCAGGTCATCGACAGCTCGCAGGGTCGTGAGCCGCTGGTGTACCTGCAGGGTATGGGTCAGATCGTGCCGGGCCTGGAGAAGGCGATGGAAGGCCGCCAGGTGGGCGATCAGTTCAAGGTCGACGTGGCCCCGGAAGAGGGCTACGGCGTGCACCACGCCGAGCTGATGCAGGAAGTGCCGCGCGAGGCTTTCCAGGGCGTGGAAGACATCCAGCCAGGCATGCAGTTCCAGGGCCGTGGTCCGCAGGGCGCCATCAACGTCACCGTGACCAAGGTCGAAAACGACAAGGTGCACATCGACGGCAATCACCCGCTCGCCGGCCAGACCCTGCATTTCGACATCGAAGTGACCCAGGTGCGTGAGGCCAGCGAGGAAGAGCTCGCCCATGGTCATGTGCATGGCGAAGGTGGCCATCACCACTAAGCGGAGCGGTCGGCGCCGGCCATGAGCCAGGCGCCGCCATCCGATGCGCGGACGCCACCTCTCGCGGTGGCGTCTGCCCCGTCCGACAAGGAGTTGTCATGCGGGAACGTCTGCGTATCGCCGTGGTGGGTTACGGTGTCGCTGGACAGGCATCCTGCCTGTTGCTCGCTGCGGCGGGCCATACACTCTCGGTATTTGAGCAAGCGCCGGCACCGGGCCCGGTGGGCGCGGGATTCCTGTTGCAACCGACGGGGCTGGGCGTGCTCGCCCGCCTGGGCCTGCAGCAAGAGGCATTGGCGCGGGGCCAGCGCATCGAGCGGCTCTACGGATGCAATGTGGCCGGTCGCACGGTGATGGATATGCGCTACGCCGACCATGCGCCGGAGTGCTTTGGCCTGGGCATGACGCGCGGTGGCCTATTCACGCTGTTGCATCAGGCTTACGCCGATCGCCATGCCATACATGCGGGGACGCGGATCGAGAGCGTTTCCGAGGATGGTCGCTTTCTTGTCGATGGCGAGGGGCGCCAGTACGGGCCTTTCGATCTCATCGTCGCCGCCGATGGCGCGCATTCCTTGCTACGCCGCCAACCCGGGGTAACCCGGCGCGAGGCAATGTATCCCTGGGGCGCCATGTGGTGTCTATTGCCTGCGAGCCAGTGGCCGCATGCGCAGGTGTTGCATCAGCGCTACGCGGGAACACGCGAGATGATCGGGCTGTTGCCGGTAGGGCGTCGTGACGAGACCGACGAACGTTGGCTCACTTTCTATTACAGCTTGCCTGGCGAGCGCGTGGATGCCTTCGATCAGCGGGCGCTGGCGCATGTACGCGACCGCATCGCCCAGCTATGGCCGGAAGCCGCGCCGTTGTTGGACGGTATCGAGACGCCTGCCCAGTTACATCGCGCACGTTACCGCGACGTGGTGTTGCATCATCCCGTGCGTGGTCGCGTGGTGTACATCGGCGATGCGGCGCATGCCATGAGTCCCCAACTGGGGCAGGGCGTGAACATGGCTTTGCTCGATGCCCAAGCGCTAGCGGATTCGCTCGCGCATGACGCGGATCTGGACGTGGCGTTGGCCGCCTACGCGCGAGCGCGTAGGCGTCACGTAGCCATCTACCAGCGCCTCAGCCGCTGGCTCACGCCATGGTTCCAGTCGGAGCGCGATGGTTTGGCGCGCCTGCGCGATCGCGGCTTCAACGCGCTGGCGCAGGCGCCGTTGGCGCGGGGACAGATGCTGCGCATTCTTACCGGTACCAAGCAGACCTGGTGGTAGCGCTTAATACCAGTCCAGCAAGGTCACGCCGATGCCCAGGTAGGTGGCGTTGTGGTTGTAGTCGATCATGCTTTCGCCGTAGCCCTTGAACAGCTCCATATAGCCGCGCAGGTTGCCGGCGATGGGAAAGGCCCAGGTAAACTGCGCCGCGCCGTGGCTCTGGCTGCCGCCGCGCAGTGAGTGACGCAGCATCAGGCCAAACTCCTGGCCCTGCCACTCATGCACGATCTGCACATCGCCGCGCCCCATGTAATTGCTGATGTCCGGATTGTTGTCGTCCTTGCCACCCTCGGGCACGCGCCACCATGGGTGGAACATCACCGTCCAGTCGTCGCGTTCGAAGCCGATGTAGCCCATGACGCGATTCCAACTGCGCGAGAGCGGGTTGGAGCGGCCGTTGGATTCATGATTGAGCCCGATGCCCAGCAAGCGACCATCCCAGCCGGCGATGTCGTAGTGGGTATTGAAGGTGAGGATGGCTTCGGGCTCGTAATTGGTCTCGCGGAAGGGGCGCGATGTGTCCTTGTTGTAGACCTGCCAGCGCGAGGACTGGGTATAGGCCACCCACAGGTCGCCCGCATCGCCGAAGAGGCCCTGCCAGACCTTGGTTTTCAGGCTGAGCTGGAACTTGGCTTCGATGTTGTCCAGCTCTTGCGGCGTGCCGACGCGGTTGAGCGGGTTAGGACTGTAAGGTTGGCTGTTCTGATTGCTGGTGGCGAACACCGGCATGACGGTGATGGGTTTGTAGCCACGCAGGTTGAAGGTACCGAGCTTGGTTTCCGGTGCCAGCTCCCAGCGACTGTCGAGCAGCGACATGGCCTTGATGGGGGCCTGGGAATCCTCGGTGGATGAGCCCTGAGCGTTGCGCGGCTTGCCGCGATCAAACACGGTGTTTGAGCTGCTGGCCTGTGCGGTGGTGGGCTCGATCTTCTTCTGCGCGCCAGGCAGTTGCTCGCGTCCGGTGGCACGGTCATAGCAGGCCAGCCGCTGCGCATCCGTTTCGATCGCGGTACAGGCGCGGATATCCATCGGGCTGGGGTTCTGTGCGTGTGCGGTGATCGAGATCAGGCCAAGCAGCATGGCCGCAAGCGGGGTCAGTCGCATTCTCGGGCTCCATCCATGTCGTACTGGTGCCGGCACCATGCGTGCCTACCGAAGTGCGACAGTATGCGTGATTCGGCCCGATTTGCGTATGACGAAACGGGCCTGCCAAGAGGCGGCCCGCTTCGGTTGCTTCGTGCTATTTCTTGTTCAGCCAGTCTTCGTACTGGCGCTTGCTGATGTGTCCGGTATGTCCCTTGTCGACATAGTTGAAGTCGTTGGCCAGCAAGGGATATGCCGAAGCCTGGTCTTCGGTGATAAAGCGACCGCCGCCGGAGAGCTGTTCAAAGCTCGGCGCAGGGCCCGGATTCACCGGAGGCACCACCGAGTTGATGGTGACCTGGCCTTGCGCCGCGTTGAATTGTGCGCTGGCCTGCGCATTGCCATCGGCCGATGACATGGGTGCCGGTGGCGGAGGTGGCATGGGCGCCGCTGGCGCGGGAGGCGGTGGCGGCGGTGAAGGCGGCATCGATTGATCCTGTGCCATCAATGTGCCAGCCATCAGCATCGAGCCGGCCGTGATCAGACTAAGAAGTGGCTTGCGTGATTTCATCGTCGTAACTCCATGCCAGAATGCGTGGCTCGTGGACGGATGTGCGCGACCAAGTACCTCAAGGCGATAGTGCACGGACGGGTGCTGTGTCGCGCCGGGTTCAACGCTAACAAAGGCCGCCTAAACGGCATGACAATAGAGGCATCGCGAGCGCGTGAAAGCATCGTTATCGTTGTCGAACCCTTCATGCGCTCCTGCGGCGGCCTTGTCTCTTTCGCAAGCTCAGTGCTTGCATCTGGCCGCGCAAGGCTTGTTGCGTCGACCGCGCGCACGCGCACGCAAAGACGACGTGGTTGCCGCCATCGAGCGCATGCGCCTGTTGCAGATAGATAGCATTCACGTCATCGCGCGCAGTCCCTACATGGTGTTGCATTCGCGTCTTGGCGATTACGCGCCGGCGTGGCTTGATGAAGCATTGGAGGCCGGGCGCGTTGCCGAATGCTGGGCGCATGAGGCCTGCTTCGTGCCCGCGGCAGACTACCCGTTGCATCAGGCCTGGGGTAGTCAGCGTGGGCTGCACTGGGCATACAAAAACGCCGCACGCATGCACGCGGAGCATCGCCAGGACATGGATGCGTTGCTGGAGCGCATTCGTACGGATGGCGCTGCACGTGCCGCGGATTTCGAAAGCGCCCAGCGTGGCGCCGGTGGCTGGTGGTCATGGAAGCCGGAGAAGCGTTGGCTGGAAGCGTGGTTCGCGCTGGGCGAGTTGATGGTCACGCGGCGCGAGCGCTTTCAGCGCGTCTACGATCTCGCCGAACGCGTGTTGGCCAAGCTCGATCCACCGTGGACGGGCACACCGCTGTCGAGGTCACACGAGGATTTGCGTCAGCGCTTCATTCTGGACAGCGTGCGTGCGCTCGGTGTGACCCAGGCGCGCTGGATTGCGGACTACTATCGTCTGAAGCCGGCGGTGACCGACCGCGAACTCGCACCGCTGGTTGCCTCCGGTGCGTTGTTGCAGGTGAACGTGGCCGACTGGGCCGTGCCGGCCTACGTGCATCCCGACCACGCGGAGTTACTGGCGCACGCAGCCCAAGGCAAGCTGCGCGCCACGCATACCACCTTGTTGTCGCCATTCGATCCGGTGGTATGGGATCGCACACGGGTGCAAGCGTTGTTTGGCTTCGAATACACCATTGAGTGCTACGTGCCGGCATCCAAGCGTCGTTACGGTTACTACGTGCTACCCATCCTGCACCGAGGACGGTTGATCGGCCGCCTGGATGCCAAGGCACATCGTCGCGAGGGCGTGTTTGAGATCAAGGCGCTGTTCCTTGAGCCGGGTGTAGTGCCCGGTGACCGGCTGCTGCAGGAACTGGCACACGCCGCGCTGGCCTGCGCGCGTTGGCACGGCACGCCCACGCTTCGCCTGGGACGGAGCCGCCCGGCGGGTATCGCCGCCGGGCTGCGAGCCGCGTGGCGTGCGGCAAACGGTTAGCGCGAGCCCGCGGTGCCCGCGCTGGCGGGGTTGATCGGTCCGCACGACTTGCCGTGCAGAGCGGTTTTCAGCTGTTGGGCGAGTGACGTGCAGCGAGCGCCTAATTGCGGGCGCGTGGCGGGGTCTTGCGAGTCGCGCAACAGGCCATCGCGCATGTCTTGGTAATGCGTGGAAATTTGATCGGGCGCGTAAATGCCTGCGGCGCGATGGCAGGCGACATAGCTGGCCAGATAATCGTCGCAGGATGGAATGCCGGTATTTTCTGGCAGTGCCTTGCCGGCGCTCTTGGGTGCCGCGACTGTCTTGGATTTCGTATTGCTGACAGTGGCGGTGGCACTGGTATTGGCGTGTGATGCAGCGCTGGAGGAGGTCGGCGTGGTGGAGCAGCCCGCCAGGCTGAAGCCGCCCGCCAAGAGGGCAAGCAGGGCAAGGCGATAATGGTTCGTAAACATGGGGCGTCTCCTTAAGTAGTCATGGCGGGTTGGATGCTCCGGGCCGAGTGCATTCGCAGGCGTGTGTCCCAGACCCGCAAGAGACGGATGTAAAGAGAAGCGAGGCGGAAAATCAAACGAAATCGCTCTTTCGGCAGTTGTGCGCCATTCAGCTTCACGCGCGGCGTGTATTCGCCTTGCGTCGATTGTCAGGCTATGATTGCTCCACTGTGTTTGCCGGGGTCACCAGAGTTTTGTGACCCGATGCCGCTGATCTCGATCTAGCCTCATCGCCTCACCCCTAGGGTTTCCTTGCACACCAGTAAGCCGGCCTTCGCATGTTGCGCAGGCTGAGTCTGTTTAAATCCTACGGAGTGATTTCCATGTCTGATCGTCAGATCGGTACCGTCAAGTGGTTCAACGATGCCAAGGGCTTCGGCTTCATCAGCCGTGACAATGGCCCGGATGTGTTCGTGCATTTCCGCGCGATCCAGGGCAACGGCTTCAAGAGCCTGCAGGAAGGCCAGAAGGTCTCCTTCAAGGTCGTGCAGGGCCAGAAGGGTCTGCAGGCTGACGAAGTGATCCCGCAGTAAAAAAGCGTTTTCATTAACGCAATTAAAGCCAGGCATTACCGCCTGGCTTTTTTTATGGGTGAAAAATGGGCAAATGTCGTTGAAATGTGAAAATGATTTGGCCCATTCACTTGTATAAAAGAAATCCGTTATGCTGGATTCACTGTGGTTGCTCGGTCACGTGCGTGCCCGGTGCGAGACCTGGAAAGGTCCACATCGCTTCAGCCGATCCCTGCATGCCCAGTAAGCCGTCGGCCAAAGGGGAGGCTGACTTGTCTCAGCATCGAGCAGATCGGAGTGAGTCATGTCGGATCGTGAAGTTGGCACTGTGAAATGGTTCAACGACGCTAAAGGGTTCGGCTTTATCAGCCGCGAGAGCGGCCCGGACGTCTTTGTGCATTTTCGGGCTATTAGCGGATCGGGTTTCCGCAGCCTGAAAGAAGGTCAGAAGGTGAGCTTCAAGGTCGTACAGGGGCAGAAGGGGCTCCAGGCCGATGAAGTGGCTCCGGCTTAAGCGAGTCGCCTCTCCAAAACCGAAGAAAAGGCCGGCGCAAGCCGGCCTTTTTCGTTCACGGGCTTTTTCGCAGCGTGTGGATTAGTTAGCCTGCGATGCTTTCCCACCAAGCGCGCATGGATGGTTGTGCCTACCTCGATGGAATCCACGCTTCCGCCGCCTGAAGCCTTGCCCGCAACGTCTGCCGATGGCGCGACCGCCGAAGTGTTTTTGCAACGCCCTGCGGGCGAGGTGCGCGAACTGGTGTATTGGCTCCCCGCACTGGGTGTGTCGGCACGGCAATACCTTGCGCTGGCCCATGCTTTGGCGCAGCACGGTGTGGCCGTGGCCATTCATGAGTGGCGTGGCATTGGTTCAAGCAATCGCCGCGCGAGTCGCCGCGATAACTGGGGCTACCGCGAGGTGTTGCAGTACGACTTGCCGGCGGGGGTGAGCGCCGTGCGGGCCCGCGTGCCGCAGGCGCGCTACTGGTTCGGTGGTCATAGCCTGGGTGCGCAGATGGCCTCGATGTATGCGGCGCTGCATCCGCATGAGGTGTCCGGTTTGCTGGTGGTCGCGAGCGGCTCGCCGTTCTGGCGTCGTTTTCGGTATGCGCGTCTGATCTGGCTCGCTTATGTGATCGCGCCCTGGTTGGCGCGCGTGGTGGGTTACCTGCCCGGGCGACGGATCGGTTTTGGCGGCAACGAGGCGCGCGGCCTGATTGCCGATTGGGCGCGCAGCGGTCGCAGCGGGCGCTACGCGGCCGCCGGCATGCCGGATGATGTCGAGCAATGTCTGCGTGCCTTGCAGGTGCCCTTGCTCGCGCTGCGGATGCAGGACGACTGGTTGGGACCTCAGGCATCGCTGGAATGGTTGCTCGGCAAGATGCCGCTCAACACCATCCGGCTGGATGTGATGACAGAGGCGGATCTGGACGGCTGCCGGGCCGATCATTTCACCTGGATGAAGCATCCGGAGCCCGTGGCTCGTCGCATCGCGGCGATGCTTGGTGCGTCATCCGCGGTCGGGGTGCCTTGAAGTGGGGCCATGGCGACGGCATGTGAGGCGGATATCTCCTTCGGACCTGACCCCATGAAGCTCTTCACGCCGCTCGCCCAGCGCAGTCTTTCCCTTCGCAATCGCCTGGTGATTGCGCCGATGTGCCAGTACTCAGCGACTGACGGTTTGCCCGATGACTGGCACCTCGTGCACCTGGGCAGCCGCGCGGTGGGCGGCGCGGCGCTGGTGATCGCGGAGGCCACGGCGGTCTCGGCGCAGGGTCGTATCTCGCCAGGCGACGTGGGTCTTTGGAACGACGCGCAATTGGCCGCATGGCAGCCGATCACCCGTTTCATCACGGGGCAAGGCGCTATCGCCGGCGTGCAGCTGGCACATGCCGGCCGCAAGGCAAGCACGCAGGCGCCGTGGCTGGGCGGTCATCCGCTGGCGGCCGATGCAGGCGCATGGCAAACGGTAGCGCCCTCGGCCGTGCCCTTCGATGCCCACTGGTCTACGCCGCAGGCACTCGACACGGCCGCCATTGCGCATGTGGTGGCGGATTTCCGCGCTGCGGCGGTGCGCGCGCTGGCGGCGGGCTTCCAGTTGATCGAACTGCATGCCGCACATGGCTATCTGTTGCATCAGTTCCTGTCGCCGCTGAGCAATCAGCGCACCGACGAATACGGCGGCAGCTTCGAGAATCGCACGCGCCTGGTGCGCGAGGTGATCGCGGCGGTACGCGAAGTGTGGCCGGAGTCGTTGCCGTTGTGGCTGCGCATTTCCGCTACCGACTGGAGCGAGGGCGGCTGGGACATCGAGCAAAGCGTGCGTCTCGCGCAGGAGGTCAAGTCGCTGGGCATCGACCTGATCGATACCAGCAGCGGCGGCCTGGTGCCGCATGTCAAGATTCCGGTCGCGCCGGGTTATCAGGTGCCGTTCGCCGCGCGCATTCGTCGCGAAGCAGATGTGGCGACTGGCGCGGTGGGTCTTATCACCGAATCCACGCACGCGGCGCGCATCATCGACGAAGGCAGTGCCGATGTGGTGTTGATTGCGCGTGAGAGCCTGCGCGATCCGTATTTTCCGCGTCGCGCGGCGCAGGAATTGGGTGTGTCGATCACGGCGCCCCTGCAATATCAGCGCGCCTGGTAAGGCGGGCTCGGGCAACTCAAGGAGACACGGATGGAACAGCAACCCATGTTGATCGATGGTCGCGTGCACGACCTGGGCGATGGCTTCAACGTACGGCGGCTGCTGCCGGTGCTGCAGGCCCGGCATGTGGGCCCGTTCGTGTTCTTTGACTACATGGGGCCGGTCACCTTTCTTCAGGACAAAGGCATGGATGTGCGGCCGCATCCGCACATTGGGCTGGCCACGGTGACCTGGCTGTTCGAAGGCGTGATTCGTCATCGCGATAGCCTGGGCAGCATCGCCGATATCCGTCCCGGTGAGGTCAACTGGATGACCTCCGGTCGCGGCATCGTGCATTCCGAACGCACGCCGCCAGAGGCGCGCGGTGGTGGCATGCGCGCACACGGCATCCAGGTATGGGTGGCGTTGCCGCAAAAGGACGCCGAGATGGCGCCGGAATTCCATCATCACGGCGCGGATGAGCTGCCGCGTATCGAACTTCCCGGCGCCAAGCTGGTGTTGATCGCCGGTACCGCGTACGGTAAGGCGTCGCCGGTGAAGGTGTTCGCCCCGATGTTCTTCATCGAGGCAACCCTGGAAGCCGGTGCCGAACTGCCGTGGACACCCGAACACAGCGAGCGTGGTGTGTGCGTGGTGGACGGTGAGGTGGAGTGGGACGGCGTAAGCGTGCGGCCGATGCAGGCGGCGGTGCAGGCGGGCCCGGATTCGCCGCCCTTGCGCGCGCGGGTGGATAGCCGCGTGATGCTGTTCGGCGGCGCGCCGCTGGATGGTGAGCGCCACCTGTGGTGGAACTTTGTAGCGAGCACTCGCGAACGCATTGAGCAAGCCAAGGCTGATTGGGCGGCTCAACGCATGGGCAAGGTGATTGGTGACGAAGAGGAATTCATTCCTTTGCCGGGTTGAGTGCAAGCGGTTAGCAGGCTCGTGTTGCATGCTGCATCCGCGGCATGCAACACGGGCGTGATCGCATTACGCTGGAGCCCTAGCCTTTGGGGGTGAAGGTCATGTCAGGTTTCGCCAGCTTTCGCGAGTTCTATCCGTTCTACTTGAACGAACACAGCGACATCCAATGTCGCCGCATGCATTTCATCGGTAGCACCCTGGTGCTGGCGGTGATCGCCACCGCGCTGCTCACGGGCAATGGCTGGTGGCTGCTGTTGGCGCCGGTCGCAGGCTACGGCTTTGCGTGGATCGGGCACTTTGTGTTCGAGAAGAACCGCCCGGCCACGTTCACCCATCCGCTGTACAGCCTGCTGGGCGACTGGGTGATGTACTGGCAGATACTGCGCGGGAAGGTGCGGATCTAGCACCGCCCTGCATCCGGCGTTGCCCGTCGATCCGGCTGAGGCGTGCGGCTTCGCTCAGCGGTATTGCTGATGGCAGGACTGGCAGGTTTCCCCGATCGGCTTGAATGCGCTTGCCAGTGCGGCGCAGTCGGCGGGGGCCGCCTTCAACGCGGCTTCCGTCGTGGCTTGCAGCTTGGCGATTTCGTCCAGAAAGGGTTGGTCGACACCGCCCGGGAAGGCGTCCTTGATGTCGGCCGAGGTCTGCAAAAGCCGCGTGAGGTGTTGCTGCGTCTGGGCGGCATCGCATTGGCGATTCTTCATCGACTGGCTGAGCGCCCCCGCATGGTGGGCCATCACCGCCATCACCGCATGCGACATGGGCTGCTGCTGACGCTGGGCGTTCAGGCCGACCACGGTGCCGATCACCCCGATGACCAGGCCGAGCACGATCAGGAGGGCAGCACGCATGCGATGGGTCCCTTGGCGAGGTAAGGAGCGGGCAAGCATACCCTGCGCTCCGGGTGCTTCGCTGCGGGCCCGGCAAGCTCGGGCTAAAATGGCCGGAGTTCAAGCTGTTGGAAGATGTCGTGATGCAAGCTGAGGGTTCGGTCGAAGTGGCTGTGGAGCAGCCGCAAGGCGAGGTGGCGCCAGCATTTCCGCGCGAGCGCTTTGCGGGCGTGGAGCGCCTGTACGGCCTGGGCAGCGTGGATAAGCTGGCGTGCAGTCACGTCTGCGTGATCGGCATCGGCGGCGTCGGCTCGTGGGCGGCCGAGGCCTTGGCGCGCAGCGGGGTGGGGCGTCTGACCCTGATCGACGCGGATGAGATTTGCGTATCCAACACCAACCGCCAGTTGCATGCGCTGGATGGCGAGTACGGCAAGTCCAAGGTGGCGGTGATCACCAAGCGACTGAAGGCGATCAATCCCGCGATCGAGATCGACGCGATCGAGCGCTTCCTCACCACCTCCACGCTGGACGAGCTGCTGGATCGTGGCTACGACGTGGTGCTGGATGCCTGCGATGCGTTCCGTGTGAAGCTGGAAGCCATCGCCTGGTGTCGCCGCCGCAAGCTGCCGGTGGTGTCGGTGGGTTCAGCCGGTGGCCGCACCGACTCCACGCAGATTCGCGTACGCGATCTGTCGCGCACCGAGCACGATGCGATGTTCAGCCTGATCCGCAAGAAGCTCCGCCAGGATTTCGGTTTTCCACGTAACCCCGGTCGCTATTTCGGCGTATCGGCGGTGTATTCGTTGCAGAACGTGCAATACCCCCAGCCCGACGGCAGCGTGTGCGGCACGCGGCCACCGGTGGCCAACGGAACGGAAGCCCTGAATCTCGCCTGCGGCGGCGGCCTGGGCGCGGCCACGCACGTCACGGGGGCTTTCGCCTTTGCGGCGGTGGGCAAGGTGATAGAGAAGCTGTTGGGTTGAGCGAGCGCGACGGCGCGATGGTCATCCCGGCCGCTGCCGGGATGACGTCGTCGAACGGCAGGGCGTTTACCAGCCCATGTAGTGGCCGCCATTGATGGACAGGTTGGCCCCGGTGATCCAGGCGGCTTCCTCGCCCGTGAGGAAGGCCACCGCGTGGGCAATTTCCTCCGGCTTGCCGAGGCGGCCTACCGGAATCTGCGCGACGATCTTCTCGCGCACGTCGTCCGGCACCGCCATCACCATGTCGGTCGCCACATAGCCTGGCGATACCGTATTCACGGTAATGCCGAACTTGGCGTTTTCCTGCGCCAGCGAAATGGTGAAACCGTGCATGCCCGCCTTGGCGGCGGCGTAGTTGGCCTGGCCGTACTGACCCTTCTGGCCGTTGATCGAGCTGATCTGCACGATACGGCCCCACTTGCGCGCCCGCATGTGCTCGATGACCGGGCGGGTCACGTTGAAGCAGGCGTTGAGGTTGGTGTTCACCACTTCCATCCACTGCGGATAGCTCATCTTGTGGAAGGTGGTGTCGCGGGTGATGCCCGCGTTGTTGACCAGAATCTCTACCGGCCCCAGGCCGGCTTCGATGATGCGCACCATGGCCTCGCAGGAATCGGGATCTTTGACGTCGCCCGGCACGAGCATCACCTCGATGCCTTCCTTCGCCATCAATTCCTTCACTGCTTCCGCTTTGGCCTGGTCGCGATAGTTCGTGGCGACCCGATGTCCCTGTCGCGCGAGGTAACGGATGATCGCCGTGCCGATACCACCCGTGCCGCCAGTGACCAATGCCGTGCGCTGCGTCATGCCTTTTCTCCGAAAGATGCCGATGCTCTGAAACCCGGATCGTGCGTCGCGGGCGACGTCATGTCTAGCACGTCCAGCATGGCAAAACGCCTACGCCGGACCTGCGTTGTCGCGTCGCCACGCGAAACCGCGCGATCAGCGCATCGTTATAGCGGGTTACGCGGCCATCCGTTCGCTGCAGCGCGGCAAAAGTGCGGGATCGAACACCGCCAGGGCCTCCGCCAACAAGGCCTGTGGCGTCGTGGCGTGGGTTGTCACAGGGAGATCGAGAAAGTGCAGCGCCCGGCGCAAGGCCGGCAGGGGATCGGTGGGGTCCACCGGCCGTGCCTGCTCGGACTTGGACAGCTTGCGCCCGTTGGCGTCCAGCGCCAGCGGCAGGTGCAGGTAACCGGGCTCGGGCAGGCCCAGGCAGCGTTGCAGGTAGATCTGCCGGGCGGTGGAGTCGAGCAGGTCGTTGCCACGCACCACCTGGGTGATGCCCTGAAAGGCGTCGTCCACGACGCAGGCCAACTGGTAGGCGTAATAGCCCTCCACCCGGCGTATCACGAAGTCGCCCGCCGTGAGGCGCAGGTTCTGCGTCTGCGGGCCTTGCAGGGCATCGTCGAAGCGGATCTCCCGATCGGGTACGTGCAAGCGCCAGGCCGGCACGCGATCAGGTGCGGGGGGCGCCAGGCATTGGCCGTCCAGGTGCAGGCCGCCCGCCAGGTCGTTGCGGCTGCACCAGCAAGGAAACACCTGGCCGTTCGCCTTCAATTGCTCAAAAGCGTCGTCGTAGGCGGCGATGCGGGACGACTGGAACAGCGGCCGCGCATCCGCTGTCAGGCCAAAGGCTGGCAGGGCAGCGAGAATGCTCTCGGCGGAGCCGGGCATTTCGCGCGGCGGATCGATGTCCTCCACGCGCACCAGCCACGTCCCGCCCGCATGCCGCGCGCACAGCCAGCTACCCACCGCCGCCACGAGGGAGCCGAAATGCAGGTGACCGGTCGGCGATGGGGCGAAACGTCCGCGGTAAGTCATCGGCGCATTCTACGAAGGTTGGGCCGCAGGAGGCAGGCAGCGCCTCGCCCTGGAGGCTGACGCGCGGCTAAAGCTCACGTTGCCGATGGCCGCTGTCGCGTCTTCCAGCCCTTGAAACCGCAAGGTTTCGCCACGATGCTCTCCTGGCGGCGAAAGTCGCGTATCCCTTTTCATGACTGCCCGAGAGACAGCCATGCGTCGCATCGCATTGTTCCTGCTTACCAATATCGCCGTTCTGTTCCTGCTGAGCATCGTCTGCCACCTGTTTGGCGTCGATCAGTGGGCCGCCGCCCGTGGTTACGGCGGTATGGGAGGCCTGCTTATCTATGCCGCCGTGTTCGGCATGGGGGGTGCCTTCATCTCGCTGGCCATGTCCAAGTGGACCGCCAAGATGTCCACCGGCGCCCGGGTGATCGAACAACCCCAGAACGAAGCCGAGCGCTGGTTGCTCGACACCGTTCGCCACCACGCCCAGAACGCTGGCATCGGCATGCCCGAAGTGGCCATTTACGACGCGCCCGAAATGAACGCGTTCGCCACCGGCATGACCAAGAACAGTTCACTGGTGGCGGTAAGCACCGGCCTGCTGCAGCAGATGGACCGCGAGCAAGTGTCGGCCGTGCTCGGCCACGAGATCGGCCACGTCGCCAACGGCGACATGGTCACCCTGACCCTGATCCAGGGTGTGGTGAATACCCTGGTGATCGTGGCCGCCCGCGTGGTCGGTCGCCTGGTCGACAGCTGGTTGTCGGGCGGTCGTGACGACCGTGGCGGCAGCGGCATCGGTTATTTTGTGTCGGTGATGGTGTTGCAACTGGTGTTCGGCTTGTTCGCCTCGATGATCGTGATGGCGTTCTCGCGCTGGCGCGAGTTTCGCGCGGATGCCGCCGGCGCCAAGCTGGCCGGTCGCGGCGCGATGATCTCCGCCCTGCAGCGCCTGCAGGTGCAGCATGGCGAGAGCACGCTGCCGCAGACCATCGCTGCGTTCGGCATCTCCGGCCATCTGGCCACGGGCCTCAAGCGCCTGTTCATGAGCCATCCGCCGCTGGAAGAGCGTATTGCCGCGTTGCAGAACGCGTCGGCGCACGCGTAATTTCACTCGCTCTCCGCTGGAGAGCGAGTAACTTGCGGGGCCGATTCGTCGGCCCCTTTGTTTGTCCCATCCTTTTGCCTGACCTTTGCATGAGTCTTTCCGTATGACGAACTCCGCGCCCGAAACCCGTAAATTCGAAGCCGAAGTCGCCCAGGTGTTGCACCTGGTCACGCACTCGCTGTATTCGCACAAGGAAATTTTCCTGCGCGAACTTATCTCCAACGCCTCCGACGCCTGCGACAAGCTGCGTTTCGAGTCGCTCGCCAAGCCCGAGCTGCTTTCCGGCGACGGTGAGCTGCACATCGACGTGAGCTGGGACGACAAGGCCCGCACCATCACCGTGCGCGATAACGGCATTGGCATGAGCCGTGACGAAGTGGTGGCCAACATCGGCACCATCGCCAGCTCGGGCACGCGCCGCTTCCTGGAAGCCATGAGCGCCGAGCAGAAGACCGACGCGCGCCTGATCGGCCAGTTCGGCGTGGGCTTCTATTCGGCCTTTGTCGTGGCCGAGCGCGTCACCGTGCTCAGCCGTCGTGCCGACCTCCCGGAAGGCGAGGGCGTGCGTTGGGAAAGCGATGGCAAGGGCGAATACAGCCTGGCCCAGGTCGATCTGCCCGAGCGCGGCACGGCCGTGATCCTGCACCTGAAGGCCGACGAGGACGAGTTCCTCAAGGGCTGGGAACTGCGCTCGCTGATCCGCAAGTATTCCGATCACGTGGCGTTCCCGATCCGTTGCCCCAAGGACAAGGACGGTGCGCCCACCGACGAATGGGAAACCGTCAACGACGCATCGGCGCTGTGGGCCAAGCCGCGCAACGAGATTTCCGACGAGGATTACCAGAGCTTCTACAAGTCGCTCGGGCATGACTTCAACGATGCACTGGCCTGGACGCATAACCGCGTGGAAGGCAGCCAGAGTTTCACCACCTTGCTGTATATCCCCGAGCAGCCGCCGTTCGACCTGATGATGGGCGGTCGCGACGAGCGCAAGGGGCTTAAGCTGTACATCAAGCGCGTCTTCATCATGGACGCCGCCGAAGAGCTGCTGCCCAACTACCTGCGCTTCGTGCGCGGCGTGGTGGATTCGGACGACCTGCCGCTCAACGTGAGCCGCGAGATCCTGCAGCACAATCGTCAGCTCGAGCGCATTCGCGCGGCCTGCATCAAGCGCGTGCTCGACCTGCTGGAGAAGCTGGCGCGCGATGAGCCCGAAAAGTTCGCCACCTTCTACAAGGCCTTCGGTAACACGCTGAAGGAAGGCATTGCCGAAGACGCCGCCAATCGAGAGCGCATCGCCAAGCTGCTGCGCTTTGCCTCCACCAAGGGTGAGGGCGCCCAGCAAACCGTATCGCTCGATGACTACGTGGGCCGTATGGCCGTGGGGCAGGACACCATTTGGTACATCACCGCCGATGGTTATGCGGCGGCCGTGGGTAGCCCGCAGTTGGAAGCCTTCAAGGCCAAGGGCATCGAAGTGCTGTTGATGTTCGACCGCATCGACGAATGGATGCTCAACAGCTTGCAGGAATATGCCGGCAAAAAACTGCGCAACGTGGCCAAGGGCGAGCTGCCGCTGGATGAGGCAGACAAGAAGCAGCAAGAGGAGGCCACCAAGGCCGCCGAGCCGCTGCTGGCCAAACTCAAGGAGTTGCTGGGCGATCGCGTGAGTGATGTGCGCGTGTCGGCGCGGCTGACCGATTCGCCGTCCTGCCTGGCGTTGTCGGACTACGAAATGGCACCGCATCTGGCGCGTCTGCTGCGCGAAGCGGGCCACGACATGCCCGATAGCAAGCCGACGCTGGAGATCAACCCGCAGCATCCGTTGCTGCAGCGCGTGCAGAACGAGAGCGACCCGGCCAAGGCTGCCGATCTCGCCAGCTTGCTGTTGGAGCAGGCCGAAATCACGGCCGGCGCCCAGCTGCCGGACCCGGCGGCCTTCGTGCAGCGTTTGAATCGCCTGATCGTCGGCTAAGCCAGGCGTAGCCAGTCCGGCGACTCGACCGGACAGGCCCATCGAGAACGGCCGCTATACTGCGGCCGTTCTTTTTATGGGGTGCCCATGAGCGCGTTGCTGTTGCTATTCACCTGCCTGCTGCTCGGCGCACTGGTGGCGCGCTTCGCCAAGCCGCCGTCGGGCATCGTGCATGGCATCAACTGGTGGGTCATCCGCATCGCCTTGCCGGCGCTGGTGCTGGCCTTGGTGCCCAAGGTGCGTATCGACACCCAGCTGTGGTTTCCGGTAGCCGCGATGTGGGTGGTGTTCTTCGGCGCCTGGGCGCTATTCGCCGCGCTGGGGCGCTGGCTGGGTTGGTCGCGCGAACGCATTGGTGCGCTTACCCTGGTGTGCGGCCTGGGCAACACCTCGTTCATGGGTTATCCCATGCTGCAGGCCTTGCACGGCAAGGAAGGGCTGGCGTTGGCCGTGGTCGCCGACCAGCTCGGCTGTTTTCCGTTGCTTTCATCCGCCGGCGTGGCAGTGGCGTCGCTGTATTCGGGCCGCGTGCCGCAGGCTGGGGTGATCGCCCGACGCATTCTCACCTTCCCGTCGTTTCTGGCGCTGATCGTGGGCGGCTTGGTGGGGGCCTTGGGCGGTTGGCCGGATGCGATCGACGGTGTGCTCATGCCCATCGGCGCCACGCTCACGCCACTGGCGCTGTTTTCGGTGGGCTTGCAGTTCAAATTCCATCTGGGCGAGCGACAGCTGCCGGCCTTGCTGTTGGGCCTGGGCTGGAAGCTGGCGCTGGCGCCCCTGGTGGCCTGGTTGATCGGGCGCGCGGCCGGGGTTGGCGGGCTCACGCTGACCGTGGGTGTATTGCAGGCGGCAATGGCCCCGATGATCTCCGCGGCCATCCTGGCCGATGAGCATAAGCTGGAGCCTACGCTGGCCAATACGATACTTGGAGCGGGCATCGTGCTGTCGCTGCTCACCATTCCGCTGGGCAATCTGCTGCTGGGCGGTTAGCAAGGAGCCGTATGGATCTGATTGCGCACCTGCTGGATCTGGAAACCCGGCTTCACCAGTGGCAGATTCGCGCCGACGAGCAAGCCCTGCGGCAACTCTTGGCCGAGGATTTCTTCGAGCTTGGTGTCTCGGGTGCGGTGTGGACACGCGAGGCGGTAATCGAAGCGCTCCGCGGCGAAGCGTTTTCGCCGCGCGAGGTGAGCGATTTCCGCGTTACTCGACTCGCCGATGGCGTGGCGCTGGCGACCTATCGGGTGCATCGTCATGCCACCCCGCAGCGGCCTGCCGCAGCATCCTTGCGAAGCTCGATCTGGTGTCATCGCGACGGCCGCTGGCAGATGCAGTTTCACCAGGGCACACCGCTGCCCGGTTGAGCCACAATAAGCCCCATGTCATCTCCGCAAGCTTCCCCTGCGGCGTCCGTGCGCGCCGACGTGTGGCTCTGGGCCGCCCGCTTCTTCAAGACCCGCAGCCTGGCTAAGCAGGCCATCGACGGCGGCAAGGTCCAGCTCAACGACGCCAGCTGCAAGCCGGCCAAGGCGGTATCGGTGGGCGATCGATTGCGCATCGGGCGGGGCGAGGAGCGCCTGGAAGTGGAAGTGCTGGGTTTGTCCGAGCAGCGTGGCCCGGCCCCGCAGGCCCAGGCGCTGTATCGCGAAAGCGAGGCCAGCCTTGCGGCGCGCGAGGCGGCGAAGGCTCAGCGCAAGCTTGTGGGCGCCATGGCCCCGCCGATGCGGCCGGACAAGCACGCACGTCGAGAATTGCGACGCCTTAAGGATTCCATGTGAGTCACGCATCGCAGAACCCGTAGCCGAACTGCGGGAGCATCAGCATCACGGACGGTTCGCGCGGGCGTGCGGATGTCCAACGATCTTGATGTGGGAGGTAGCGATGACGGGCATGGCATTCCTGAAGCGTTTGCTGGGTGGCGCGGTTCCGGGGGCCCATCCGGCGTGGCGCAAGACCACGCAAGGGGCGAAGGTGCTGGTGGTGGACGACTCCGCGACCATCCGCGCCGTGCTCGGTCGCATGCTGGAAGTGGATGGCTACCAGGTCATGCGCGCCGCCGATGGTGAGCGCGCGCTGGAGATGGCCCGCGCCGAATGCCCCGCGCTGATCTTTCTGGATATTGTGCTGCCGGGCATGAATGGCTTTGCGGTGCTGCGTGCGCTGCGCCACGACCCGCTGACCCAGCACGTGCCGATCGTGATGATCAGCGGCAACCAGCAGGCTACCGAGCAATTCTACGTGCAGCGCTTCGGGGCGGACGACTTCATCAGCAAGCCGTTCGGGCAAGCCGAGGTGGCGCGCAGCATCGACCGTCTGGTGGGCTTTGGGCGGTTGTCCGCGCGCGAACCGGCCAAGGTCGTATCGCTGCCGGTATCGGTGCCGGTGGAAACCATTCCTGCCTTGTTGGCCAATGCAACCGCCGAGCCCTCCGGCGAGAAGCGACCCGAACTGGCCGCTTGACCTGGCCGGTGGCGTGCATAGAAGGCGGCGTCCACGGGCGCCGCCTTTTTCATGGGTAAGAAACCCGCTCCGCATGGCGGCCACGTGATGTTCGTCGCGTGGGGCGGTTTGGATGGGATGCATCGCCGCCAACCTTCGTTCACGCGGGCAGAACATGGGCTTGCGGACGATCAGCGCTTCCCTGGAACGTATGGAGGCCACCGTGGCCGAATCGATCGAAGAAGGTGCGCTGGTGTTCGTCGCCGACGGCGAAGATGGCGTCGGTTCCGTGCGCCGTTTGTTGCCGGACGAGGATGCGTTGCTGGTCTACATCGAGAATGCCGGCGATTTCGTCATACCCGCGCGTGGTGTGAAAGCAGTGCATTCGGGCAAGGTCATCCTCGACCTGGATCACTTGTCCCGCCCCGTGCTGGAGGCGATCGGCAACGCCCGCCGCTCCGAGTATCCGCATTGACGTGCGCCCTCGCCCGCAATCCGGAAGAGGGCGCCATCGCTAACGTCAGGCCAGGGCCTTGAGGCGGTAGAGCGCTTCCAGCGCCTCGCGCGGGGAGAGCGCGTCCGGATCGATGCCCTCCAGCGCACGTTCCACCGCGGACGGCGCCGAGGCGAACAGGCCAAGCTGCGGCGATGCATCCTGCGTCGGCCTGGTGGTGGCGGTGGAGGCCTGCTGATACATGCCGCGTTCCAGCTCGGCCAGCGTGCGCCGCGCATCGGCGATCACGGCCTTGGGCAGGCCGGCCAGCGCGGCTACTTGCAGGCCGAAGCTGCGATTGGCCGGGCCTTCCTTGACCGCATGCATGAATACCAGTTGCTCGCCGTACTCCACTGCGTCCAGGTGCACATTGGCGATGGTGGCGTATTCGTTGGCCAGCTCGGTCAGCTCGAAGTAGTGCGTGGCAAACAGCGTGTACGACTGGCTGCTGGCCGCCAGATGCACGGCCGCGGCACGCGCCAGCGCCAGACCGTCGTAGGTACTGGTGCCGCGACCCACTTCGTCCATCAGCACCAGACTGTGTTCGGTGGCGTTGTGCAGGATGTTGGCGGTTTCGCTCATTTCCACCATGAAGGTGGATTGGCCGCGCGAGAGATCGTCGCCCGCGCCAATACGGGTGAACACGCGGTCGATCGGGCCAATCACCGCGCGCGAGGCGGGCACGTAGCTGCCGATATGCGCGAGCAGCACGATCAACGCGTTCTGTCGCATATAGGTCGACTTACCGCCCATGTTCGGGCCGGTAATCACCAGCATGCGGCGGCTGTTATCCAGCGCGAGGTCATTGGGCTCGAACGGTTCGTCGCGCACCTTCTCCACCACCGGGTGGCGGCCGCGTTCGATGGCGATGCCGGGCTCGTCGGTAAGTTCGGGCGCACTCCAGTCCAGCGACGAGGCACGCTCTGCCAAGGTGGCGAGCACATCGAGTTCCGCCATGGCCGAGGCGGCGCTTTTGAGGGGTTCGAGCTGGGCGGTGAGGGTGTCCAGCAGCGCTTCGTACAGGGCTCGCTCGCGCATCAGCGAGCGTTCCTTGGCCGAGAGCACCTTGTCTTCGAAGGTCTTCAGTTCTTCGGTGATGTAGCGCTCGGCGTTCTTGGTGGTCTGGCGACGCGTGTAATGCGTGGGCGCCTTGTCCGCCTGGCCCTTGCTGATTTCGATGTAGTAGCCGTGCACGCGGTTGTAGCCCACCTTGAGGGTGGCAATGCCGCTGGCGGCCTTTTCGCGCTCCTCCAGCTCGACCAGGTATTGGTCGGCGTGGGTCGAGAGACGGCGCAATTCATCCAGCTCGGCGTCGTAGCCATCGGCGATGACGCCGCCATCACGTTGCAGCACCGGTGGCTGCTCCACCACGGCGCGCGCGAGCAGGGCGGCGGTGTCCGCATGGTCGCCAATGCGCTCGACCAGCGCATGCAATAGCGGACTGTCCAGCGGTGCGATCAAGGTACGCAGCGTGGGCGCCGCGGCGAGGCCATCGCGCAGCGTGGAGAGATCGCGCGGGCGCGCGGAGCGCAACGCCACACGGGCAAGGATGCGTTCCAGGTCGCCAATGCCGCGCAACTGCTCGCGTAGCGGTTCGTACTGGCGATTGTCGATCAGCGTGCCGATTGCCTGGTGACGGCCGCGCAGCAACTCGCGCGAGCGCAACGGTCGATTGAGCCAGCGCCGCAGCAGGCGCGCACCCATCGGGGTGACGGATTCGTCCAGCACGCCGAGCAGGGTGTGTTCGGTGCGCCCGCTGGGGTGCGTGTCCAGTTCCAGGTTGCGGCGGGTGGCGGCGTCCAACGCGATGGTATCGCCGGCGCTTTCCACCGCCATGCCGGAAAGATGCGGCAGCGCGCTTTTCTGGGTTTCTTCGACGTAGCCGAGCAGGCAGCCCGCCGCGGCGATGGCGATCGGCATGCGGTCCACGCCGAAGCCACCCAGATCGCGGGTGCCGAAGAAGCGATTGAGCTCCCGCCGTGCGGCGTCGCCGTCGAAGTGCCACGGCGGACGCTTGCGCAGACCCGGCAGCGTGCTCACGAACTTGGGCCACGCCACGTCTTCGCCCACCAGTGTTTCGGCCGGCTGCAGGCGTGCCAGCTCCGCGGCCAGCGCTTCGGCGCTGGGCACTTCGCTGAGCAGGAAACGCCCACTCGCCAGATCCACCCAGGCCAGGCCGTAGGCGCCGTGCGCGCCGGCGCTGATGGCCATCAACAGATTGTCGCGGCGCTCTTCCAGCAGGGCGGCGTCGGTGACGGTACCCGGCGTGACGATGCGCACCACCTTGCGTTCCACCGGCCCCTTGGAGGTGGCCGGGTCGCCGATCTGCTCGCAGATCGCCACCGATTCGCCCAGGCGCACCAGACGGGCAAGGTAGTTCTCCAGTGCGTGATACGGCACACCGGCCATCGGAATGGGCTGGCCGGCGGACTGGCCGCGCTGGGTCAGCGTGATGTCCAGCAATCTCGCGGCCTTGCGGGCGTCGTCGTAGAACAACTCGTAGAAGTCGCCCATGCGGAAGAACAACAGCACGTCCGGATGCTCGGCCTTGGCGCCGAGGTACTGGCGCATCAATGGCGTGTGCTGGCTTGTCTCTAGTTCATTCATTTATCTTGTTTTTCTTGTGTGCGGTGGGCAGCCGTCGGCTATGCGCAGTCAGCGTCGTCACCACGTGGCAGCGGCTCAGACCGCCAGGGAAATATCCGATAAGCCGCTATTTTGCGTGTTTATGGAAGGGAACGCGAAGTGGGGCCGCGCCAAGTCGCCTCTCGCCTTCCCACGGCGGTTGGGCGATCCACGATGGGGTGGTGGCGACGAGGCCTTTCGCAAACGCGCTTGCCGGGTCAGGTGCCTCCAATGCCTGTCGTCCAGCGCGTGGGCGATGTAGGCAAACCCTGGCCCGTCTTCACGTTCCGCAGACCATCGGTTGCCGCAGCCTTGGCGGGTGAGTTCCAGAGCCGTAAGGCCGGACGGGATGGCGGGTGAGAGGGGAGCAATGGTCGATTTGAATCGGCGTTTCATGGTGTTGGCGGCGTGCGCCGTTGCCGCATGTTCCGTAGAGGCACAAACGTCGTCTTCGTTGCATCTTTCGCTGGAGGATGCCCGGCAGCGTTTGCTGGGTGTATCCGATGCCCTGGCGGCCGCGGACGCCAATGTGCGCGGCAAGCAAACCCTGTCGGAAGCCACCGGTCACCTGCGCCTGCCCGATATTTCGTTGGACGCCGGCTACCTGCAATTCCAGAAGACCCTGGAGCTGCCGTTGGGCTCGCTGGCGCCGGTGGCCCAGGCTTATGGCATTCCCAGCCCGCTGCGCTTTGAGGAGCGGGATTGGCGTTTTCGCCCGATGCTGACCGCCGTGTTGCCGCTGTATACCGGCGGCAAGATTCCTGCCGCTCAGGATGCCGCCGCCGCTGCGGCGCGACAGGCGAGCGCCGAGCGCAACCAGCAGGCCGACACGATCAGCACGCAACTCGTGCAGGCGTATTTTGGCGAGCAATTGGCGACCCAGGCCCTGGCGGTGCGCAAGGATGTACGCGACGGCCTCAATGGACACTTGGCCAACGCCGAGAAGCTGGAGCGCGAAGGTTTCGCCACCAAGGCCCAGCGTCTGCAGGCCACGGTGGCGCGGGACAGCGCCGAGCGGGAGTATCAGAAGGCCTCCAACGACCGCGATACCGCCACCATCACCCTGGCCCAGTTGCTGCGTTCGCAGTCGCCGGTCCATGCCACCACGCCGCTGTTCGTCATCCAGGCGCCCATGGATGCGCGGCAAGGCTATGTGGATTCAGCCTTGGCCAATCATCCGCAGATTGCTCGCCTGAAGGCGATGGGGGAGCAGGCGGCACAAGGCGTACGCGTGGCGCAGGCCGAGCTCAAGCCGCAGATTTTCCTGTTCGGTTCCTACGACCTGCATCGGCGCGACGCGTTGCTTTTCGATCCAGACTGGGTCTTCGGCATCGGGCTCAAGTACACCTTTCTCTCCGGCCGCGATCGACCGCGCCAGATCAGTGCCGCCCGCGATCAACAGGAGCAAGCCGAAGCCGGCCTGCGTGAGGCCGAGAACCAATTGGTGATCGGCGTGACGCGTGCCTGGAACGAGGTGGAAACCCAGCGCCAGCAGTATCTGCTGCTGGAAAGCTCGATCGCGCAAGCCAAGGAAAACCTGCGCCTGCAACAGCTGTCCTTCCGCGAAGGGCGAGCCACCTCACTGGACGTGATCGACGCCCAGATGGCGTTGGGTGGCGCCCAGCTGGAGCGCTTGCAGGCGGCCTATACCTACGATGTGGCGTTGGCCCAGTTGCTGGAAATCAGCGGGCAATCGGCGCGTTACGACGAATACGTCCGCCGTGCGGACAAGGTCTGGTGACTATGTCCGAATCGACATCTCATAACCCTTCGCCGCGCTCGGGCCACACTGCCGCACGCAAGTCTCCGTGGGGGCTTATTGCGCTCATCGTGGTGGTGATCATCGTGGCGGTCGGCATCTGGTTGGCTTTCCGCAAGCCGGCCGACCTGGTGCAGGGCATGGTGGATGCCGACAGCATCAACGTGGCCGCCAAGATCACCGCGCGCGTAGCCTCGCTGCATGTACACGAAGGTGACCGGGTAACGCCTGGACAGGTGTTGTTCGAACTGGACAGCCCCGAGGTCGCGGCCAAGCGCCAGCAGGCGGCATCCGTGTTGGCCGCCGCGCAAGCCACCGCGGAGAAGGCCAAGAATGGTCCGCGCTCGGAAGATGTGCGCGCATTGGAAGCCAACTGGAAGCGTGCGCAAGCCGCCAATAATCTCGCCCAGGCCACCTTTACCCGGCTCGACAACCTCTACAAGGAAGGTGTCGTCACGCGTCAGAACCGGGATGAAGCGCAGGCGCAGGCGCTCAGCGCCGCCGAGCAGCAAAAGGCCGCGCGGGCGCAGTACGACCAGGCGCTGGCCGGCACGCGCCCCGAGGACAAGGCGGCGGCC
>NZ_JAELTT010000338.1 GCF_016428975.1 Dyella sp. ASV21
CGCAGCATCGATAGCGCCATCGATACGACGGGACGCAATCTGCTGGAGCCCTTGGATCAGATTCGCGACGCCGTCGCCGTGTACGGAGACTATCGCGAGGCATGGCCGGTGGTGGCCAATATGGGCCCTGTCTCTTATACACATCTGACGCTGCCGACGACAACGTTCGGGTGTAGATCTCGGTGGTCGCCGGATCAGTAAAAAGGGGGGGGGGGGGGGGGGGGGGGGGGGGGGGGGGGGGGGGGGGGGGGGGGGGGGGGGGGGGGGGGGGGGGGGGGGGGGGGGGGGGGGGGGGGGGGGGGGGGGGGGGGGGG
>NZ_JAELTT010000339.1 GCF_016428975.1 Dyella sp. ASV21
GTCATTCTCAAGTACATCGCCGGTGGCGTACTCGGCAAAGTCTCGTTGACCGGTGGCTGGAACGAGGCGGCGCTCGGCATGCTGCTGCAGTGGGGCATGTCCATCGTGATCGCCGCCATCTATGTGCCTGTCTCTTATACACATCTGACGCTGCCGACGACAACGTTCGGGTGTAGATCTCGGTGGTCGGCGGATCATTAAAAAGGGGGGGGGGGGGGGGGGGGGGGGGGGGGGGGGGGGGGGGGGGGGGGGGGGGGGGGGGGGGGGGGGGGGGGGGGGGGGGGGGGGGGGGGGGGGGGGGGGGGGGGGGGGGG
>NZ_JAELTT010000340.1 GCF_016428975.1 Dyella sp. ASV21
CCCCCCCCCCCCCCCCCCCCCCCCCCCCCCCCCCCCCCCCCCCCCCCCCCCCCCCCCCCCCCCCCCCCCCCCCCCCCCCCCCCCCCCCCCCCCCCCCCCCCCCCCCCCCCCTTTTAATGATCCGGCGCCCACCGAGATCTACACCCGAACGTTGTCGTCGGCAGCGTCAGATGTGTATAAGAGACAGCCGAGGAATTGGCCACGCGGCTATTGCGCACGTTCGCCGACTACCGCCGCCAGCAACCCGCCTATGTCGTGCTGGTGGAGGCCGCCCAGACGCTGCCCTCCATGCTGGGGCGCACCATACGTCAGCG
>NZ_JAELTT010000341.1 GCF_016428975.1 Dyella sp. ASV21
GCACCACACGGCCGCCGCCGTGCCGGCGATGGCCTTGCTTTCGCCGCTGGTGACCAGCGCCGCCACGATGGCGCAGGCCAGTGCCGCCAAACCGGCGCGCCATAGCACGCGCTTGAGCAGCGACATGTCGCTCTTACCCCAGCGCAGGTACGGCCCAAACGGCAACAGCAGCACCACCGGCAGCATCAGCAGGGTGAACAGAAAACCGAAGTACGGCGGACCCACCGAGATCTTGCCCAGGTTGAGCGCATCGCCGATCAACGGGAACAGCGTGCCCAGCAGCACCATCGCGGCAGCTACGGTCAGCATAAGGT
>NZ_JAELTT010000342.1 GCF_016428975.1 Dyella sp. ASV21
GGCGGAGGCTTACGACGTGGCGCTGGCGCTGCATTGCCCGCTGGGCCCCATTGCGCTGGCAGCCAACCTGCAATTGGATGCGGTGTGCCACAACGCCTTTATCCAGGAGCAAGGGCTGGGCATCCACCTGTCTCTTATACACATCTGACGCTGCCGACGACAACGTTCGGGTGTAGATCTCGGTGGGCGCCGTAGCATTAAAAAGGGGGGGGGGGGGGGGGGGGGGGGGGGGGGGGGGGGGGGGGGGGGGGGGGGGGGGGGGGGGGGGGGGGGGGGGGGGGGGGGGGGGGGGGGGGGGGGGGGGGGGGGGGGGG
>NZ_JAELTT010000343.1 GCF_016428975.1 Dyella sp. ASV21
ACACGCGTATGACGCGCGCGAACCACTGGCGTGAACGCGTTCTCGACCGTTTCGCCCGAAGTAAAGAATGAAATTGTCGCTGGCGGCGCATTTCGTGTCAATTCGGCCGCCTGAAAAAGTGCCGCGGCTGTCTCTTATACACATCTGACGCTGCCGACGACAACGTTCGGGTGTAGATCTCGGTGGGCGCCGGATCATTAAAGAGGGGGGGGGGGGGGGGGGGGGGGGGGGGGGGGGGGGGGGGGGGGGGGGGGGGGGGGGGGGGGGGGGGGGGGGGGGGGGGGGGGGGGGGGGGGGGGGGGGGGGGGGGGGGG